>NZ_JBQFNY010000003.1:0-402368 GCF_056532905.1 Ruegeria sp. H8 | reverse complement strand
CTAAATCCCAACCTCAGATGCCCCCGGTCTCTCCCGAGTGTAACCGCCGCTTCCGCCGCGTCCCAGCGCCTCAGCAGCGCCGGTGAAGGGGTATTTACGGATTAGGTCTGAGACCTGCAACCCCCATTTTCAAAAAACTTTGCATTTCGCGTCGATTTCTTGTGTTTGTTAACCAAAACAATAAGTTAACTTAACAAATCAAGAACTCCATGCCGCCTGGAACGTGCGGATATCCCAAGAAGGAACCACAAAACTTGCCCTTGCGGGGGAATCGAGAGGTTCGGCAGACAGAAACGACCTGCAAAACCTTTTTGCACCTTTCGTGCAGCCCGGACCTGCCCATCAAGAAAAGGTTGGGTTACGCAAAAAACTGACTTTGGGTCACAGTTGTTTTTTTGCTCCGTTAACGCACTCTCACCGGGAAGGTGGTAACCCTGCCCGACCAGTCAAGAAAACGAAATCGTCGCAAGAGGTGCGCAAGACAGCATGGATTTCGACTATATCATCGTAGGCGGCGGTTCGGCCGGTTCTGTTCTGGCCAACCGCCTGAGCGAAGATCCATCCACAAATGTCTGCCTGCTTGAAGCAGGTGGCGGTGGGAAAAGCCTTTTCGTCAGAATGCCTGCCGCTGTTGTGACCGCACTTCCCGGGCGTCCAAGGATCAACAACTGGGCCTTTGAAACGGTCCCGCAGCCTGGTCTGAACGGGCGCAGAGGATATCAACCGCGCGGCAAGGCACTGGGCGGCTCGAGCGCGATCAACGCCATGTTGTATGTAAGAGGTCAGCGGCAGGACTATGATGGCTGGGCCGATCTGGGCTGCGACGGCTGGGACTGGGACAGCGTATTGCCGTATTTCAAACGGGCCGAGAACAATGAGCTTGGCGCAGACAGCGTGCATGGTGACAGCGGGCCGTTGCAGGTTTCACGGCAAAAAGAGCCTCGTCCAATCACCCATGCGTTCATTCAAGCCGCACAGCAGCTGCAACACCGCCATACCGAAGACTTCAACCGGGGTGATAACGAAGGCGTCGGTCTGTATCAGGTTACCCAGTTTCACGACCCGGCAAAGAATGGGGAACGGTGTTCCGCGGCAGCTGGTTATCTTTTCCCAGTTTCCGGCCGACCGAACCTGACTGTCATCACGCATGCACATGGCAGCAGGCTGCGCTTTGAGGGCAAGCGCGCAACGGGCGTTGTATACCGGGTGAGAGGCAAGGGCGCAGACATCACCATTCAGGCGAAGCGCGAAGTCCTGCTGTGTGCAGGGGCCTTGAAAACGCCGCAACTGCTTCAGGTTTCAGGTGTTGGCGCAAAAAGCGACCTTGATCCGCACGGAATCGCGGTTCACCACGAACTGCCTGGCGTAGGACGGAACTTGCAGGATCATCTGGATTTCGCGCTGATCTTCAAGACCACAGACACCGACAATTTTGGTATCGGCCCGGCGGGGGCAGCGCTGTTGTTGCGACATATTCAACGGTGGAGCAAGACGGGCGTCTCGATGGCGGCTACGCCATTTGCCGAAGGCGCAGCGTTTCTGAAAACCACCCCCGATCTAGAGCGTCCCGACATTCAGCTGCATTTTACCATCGCTATGGTCGATGATCATGCCCGCAAGCTGCATTACGGGTACGGGTACAGTTGCCATGTTTGCAAGCTGCGGCCGGAAAGTCGGGGGACCGTAGGCCTGAACAGCGCAGACCCCACGGCGGCGCCCGCCATCGATCCGGCGTTTCTGTCAGACAAACGCGATCTGCAAACCATGATCAAAGGCGCGCGAATGGCGCGGGATATCCTCAACGCGCCAGCTTTGGCCAAGTACCGGCACAAAGAACTGTTCGGCACCGATACCGCCCAGACCGATCAGGATTGGGAGGAGCACATCCGAGCCCGCGCCGACACGATCTATCACCCCGTGGGCACCTGCAAAATGGGCGTGGACGAAATGGCGGTCGTCGACCCCCAGCTTCGCGTGCGCGGGCTTGAAGGCCTGCGAGTCGTCGATGCCTCGGTGATGCCGACATTGGTGTCGGGCAATACAAACGCGCCCACGATCATGATAGCCGAAAAAGCGGCGGACATGATCAAAGCGGCGGCGATGTAAGGACGCTACTTGCCTTTCATCAGAGCTTCCAGCCCGACACGGTAATTGGGATAGATCAGATCAATACCCAGTTCTTCCTTGATCCGGTCGTTTCGAACCCGCTTGTTTTCGTTGTAGAAACTGCGCGCCATCGGCGTCAGATCGGCGTCGTCGAACCGGACCGCAGGAGGCAGGGGCAAACCCTGCAACTCGGCTGCGTATCCTATGACATCCTGCGGCGGGACCGGTTCGTCGTCACATACATTGTAGATGCTTCCCGGATTCGGCTTCATCATCGAGGCCTCCAAGATCTGCGCGATGTCTTCCACATGAATGCGCGAAAACACCTGCCCCGGTTTGATAATGCGCCGCAATCCACCACGCTTGAGCTTGGAAAACGGACCGCGCCCCGGCCCATAGATACCCGCCAGACGGAAGATGTGAACAGGCAGGCCCGGAATGGCCGACCATTGCTCCTCGGCCAACATACGCCATCTTCCGCGCTTGGCGGTCGGTGTGGGCAGCGTGTCCTCATCCACCCAGCCACCCTGATGGTCGCCATAGACGGCCGTTGTCGACAAGTAGCCCACCCAATCGAACTGACTGGACCGCTTGGCAATTTCATCGCCCAGCGCCGCCAGCACAGGATCACCCGCTTCATCTGGCGCCGTCGAGATCAGCAAATGGGTCACCCCATCAAGGTTCGGTGCATCACCCGGCCAGATCAGCGGCTCGGCGCCAGAGGCCCGGATTGCACCCGTCCCTTCAAGGTCTCGCGTCGTGCCAAAAATTTTCCAGCCCTTCGGGGCAAGTTTGCGGGACAGGGCCTGGGCAGAATAGCCGTGGCCGAATGAAAAGAGCGTCTTGGTCATGCCCCTTTGATGATCTGCGTCGTACCGGGATGCAAGCGCCGCATGGACGCACTTGAATCGAATCTTCGATTGCGCCTTTCTGTTGGTCATGAGCAAAAAAACACCTGACCTGCATTCGGCCTATGCGCTGAGTTCTCCGGACGAGAACAGACAGCTCTATGCGGAATGGGCAGGAGATTATGATGACAGTTTCGCCGCGCGCGAAGATTATCAGCTTCACACCCACACGGCGCGGGCATTTGTCGGTGCGGGTGGTCAGGGGCCCGTTCTGGATGTCGGGGCAGGAACCGGCCTGTGCGGCGCGGTGCTGTCGGCGCTTGGCGTCGGACCCATTGATGCAACCGACATCAGCGCAGAGATGCTGGATCAGGCGATGAGCAAGGACATTTACCGGGACGCGATCGAGGCCGATCTGACACAGGGCATCCCCGTTCCGCGCCACAGCTACTCCGGCATAGTTTCATCCGGCACGTTCACACATGGTCATTTGGGCCCCGAGGTGTTGCCCGCGCTGTTACGCGTGGCGCGGCACGGGGCGCAGTTTGCCCTTTCGATCAATGCGCGCCATTTCAAGGAACTAGGTTTTGCTGACGCTTTCCGCGAACTGGAACAGGATCAGATTCGCAACCTGACCCTGCCCGAAGTCCGCATATACGGAGATCTCGCGGCTGGCCCCAACAAGGATGACACCGCTTTAATCGCTTTGTTTGAACGGGTTTGAGTCCGGTTATTTGGATACAATCAGGCCACCCGCGTCGACCATGCGCTTTGCCTCAGGTCGCGTAGTCCGAACTTTCAGAATCAAGGATCGCTTTGATCTCACGCAGGTGCGCCTCGGCCTGATCGGGATAGTCATCAAGCTCTTGCGCTGTTTTTTCGGCAATCTCATCCGACAAGACGCGCAGGGGCAGCCCAGTCTGCAAGGCACGAATGTAGGTTTCGGCCGCGCGTTCGAAATAATACAGCCTGTTAAAGGCATCCGCAGGGTCGCTGCCGATGACCAGAACACCGTGATTGCCCATGATCATGACCTTCTTCCTGGGATCGGACAGCATCCCGGCGCAGCGTTCACCCTCGCTTTCAAAGGCCAGACCTCCGAATTCTTCATCTACCACGTAGCGGTTGTAAAAGGTCGCCGTGTTCTGATCGATCGGCGGCAATGAACTGTCGGCCAAAGAGGCCAGAACAGTCGCAAAGATCGAATGCACATGCATGACGCAACGCGCATGCGGGCAGTGGCGGTGGATTGAACCGTGCAGCCCCCAGGCCGTCGGGTCCGGCGCGCCAGGTTGTTCCATCACATTCGGGTCATTGGCATCCAGCAACAATAGATCCGAGGCACGAATGCGCGCAAAGTGCACCTGATTGGGGTTCATCAGAAACTGCGTGCCGTCATCATTCACCGCCAGGCTGAAATGGTTGGCAACCGCCTCATGCATGTTCAGCCGGGCCGTCCAGCGGAAGGTGGCGGCCATGTCCACGCGCTCGGACCAATGGTCGATATTGGGACGAAGACTGGTGAGGCTCATGCTTGGCTCCTTTCGCGGCTGGTCGTGGCCAAACCTGCATGGGGTCCGGCAGTTTGACCAACGAAAAAAACGCAACTATCTCATTAGCTGAACTTATGCCGAGGTTATGTAGATGCAGAACTCGCTTCCTCCGCTGGGCTGGTTGCGCACTTTCGAAGCCGCCGCGCGCCATCTCTCGTTTACCGGCGCGGCACGAGACCTGAACATGACGCAAAGCGCCGTCAGCCAGCAGGTTAAATCTCTGGAAGGGCATCTGGGGCAGCCACTGTTTCTGCGCCGCCCCAAAGCTCTGGAACTGACCGAGGCCGGAATCACCTATCTGCCAGTTGTGCGAGAGGCATTCCGGACACTGATGCGCGGAACCCGGGCGGTTACCGGCGCGCAACCAAACGCGGTTCAAGTGCAATGCAACATCAGCTTTGCCGTCAACTGGCTGGCCCCGCGCCTGCCGGCATTTCGGGCGGAACATCCACATGTTCAATTGAACGTCTTCACCGAGCTTTGGGAACCGCGCGAAATGGCCGAAGGCGCGGCGGTCGAGATTCGGTTCTCGCTTCGTCCGTCCGACACGGTCCGAACTGAAATTCTGCGCACCGAACACTATTATCCGGTCTGCGCACCAGATTATCCGGTATGCTTGGAAAACCTTCAGGAACAGCCGCTTTTCGACTGCTCCAACCTGCTGTCCAACTGGCCAAACTGGGCGGAAGATCAGGGTCTGAATTGGGAAAACCCGCCGATAACCTACGCGACGACCTATCTGGTTTGCCTGTCAGCGGTCATGGCTGGCGGTGGTCTTTGCCTGGCACATGACACGATCGCCAGTCATCTGATCAAGCGCGGTCAGCTGGTCGCGCCGTTCAAGCACCGTGCGCGAATGCCCGAGTCCTACTATCTGCTACTGTCCCCACAGGCCGAGGACACACCCGGCGCCGTGGCCTTTGCCAACTGGGTGCGGCGTGAGATCGGGTCTGAGGTGTAAAGGGAAGCGCGCACGCCCGAACCAAAAGACGTGCCCAACATGTATGAGGAATCCCCAAGACCGAAGAACCGGGGTTGCACCCGCTGGCGCATTCGTGAAAGTTGAGCCATGGAATACACACCTTTCCCAAGCTGGCCCGATGTCGCCCCCAAATTGATCGCAGTTGCAGCCGGACGCGAGGCGGCGGACATGGTCATTCAGGGCGGAACCTGGGTGAACGTACACAGCCGCGAATTGTTGCCCGATCATTCTGTGGCGATTGCTGCCGGGCGCATAGCATTCGTCGGACCGGATGCCTCGCATTGCGTGGGTCCGGATACGGAAATCATCGATGCACAAGGGCGCTACATTTTGCCCGGCTTGTGTGATGCGCATATGCATATCGAATCCGGAATGCTCACCCCAGCCGAATTCGCCCGTGCCGTCATCCCGCATGGAACCACCAGCATGTTCACCGATCCGCATGAGATCGCCAATGTGCTGGGTCTGGACGGCGTGCGCATGATGCATGACGAAGCCATTATGCAACCGGTCAATATTTTCACCCAGATGCCATCCTGCGCGCCATCCGCACCGGGGTTGGAAACGACGGGCTATGAAATCACGCCCGAAGACGTGGCCGAGGCGATGAACTGGCCGGGTATCATCGGGCTGGGCGAGATGATGAATTTCCCGGGCGTGATCCATGGTGATCCCAAGATGCTGGCCGAGATTGCAGCCACTCAACGGGCCGGGAAAACGGTCGGAGGGCACTATGCTTCGCCTGATTTAGGGCCTGATTTTGCGGCTTACGTGGCGGGTGGCCCGGCGGATGATCACGAAGGCACATGCGAGGCCGACGCCATTGCACGGGTTCGGCAGGGGATGCGCTCGATGATGCGTCTGGGATCGGCCTGGTATGATGTGGAAAGCCAGATTACGGCCGTGACAAAAAAAGGGCTGGATCCGCGCAACTTCATTCTGTGCACGGATGACTGTCATTCCGGCACATTGGTGAATGACGGGCATATGAACCGCGTCGTGCGCCATGCCATTGCTTGCGGATGTGACCCCCTGGTCGCGCTGCAAATGGCGACGATCAACACGGCAACGCATTTCGGGCTGGAACGCGAGATCGGTTCCGTTACTCCGGGGCGGCGGGCGGATATCATCCTCAGCTCGGATCTGACCGAACTGCCGGTTGAGATCGTGATAGCCCGCGGGCAGGTTGTCGCGGAAAACGGTGCAATCAAAGTGGATTGTCCACATCTGAACTGGCCCGAAAAATCGCGCAATACCGTTCATCTGGGGCATGCGCTGACGTCGGCCGATTTTGAGATCAAGGCACCGGAAGGGGCCAACAAAGTTCAGGCCAAAGTCATCGGCGTGGTGGAAAACCAGGCCCCGACCAAGGCATTGAAGGCCGAATTGCCGATCATTGGCGGGCTGGTCGAGGGCGAAGGCGAAGTGTGCCAGATCGCGCTTGTCGAGCGGCACCGGGCCACCGGGGGCGTTACCAACGCTTTTGTTTCGGGCTTTGGCTATCAGGGAAAAATGGCCATGGCCTCGACCGTGGCGCATGACAGTCATCACATGATCGTCGTCGGTACGGACCGGGATCAGATGGCGCTGGCCGCCAACCGTCTGGCCGACGTGGGCGGTGGCATCACCTTGTTCCGGGATGGGCAGGAACTGGCGCTGGTCGAACTGCCCATCGCTGGCCTGATGTCCGACAGCCCCGCCGCCGAAGTCGCGGCCAAGGCCGACAGGATGGTGCAGGCGATGCAGGACTGCGGCTGTCATCTGAACAACGCGTACATGCAGCATTCATTACTGGCGCTGGTCGTGATTCCCGAACTTCGAATATCGGATCTGGGGTTGGTCGACGTACGCACATTCGAAAAAATAGAACTTCTGGAACCATTGGCATGACCACACTCCTGACACCGCAAGCACCCGCGCCAGAACAGTTTACCGATCCCGCCGCCGCCGTTGCCCGGTTGGAAGAGCTGTATGTGCAGGCCACCGATTTCCTGTGCGACAGCTTTGCAGATGCCATGGAAAATGGGGCACCTGCCGCACGATTCAGAGCCTATTATCCGGAAATTCGCATCAAAACCTCGACCTATGCCCAAGTAGACAGCCGCCTGAGCTTTGGTCATGTGTCTGAACCTGGTGTTCATGCCACGACGGTGACGCGCCCGGATCTGTTCAGATCCTACCTGACCCAACAGATCGCCCTGTTGATCAAGAACCATGGTCAGCCTGTAACAATTGCGGCGTCGGACACGCCGATTCCGGTGCATTTTGCCGTGGCAAACAATCCCGATCTGGTCGTGCCTCATCAGGGCGCAGCCGACTTCACCTTACGCGATGTGTTTGATGTTCCGGACCTGACAACCACCAATGATGACATCGTCAATGGCGTGCATGACCATGAAGATGTCGTTGGACCCTTGTCCCTTTTCACCGCCCAGCGCGTGGATTATTCGCTTGCCAGATTGGCACACTACACCGCCACCGACGCTGGTCACTTTCAGAATCACGTGCTGTTTACGAACTACCAGTTCTATGTCTCGGAATTCGAGAACTACGCCCGAGAACAATTGGCGGACCCTGCCAGCGGCTATACCAGCTTTGTTTCAACCGGCAATGCCGAGATCACGGACCCAAAGGCACCTATCGAACAACCGCTGAAACTGCCGCAAATGCCGACCTATCACCTGAAGCGCAAAGATGGTTCGGGAATTACTTTGGTGAACATCGGTGTTGGCCCATCCAATGCAAAAACCGCCACCGACCATATTGCCGTTCTGCGCCCGCACGCGTGGCTGATGGTTGGCCATTGCGCCGGGTTGCGCAATACGCAGGCATTGGGCGATTTCGTTCTGGCCCACGCCTATCTGCGCGAAGACAAGGTTCTGGATGACGATCTGCCCGTCTGGGTGCCGATCCCGCCTCTGGCCGAAGTTCAGGTGGCGCTGGAACACGCCGTGGCCGAGGTGACGAAACTGGAAGGGTATGAGCTGAAGCGGATTATGCGGACCGGCACCGTGGCTTCGGTCGACAACCGAAACTGGGAACTGCGCGATCAGTCCGGCCCGGTCCAGCGACTCAGCCAATCCCGGGCAATCGCGCTGGATATGGAAAGTGCCACCATTGCCGCGAACGGCTATCGGTTCCGCGTTCCGTACGGCACTTTGCTGTGCGTGTCGGACAAACCCCTGCACGGAGAATTGAAGCTGCCAGGCATGGCGTCTTCGTTCTATACCACTCAGGTCAGCCGACATCTGGCCATCGGCATCAAGGCGATGGAGCATCTGCGCGGCATGCCGTTGGAGCGTTTGCACAGCCGGAAACTGCGCTCCTTCGACGAAACGGCCTTCCTCTGACGCAAAAAAGCAACGTTTTCCCCATATTTTTAGGGGTTTCAGCGCTACTATTCGTTGTGTTTGGCCACAATATCCCGTTACAGTTACGCGGTGAGGCCCTATAGATCGGGCACGTTAAGGAGACCAAGAAATGGCAAAGCCTATGACAAAGACTCAGCTGGTAGCTGCTCTCGCTGAGGAAATGGGAACCGACAAGAAATCCGCAAACTCCGCGCTGGAGGCCATCACCGGCCTGATCACCCGCGAAGTTTCGGCCGGTGGCGCAGTGACCCTGCCCGGCGTCGGCAAAATCTACTGCCGCGAGCGGCCCGAGCGTCAGGTCCGTAACCCGGCCACTGGTGAAACCTTCACCAAAGAGGCCGACAAGGTTGTGAAAATGACCATCGCCAAAGCGCTGAAAGACAGCGTGAACGGCTGATTTCAGCTTTTCAGGACAACGATAGGGGGCCGCCTTCGGGGGGCCCTTTTTCTATCGTCTTGAATATGTTGTGCCTGCCGGGTTTGAACCCGTTTCACACAGCATGCTTCGGCCCGGAATTCACCACCCAAGTGAAAATGCGCCTTCAGGGTCAGAGAACCGGCAAAATCTTGCCATGGCGTTTGCGGGCCTCTTTTCAAGGCTTGTCCGATCACCTTACAACTTCGTCAATCTTCGAACCGGCAATGAAGCATCTTGCAAAACAGCGTCTGTAGAAAGAAAAAGACTTGGCCGCGCTTGTCTGGCAGCACCCGTTCCGCGATTGCGGTGGGTCTTATCACTCTTGTCTCTGCCTGCGCGCAAAACACCACCCATGAGAATCTCGACCCTGAACGCCAGTTGATGGCGCTGCAAGAGGTCTCGAAAAAGCGGGCCAGAGGGCAAAGAGTATGGTGCGTTCCCTACGCCCGAGACCTCAGCGGTATTGAAATTCGCGGCAACGCGAAGGACTGGTGGGGAAGGGCGCAGCAAGTGTTTGAGCGCGGCAAGGAACCCGTTGTTGGTGCGGTTATGTCGTTTCGGGCAACCCGCGGAATGCCCCTGGGCCATGTGGCTGTCGTATCCGATATCGTCACCGACCGAGAAGTCATCGTGAATCACGCCAACTGGCACCGAAACAAGGTGTCGTTGAAGATGGGCGTGAAGGATGTCTCAAAAAACAATGACTGGACGTTGGTTCGGGTTGAAAGCCAACCGGGCCGCTACGGCAATCCCTACCCGGTAAACGGGTTCATCTATCCCGCGGTTGACGAATAGCCTTGCCCAACTTCATTTCACGGGCGGGTTGATTGCAACGCGGGCAACATTCCTTTTGATCGTACCGTAAAGGCAGCCGCCGCCCGGGTTGGAATGTCGCGCGTCTGAAAAGACCGCAGATTGTCCAAAGCTGCGATATTGTCGGTAAAAATAGAAACGGGCACCAGAGGTGCCCGTTTCTGTTCCGTGTCTCTGGTCCGGTCAGTGGACCGTTTCAACCTTGTGGAAGTCCAGATCACGATCTTCTGGCATCGAGTCGATGCTCAATACCTCCTGGCGTTTGGTGATCAGGATATAGACGACACAAGCCAGATACAGTCCAACCACGACCGCTCCGATCCACTGGATTTGCAGCCACTGGCTTTGGAACAGCAGGGTCAGGACAAACAGCAGCGCGACGTTGCCCGCCACATAGATCGCCTTTCCGAACCGCTCGACGGTCAGGTTCAGGTTGTCGGTGTACAGACGGATCAGCGAGTCCAGAGAGTTGATCACGAACGTTACACCTACGATCACCATCGCAATGTTGGTGATGCCAGCGGTACTGATGCCGTTCAGGTGGTAATAATAAAGAACGGTGAACCAGATCCCCAGCGGGATCGACGGGAAGATCAACAGCGCGGCCAGCAACTGCCACGTGGTCAGACCACCCACAAAGCGCGACGTAAACTGTCCGATCATGATCGACCATGCAAACCACCAGAACAGGTAGAACGCGTGATAGTCGGTCAATGGCAGGACGAACTTGTGCAGGTTGGCGAAATAGGCGCCGATATTGCTACCGGTTTCCACGAACCCGGTCACGCCCATACCTGCGGCTGCCCACATGCCCAGAATCAGGGCAAGGAATAGAAAGGTCGAACCGACGGACAGGATGCGAACGTATTTCAGATCGGTCGAGGAATAGGCCGCTGCCAGAATGACGACAAACACGATGATGTAGAAGGTGGTGACGACGGATTCGCCATCGCCGACCTCGGGCAGATAGCCGGGCAGGTAGATCAGGAACAGGCTGGCGGTGAAAGCGCATGTGCCGATGATGACGACGTTGTTGATCAGCTTGACCACTGGGATCTCAAAGAACTTCACGCGGGGTTCGATCACGCAGAAGTAGAAGGCCGTCAGGAAATAGAAGGCCCAGATCAGGAAACCCCAGAATCCGAATTCGATCGCCAGCGGGTTGGCAAAGGCATAGGCCGGGTCCTCGGCGTATCCTCCGAATTCGGTCAGTGGAAACATGATCAGGCCGACATCCAGGCCGGATGTGAACAGAATCGCGATGAACGTGAACAGATGAACCGGTGTCACGCCGACACAGCGCAGGTTCCACCATTTCACGACGAAGAAAGCGACCAGCCCCAATGCCAGCAGGACGCCGAACGATAGAATGTACTCCAGAAGCACCGACAAACCTCCCTTGATATGTCAGGTCCTGCCGCCGATATCTTTAATTGGCCGGTCAATCAATATAAACATGCGCAAGACTTTTCTTGCATCACTCATGTGTCTTTTTTGACGCGCACCGCTTGCGACCGACCCCAAAATCAGGAACAGTCCGCGCAAAGTGACAGGGGGTCTCCATGGATCTGCGCGCCATAGCCATGGGGCTGACATTTGCCCTGATCTGGTCATCTGCCTTTACCTCGGCGCGTATTATCGTGGCGGATGCGTCCCCTCTGTTTTCGCTGGCCTTGAGGTTTCTGATTTCCGGTGTTCTGGGGGTCATGATAGCTCGCGCGATGGGGCAAAGCTGGCACCTGACCCGAAACCAATGGCGCGCAACGATATTGTTCGGGATCTGCCAAAATGCCCTGTATTTGGGTCTGAACTTCTATGCGATGCAAACGGTCGAGGCTTCGGTCGCGGCCATAATCGCATCCACCATGCCCTTGTTGGTGGCGCTGGCGGGGAGGTTGATTTTCGGCGAAAAGCTGCGGCCACTGGGTGTTTTGGGTCTCTTCGCCGGTTTCGCCGGAGTCGCCCTTATCATGAGCAGCCGGATCAGCGCGGGCGTTGATATGTTCGGGGTCGCGCTTTGCGGTTTGGGTGCTCTTGCCTTGACCTTTGCAACCTTGGCCGTTCGCGGTGCAACATCCGGCGGGAACTTCATGATGGTCGTTGGCTTGCAGATGTTGGTTGGTTCAGCCGCGCTGTTTGCGGCTGCTCCGGTCTTTGAAACCATCTACATCCACCCGACGCTGCCACTGGCGCTGGCCTTTACCTACACGACTCTTTTCCCCGGATTGCTGGCGACACTGATCTGGTTCCTGCTGTTGGACCGAATCGGACCCGTTCGAGCCGCCACCTTCCACTTTTTGAACCCTGTGTTTGGCGTCACCATCGCGGCGATCCTGCTGGGCGAGAAGCTCGGCGCCATGGATGCGGTTGGCGTCACGGTTACAACCCTTGGCATTCTTGCGGTTCAGCTTTCACGCCAGCCCGTTCAGGGCAGCAAAGCTTCGACCTGAGACAGCAGTTTGCGGGAATCGGGTTTTACATTTGACCCGAAAGTTGCCGCAACTTCACCCTCGGAATCGATCAGGATCTTGTTGAAGTTCCACTTGGGCGTGAACCCGGTCTGCGCGGCAACGGCCTTGTAGAACGGGTGGGCGTCAGCCCCTTTGACCGGAGTGATATCCGTCATCGGCAGGGTCAGCCCATAGTTCATCTCGCAGAACTGTTTCACCTCTTCCGCGGACCCCAGTTCCTGATTGAACGAATCCGACGGAACCGCAAGAACGACCAGCCCTTTGCCGGAATAGGCCTCATGTACCTTTTGCAGAGCCTCGTATTGCCCGGTAAACCCACATTGTGACGCGGTGTTGACCACCAGGATGGGTTGGCCGCGCCACTCTTCGATGGCCAATGTGCCTCCGTCGATCGAGTCGAACTCACCGGTCAGCGGCGCCGCCTGAACGGCGCGGCCCAGCAAGATCAGGGCAGTCAAAAGCAGCAATCTCATCATGTCTTGTCCTCCCTTTCATCCTGATACGCGTGACTTTGTTGTTCAGATCACTTGCACGACTGCGAGAGCGGTTTGAAATATCGCTTTGCTTTCCACCCCGCAGCCCCCAGATAATGGCGCAAACACTTTTTCAGCCGGAGGATCCATGACTCGCTATACCAAAGACCCCACGGCCATTGCTGCGCTTTCACCCGAAGAGTTTCACGTCACCCAGCGCAGTGGTACAGAACGTCCGGGCACCGGGAAATACCTGAACAACAAGGAACCGGGCATTTATGTGGATATCGTATCAGGTGAACCGCTGTTTGCCTCGACCCACAAATACGAATCCGGATGTGGTTGGCCCAGTTTCACCAAGCCGATCGTGCACGAACATGTCGAAGAGTTCCGCGATACCACGCATGGCATGATCCGGACCGAGGTTCGCTCGAAACACGGCGACAGCCATCTGGGGCATGTCTTCCCGGACGGTCCGCGTGAACATGGCGGTTTGCGGTACTGCATCAACTCTGCCTCTCTTCGGTTCATTCATCGGGATGAGATGGAAGCCGAAGGGTATGGCGAATACCTGATTCATGTGGAGGATATCTGATGACCGAGCAACGCGCTGTACTGGCCGGGGGCTGCTTCTGGGGGATGCAGGACCTGATCCGCAAACTGCCGGGCGTGTCGCGTACGCGTGTCGGCTATACCGGCGGTGACGTGCCCAACGCGACCTATCGCAATCACGGCACCCACGCGGAAGGGATCGAGATCTGGTTCGATCCGTCTCGGATCAGCTATCGCGACCTGCTGGAATTCTTCTTTCAGATCCATGACCCGACCACGGTCAACCGTCAGGGCAACGATATCGGCATGAGCTATCGATCCGCGATCTACTACGTGGATGACACCCAGAAACAGGTGGCCCTGGACACCATCGCCGACGTGAATGCCAGCGGCTTGTGGCCCGGAAAAGTCGTGACCGAGGTCGAACCTGTCGGAGAGTTCTGGGAAGCCGAACCAGAGCATCAGGATTATCTGGAGCGGATTCCGAACGGCTATACCTGCCACTTCCCGCGTCAGGATTGGGTCCTGCCCAAACGCTCCAGCGCAGCAGAATAAAGCACCACCTGCCCGGCCCCTCTGAAGCTTTCAGGGGGGCTAGCCTGCGGCCACCCGTGGACGTCCGCTTGCCTCGACCGTGATCAGGGCCTCGACAAAAACATCCTTTGCCTCGACTCGCGCGGTTTTGATGTCACGATCTACGATCACGCGAATGTCTTCTGCGCCGGCTTCTCGTACTGCACCCTCTACTTCGGACATCAAAACCTTTTCCAACAGGGCCAGAGCGTCCTCTGACGCGGCGAAGTCCTTCGGGCCATCCTCCAGATGCACACGATATCGCCCTTCCGCCGGGGATGTGACCGTGCCCGAGCGACGCAAGGTCAGCCGCCCCACGACAGCACCAATCGCATTGGCCACGCCCGCATGTTCCGGCAGGATCATCCGGCAATGCAACCGCTCACCTACGGCAGGGTAGTAACTGGGGGCCGACGCGCCAAGGCCTACCACATCCACATTCAAAGCAGCACTCAGCGACAGCAACCCACGGTGTTGTGCCAACCCGCGCTGTGTCAGCACATGACGCGCCAAGTCTTGCGAAGGCAAACCAAAACCAACCTGTTCTTCCTCAAAAGCAGCCTCTAACAAGGTCAAACTGGTCTGTTCCGTCAATTGATCCACGATCATCTGGGCCAGCGCTTCGGGAGAGTTTGCCAACATATCCCCTGACCCGACCCGTTTGCGTGCCATCAGTTCCAATGCCTTGCGTGCCGCATCGACATCCCAGGCACGAACCCTCCCCAACACGTGGCTGGCATCAGATGGCGTAACCCCAGACACCTGGATGATTCCGCGATCGACCAGGCGCATCAGCGCCCCGTTCTCCATCCGCGACCGCAGCAAGGCGCTCAGGGGCAGAACGCGATCTCCCAGCCTCTCCAGCAGGCTTTCTTCCCGCGCGCCGACTCCTTCGGCATGGATGCCGGGCACGCGGCGGGCAAAACGCGTATCATGCTCGCCCACGGTCGTGGCCCGCAATTGTTCATCCAGTACGGAATGCACAACATCGGGCGCTTCTGATGCAATCAGCGAAACGGGCAACACGCGACGCGGGCCCAGGAAAACACCGCCCCGCAACCCTTCGGTCGCAACATACACCTGACTGTCGCCGCCCAGACCGTGGGTTCGCATCGCCACGGCCTCGACCATGGTGCGAAACCCACCCACCTGCGCCCCGGCCGGGTCGATCGCAGGCTTTCCGTCCCGGATAAGTGCCACATCAGTGGTCGTTCCCCCGATGTCCGAGACCAGCGCATTGTCCGCTCCGGTAAGCCATCGCGCCCCGACGATAGAAGCCGCAGGCCCGCTGAGGATAGTCTCAATCGGCCGTTCCCGGGCCTGTTCCGCGCTCATCAGGGCGCCATCGCCGCGCACCACCATCATCGGTGCCGAAATCCCCAGCGCGTGCAGCTGATCCTGTGCACGCCCGATCAGTCGGTCGATCATCCCGATCAGCCGCGCATTCAGCACAGCCGTCACCGCGCGTTTCGGACCATTGAGCTTGGCGGACAAATGATGCGAGCAGGTCACTGGCGCCCCGGTTCTTTCCGAGATCATGCGCGCCGCTTCCAACTCATGCGCCGGGTTGCGGGTGGCGAACTGAGCAGCAACCGCAAAGCCGGAAATCCCCTTATGCGAATCCAAAAAGGCCTCAAGCGCTGCGGCATCCAAGGCGGCAGCCTGCCCACCGGAATAGGTATGCCCCCCTGCAATCACCAGGGCCGGATCGCCCTTCAGCGCCTCTTTCAGCCCGTGTTTTTCAAGATCACTGTCCTTGAACCCGATATAGATCAACGCGACACGGCCACCCTGCCCCTCGACCAGAGCATTCGTGGCCAGCGTTGTCGACAATGACGCCATCGAGATCTGATCCGGCTTGACCTGCGCCTCTGCCAGCACAGACGAGATCGCCTTGCCCACACCAATCGCCAGATCCGCCCGGGTGGTCAGCGACTTGGCCGAGGCGATGACCTCTTTCTCATCCCTGATCAACACCGCGTCGGTATAGGTCCCGCCCGTATCTACCCCCAAAGACAACGTCATCGGGTCCTCCTGTCTGTTCGCTGCGGATGGGTTTAGCGGTTATGCACGACACGTCCAGCCTGTTTGCGGCAATTATGACAGTTGTTCCACCGCCCAGCGCGCCGCCTCTGCCACGGTCTCATCCGGGTCTTCCAACAGACGCTGAGCCACTGTTTTCAGTTCCGGCTGTCCCGAGTTTCCAATGGCATACAGAACATTGCGCACGAACCGGTCCCGCCCGATGCGTTTGATCGGCGAGCCCGAAAATTTTGCACGGAAACCGGCATCGTCCAGCGCTGCCAGTTCTTCCAAGCCGGGCGCTTTCAGATCATCCCGGGCGGCATAGCGCATATCGCTCGCTGCGACGGCAAACTTGTTCCATGGACAGGCCGCCAGGCAATCGTCGCAGCCATAGATCCGATTGCCCAACTTACCGCGCAACTCATGGCCCACTGGGCCTTTATGCTCAATGGTCAGGTATGAAATGCACCGCCGTGCATCCAGTTGATACGGGGCAGGAAACGCATCGGTCGGGCAACTGTCCAGACAGGCGCGGCACGACCCGCAATGATCGATCTCTGAATTGTCTGCCGGCAGGTCCAGAGTAGTGAAAACAGACCCTATAAAGGCCCAGTTTCCCCATTCGCGGCTTACAAGATTGGTGTGCTTGCCCTGCCACCCCAGTCCAGCGGCATATCCCAGCGCCTTCTCGGGAACTGGCGCGGTATCGACAAATACTTTTACCTCACCTCCGGCTTCGGCAATCAGCCATCGCGCCAACCGCTTCAGCCGCTTCTTGACCAGATCATGATAGTCCTTGTTCTGCGCATAGACCGAAATTGCACCACGATCCGGGTGTTTCAGGATCTCCATCGGGTCATGTTCCGGCGTATAGCTTTCGGCCAACATGACAACCGATTGCGCCTCGGGCCAAAGCGCGGCAGGATCGCCACGCCAATGCGTGCGCTCGGCCATCCATCCCATTTGCCCGTGGTACCCGGCGTCCAGATAGGCCCGCAATCGTTTCGGCACCTGTGGAACATCCCAAGGGCGGCACACGCGACAGGCAACAAACCCCTCTGCCTGGGCTTGTTGCACCAGCTTTTCCTTAAGATCCGATCCGCTCTTCATCTGGCCAAAATATCCTCGGGGGGAATCGCGCCCTTGGCGCGATGGGGGGCAGACACCCCCCCTTGCGCACCCTATCAGAAATCCAGATCAGCGTAATGGGGCGGCGGTCGGAACCCTGGCACCTGATCCGCCAGAATTGACCGAAATGCCGGTCGAGACTTGATCTTGGCATACCAGTCCTTGACCACCTGGCTACGGTTCCAGTCCACGTCCGAGATGTAATCCAGCGAAGACAGATGCGCGGCGGCCGCGAAATCCGCCAATGTCATCTGATCCCCCGCCAGCCAACGGCGGTGATCCAGCAGCCACGCCATGTAATCCAGATGGTACTTGATCGCCTTGGCACCCTGCTTGACATTCTTGCTGTCCGGATACCCCTGTCCTGTCACCTTTTTGTTCACTCGCTCATACAACAGCTTTGATGTCACCTCGTGGTGAAACTTGTCGTCGAACCAACCGACAAGGCGTCTTACTTCAAACCTGGCTTCGGGGGTTTTCGGCATCAAAGGTGGCTCTGGGCGGGTTTCTTCGATGTATTCGCAGATCGCCGCGCTTTCCGACATGATCTGCCCATCCAGACGCAACACGGGTACTTTTCCCGCTGGGTTGCGCCGCAGAAAATCAGGATCCTGTTCCCAGTATCGCTCTTCTACCAGCTCAACCTCGATCTTCTTCTCCGCCAGCGACAGGCGGACCTTGCGACAATACGGAGAGAGGGGAACGTGAAACAGACGCGCCATGGACTTCCATTCGAACCAGTGAATACCCGACAGATTTAGCCTTGGCAGATAGCGGGTTTCAATCCTCGAAACAATCCGCGCGACCATCTGCGCGGATGGTGGCCGCCCCATCGAGGATCGAAGCCGCCCGTCTGCGGGTGCGCGCAGTCGGATCCGTGACCGACCGGTTGCGCGGGGATGGCAGGATTGCGGCAATTCGCGCCGCTTGAACCGAAGTCAGCTTTGCCGCGCTGGTGTTGAAATAGCGTTGCGCGGCGGCTTCCACCCCGAACACGCCATTTCCCGTTTCGGCGACATTCAGATACACCTCAAGAATACGCTGTTTGCTCCAGAATATTTCAACCACCGGCGTGATCGAGGTTTCCAATGCCTTGCGCACCCAGCTGCGGCCCTGCCAGAGGAACACGTTCTTCACCACCTGTTGCGTGATGGTCGAGGCACCACGATTGCCGCCATCCTCAAGGGCATCGCGGATGGCTTCGACGTCAAAGCCCCAATGCAGGCAGAAATTTGCGTCCTCGGCTGCAACAACTGATCTTGCCATGATCGGTGCCATGTCTTCGATCGGGACCCATTCGCGTTCAACCTTTCCCAGCCGGCGCCATTCCGACCAGATGGTGTGGGTGACAGGAGGGTTCACCACCGAATAAATCAGGACCAGAGCAACCACGAGGCCCAAAACCGCCATGATCGCTCGCGTTACCCAGCGGCGGATCTGCCGCGCCACTGGTTCCTTCTTTCTGGATGCCTTGCGTTTTTTTCCGCCGGATTTGCGGGCTGCTTTCTTCGCCATGTCTCAGCTATACGACGCAAGGTTCCGGTTTGAAACGGCCTAAATCGCGAAAGCGCGCGCCTCGCGTGGATGAACGATCGGGCGCGCGGTTTTCAGCGACATCGGATCAAGCCCGGTCAACTCGGGAAACAAGTGCAGCACTTCGCTTTGCGTTTCCCGATCCGAAGCCGACAAAGCGTGCCCGGGATAATAGCTTTCGCTTTTTGCTCCGTTGGCGAAAACAATCTCATGCTGTTTGAACAACAGGTGGAAATATTCAACCTCACCGCCCTCGACCCGTTTCACAGTGTCATCGTTGACCAGAGTATGCGCCGGAACCAGCGCTTCGGTATGGCCGAACAAATAGGACGCCTGCCAGTCTTCGATCAGCATCCGGTGCTGCGGTGAAACCAGCAAGGGGCGATCCAGACCAAACACCCCGGCATCGAAACGGATTGGGGCCAGTTTGCCTTCGGCTGCGACGGTTGTACATCCGACCCAAATCAAGGGTTGTGGTCCGTGATCCACCGTGATGACCAGATCACCAGCCTTCAAATCCTCAACCGCGCGTTCACCTTCCGGTGTGGCGATCATGGTCCCGGCCGTAAAGCACGGCGGCCCAAGGTTACCGACATTCAGCGGGCCTGACGTGTTAACAAAAGTGGTCGACACCAGCGTTCCGGGCTGCAGAACCTGGCCGTCTGTGGGGGTGAAAGCCCGAGACCCATCGGCCAGGTAGAACGTGGTTCCTGTATAGGTCACGTTCCCAACGCCTGACACGTTGATCGTTACAGTATCGCCTGGCCAGGAATTTGTAACGTCTTGACCGTTGACCGTGTCACCACTGGGCGCGTCAATAAGATTGTCATCATTCGCATCAGTCAGGGTGAAATTGCTGACCGCGACGGCCGTTCCCGCTGGTGGCGGGCTTGCGGGATCAAAGGTGAAGAACTGATCGCGATATGTCGTTGGCATACTGTTGCCCCTACTCTGTCACCATTAGAAACCGAAACAGGCAATGGCTATCACTACAAGGTGAAAAAAGCATGGCGAAATTCGGAAGAACAAGCAAGAATCCCACCGAAACCTCACAAAAACTGTGGCCCCGCGTGCTGCAAATGGCACGCGGGGCCGGTTTTTTGGTGGAATTTCGGCTTACTCCGCCGGAACTGCCGTGGCTTCTTCGCTCAGCGGGTGGCTGAGTTTGTTGAGCATTTCTTTGGGACAAACCTGTAAGAAGTTGCCCTTTTCCACATCCCAATGCTGGAGAATATCCGCAGCCTTGCGGCTGTAAGTCTCCTCGGCGTGACGCGTGATCAAGGCTTTCAATTGATCCACCCAATGGTCCACGGTGACCGGGCAGGTCACAAGCGTTTCCTTGTTCATCAACGCTTCGGCCTTGCCTTCGGGATCATACAGATATGCCATGCCACCGGTCATCCCGGCACCGAAATTGGCCCCGATATCACCAAGAATCACGGCCACACCGCCGGTCATGTACTCACACCCGTTCGAGCCACACCCTTCAACCACAACTGTGGCACCCGAGTTGCGCACGGCAAACCGTTCACCCGCGCGGCCAGCCGCAAACAGATGGCCGTCAGTTGCACCGTAGAGAACCGTGTTGCCGATGATTGTGTTGTCGTCTGCCTTCAGCGGGCTAACCTGCGGCGGGCGCACAACGATCGTGCCGCCAGACAGGCCCTTACCAACATAGTCATTGGCATCCCCCGACACTTCCAGCTTCAGACCCGGGGCAGCGAAAGCCCCCAGAGACTGACCCGCCGAACCCTGGAGTTTCACGTGCAGATGGTCATCCTGGAACGTGTTCCGCATGCCGAAGTTCTGCACAATGTGGCTGGAAATACGGGTTCCGACAGTGCGGTGCGTGTTCTGGATGGCATATGACAACTGCATCTTCTCGCCGTCCTTCAGGAACCGTGCCGCATCGCGCACGATCTCGGCATCCAGCGTGTCGGGCACGGCGTTGCGGTCCTTGTCGCGATTGTACACGATGTTATGCGCACCATCGACGGTGATCAGCAGCGGGTTGAGATCCAGATCGTCCAAATGTGCCGAACCCCGGCTAACCTGCGCCAGCAGATCGGCCCGACCGATGATTTCATCCACGGAACGCGCGCCAAGGCTGGCCAGCAGCTCGCGCACTTCCTGCGCGTAGAAGGTGATCAGATTCACCACCTTGTCCGCGTTGCCGGTGAACTTGGCACGCAGCGATTCATCCTGCGTGCAAACGCCGACGGGGCAGGTGTTCGACTGGCATTGACGCACCATGATACAGCCCATCGCGATCAGGGCGGCGGTGCCGATGCCGTATTCCTCGGCCCCCATCATCGCCGCCATGACGATGTCGCGCCCGGTGCGCAGGCCGCCATCGGTGCGCAGAGTCACCCGGTCGCGCAGGTTGTTCATCGCCAGAACCTGATGCGCCTCGGTCAGGCCCATCTCCCAAGGCAGACCAGCATATTTGATGCTGGTCGCGGGTGAGGCACCCGTACCGCCATTGTGACCCGAAATCAGGATAATATCCGCTTTCGCCTTGGCCACACCGGCTGCAATCGTGCCAACGCCCGAGGACGCCACCAGTTTCACCGTCACCTTGCAGCGCGGGTTGATCTGTTTCAGGTCATAGATCAGCTGCGCCAGATCCTCGATCGAGTAGATGTCATGATGCGGCGGGGGAGAAATCAGCGTAACGCCCTTGGTGGAATGCCGCAAACGCGCGATCAGGTCGGTGACCTTCATGCCCGGCAGCTGACCGCCCTCGCCCGGTTTCGCACCTTGGGCAACCTTGATTTCCAGCTCTTCGCACTGGTTCAGGTATTCGGCGGTCACACCGAACCGGCCCGAGGCCACCTGTTTGATCTTGGCCGAGGGGTTGTCGCCATTCGGCTCCGGCACGAAGTGTGCAGGGTCTTCACCACCTTCACCCGAGTCGGATTTCGCCCCGATCCGGTTCATTGCCACGTTCAGCGTCTTGTGCGCCTCGGGGCTGAGTGCGCCCAGTGACATGCCCGGCGTGACGAAACGCTTGCGGATCGAGGTGATCGATTCCACCTCTTCGATCGGCACCGGTTTGCCCAATGGTTTGAAATCCATCAGGTCGCGCAGATGGATCGGCGGGTTCGATTGCATCTTGGCCGAATACTGCTTCCACAGCTCATAGGACGCCTTGTTGCAGGCCATCTGCAACATGTGCATCGAGGTCGCTTGCCACGCGTGGGTCTCGCCCGTTGCGCGGGCCTTGTAGAAACCTCCGATGGGCAGCACGTCCAGACCACTGTTCCAGCCCTTGGCATGGATTTCTTCGGCCTTTGCCTGAATGCCGGTGACGCCGATGCCGGAAATCCGGCTGGTCATACCTGGGAAATACTCTGCCACCATCGCGCGGCTCAGTCCAACAGCCTCGAAGTTCAGGCCTCCGCGATAGGACGAGATCACCGAGATGCCCATCTTGGCCATGATCTTCAGCAGGCCCTGGTCGATGGCTTCGCGATAGCGGGCAACATTTTCGGTCAGGGTGCCATCCAGCAACCCGCGTTCGATCCGGTCGGCCAGCGAGTCTTCGGCCAGATAGGCGTTCACAACGGTCGCGCCACAGCCGATCAGAACCGCAAAGTAATGCGGATCGACACATTCAGCCGAGCGTACGTTCAAGGAACAGAACGTCCGCAGGCCCTGACGGGTCAGGTGCGAGTGCACTGCGCTGGTGGCAAGGATCATCGGCATCGCCACACGATCTTCACCCGAGTGCATGTCGGTCAGCACCAGATGCCCTGCGCCAGACCGGACAGCCTCTTCAGCTTCGGCTCTGACACGGGCCAAAGCCGCGCTCAGCGCACCTTGACCAGGCTCAAAGCTGCAATCGATCTCGGCCAGCGGAGCATTGAGGTTCCCAACCAGTTCATCCCATTGTGCGTTTCCGACAAAGGGGCTTTCCAGAACGATGATCTCGGTCTGGCTGCTGTCCTCATCCAGCACGTTTTTCAGGTTCCCGAACCGGGTTTTCAAGGACATAACGCGGTATTCGCGCAAACTGTCGATCGGCGGGTTGGTGACCTGAGAGAAATTCTGCCGGAAGAAATGGCTGAGCGGGCGGTATTGCTTGGACAGAACCGCCGAGGGCGTATCGTCACCCATGGACGCCAGCGCCTCTTTGCCATCTTCGGCCATGGGCGCAAGAATCTGTTCCAGCTCTTCGACCGAATAGCCTGCCGCGATCTGGCGTTTGCGCAGATCTTCGCCCGAGAATATCGGCTTTTCGGTCACACCTGCCAGCGCCTCGTCCAGATCGTTGATCTTGCCGACCCACTCGCCAAACGGCAATGCGCTCGCCAGCTTGTTCTTGATCTGGGTGTCGCGATACAGCTTGCCCTTTTTCATGTCGACGGCCAGCATCTGGCCCGGACCCAGCGCGCCTTTTTCGGTCACTGTGGACTCATCAATCGGCACCATGCCGGCCTCGGATCCTGCAATGACAAGACCATCGCCAGTCACGACGTAACGCATCGGACGCAGGCCGTTGCGGTCCAGTCCAGCACAGACCCAGCGGCCATCCGTCATGGCCAGCGCGGCTGGGCCGTCCCACGGCTCCATCACTGAGTTGCAGTAGGAATACATGTCGCGCCACGCCTGCGGCAGTTCCACCGCTTGCTTGGACCAGCTTTCCGGAACCAGCATGGTTTTCGCCATCGGGGCCGAGCGACCTGCGCGCACCAGAACCTCAAAAACCGAGTCCAATGCGGCCGAATCCGACGATCCTCCGGCGATGATCGGTTTGATATCCTCGGCATAATCCCCAAACGTCGAGGACGCCATGCGGATCTCGTGGCTTTTCATCCAGTTGATGTTGCCTTTCAGCGTGTTGATCTCACCATTATGCGCCAGCATGCGGAAGGGCTGCGCCAGCCACCATTGCGGGAAAGTGTTGGTGGAATAGCGCTGGTGATAGATGGCGAAGGCGGATTCAAACCGTTCGTCCATCAGATCGGGATAGAAGACGGCAACCTGCTCGGCCAGCATCATGCCCTTGTAGATGATCGAACGGCAGGACAGCGACGCCAGGTACAGCCCGGAAATACCGGCAGCTGAGGCGGCCTTTTCAATACGGCGACGAATGACATAGAGCTCGCGCTCGAAGGTCTCTTCGTCCACACCTTTGGAATTCGAGATCAGGATCTGCTCGATCTCGGGCCGGGTGGCGTTGGCTTTTTCACCCAGACAGGTGACATCGACCGGCACGTGACGCCAGCCATAGATGTAATAGCCCATGCGCAGAACTTCGCTTTCCACGATGGTCCGGCACTGTTCCTGTGCGCCAAAGTCGGTGCGCGGCAGGAAAACCTGACCGACGGCGATCAGTTCGTCCAATTTGGGCTCGTGGCCTGTGCGCCTGATCTGATCGTAGAAAAACGAGACCGGAATCTGCACGTGAATGCCCGCGCCATCACCGGTCTTGCCGTCAGCATCAACCGCGCCGCGGTGCCAGATCGCCTTGAGAGCGTCGATACCGGCGTCCACAACCTTGCGCGACGCTTTCCCATCCACGGACACAACGAGACCCACACCGCAGGAAGAATGCTCTTCTTCCTCGGAATAGAGACCATTTTCAGCCATCCATTTGCGCTTGGCTTCTTCGGCCCGCACCCAATCGGCATCATATTTGGTCATTTGCTGTCTCCTTCGTCAGAGGGGGCGTACATGGCTTCGACCTCGGCTTTGGTCATCTGCCGGCGTTCGCCTGCGAACGCGTAGCCCTGGGGCTTATTGTCGATGTAAAGTTCAAGTTTCAGCGGGTTGCCTGCGGCGTTGTCAAACAGACCTGCCGCCATTTGCGTCTGGCCGTGCATCTCGCCCGGAAGCGTGATCCGATACCAAAGCGCCGAGCCGCAATCGGCGCAAAAGGCGCGCTCGGCCCAGTCAGAGGAAGTGAAGGTTTTGACCGGGCCAAGCGCGGCATAGCCTTCTTCGGCCTGAAACGTCACCAGCATGGAACTGGTCCAACGCCGGCACTGGTCGCAATGGCAGGCCCCCAGCGCATCCCGCGCCGGAGTTGCCGTCACCGTAACCGCGCCACACATGCATTGGCCTTGCAATTCAGGCATTTCGAACCCTCCTGATCGCCGGGATTATTCGGCCGCAACGGCAGATTTGGCATTGAAGCGTTCGATGATCGCATCAGCGCAGTCACGACCGTCCCGGATCGCCCAGACCACCAGCGAGGCACCGCGCACGATGTCACCGATTGCATAGACTCCGTCCATTTCGGTCTCGCCGGTTTGGAACGCCGCCTTGATCGTACCCCAGCGGGTGACTGGCAGATCAGGTTGTCCGAACAGCGTCGGCAGGTCTTCAGGTTCGAATCCAAGCGCCTTGATCACAAGATCGGCGTCTTCGACATAGTCCGCGCCTTCGATCACTTCGGGGGCCTGACGACCGGATGCGTCTGGCTGTCCCAGGCGCATCTTCTGAACGATAACACCCTTGACCGTGTCTTCACCCGTGAACCCTTTGGGTGCGCTGAGCCATTCGAAGATCACACCTTCTTCTTCGGCGTTCTGTGTTTCACGCTGTGATCCCGGCATGTTGGCACGGTCCCGGCGATACAGACATTTGACAGAAGTCGCGCCCTGGCGGATCGAAGTGCGGACGCAATCCATCGCGGTGTCACCGCCGCCAATCACGACAACTTTCTTGCCGTCGGCGTTCAAGCGACCGTTGTCGAAATCTTCGACCTCGTCGCCAAAGCTCTTACGGTTCGAGGCCGTCAGGAAGTCGATTGCCTTCTCGATCCCGGCCAGACCGCTGCCCGGCATTGCCAGGTCGCGCGACTTGTAGACACCGGTCGCAATGATAACGGCATCATGCCTAGCCCGGATTTCTTCGAACTTGGCCGCATCCACGTTGCAATTCAGAACAAACTCGACCCCACCATCAGCCAACAAGTCATTGCGGCGCTGAACGACGTCTTTTTCCAGTTTGAACCCCGGAATGCCATACATCAGCAGGCCACCGGCCCGGTCATAGCGGTCGTATACCGTGACCTGGATACCAGCCTGGCGCAGCATATCCGCAGCGGCCAATCCACCAGGGCCTGCACCAATGATACCTACGCTTTCAGCGCGTTCGGCCGATGGAGCAACCGGCTGGACCCAACCTTTTTCCCATGCGGTATCCGTTATGTATTTCTCGATCGAACCAATCGTGACGGTTCCATGGCCCGACTGTTCGATCACGCAGTTGCCCTCGCACAGGCGGTCCTGCGGACAGATGCGCCCGCAGATCTCGGGGAAGGTATTGGTGGCCTGACTTACCTGATAGGCTTCTTCCAGGCGCCCGGTCGCAGTCAGGCGCAACCAGTCGGGAATATTGTTTTGCAGCGGGCAATGCGACTGGCAGTACGGAACACCACATTGGCTGCACCGACTCGCCTGCTCGGCTGCTTTTTCGGCGGCGAACTCGGAATAGATCTCGTCAAAGTCGTCCTTGCGGTCATTGGCAGCACGCTTTTCCGGCATGACGCGGTCGATCTGCACAAATTTCAGCATCGGTTGCTTGGCCACGGGTCAGACTCCATGAATTGGCTAGGTTCCGTTTCTTTACGGGATGCGCTTTTGGATGAAAAGTCAATTATGCTGACCTAAATTGAAAAAATACAGCGCGCCTTTAAGAAAAGTGGAAAATAATTGGAAATTTTAGATCCGATTCGGACCTATATGCGCGCTTTCCTTTTTTCCATCGC
Organism: Ruegeria sp. H8; assembly: GCF_056532905.1. Taxonomy (NCBI): domain Bacteria; kingdom Pseudomonadati; phylum Pseudomonadota; class Alphaproteobacteria; order Rhodobacterales; family Roseobacteraceae; genus Ruegeria; species Ruegeria sp. H8. The sequence continues at coordinate 375,802 of NZ_JBQFNY010000003.1, read as the reverse complement.
CCTTATACCCATAACTCACAAAGAACACGTGGCAGCAGCACGGCAGGGCAGATGAGTTTGTTTCACCTGATTCTCGTAGCAATCATTCAGGGAATCACTGAGTTTTTGCCCATATCCTCATCTGGTCACCTGATCCTGCTGCCCAACCTGTCGGGGTTGCAGGACCAGGGTCAAGCCATTGATGTCGCGGTGCATGTGGGAACCCTGGGCGCCGTGGTGCTGTATTTCCGGTCAGATGTAAAACAGGCCCTTGCCGGATTACCGCGCGCATTGACCGGACGGGCGGATACACCGCAGGCCCGGCTTGCTCTGGGCCTGATCGTTGCAACTGTTCCTACCGTGATCGCGGGCCTCATTCTGCATGTCACCGGGTTGAGCCAGGCCATGCGCTCGATCACGGTCATCGGATGGACAATGCTGGGTTTCGGTCTGCTGCTGTACTGGGTGGATCAGAGGGCTCCTGAAACCAAAGAGGCCGAAAACTGGGGAATACGCGACGCGTTCATCATGGGCCTTTGGCAGGTTCTTGCTCTGATCCCAGGCACATCGCGATCCGGGATAACCATAACCGGCGCGCGGCAGTTGGGATATACCCGTGAAGACGGCGCGCGGATCGCAATGTTGATGTCGATCCCGACAATACTGGCGTCGGGCACTCTGCTGGCACTGGATGTGGTGCGCGGGGCCGATATGCAACTGGCCCGGGATGGGGCCATTGCGGCGCTGTTTGCCTTTCTTTCGGCCCTGCTGGCGCTCAGCTTGATGATGCGGCTTCTGCGCAGCGTCAGCTTCACACCCTACGTCATCTACCGCGTCATTCTAGGCGTGATCCTTTTGATCATGGCCTACAGCTGATCAGATACGCAGGTTTTTGGCCGAGTTCTGAATGTCGTCATACTGACCCGAGGGGCGGAATTTCCACAGGTATTCCGGCAGTACCGATTCCAGCGTGGTCGGCACGACACCAAGGTCTGTAAAAGACTTTGCGCCCTCGGCGACAACATTGTCGTGACGCAGGTTCTTAAGCTGATCGCGCGTCAGAATGTTGTTGGGGAACAGCTGGAAGCTGACAAATTTAACGATATCCAGCACACCCGCCATAATCCGCGCGGCAAAGAACGGCAGGCCGATGATGACGCGGCGACGGTGAATCACTTCAAGCATCTGCTGCATCAAGGCACGAAAGGTCTTAACCTCGGGGCCGCCAAGCTCGTAAACACCCGGCTCTGCCTGCCCCAGAACGCCTTTGACGGCTGCCTGCGCAACATCGTCTACGTAAACGGGCTGGAATTTTGTCTCGGCCCCGACCAGAGGCAGGAACGGTCCCATGCGGGTCATTCCGGCGAAACGGTTGAAGAACTGGTCTTCGGTGCCAAAGATCACCGAAGGACGCAGGATCACGGCGTCTGGCATATGCTTCAACACGCCCGCTTCACCATGTGCTTTGGTCCGGGAATACGCGCTGGCTGAATTCGCATCCGCACCGATGGCCGAGATATGAACCATCCGCTTGATGCCCTGCTCGGCCGCCGAACGCGCGATGCGTTCAGCTCCTTCGGCCTGCACGGTATCAAACCCGTTCTTGCCAAGTTCGTTCAGCACACCCACGCAGTTCACAACCGCATCGGCGCTCTGCATCGCCAGCGCCACCGAGGCATCATCCCGGATATTGCACAGCACCGGTTCGACCTGACCCACAGCACCATAGGGTTTCACGAACATGGCCTCGTTCGGACGACGTACGGCCACCCGGACACGCCACCCCTCTTTCGCCATGCGCCGCGCGATGTAGCGACCGACAAATCCCGATCCGCCAAAAATCGTCACCAGTTTCGACATGAGAGGGCTCCTGCTGAGAAATTGCGCCCTAGAACTAGCGCCCGCAGGCCAGTCAAACAAGGCGCTAATTCGCCGCGACGGCGTTGAAAACCATGCGTGGAAAACACCGGCCGGGAACCGAATTCAAAAAACTTAAAAAAATCTCACCGAATCTGGTTGACGCCCCCCGCGACTAGGCTTAAACGCGCCTCCACGACACCTGCCCAGGTGGCGGAATTGGTAGACGCGCTAGCTTCAGGTGCTAGTGTCCGTATGGACGTGGAGGTTCGAGTCCTCTCCTGGGCACCATATCTCCCCGCAAGATGTTGAAACACAAAAATTTTCTTTGCGGGCATCAAAATACCCCCCTGATTTATCTCCCGACTTTTCGCAGATAGATCTGTAGGTATTGGTTGGTATCGCGCAGCTTCCAAGCTTCGACAGAATCGTCCGCTGACTGCAACCGAGTTGTTAGGTTTTGTTAAGGTTGTTCCGCCCGTTCCAATGGTCCTAGTGATCAAAGCCAAGGCTGCGCAATCTACAACGAGACAGATAGCCCAAATCGATTATGAGTCGTATCCCCCGCACAACCGGCGCAAGCGGGTCACTGACGGAAAAGTATCGCAAAGCAGTCGTGCATCTCTGTCGAGCAACTTTCCGATCCGGCCCCAAAGTAACCAAGTGCTGCAGTCCGCGCTAACGACGGCAACGCGCAGAAGCCAGACATTGCAAAACCCGGCGTGCGATCCACAGCAGAACTTGATTCTTACTTCGAATAACGACGGCTTTGAACCACACCAACTCACAAGGGGAATTGGGCTCAATTCTCATTCTGCCACAAGCGCGACGACGGCTTCACGTGGTTCGGAATGGCGGTTATTGGCCGGACGTTGTTTGTTGAATGTTCTACGATACACCAAAGCGAACACGGGAGGGGTGAAGTAGAAAGATACAACGGTTGACAACAAAACGCCGCCTGCGATTGCTACGGCGAATGGTGGCCAAAATGCACCTCCACCCAAGATCAGAGGTAGGAAGCCGCCAAAGGTCGTGACTGTTGTCGAAATAATGTGACGGCTGGAACCAGTCACAACGCGCGCCATGGCTGCGCGATCTCCCTGACTGGCCTCTCGGTCTTGTTGTAACCCGGTCAAAATAATGATCGCCGCGTTGATCGAAACCCCTATTGAGCCGATGACCCCGATGATTGCCGTTATTCCGAACGGGAATTGCATGACGGCCAGCGACAGCAGTGAAAGGCCTGCAGACAACACGCACACGACCAAGGTCACAAGGGTCAGCCGGAACGAGTTGAAGGTCAGAACGATAGTCGCGATGGAGAGTGTGACGATCAACCCGACAGAGGCGAGCAGATTTCCCACGGTATTGGATCGCGCATCACTGTCGCCGCCTAGGGACATCGAATAGCCTTGCGGCAACACAAACCCGGACGCATCAAGCGCTTCCAATATGTCCTGCAAAGCCTCTTCGGGTAAAACACCGGGTACGATAAACGCCTGTATGGTGTTTTCTCGCACGCCATCCGTTCGAGTTATGACGCTTTCCGCAGGTTCGATTATGGGTCTGGCTAGTTCCGACAACGGTACAGCAGGGAAAATTCCTGTCGCGGATATTTCGGCAGCGTTCGGCAGTAGAATGGGCATACTGACAATCGCGCTTAGATCTGATCGCACCTCGTCACCCAAACGTACGCGCACCGGCAACTGCTCAGTCCCTTCGATCAGTGACCCACCGGTGATGCCAACAAGCGCCGTGTCCAGCTGACCCGCTATATCCGCCACGTCCAGCCCCAGCAAACGGGCTTTGACCTCATCAATCTCGAACCGGATTTGAGGGTTGCCGCCGTTCACACTGGCGCGCGCCTGCGTCACCAGATCGAGATTGGCCATGACTGAACGAACCTCGTCGCCTAGATTGCGTAATTCCGAGATGTCCTGCCCTTGAATTTTGACTTCAACCGGTGCGGCGACCGGAGGACCCTGAACAAGATTGCGCACGATGATCTGCGCATCAGGAAAGTCGATATCCAGACGGCTCTGCAACGCTCCGACAAGGCGGGCCGCATCGTCGGCCGTGTCGGTCGTGATCATGGCTTGTGCGAACCCGGGCTCGCGCGAACGGTTGCCAACGATGTTGTAGTAGAATGCCGGGCCGGACTCTCCGACTGTCCAGTAGACACTCTTAACACCTTCATCTGCCAGTAGCATTTCATCGATCTGGCGGGCGGTTGCTTCGGTGGTGGAAATTGATGTTCCACCTGGCATGTCGACCTCGATATAGAACTGGTTTCGGTCGACGCCCGGGAAGAATTGCGCAGTAAGCGTTGGAAAGGCCGCGAAGCCAAGCACGGGCAAGACCAGTGCCAAGGCGATGGATCGTACCGGATTGGCAACGGACAATCGGATTGAGGCCTCGAACAAGCGGGCAAGCGGCGGGATACTGATGCCGCGACTCAGCATTCCTGCGTCTGGGCGATCGGACAGCAACCAGCCCGCAATCGCCGGAGTCACCGTCAACGCCACAACCAGCGACCAGACAAGCATAAGCACCACGGCGATCGCGATGGCACCCACAAAGTCGCCGGCGGGTCCCGGCAGCAAGATCATCGGCGTGAAGGCAAGTGCCGTTGTGACAGTCGATGCCAGCAAAGGTGCGGCCAACCGGCGAACAGCATCTCGTACGGCTGCAAGCCGATCCATCCCATCCTGCAGACGACGCCGAATTTCATCGGTCATGACGATGGCTGCGTCAACGAGCAGACCGAGGGCAACAATCAGGCCCGTCACGGACATCTGATGAATTGGCAATCCAATCATGTTCATAGTCGCCAGAGTTGCCAATGAAACAACCGGCAATACCAAAGCCACAATCGCAGCTGCCCGAACCCCCAACGTAACAAACAAAACTGCCACGACCAGAGCCACGCCAATGGCCATGTTGATCCCAACCTCTGACAAACGATCCGTCGTGTACTGGCTTTGATCAAACAGCAGTATTTCCTGCATGCCCAAAGGTACCGATGCGGCGCCGGCCTCAAGCTCATCCCGAAGAAAGCCTGTCCAACGGTCGATCTGTACCCCGTCCTGCGCCAGAACTCCTATCAAAACCGAGGGCTTTCCGTTGGCAAACGCGATTGAGGGCTGCGGTTTGCGCGCGCCCCGGTCTACGCTGGCAATATCTCCGAGCTGCACCACGGCACCGTCTGCATTTTCTCGCAGGACGATGCTTCGAATGCGGTCCAAAGTCTCAATTTCTCCGCTTATGCCTATGGTCAGGTCGACATCGGACTGCAACCGCCCAGATTGGACCTTCCCATCTGCTTCTGCAATCCGCTGGGAGATCTCGGCAGCGCTGAGCCCAAGCGCAGCGGCCTTGTCCATATCGACATTTACGAGCACTTCTTCTTCCGGCTGACCGAAATAGTCCACGGCTCGCGTAGAGGGTATCGCGCGCAGCCTGTCACCCAGAGCTTCGGCATGCCGCGACAGCAAAGTTAACGGGAAGTCTGGATCCTCGGCCGCAACGGCAATGACAGCAGAATAGGCAGAAATACCCTCGGCATCGAATTCCGGCGGCAACACTCCACTCGGAAAGTTCTGTCGAGCATCTTCTACGGCATCCCGAGCTTCGGCCCAAACCTGCTCAATGGTTGCTTCATCCAGCGTCTCCAGCAACTCTACCGAAACGACCGATACGCCCGACCGGGATACAGAGCTGATTTCATCCACCTCCGCAATTTTCCGAAGCTCTTCTTCGATTTCTGCGGTAACCAACGCTTCGACCCGTTCAGGGTCTGCACCCGGGAACTGCGTCGTCACAGTTGCGAAGAGGTTGGTAATCGTTGGGTCTTCCTGCCGTCCCAGCGACAGGAACGAAGACAGACCTGCAGATACAAGCACCAAAATGATGAGGGCAACCAGCCGGGGGTGGCGAAAGGTAAGAGCTTCCATCAGATTGCTCCGTTACTCGCCAGTGTTGAAGGCGACGCGCTGACCAACGGTTACGCGCTGCGGCCCCTGATCGATCAGGACGGTGCCTTCCGGAAACGTGCCACGCACAAAGACACGGTCATCTTCAGCATGCAGAACTTCGACCGTCGCCAGGCGCACAGTCTTCTGCGCGTCAGCAACCAGCAGTGTCCATTGCCCACGCGTACCTTCTTTCAAGGATGTCGTGGGCACCCAGGTTCCCGCACTCTGTACGGGATCAATTACATGCACACGAGCGGTCTGCCCGAAGGCAACGTCCGGCGCGTTCCTCAGATCGAACAGTGCGGTTCTGGTGCGGGTTACCGGATCAATGTCGGGCCGCAAGGTTGCAAGGTTAGCCCGATAGCTTTGACCAGCGATCTCGATTTCAACATCTGTCAGAAGCGCCGGGTCAACGTCGAGTGGGATACCGATCCGAATCTGCGGCGACACGACCTCGACCATACCCAGAACCAGTTCACCCGAGCGCAGAGTTTCACCGCCGTCCACGTGTCGCGCGGTTATTTGACCAGAAAACGGAGCCTCAATGCTGGATTTCTCGATCCGAACGGTTACGTCCCGCAGCGCTGCATCCAGTTCTCCAATTCTAGACATCAATTCATCTTTTCGGGAAACTGCCTCATCTAGGCGAGCTTGACTGGTAAAGCCTTGTTCGATGAGTTTCGCGTTTCGCTCGACCGTTTTCTCGGCAAATGAAAGCTGGGCTGCAATGGCATCACGAGATGCCGTCAGTCGGTCGCGTTCAACCTCCAACAGAGCTACGTCCAACGTTGCGAGAAGTTGGCCCTTAGCAACCTCGTCACCCTCATCCACCAGAATTTGATCAAGCGTCCCATTCAATTCGAAAGAGATATCTGCCGAACGCTGAGGCTCGACCTGCCCGATGAACACACGGTCGACTGTGTAGGCGCTTTCGGACGTGATTGGTGTGGCGGAGACTGGGGTTACAGCAGCTGCATCTGGCGCCGGTACAGCATCTGCTCTGCGCGTCAGCTCCGATGCACCGAAGTAAACTGCGGCCGCCGCAACACCTATGAAGCTAACGGTCACCCCGACACGCACGGTACCGCGTAAAACACGCAAAAAGAAGCTCGGCTTGGTCTTTTCAGTAAAGTATTTCGCGGGACTTGGCATTTGCGGACCTCATCAAGTTAGCATCTCTAACATATGTTAGAAGTTCTCACTTTGACAAGGGATACGTGATCTGGCACATGTTGGATCATGACCAGCATAGAAAAAAGTCACTCAAAAATCAGCCAAGCGACCGGTCAAACGGTGAGCAAGAAAGCCTATCATCACGGCGATCTCCGCGCTGCACTGATCGAAGCAACCCGACAGTTGGTTGAAGAAAAAGGTCCGGACAGTTTTTCCGTTTCCGAGGCCTGTAGAAGGGCTGGCGTATCAACCGCGGCACCTTACAAGCACTTCAAAGACAAGACAGAAATGTTGGTCGCCACTGTCCTTGAAGGAATGGATCGGCACCGAGACAAAATGCTTGCCGCACTGGAAGGCGTTCCCGAAGGATCTCCCGAGCGCATTACTGCCATCGGGATGGAGTATGTTGCCTTCGCATTAAATGAGCCCGGGATCTTCAGATTGAAATTTGGCGGCTTCACAGATCGCATCGCGGATCCCCGGCTGGAGGAAGGTGGCCAGCAAAGTTTCGGGATTCTTTTGACTGAGGTAGCAAAGTGTCTCGGTGAACCCGGAATCACAGACGAAGTTCGCCGCCGTGGTTTTTTGTTGTGGAGTTTCGTGCACGGGCTGTCCTTCATTCTGCATGACAAAGGGCTTGCTGAGAAAGGCGAAGAGTTCGATCTTCATACCCTTCTTGAAGACGTTTCGGAAAGAATGCTGAGTTGAGCGTTCTCACGCCAAAACGAACTCAACCAAGCACAGATAGCAGACAATTTAAGCCGCTATCACGCCTATGCCTAAACGATTGCTCTGGTTGACATAGAAGGCATTTTTGGAAAGCGCAGCGAATGTCCGCTATCCACAATCGCAAGGTCTCGTCGTGAATGCCGGCTTGGGATTGAGCAAGTGGTACCAGATAGGGTCAATAGCAGAGTTTTCAGTCCAATACTTCCGTTTCTCAACCTGGAATTGTGCATGCGCGTTCGTTAGCTGGGAACTTCTGCAGGCACCAAGATCGTCATTCCTGCTCGGTCTGCTACGGCCATGATTGCCGGAATGTCTGGCGGTCCATCTGGCGCCGGAATGTCTGTTGTACCGTCAGGCATTGGTTCACCAGCTTCAGTAAAGAAAGTGTCATGCATCGCGCCAGGGGCGTTTATGCAAAGTAGCCGGCCAGGCCGTTCCCCAGTACATGTAAAGGCATGCACTGCGCCGTCCGGAACTTTGACGAAGTCACCACTTTTTGCGCTGATTGTCTCACCATTCACAAAGAACTCGAATTCACCATCGAGCACATAGAAGCTCTCGTCTTCGCCAGCATGATGATTGGGTGGCGCACCGGCACCCGGCGCCGTCTTTATCTCAACGATTGTGCAACGATCTCCGGTCTCACTGGGAAAGGCGTGAAAGGTCAGAAGGTTTCCTAGAAGATGATAAATTCGCGGACGAGGTTCAGCCATTACTTCAACTCCCTTTACTTGAAACACACTGCCCTTATGATACATATATCTACTAATGAGACAAGTGTATCATAAAAGGCTTGGTATTGGCGTCGCGTACGAATCAAATTAATCGAACACGAGAAGCACTTCTTTCAGCTGCACGTGACTTGATGTCGGAAGGCAAAGAAGTCACGCTGGCAAAAGTCGCTGAGCGTGCCAAAACCAGTCGTGCGACGGTCTATCGTTACTTTTCTGATCCAAGTGTCTTGGCTTTGGATGCGACGCTCGATCTTGAAGTTACTCCAACTTCAGAACTTCTCGAGGGGCGGAATAACGTCAGGAGCCGCGTACATGCTGTAGCGCGCTACTATCTGGATTTTTCTCGGGTTCATGAGGCGCACTTCCGGCAGTTTCTTGCTGAATCACTCAAGGCATCACTTGAAGATGGAACTGTCAAAATGCGTGGCGCCAGAAGAGTGGCGGCTTTTTCGGAAGCACTTGCACCAGTTCAGCCATTGATGAAGCCGAAGGAAATTGACGACCTGGCAAAGCGATTGTCCATGACGACGGGCATGGAACAACTTATTATTCTGGAAGATATTTTGCGAGTGGACGAAGCAACTGGTTACCAACTTCAGGAAGGGTTGGTCGACGCTCTGTTGGATCGGTACTTACCAAAAAACTGAGGCAGAATTCAGATGCCGATTTCATCCCAAAACTGCTGGAAAATAGACACCAGTTAAACGTCCGCTTTGGATTGACTGTGTACTTCGCGACGAAGAACGCGAACGGCCATTTTGACCGCATCTCGGACGTTAACTGCGCCTTTGTTAAACGGCTGCTTTGCGGAGGAAGCGGCCAACACAGCCTGTAAATGCAAGAGGCCGCCAACGCGTCGACAAGCCGCTGAGAGAGACGAAAAAGCACGACCCTTCGGACCACTGGCGCCCGGTTTGGCTTCACCAAAAAGCGCGGCGTCGCATCAATCTCAATGAGTGTAAGCAGGCAAAAACGGGCGTTGCAGGGCTCAGGCCTGCTTTTGAACCTCGGCTTCGTCTGCCACCTCTGCCGACTCTGGTGTCACTTCGACCACATCATCCTCGTCCGCGGGCTCCATGACTTCAGGCTCTTCGGATTGATCTTCGAGCGCACCAACGATCAAAGGCAACATATGTACGCCGGTCGCGCTTGCGATTTCGGGTGTTTGTGGTGTCTGCCAGCTGAGCGTGTCGAAGCTGCCGCAGTTCTGGCAGACCGGTCCCCATTCAGGTTGGATATCATGGCAATTGGTGCACACCCATTGCGGACCACGCGGCGCATTCAGCGCTTTGGCCAACCAGCCTTGCACAATGGCGTCCGAGGCCCCTTCGCCCCGTTCGATAGCGGCCATCAACGTATAGGCGCGCGCATCACCCTGCGTTTCGACCACATCGCCCAGCGCACGGCGGGCTTCGGGGAAGTCCTCGGCCACGATGTTCAGTTCGGCCAATATCAGACGCGTTTCCATGTTCTCGGGGTGAATCCGGGTCAGCGCGGTGAACCGCTTGATCCGTTGGTCGGGGGTTTCATCCGGCACGATGTCGGCAAAGGCATGGGCCAGATCCGGATGCGGCTGAGCCTCCCATGCTTTTTTCAGAATCTTGGTTGCGGCCCGCGGCTTGCCTTTGGCGATATACGCGCGGGCCGCCATGGCAGCGGCTGGCACAAGATCAGGCGACAGGCGATTGGCTTCAATCGCGCGCTCCTGCTGTTCGACCGTCGCACCTTCGTCCAGAATTCCCTTGGCTTCGGACAAGGCCAAAACCGCATCACGCCGTTTGAAGACATCGCGCGGCAAATACCCGGCCTTCAACTTGGCCGTCAGAGTCGAACGGGCACCGGCCCAATCCTGCGCCTTGGTTTGCAGGTTCAACAGCACGTCCTGCGTTTCTTCATGACGTGGTTTGATCGCCAGGGCCTTTTCGGCCAGTTTGCGGGCCGTTTCATCATCACCTTCGGCCAGCTTCTGATTCATGATCCCGCGCACGCCGACGAAACGGGTGGCGCTGTTGGTCACCAGTTTTTTATAAGTATCCGATGCCTTTTTCGTATCCCCGGTCATCTCGGCGGCCTGTGCCACCAGCAGGTCTGTAAGCTCGGGCTTGTTCAGCAGTTTCTCGGCCTTGCTGGCTTTGGTCATTGCCACGCGCCCTTCGCCCGAGGCCAGCGCCAACAGACCATCAGCCAGCGCCTGGTATCCCTTTTGCTGGCGATTGCGGTCAAAATACCGAGACAGGGCCGTTTCGTCACCGTTCAGGAATTTCAGCGTTGCGATCAGCAGGCTGAGCAACTTGAAAAACAGCCAGACCGCAAAAACCAATACGGCCAGCGCGATCACTGACTGAAGCGGCCCCAACGTGAATTCCGTGCCCGCGACGGTGATCTGAACCCCGCCACTGGTTTGCATCAGGAAGTGACCGCCCAACGCCAGCAGGCCGATAATCGCAACAAAAACGAGGATCTTAAACAGTGACCACAGCATGGCAGGTCCTTCAGTTCGAGTTCAGGCTGGAAGCCAGTGTATTCGCCGCATCGACGGCGGCGACCCGTGTTTGGGCCGCCTGTTCCCAATCGGACATTGCAGCCTGTGCCGCTTCGGGAAGTGATTTCAGTTCGCTCAAGGTTTTGGCCAGGTCTCCGTCCGCAAGCGCAGCCTGTGCCCGCGACAGGATGGCGTCTGGCCCATCCCCTTCCTGGGGCGTGACCGAGCGCGCGCCCGTTTGACGTTGCAGGAATGCGATCAGGCCGGTGCCCTTGTCGGCTTCACGGGCTTGGGCCAGCGCGGTTCGGGCCGCAGGCGCGAAACTGTCGCGCAGAGAAGAGAGTGTTTCAACACCCTTGTCAGCCGGCCCGGACAGGGCATCCGGCACATCCACACCGCCTGCTTTCAGTTCTGCAACCAGATCGGAATAGGGCTGACCCGCATCCAATTGCCCATGCAAACGCGACAGAACGGCGGCATTGGCCGCAGCCTGCGCATCGGCTGATGCTTTCGCCTCCAGCGCCTGAGCGTCGGAAACCATTTTTTCAACCTCGGCCCGTTGCGAGGCCAGCGAGTCCTGAAGCTTCTTCAGCTCAGCTTCGAACGCGGCCATGGATTCGGGCGACACGCTGGATTCGATCGGGGTTTTCTCAAGCGTCGCAATGCGGTCTGACAATGGTCCGATCTGGCCTGACAGCGTATCCACAGTGGATTTGATCGCACTCAGGTCACTTTCCACGGGTGTCAATTTGTCGGACAGCGCTTTGACCTGATCCGTCAGACCAGCATCATCCGGACTGTTTGCAAGCGCCTGAGACAGCTTGGCAATCTGGTCGGACTGGTCTGCCAGTTTGGATTCCAACGTCGCCAAGGTATCCGAGCTGTCCGAGCCAGTTGACAACAGCCCGCCATTGCCCAGCGCAAACCCGACGGCGGCAGCGATGGCACCGCCCAGCAAAGCGGGAACAAATCCGCCACGCTTTTCAACGACACGCTCGACCACTTTTTCTTCGGCCGGGGCAGTATCTTCAGTCGACGCTTCGGCTTCGGCTTCGGCTTCGGCTTCGGCTTCGGCTTCGGCTTCGGCTTCGGCTTCGGCTTCGGCTTCGGCTTCGGCTTCGGCTTCGGCTTCGGAAAGTTCTTCTTCTACGGTCTCAGTCGGGTCAACAGGTGTATCTTCCTGTTGCAGTTCGGGTTCGACGACGTCATCTGCCTTGGGGGTTTCCACCGGCTTTTCTTCGGACTTTTTCTTACCAGCCACCGCAATATTCCCCTTATCGAATCCAAATTCAGATGAATAACAGCCCCAGTCAAGTTAATCGGGGACCGCGCCGCCCTCAACCCGCAACGCATGTTTCACAAGCTTTTTGACAGCCTTACGCATTTTCTTTGGTGTCGGCTTCTTTGCGATCTTCAGGCGTGCATAGTCCAATGAATAAAGGGGATCCGCCGTGGCCTGGCTGATTGCGGCCAACCACAAAGGCGCGGATCCGGTCCAAATATCGGCAAAATGTCGCGCCGTTCTTGGCGAAAAAAGCGGTGCGATTACCAGCGAATCCAAATCTGCCACCCGGGTCGCTTCGGATGTTAGCGGCAACAGCAATTGCTGGTAGACTGGCAGTTCCCCCACGGTCAGGCCGGATTCGGTCAGTCGACCGGCAACATTGCCGCGCGTGTTCTCACCCCTCAAATGCAACAACGGGCTTTTGGGCCTCCGCTTGAGCAGATGTCCCACCAGTTCTTCCGCCGTGGCCCCGACCATTTCGGCCCGCCACCCGCAACCCTTCGCTGTGCTGGTCGTTGTCGGTCCGACGCAGAAAGCGGGCAGGTTGCGGTCCACACCTTTCAGGGCCGCCGCGTGCACCGCATTGGCCGACGTGAAAATCAACCCCTGCACACCCTCGGTCTCAACCTCGACCGGCAGAGGCCGGATTTCCATGATCGGAGAATAGATGACCTGAACCCGGGATTTGGTGCGGGTCGGCAGCTGCGCGACGAACCGTTCAGAGGCAGCGCGCGGGCGGGTCATCAACAAATACAACGTGCGGCCCCTTGGCCCTTCAGGATTGTTTGCATCCGCGCAGGGTGATACCCCGCCGTTAGATCATGATGCAACGGATCAGGGTGATGGTGCAAACACTTACCGTACTGGGATTGGAAAGCAGCTGCGACGATACCGCCGCGGCCATCGTGCGTCAAACGACGGGCGCCAAGGCCGAAATCCTGTCATCCGTGGTACATGGCCAAACCGAACTGCACAGCCCTTTTGGTGGCGTCGTGCCCGAGATCGCGGCCCGGGCGCATGCGGAAAAGCTGGATGTCTGCGTTCTGCAAGCGCTGGACACCGCTGGTCTTTCACTGAAAGACGTGGACGCCATTGCGGTCACCGCGGGGCCGGGTCTGATCGGAGGGGTCATGTCGGGCGTCATGTGCGCCAAGGGGATCAGTGCGGCAACCGGTCTGCCGCTGGTGGGTGTCAATCACCTTGCCGGTCACGCGTTGACACCACGACTGACGGACAACATTACCTTCCCCTACCTGATGCTTCTGGTGTCTGGCGGCCACTGCCAGTTCCTGATCGCCCACGGGCCCGAACATTTTACCCGCCTTGGCGGCACCATCGACGATGCGCCGGGAGAGGCCTTCGACAAAACCGCCCGCCTTCTGGGCCTGCCGCAACCTGGTGGCCCTTCCGTCGAAGCCGAGGCGCGCGCCGGTGATCCCAGACGCTTTCGATTTCCCAGGCCGCTTCTGGACCGGCCCGGTTGCGATCTGTCCTTTTCGGGATTGAAAACGGCCTTGATGCGGATGCGCGACCAGATCGTGAATGAAAAGGGTGGCTTGACGCGCCAGGACCGCGCAGATCTGTGCGCCGGATTCCAGCAGGCTATTGTGGACACATTGGCCGAAAAGACCCGGCGTGCGATTGATTTGTATCTGGAAACCTCTCCGTCTGAACCCGTGATTGCCGTTGCCGGAGGGGTTGCCGCGAACTCGGCCATTCGGTCCGCATTAGAGTCTGTTTGTGCTGAAAAAAATACCCAATTTACCGCCCCCCCGTTGGCGTTGTGCACGGACAATGCGGCGATGATTGCCTATGCTGGCCTGGAACGCTTTCGTGCCGGCGCGCGGGATGGGCTGGACCTGACCGCCCGCCCTCGCTGGCCTCTGGATCAGCACAGCCCGGCCATGCTGGGCGGTGGCAAGAAAGGGGCCAAGGCATGAGCGTATCCATCCTGGGTTCCGGTGCGTTTGGCACTGCTCTGGCTATCTCGCTGGCAGGCAATGGGCCAGTGACACTGTGGTCAAGAAACGCCGATCGGGCGCAGCAGATGCGCGAGACGCGCGAAAATGCAACCCGGCTGCCCAACATAACCTTGCCCGGGGACATCACCGTGACCGCGGATATCGCCGAGGCGCTCAGGGCTGACACGCTTTTGTTGGCCGTGCCAATGCAGAAATTGCGCAGCGCTTTGCAGGATCACGCACCGGCCCTGCGCGGCAAGACTCTGGTGGCCTGCTGCAAGGGAATTGAACTGACCTCGGGGCTTGGACCTGTCGCGGTCATCAAAGAGAGCATCCCGGATGCCCGCGTCGCGCTGCTGACCGGGCCCAGTTTTGCAGATGACATTGCACATGGCCTGCCCACCGCTTTGACGCTGGCTTGCGAGGATACGGAACTTGGCAAGGCGCTTCAGGCCGAACTGACGACGGCGAACCTGCGCCTTTACCGCACCACAGACACGATCGGCGCCGAACTTGGCGGCGCGCTGAAGAATGTCATGGCCATTGGCTGCGGTGCCGCCATCGGCGCAGGTCTGGGAGACAGCGCCCGGGCGGCCTTGATGACCCGCGGGTTTGCAGAGATGCAGCGCTTTGCCGCGATGCGCGGCGCGCGCTCCGACACCCTGATGGGCTTGTCCGGTCTAGGGGATCTTGTGCTGACCTGTTCTTCCGAGCTGTCCCGAAACTATCGTTTTGGCCTGAGTTTGGGTCTGAATCAGCCCTTTGACAGCCAAACAACGGTCGAAGGCGTCGCCACTGCCCGTGCCATGTCGGACATTGCCGCCAAGGAAGGGCTGGATATGCCCATCAGCGCCACGGTGGCGGACCTGAGCCATGGCGCCTACAGTGTCACCGAGGCCATTCAAAACCTATTAAATCGACCCCTCAAGGAGGAATAACATGCTGATCGCCCTCATCGCTCGTGACAAACCCGACGCGTTGCAAACCCGATTGGACAACCGCTCGGCCCACCTGGCCTATATCGAAGAAACCGGCGTCGTGTCACAGGCCGGACCGTTGCTGAACGGTGACGCCATGATCGGTTCATTGATAATCCTCGATGTGGAAGACCCGGCCGCCGCACAATCGTGGGCCGACGGCGACCCTTACGCGAAGGCAGGATTGTTCCAATCGGTTGAGCTGATCCCGTGGAAAAAGGTGATCGGTTGATGGCCTATTGGTTGTTCAAGTCGGAACCGTCGACCTGGAGTTGGGATCAGCAAGTCGCAAAGGGCGACGCGGGCGAGGAATGGGACGGTGTCCGCAATTATCAGGCGCGCAATTTCATGCGTCAGATGAAGGTTGGGGACCGGGGGTTCTTCTACCATTCGCAAAAGGACAAGTCCGTTGTTGGCATTGTCGAGGTCTGTGCCGAGGCCCATCCCGACAGCACCACCGATGATGAACGGTGGGAGTGTGTCGACATCAAAGCCGTGCGGCCCTTTTCCAAACCCGTAACGCTGGACCAGATCAAGGCGGACGAGCGTCTGGCCAACATGGTGCTGGTGAAGAATTCTCGCTTGTCGGTGCAACCCGTGACCGAGGATGACTGGCGGGTGATTTGCATGCTGGGTGAAACCCAGCCTGATTGAACGGGAAAATGGCGCCGGGCGCAGAACTTCTCAAACCCCTGGCAAGATGCTATCTTTCCTTGGGCTTTGCCGGGTGAGAACATGTCGGTCGCGTTTTTCCGCGATTGAAATTGCTTGGTGGTGTTCGAATAAAGATCGGTCTTTCTTGAAAGCAAAAACCCATGTCTGACGACGAAGGCGGCAATGGGATATTCGAAGACGCCGTTGCTGCGAAGAATTCAAAAAACTGGGAAGCGCGCCTGAAAGAGGCGCGTGAAAAGCGTGCCAGAGTGCTCAGCGGGGCGCAGGGTGAAGCGCAGGAAAAACCCGCCCTGAAACCTTCCGAGACAGAGCACCTGCCCCGGCCAGACGAAACCAAAATCGAAGAGATCGTATCAGACCGGGTCCGTTCTTTGCATTTAGAAGAAACAAAAACCAAGAAAAAACCCTTGGTTAGAGCAGGTATTGTTCTGGCCGCCTTGGTTTGCGGCGCGTTCCTGCAATGGGCGGTCACACATATTGCCGGAACTTGGCGCTCTACCGGTGGAACGCCCCCAGTCAGCTTGGATGCGGCGACGGAAACTCTTCCTGAAATCGAGGAGCTGCTTTCAGACAGAGCGCCCACCGTCAGAATCGCTGAGTCACCGACCACACGAGACACACAAGCAGCCGAGAACCCCGCCGATTCAGCGTCTTCCGAAGTCGCGCCCGTTTCCAACCCGGCAATCATCGAAGAGGTCGAGGATGCGATCACAGGCGCAACTCTCGACCAGAGCGTCTCGGTTGAAGCGATCGTGACGCCACCCGTTCCTGCCGAAGACATTTCGGCTGCGGATGACCAAGACAGGGTGGAACCAAGACCCCCAACCCCAGAAGCGGAACTGGCCGTGTCTGTGTCTCCGCCAGCCATATTCATTCCGCCACAGCTCGAACCCATCTTGGCCACCGCTTCTTCTGCGGATGTTCAAACCTTGTATCCGGCTTCTGCCGAACCGCCGTGGCGCCACACCAACCGGTCGAACAAAGACAGCTTTTCGCAGACATCCTTGATGGTTTTGGACCCTGTCCAGCAAGAGATCACTTTATCTGCGGCCCCGTCTTATGCAGAGGTTAAACCGCTTTCGCCCGCACAATCCCCCATTGATCTGGAAGTCTCGCTTTTTGTTCCCTTGAGAGTGTCACAAGACGCCAGCAGCCGAGCTTTGGAACTGCTTACACAGGGCCGCGCGACTGTCGTGTCAACAGACCGCGTGGGTTTTCGGGTCAGAGAAACACAGGTTCGTTTCTATCATCCAAGCGACGCTGAAAACGCGGCGCTGGCAGCTGATGCTCTTGACGGAATATTGAGGGACTTCACGAATTCGGGCAGCAAGACCCGTCCGGGGCGGATAGAAGTCTACCTGGCAGGCAGCGGTGGCGCGTCATCCAGGAATTCGGACCCGAGGCCCACGGAATTCGACAATTTCATTGCGCGTATTCTTGGCGAACTCAGATAAGAAACGAGGGAAGGCTCTGACGATACAGAACCTTCCCTACCCCCGCGTGCTCCCTACTCACCACACGCGTATGGAAATATCTGGTTCTGACCGTCCTGGTCACAGGTTGAACTTAGCGCAACCACACCCTTGGTTTCAAATGCCAAGTCTTTAAATTGAAACTCAAATTAAATACGCCCGCCAAAATCTCGACGGGCGCTTGGTAAATTTCGACCGGGTCAGCTGTACACGGATTCTTTTCCGAAATGCTTGGTCAAAATATAATAGACAACGGCACGGTACTTGTTGCGCTCGGACATGCCATAGGTTTCCATGGCTTTGTTGATCCCTTCCATCAGCTCGGGGCCATCTGCCAGACCCAGCTTTTTGATCAGGAAGTTGTTCTTGACGGTTTCCAGTTCCGAGTCCTGGCTGGCCGCGACAGTTGCCGCATCTGCGTCATAGATCGCCGGACCACAACCGATGGTGACCTTGGTCAGCAGGTCCATATCTGGGTCCATCCCGCATTTGGTTTTCAGGTCTTCTGCGTATTTGGCGATCAGCTCGTCGCGCTTGCCCATATCCTAGTCTCCTTGATCCGTTTACTCGGCACCTTTTACCGATGATCGAAAGACTAGCCGCGTCGCAGGCTTTTCCAAAAGGAAAAAAATTTGCGATTTCTCCCCCTTGGTCGCAGCCTGCACGTTTCTTGCTGAAAAGCCTAGCGGCAATAGCCCCACCCCGGGCCTTGCAAGTGGAAATGATCCGCGTGCAAACGATTGAAATCGGGCCCAAGAACCACGCGAAACCAACCGCAGGCCCCGCGCCAGATCCGCCGAAAAAAGGCGCCTTCCGGTCCCGAGCCCTGCCAGTTTGACAACAAGGTCAGCGTCCGACCGTCAACGGTATCCACACCGACGATATCTATCGAATCCGCGCGGGCATGGCTGCTCCACCCACCGTTTTCACCCTGCGCGGTGCGCATGGGGCGGCAATTGTAACTGCCGTTGTGGCGCAATCGGGAAACGTAGGCCCCAAGCAGATCGCGTGCGGCAGGCTGTACGACGTGATGTTCCCACATGGTCAGGCGCAACGCCGTGGCGCAACTGGTTTCAACATCCTCGATCCCTGATGTCACCAATTTGGTAAGACGACCCCGACCGGCGATACCGCAGTTCTGATCGACGACCAGGTCCCCCATCGCCTCAAACCGAACACCTGAGTCTTCCAGAGCGGCCCTGCACTGTGCTTCGCTGGCCAGTGCGCGGTTCAGTTGGAACTTGGTGACGGGTGTAATCGGGGCGGTTACCTTCAGATCACGCAACGGGTTCCAATGTGACGGTATCGGCGTTTCGGGATGCGCCAACACCCACCAGACACCACCGCCCAAAAGGATCACAACAACCGCCAGCCTGAAAAAGAAAGACGCCGCCAGGTACAAATACCGGCGGCGCCCAGATTTCTGCGTCATACCCAGACGGCGATCAGTAGCGGTAGTGTTCCGGCTTGTACGGACCTTCCGGTTTGACACCGATGTAAGCGGCCTGATCCGCATCCATCTGGGTCAGCTTCACGCCGATGCGATCCAGATGCAGGCGGGCCACTTTCTCATCCAGATGCTTGGGCAGGATGTAGACCTTGTTCTCGTACTGGTCACCCTTGGTGAACAGCTCAATCTGGGCCAGAACCTGGTTGGTGAACGAGGCCGACATCACAAAGGACGGGTGCCCGGTGGCGTTGCCCAGGTTCAGCAGACGGCCTTCGGACAGCAGGATGATGCGGTTGCCCGAAGGCATCTCGATCATGTCCACCTGTTCCTTGATGTTGGTCCATTTGTGGTTCTTCAGGCTGGCCACCTGAATTTCGTTGTCGAAGTGGCCGATGTTGCCGACGATGGCCATGTCCTTCATCTCGCGCATATGCTCGATGCGGATCACGTCCTTGTTGCCGGTGGTTGTGATGAAGATATCCGCAGTGGCGACTTCGTCGTCCAGAAGGGTCACTTCGAAACCGTCCATCGCGGCTTGCAGGGCGCAGATCGGGTCGACTTCGGTGACTTTCACACGGGCACCAGCACCGCGCAACGACGCTGCCGAGCCTTTGCCCACATCACCGTAACCACAGACCACTGCAACCTTGCCGGCCATCATCGTGTCAGTGGCGCGGCGGATACCGTCGACCAGCGATTCCTTGCAGCCGTATTTGTTGTCGAATTTCGACTTGGTGACGCTGTCATTCACGTTGATCGCGGGGAACGGCAGGTGGCCGTCCTTGACCAGCTGATACAGGCGGTTCACACCGGTGGTGGTTTCCTCGGAAACACCCTTGATCTGGTCACGCATTTTTGTGAACCAGCCCGGGCTTGCCGCCATACGCTTGGCGATCTGCTTCTTGATCACCTCTTCCTCTTCCGAACCCGGAACAGGGATGATGTCCTCGCCCGCTTCGGCACGGGCACCCAGCAGGATGTACAGCGTTGCGTCGCCGCCATCATCCAGGATCATGTTCGGGCCTTCCTCGAACAGGAAGGATTTGTCCAGATAATCCCAGTGCTCTTCCAGTGTCTGGCCCTTGACGGCGAAGACGGGAATACCCGCCTCGGCAATCGCGGCGGCGGCGTGGTCCTGGGTCGAGAAGATGTTGCAAGACGCCCAGCGCACATCCGCGCCCAGCGCCACCAGCGTTTCGATCAGAACGCCCGTCTGGATGGTCATGTGCAACGACCCGACGATGCGCGCCCCTTTCAACGGCTTGCTGTCGCCGTATTCCGCGCGCAGGGACATCAGGCCCGGCATCTCGGTTTCGGCTATGTCCAGCTCTTTGCGGCCAAAGCCAGCCAATGAAATGTCTTTAACGATATAGTCCCCGGCCATCAGGTGCTCCATTTTCCGGTAATTCACAGTCCTGGCTGCCCCTAGCATTCCTTGGGGCAGGTGGCAACTTTGAAGACTGTGATCGGAAACGATATGGCCAATATCAGCTTGGTGTGCCTTCAATTTCGATCTTTGGTATCGCTTCAAAAAAATCGGTGCCAACGGCAACAATACAGCTGATACCGTTCGCATTGGTTACCAAAACGGTATAACTTCCCGTTTCTTTCGAGGTCCAAACCTCCAACACCGCTTGCGCGCCGCGTGTTTTTTGCAGGCCGCCAAAGGCCAATTCTTCGGCATAGTTCTTCTGCAATTTGGATATGATGTGATCCCGTGCCGCACAATTCTGGGCAAAGGCAGGCGGCGCGGTGGCGGCCATTCCGAAGGTCAGTGCGATTGCGAATAAACGTTTGAACATAGGGTGCTCCTTTCGATACGTGTTTCAGTTCGAGAGGGGCACACTGGGAGGAGAATGCACCCCCCTCAGTCTTTAATGTCGGGATCATACCGCGCCGTTTCAAAGCACGAACGCTCAAGAAAATGTTGGCAGCGTGTGATCCAGACAGGTACATCATACCATAAAAACGCGAATTGAACGTGTCCAACTTCACAAGGCATGGCAGAATGGCAACACAACCCAGAGCGTGGCAAAGGATGCTGTCGGGTCGCAGGCTGGACCTGCTGGACCCGACACCGGTGGATATCGAGATTGAAGACATCGCACACGGCCTTGCCTTTGTCGCTCGTTGGAACGGTCAGACAAACGGCGATTTCGCTTATTCCGTGGCCGAACATTCCCTGCTGGTTGAAGAGATTTTTGGCCGTATTGCCCCCAAAGCACCCATGAAATGGCGTTTGGCGGCCCTGTTACATGACGCGCCCGAATATGTGATCGGCGATATGATCTCGCCCGTGAAATCCGCCGTCGGCCCAGACTATGGCGCGTTGGACGACCGGCTGGCGGCAGCAATCCACATACGGTTTGGACTACCGGCTGAGGTCCCAAAAACGGTGAAGCGCCAGATCAAGAAGGCCGACAAGATCAGCGCCTGGATGGAGGCGGCACAGATTGCCGGGTTTTCCGAGGCCGAAGCCACGAAATTCTTTGGCCGCCCGGACAGGGGGATCATGGCAGGTTTACAAATCAGGCTGCGGCCCCCGGTCGAGGTGCGGCACGCCTTTACAGCGCGGCACGCAGAATTGATCGCTCAGATCTGAAAGACGCTGTCCGAATGCGGTGAGTGGGACGGTGGGACGGGTGGAAGAAAGATGAAAACAAAGACCGGAACCCGAGTTTTGCTTGTCGTCAACGTCCTGCTGACTGTTGGTCTTGCGGCAGCGTTGGTCGAAACCGGATATGTGTCGAAGGCGCTCAGAAAAATCTCGGGCACACATGTCCCGGTCACGGAAACCGATCACTACAAGCTCATGGTCTGGCTGCACGAGCGGCCGATTTCTCAGGCGCTCGTCTCACCGGATATTCAGATCGCTTTCATCGGCGATTCCATCATCGAAGGGTGGTTGACCAGCAACATCCTGCCCAACTCGCTGAATCTTGGGATCAGCCGCGACACCACCCCGGGCCTGATCGCACGGGCAAAACCGGAACTGATTGCCCATGTCCCGACATGGTATCTGGGAATCGGGGTCAATGACGCTCTGACCGCCACACCGCCAGAGAAGATTGCAGGCTATGTCGCACAGTTGAAGGCCCTGTTCATGCCCGCCGACAGGTTGATCTGGCGTGCTGTGTTACCCGTCACCGGTGCAAACTGGACCGCGGAACAAGAGGCGTTTCGAACGGCCTTCAATTCGGCTGCACAACAGGCCTGTCAGGATATGGCGAACTGCACGTTTCTGACCCCGCCGGAGGGGTTCGCCGAGAACACCGCCGACTGGACATCGGACGGGCTGCATCCCAACGCAATCGGATATCGTCAGCTGGCGCGGCAGCTCTGCGCAGAAATTTCCTGCTCACCCTGAAGGTACTGAATGTGCGCGGTCAGCACCGCTGCTTGCAGACCAATCTGAAACTTGGGCAGGGTTTGTGTTCACGCCGTTTCAGCCGAAGACGTAGAAGCACAGTTTGTTGCCATCCGGGTCACGCACATAGGCACCATAGAACCTGTCGGGGACGCGTTGACCAGGTTCGCCTTCATCCACCGCACCTAGGCTGATTGCCTTGTCATATAGTTCCTTGACCTCATCCTTGGAGTCGGCTGCAAAGGCGACCATGTTGCCATTTCCGGCGGCGCAGGCATCACCGTCGAAGGGCTCGCACACCGCCAGCATCGGCGCGTCGGGTTTGTTGCCGATGAACGCGATCCGGCCTGCGTCTATAACCACTTTCGCGCCCTTGTCCGCGAAAAGTTTGGTATAGAAGTCCTTGGCGCGCGCCATGTCCGAAACGCCAACGGTTACATATCCGATCATAAAGTGGTCCTGTTCTGACAAAAGATTCCAGATGTGCCGAACAGTCCTCGACAGGGTCCAAGGTTACAAGTCACTAAACCGTCATCGAGCGGCCGGCCGACCTAACGCGGGCTGCGTTTCGCCAGTATCCGCTGCAACGTCCGCCGATGCATATTCAACCGTCGCGCGGTTTCGGAAACATTCCGGTCACACAGCTCATAGACGCGCTGGATATGTTCCCAGCGCACACGGTCCGCGCTCATGGGGTTTTCCGGCGGCGGGGGCATCTCGTCACCCTTTGCCAGCAATGCGTTCGTGATGTCGGTGGCATCCGCTGGCTTTGACAGATAATCGGTCGCGCCGATCTTGACAGCCGCGACGGCGGTCGCGATCGCACCATATCCGGTCAGAACAACGACACGGCTGTCGGGGCGTTTTTCCCGCAATACCTCGACAACGTCCAATCCGTTGCCATCCTCAAGCCGCAGATCAACAACAGCATAAGCCGGGGGCCGGGCAGTGGATATCGCGCGCCCTGCCGCGACGGATCCTGCGGTCTCAACCTCGAAGCCACGCTTTTCCATGGCCTTGGCCAAACGTCTCAGAAACGGCTCGTCATCATCAACCAAAAGCAGGGATTTGTCAGGGCCGATGTCAAGCTGAGAAGTGTCTGCCATATGTTAGGTCTTTCGCTATTTCATGCCTTTGGCTCGAACATGAGTAATAGCAGCGCGGGAACAAAGGTCAAACAACCTTGTTACGACGCGGCCTGTTCCAGGAAGCATTCAACCTTGTCCGCCATCTGTTCGGCCGTGTCTTCGCGCTTGAAGAATTCCAGGAATCCATCTTCGGGTGTGACCAGATAGGTAAAGGTGGAATGGTCAACCAGATAGAATTCGTCGCCCTTGTCATGCGCCTTGTAATAGGCCTTGTAGGCCTTGCTGGCCGCCTTGACCTGTTCGGGCGAGCCGGTCAGGGCGATCGTCTTGCCCCCGAGATTGAAAGCATAGTCAGCCATGACTTCGGGCGTATCGCGATCCGGGTCAATCGAGATGAACAAAGGTGTCACCGACAGCCCGCGTTCGGCCAGAATATCGACAGCCTCGGCGTTGCGGGACATGTCGAACGGGCAAACGTCCGGGCAGAACGTGTATCCGAAGTAAACCAGCGTCGGTTCGGTAATCACATCTTTGTCCGTAACCGTCTCGCCTTTGCCGTTCACCAGTTCAAATGGTCCACCAATTGCGGCGGCACCCCCAGCAATCTGGCTGGACCGGCATTGTGCGAATTTGTCATCGGACCCGCCGCCCCGCGTCAGAATCCACATGGCCCCAAGTCCGATAGCCAAAACAACAGTTGCGAGAATTGCGAGAAGGCGGGTCATTTCGATTATCCGGTCTTAAGGGGTTGTTGATCGTTCCGGCCGGGACACCTATCAAGATGACCAGCCGATGCAACAGGACATAAGCGACCGATGGCAGAATCCAATCAGACTTTTTGGCGCGGCCAGGAACGCAGCAGCTGGATTCGTCTGCGGACCCTGATCCTTTTGCGATGGGTGGCCATCATCGGCCAGCTCACTGCAATCACGGTGGCCCAGCGATATTATGACGTGCAGCTGGAACTGGGCCTGTGTTACCTGGCCATCGGAATCTCGGTCATGGGAAACCTGACCGCCATATTGCTGTTTCCGCAGAACAAGCGCCTGACCGAGTTCGAAAACTTCCTGATGGTTCTGTTCGACCTGCTGCAATTGTCAATTCTGCTCTATTTGACTGGTGGGTTGAACAATCCGTTTGCGCTGCTTCTGCTGGGCCCGGTTACGATTTCAGCCAATGTCATGAGCACTCGATCGACCCTGATTGTCGGCGCCGTCGCAATCGTTCTGACAACTGTGCTGGCGGAATTTCACCTTCCGTTGCGGACAAGCCTCGGGCTTGTTCTGGATATCCCTGATATCCTTCTGTTTGGAAACTGGGCCGCGATCATCATCGCCATCGTCTTCATCGGTGCCTATTCCCATCGCGTCAGTTCCGAAGTCCAATCCATGTCCGAAGCGCTGGCCGCCACGCATATGGCGCTGGCGCGCGAACAGAAGCTGACCGATCTGGGGGGCGTCGTTGCCGCTGCCGCGCATGAACTGGGCACGCCTCTGGCGACGATAAAACTGACCAGCGCGGAACTGATCGAAGAACTGGACGACCGCCCGGACCTGAAAGAAGACGCCGCCTTGATCCGCGAGCAGGCAGACCGTTGCCGTGACATTCTGCGCGACATGGGGCGGGCGGGCAAAGATGATCTGCATCTGCGGCAGGCACCGCTTTCGACAGTGGTGAACGAAGCGGCCGAACCACATGTCGGTCGCGGCAAAGAGGTTCATTTTTCCGAAGGCCCCGCGCAGGACGGGGATGTTCAGCAGCCCTCGATCCTGCGCAAACCCGAGATCATTCACGGTTTGCGCAACCTGATTCAGAATGCCGTGGATTTCGCCCGCGCAAATGTCTGGGTCGAGGCCGAATGGACCGACAGCAGGATCACCGTCAGCATCATGGATGACGGGCGGGGATATCCGCCCCACATGATTGGACGCATCGGCGATCCCTTTATGCGCCGAAGACGGGCAGAATCCGATCAGAGATCACGCCCGGAATACGAAGGGATGGGCCTGGGATTGTTCATCGCCAAAACCCTGCTGGAACGCAGCGGCGCCGAACTGGAATTCGCCAATGGTTCGGACCCCTACCAGCATCTGACCGACAATCCTGAACGGCGCGGGGCAATCGTCAAGGTGACCTGGCCACGCAAACTGATTGATGCACAGAAGGGTGACACCCCGGTCCCGTCGGGATCCAACACGCGCATCCAGGTGTGAATTAAGAGACCGTTAACCAATCCCACGCATAGTCTGTCCTTGTATCGTTCAGGCTTGGGGAATTTGATGGCCGATTGGATTATTCTGGCCGCGATCAGTCTTGTTTCGTGCTGTTTCGCCGTTCTGTGGCTGTTGCCACGCCGGGCTCAGCGCGACAAGGCTTTTGGTCTGTTTTCGAACACCTCGCTGTTTGACGCCGTATTCCTGTTCGATGGCGACCAACTGATTAGCCATTCTGATTTCGCACTCGCCGGGTTTGAGCATGTTGAAAACTGGCTGGACCTGCGGCGCTTGTTGCAAAGGGACTTCCCCACCTTTCCCGAAACTCCCGACAAAGTGCGCGATCAGGGCAAAATCCTGGTGTCGGCCATTGACTGCACCGTTGAACGAGAAGTCGTGTGTGAGCGGATCGACGGTATCGTCCGCGTTCGACTTTGCGAATGCGCCAGGACCTCCTCGGCCGGATCGGTTACCCCAGGCGAACCGACCCGTCTGGCAATGGATCTGGCCCCTTACCCGGTATGGTTGGCGGATAACGACAATCGGGTGCAATGGTGCAATGCCGCCTATGTCGCACTTGTTCAAAAGGCACGTGATCAGGACGCCGATCTGACTGCGCCGCTTTTTGAAAGCCCGGAGGATGCCACAAGACCTACCGGAAAAACCCGCGTGTCGGTGGATGTGGCAGATACTGATCGCAAGCTTTGGTTCGATTTGACTCGGATCGAACACGAAAACGGTCATCTATGCTACGCCGTTGACGTCAACGCGATTGTCGAGGCGGAAACCGCCCAGCGCAAATTCGTGCAGACCATGACCAAGACCTTTGCCCAATTGTCCATTGGTCTCGCCATTTTTGACCGCAATCGGCAATTGGCCCTGTTCAACCCGGCCCTGATCGATCTGACCACGTTGCCGCCCGATTTCCTCAGTTGCCGCCCCAGCCTGAGCAGTTTCTTCGACCGCTTGCGGGATCAACACATGATGCCGGAGCCGAAGAATTACCGCAGCTGGCGGCGTCAGATGAACGACCTTCTCGAAGCGGCTGAAGATGGAAACTATCACGAGACGTGGTCGCTGCCATCCGGATCGGTCTATTCCGTCAGCGGCCGCCCTCACCCGGACGGCGCAGTGGCGTTTCTATTCGAGGATATCACCGCCGAAATCACCCTGACGCGGCGCTTTCGATCAGAAATGGATCTGATGCAGTCCATCCTGGACAAACTGGCGGACGCGATTGCCGTCTTTGCGGATGACGGTACGCTGGCCTTCACCAACTATGCGTATCAAAAGCTGTGGGGAGACGCGCACGAGGTCGGGTTCCAAAGCGAAACGGTCACCGACGTCACGCGACGCTGGCAAGACCTCTGTATTGCGACACCGGTTTTGGGTGAGGTGCGGGATTTTGTCGAAATGCGGGAAAATCGCGCCGAATGGACAGCTGAAATCCAGATGAGAACCGGCATAACCGTGGATTGCACCGTCACACCGGTTCATAACGGCGCGACAATCGTGCGGTTTACGCAATCCGAATTTCCATCGAAATCCACCGCGATGGAACAGATCAGCGCCTGAACCGGGTTGCAGCCGGTCAGGCGCAAGGCCATTGTGGCGGCATGACACAGACCGCCCGATCTCTGACTTTCAAATCGCCCGAAGAAACCGCAGTTTTCGCACGGCAATTGGGAACATCTCTGCGCCCGGGCGATGTCGTTCTGCTGGAGGGCCCGATCGGCAGCGGCAAGACGCATTTCGCGCGCAACCTCATTCAGTCATTGATGGATGAACCCGAAGATGTGCCCTCGCCAACTTTCACTTTGGTCCAGGCTTACGACACGCCATCAGGGGAAATATGGCATTGCGACCTGTATCGTCTGAGCTCGGCCGAAGAAGTTGACGAACTGGGCCTGACGGACGCTTTCGATACGGCAATCTGCCTTGTGGAATGGCCGGACAAGCTGGGCCCGTTGGCGCCTCAAGGTGCGTTGAAATTGACCTTTGAAACAGACCCTAACAATATCGATTTCCGCCGTGTGACCCTGTCTTGGACTGCTCCGAAATGGGCGGAAAAACTGGAGAGAACCGCATGACGAACAGGACGGTCCTGGCCGAAGCCCTGATTGCGCAAACACCCTGGGCCGGAGCAACACGTTCGCCACTGGCAGGCGATGCCTCGAACCGGCGATACGAACGGCTGATTGATCCAACCAACGGGCGCACTGCGGTTTTGATGGACGCGCCACCTGAAAAAAGTGACGATGTTGAACCCTTTTTGCGGGTTGCCGAATACCTCCGATCGGTTGGTCTGAGCGCGCCGGAAATCTATGCCGAAGATACCCAGTACGGTTTTCTGTTGCTGGAAGATCTGGGTGATGATCTTTTTGCACGCGTCCTGAAAAAAGACCCGGGCAAAGAGCGTGAATTGTACCGGGCCGCCACCGACGTGCTGCTCCACCTGCATCAGGCGCCTTCTCTTGCCTTGAAGTCTTATGATCCGTCCCTGATGACGGAACTGGCGACATTGGCTTTCACCAAGTATGCGGCCGGTATCCTGGGAACATGTGATGAAGACGCCATGTCCCGGTTCGAGCACCGGTTCGCGGACATCCTGCATCGTGAAACATCCGGTTCGAAAGTCGTCGTTCTCAGGGATTATCACGCGGAAAACCTGTTGTGGCTGCCGCAGCGCGAAGGCGTGAAGCGCGTCGGGTTGCTGGACTTTCAGTTGGCCATGCTGGGGCACCCGGCCTACGATCTGGTGTCTCTGCTACAGGATGTACGCCGAGATGTCTCGGCCGGGATCGAAATGCAGATGATCAACCACTACATCTCTGCGTCAGGTATGGACGACCATGATTTCCGCACGGCCTACAGTGTTTTGGGGGCCCAGAGAAACCTGCGTATCCTTGGCGTCTTCGCACGTCTGGCGACGGAATATGGCAAGCCTCACTATGTGGACATGATCCCGGCCGTCTGGGCACATCTGATGCGCGATCTGGACCACCCTGCCCTGGTTTCGGTGGCGTCCCTGCTGCACGAAGCTTTGCCCAGACCCACACCGGAAAACCTGGCCAAGTTGAGAACGCAATGACCGGATCGCCATTTGCCGCAATGCTGTTCGCAGCCGGGTTCGGCACCCGCATGGGCGCGCTGACCAAAGATCGGCCCAAGCCATTGATCGAAGTGGCGGGGCGACCACTGATTGATCATGCGCTGGACCTTGTCGAAGATCTTGATCCCGTCCGTACCGTTGCCAACCTGCATTATCACGCTGATCAGCTCGCGGCGCATATCGGCCCCAAAGGCGTTCTGCTGTCTCGGGAAGACCCTGAAATCCTGGAAACAGGTGGCGGATTGCGGGCAGCTTTGCCGATGCTGGGCACCGACCCCGTAATCACGTTGAACACGGACGCGATCTGGTCCGGGCCAAACCCGTTGACCCTGTTGCAGCAAGCCTGGGACCCCGGTCGTATGGATGCGCTGCTGATGTGTGTTCCAGTTGCGCGAACCGTTGGACATATTGGATCGGGTGATTTCACTGCTGGAAAAGATGGACGGATCACGCGCGGTCCTGGTCTGGTTTACGGCGGGGCCCAGATCCTCAAGGCCCAGGGTTTGCATTCGTTCTCGCAAACAGCGTTTTCACTCAACCTGCTTTGGAACAAGATGCTTGATCAGGGTCGGCTTTTTGCGGTCGAATACCCGGGACGCTGGTGCGATGTAGGTCGTCCGGAAGGCATCGCGCTGGCCGAGGGTTTGCTGGCTGATGTTTGAATCCGGCACCCTGCCCCGTGTATTTGCCGTGCCTCCCGGTACGGATTTCCCCAAGGCATTGGTCGATGGCCTGCGGCTGCGCTGTTCGGGCCCACCCGAAGCTTTGGCTCGGGTAGAGTTGATCCTGAACACACGACGCATGGAACGGCGCGTCCGCGATCTGTTCAATCAAGGGCCACCTTGCCTTCTGCCGCGTCTCTCGTTGGTGACGGACTTGGGTGAAAGGGTTGATCTGGCGCGGATCCCGCCTGCTATCCCGCCTCTGCGGCGGCGTCTTGAGTTGACTCAGCTTGTATCCAAACTGCTGGAACAACAGCCGGACCTTGCCGCCCGGTCATCGATCTTTGACCTGTCCGACAGTCTTGCCGCGCTGATTGATGAAATGCAGGGCGAAGGCGTATCGCCCGAAGCGATTCGGCAGCTGGACGTCAGCGACATGTCCGGACACTGGTCGCGGGCACAAGCCTTTATCGGCATCGCGGATCAATTCATCGACACCGGCGGGCAGACGATAGATGCACAGGCCCGCCAGCGCCGCGTGGTCGAAAACCTGATCGCGCGATGGCAGATTGCCCCCCCGCAACACCCGGTCATTCTGGCGGGCTCTACCGGGTCCCGTGGCACCACCCTGATGTTGATGGAAGCCATCGCGCGCCTGCCGCAAGGGGCATTGGTGCTGCCCGGGTTTGATTTCGACCAGCCGGACCACGTTTGGCAGGGGTTGGATGATGCGTTGACGTCTGAAGATCACCCACAATACCGTTTCCGCAAGTTGATGCGCGCGCTGGAACTTGCGCCGGATCAGATCACCCCATGGACGGATTTATCGGCCCCCTCACCCTCGCGTAACCGCTTGATATCCCTGACATTACGTCCAGCGCCCGTCACTGACGCCTGGATGACCGAAGGCCCCAGACTGTCCGATATAAAAGGCGCAACCGACGGTCTGACGCTGGTCGAGGCTCAATCACCGCGCGCCGAGGCATTGGCCATCGCCCTGCGCCTGCGGCAGGCGGCGGAAACAGGACAGACCGCCGCTCTGATCACGCCGGATCGCATGTTGACCCGCCAGGTCAGCGCCGCGCTGGATCGGTGGAACATCGTGCCGGACGACAGTGCGGGCCTGCCGCTGCAACTTTCCCCGCCGGGACGTTTTCTGCGCCATGTGGCCAACCTGTTCACACGCCGTCTGGAAGGCGAGGCGCTGCTGACCCTTTTGAAGCACCCGCTATGTCATGATGGCGGTGACCGCGGAATTCATTTGCTGCACACGCGTGACCTGGAACTTGACCTGCGCCGTCACGGCCCGCCCTTTCCTGACAGTGCAAGCCTTGCGGCTTTTGCAGTGCGCAAAGAGGCCCAGGAAAGCTGGGTGAAATGGGTCGTGCAGCACTTCTGCGACCAGCAGATCACCAGTGAACTGCGCCTCGCAGACTGGGTGGAGCGTTTGATGACACTGGCCGAGGCGATCTCGGCCGGCAGCACGGGTGAAACGGGTACTCTGTGGGACAAAAACGCAGGCCAAAAGGCGCTGGAGGTGCTTAATTCTCTCAGCGCAGAGGCGCAGCATGGCGGCCTGATGACGGCCCATGACTTTGCCGATCTGCTGGGTGCTCTGCTTGCGGGTGAAGAGGTTCGTGACCGGGATGCGCCGCATCCGCACATCATGATCTGGGGCACGCTCGAGGCACGGGTGCAGGGCGCCGACCTGCTGATCCTTGGCGGGTTGAATGAAGGAAGTTGGCCAGAGGCGCCAACGCCCGATCCCTGGTTGAACCGGCAGATGCGTGACAAAGCCGGCTTGTTGCTGCCCGAACGCCGGATCGGCCTGTCTGCGCATGACTTCCAGCAGGCCATCGGCGCACCCGAAGTGTGGTTGACCCGCGCGACCCGCTCGGATGATGCCGAGACGGTACCGTCGCGCTGGCTGAACCGACTGACCAACCTGTTGCAGGGTTTGCCGGGTCAGGGTGGCCCCGAAGCTCTGGCCAAAATGCGCGCTCAGGGCGAAAAATGGCTGAACTGGTCCGAGGCACTGGAAGATGCGCCGCCGATCGACCCCGCACCGCGTCCTTCTCCGCGCCCACCGGCCGCGGCGCGTCCGCGCCGTCTGTCTGTGACCGAGATAAAGAGGCTGATCCGCGATCCATACGCGATATACGCCAAACATGTGCTTCAGCTGAAACCGCTGGATCCGCTTGTACAGGCCCCCGATGCCTTGCTGAGAGGCATTGTGATTCACGAAATCCTTGAACATTTCATCAAGGACAGCGTCCTCGACAGCGCTTTGCTGACGCGGGACAATTTCCTGAAACGGGCCCATGCCCTTTTGGATCAACACGTCGCCTGGCCGACGGCCCGCAAACTGTGGCTGGCCCGGCTTGAGCGGATCGCGGATGATTTCCTTGGGGCAGAGCTCGCGCGCCGGAAGGATGGTGGCCCCGTGGCATTTGAGGCGGCGATGAAACTGGCGCTGCGCCCCCTGGATTTCACCATTGTCGGGCGCGCGGACAGAATCGATTGCAACAGCCGGGGCGCGTTGCGCATCATCGACTATAAAACCGGCGCACCACCGACGGAAAGCCAGCAATCCAAATTTGACAAGCAGTTGCTGATCGAGGCGGCCATGGCCGAGCAGGGCGGGATTGAGGGCCTTGACCCGACAAGCGTGGCCGAAGCCATCTTCATCGGTATGGGTGGCAGCTATAAGGAGGTTGCAGCGCCTTTGGACAAAGAACCGACCGACAAGGTTCTTGCCGAGCTGAAAGAGTTGATTTCCGCTTATTTAGAGCCTGATCAGGGGTTTTCGTCCCGTCGTATGCTGCACAAGGATACGGATATGGGTGATTATGATCACCTGGCGCGGTTCGGCGAATGGGACCGGACTGCGGAAACCTACCCCGAGGATCTGACATGAGCCCGCGCAACGACGCAACCGAACGGCAGGTACAGGCCGCGCGCCCCGATGCCTCGACGTGGCTGGCGGCCAATGCCGGGTCCGGCAAAACCCGGGTTTTGACCGACCGTGTGGCGCGTCTGCTGCTGGGCGGGGTCCAGCCTCAGCATATTCTGTGCCTGACCTACACCAAGGCCGCCGCCAGCGAGATGCAGAACAGGTTGTTCAAGCGCCTTGGCGAATGGGCCATGCTGGATGATACCCCCTTGTTGGAGGAGCTGACCGACCTGGGTGTACCCGGCGAAATCGGCTCGGACCGGTTGGCGCAAGCACGCACCCTGTTTGCCCGCGCCATCGAAACGCCGGGAGGTCTGAAAATCCAGACCATCCACTCGTTCTGCGCCTCGTTGCTGCGACGCTTTCCGCTGGAGGCTGGCGTTAGCCCGCAGTTCACCGAAATGGAAGACCGCGCAGCAGCCTTGTTGCGAGAGGAAATTGTCGAAGATTTCGCCGCAGGCCCGCAGGCCGGGTTGATTGAAGATGTAGCACGGTTCGTGACCGATACGGGTTTTGACAAGTTAACCGCTGCGATCACGAACAAACGCAGTCTATTCGCGCAGCCTATGGCGTGGCCCGACTTGCTGCAAAGGTTCGATCTGCCCAACGGTTTTGATGAAAACCATCTGTTTGAGCGCGTGTTCCTTGGTGGGGAAGTCGAACTGATCCAGTCCATGTTGCCCGGTATGAATGAAAGCGGCGTCAACGATGCCAAGGCAGCGGTGAAGCTGGCCAGTTTCACCGAAGCGCGATTGATGCATCTGCCGATGTTGGAGAGCGTATTCCTAACCGGAGCAAAAGCTAAGGAACCATTCACCGCCAAGATCAATGGTTTTCCAACCAAACCCCTGCGCGAAGGCGAGTTTGCCAACCGAATGCCGCAATTGGAATCCTTCATGATGCGGGTCGAGGCCGCGCGTGAACAGCGCCTTGCTTTGGTCGCGGCACAGAAAACCGCCGTCCTGCACCGATTTGCTGCTGCGTTTCTGCCAGAGTACGAGCGACGCAAACAATTGCGAGGCTGGCTGGATTTTGATGACCTCATCCTGCGCGCGCGGCGAGTTCTGAATGACCCGGCGGTGGCCGAATGGGTTCTGTATCGCTTGGACGGTGGCATCGACCATATTCTGGTGGACGAAGCACAAGACACCAGCCCCGATCAGTGGGACGTGGTCGAAAAACTGGCGCAGGAATTCACCAGCGGGGAAGGGGCTCGATCCGGGGTTGAGCGCACGATCTTTGTGGTTGGCGACAAGAAACAGTCGATCTATTCCTTTCAGGGCGCCGACCCGCAGGCGTTTGACAGAATGCAGGAAGAGTTTGGCCGGAAATTGGCTGAATCAGGCTCTAAACTGTGGGATTCGACGTTGGAATACTCGTTCCGATCCTCCAGCGCGATCCTGACTCTGGTCGATATCCTGTTTGAAAACCGCTCTGGCGCGGGGTTTCATAAGGACAGTCAGCACCGTGCTTTCAAGGCCGATCTGCCGGGTCGTGTTGATCTTTGGCCCGTTGTCGAAAAAGTAGCGGATGCCGAAGACGGAGATTGGACCGATCCGGTCGATCGTCCCGGCGCACGGCATCACACCGTCATTCTGGCCGAGAAGGTCGCACAGTCGATCAAAGACATGATCGAACGGGGCGAGACGATCCCGGAAGATGGCAAATCCGGCCAATTCGTTCGTCGAAAAGTGCAGCCGGGGGATTTTCTGATCCTCGTGCAACGCCGCTCGGACCTGTTTGCCGAGATCATCCGTGCCTGCAAGGCGCTGCACCTGCCCATCGCCGGAGCAGATCGGCTGAAAGTGGGCGCTGAACTGGCGGTGAAGGATCTTGCGGCCTTGCTCAGCTTTCTGGCCACGCCCGAAGACAGCCTGTCCCTGGCGACGGTTCTCAAATCCCCCTTGTTCGGCTGGTCCGAACAGCAGCTTTTCGATCTGGCGCACCGTCGGAAGGAACAGTTCCTTTGGGCCGCACTGCGCAACCGCGCGGAAGAGTTTCCGGAAACACTGTCCGTGCTGAATGATCTGCGCAGCCAGATCGACTTTCTGCGTCCCTATGATCTGATCGAACGTATCCTGACCCGCCATGACGGACGGCGCAAGCTGTTGGGGCGGTTGGGGGCAGAGGCCGAAGACGGCATCAACGCGCTGTTGTCCCAGGCTCTGGCCTATGAGCGAACGGATATCCCCAGCCTGACGGGATTTCTGGTCTGGATGCAGACTGACGATCTGGAAATCAAACGACAGATGACCGGCGTCGGCAACAGGATCCGGGTGATGACCGTTCATGGCTCAAAAGGGTTGGAGGCGCCGATCGTCATCCTGCCGGATACCGGCAAACGCCAGCCCCCGCGTGACGCCGAGATCATGTTGGCCGGCGGAACACCCTTGTGGAAAGTGTCGGCGGACGCGTCACCAAACCTGATCTCGCAGGCGCGGGAAGAGGCGCGCAAGCGCGAGGAAAACGAACGGCTTCGGTTGCTGTATGTGGCTCTGACACGGGCGGAAAAGTGGTTGATCGTGGCGGCGGCAGGTGATTTGGGGAAAGACGGCAACAGCTGGTATCAGATGGTCGAGGCGGCGATGGATCGGGCCGGGGCCGCGCAGGTGCCGGGTACCGATATCCGCCGCCTGTCCCACGGGGATTGGGACGCGCTGCCCTTGATCGATCAACCGAAAACTGCCGTTCAGCAAGTCGAATTGCCGGACATGTTCCAACACCCTGCACCGGATCCGGTTGCGCCTGCCGGCACGCTCAGCCCTTCGGATCTGGCTGGCCCTAAGGCGTTGCCCGGAGATGCCGGCCTGGATGAAGATGCGGCCAAACTGCGCGGAACCCGCCTGCACCTGTTGCTGGAACACCTTCCCGTGGCCGAGAAAGACCTTTGGCCAGAGCTTTGCGCCCGGTTGCTGCCCGATATGCACGAAACGGACCGGCAAGAGATTTTGAACGAAGCCGTAACTGTGCTGACAGCGGAAGGTTTGCAGCCCGCCTTTGCACCTGACACGTTGGCCGAGGTGCCCATTACAGCCGCTCTGAACGGGCAGCGGATGCATGGGGTTGTCGATCGTCTGATCCTGTCGGCAACGGAAGTGCATGTGATTGATTTCAAATCAAATGCCACTGTTCCAGACCGCGCGGAAGACTGCCCCGAAGGCCTGCTGCGACAGATGGGGGCATACGCGCAGGCGCTGGCGCAGATCTATCCGGATCGCAGCATTCGTACCGCCATTCTGTGGACCCGCACGGCGCGGCTGATGTGGTTGCCACACGATCTTATGACAGATGCTTTGGCCCGCACCCAGATATCTTGACCTTACCCGAAGCGGCACATACGTTCTGTTCCCAAGTTTACCCCATTCAGGAGACAGAATATGTCGACCGTAGCCGTTACCGACGACACCTTTGACGCCGAAGTCAAGAATTCGACCGTTCCCGTGGTCGTGGATTTCTGGGCCGAATGGTGCGGCCCGTGCAAGCAAATCGGCCCTGCGCTGGAAGAGCTGGCGGCCGAGTATGGCGACAAAGTCAAAATCGCCAAGGTCGATGTGGACAGCAACCCGAACTCAGCCGCCGCCATGGGTGTACGTGGCATCCCCGCGCTGTTCATCTTCAAGGACGGTCAGGTCGTTTCCAACCGCGCGGGCGCGGCGCCCAAAGCCGCCCTGCAAAGCTGGATCGACGAATCCATCTGATCTGGTCCTAACAGATTATCTCGAAGGCGCCTCAGATCGGGGCGCCTTTTCTATTGAAGACATCGGAGACACCAATGGCAAAAACGTGCGTCCTTGTGGAATTCGGGATGGGCACATCCCTGCGCCGGATGGACTATACTCAGGCGTCACTGCGGGCGATTAAGGATGCGCTTTGGCACAACTCGGTCAACATGTCGGAACTGTTCGGGTTTCCGAAAGAGGCGATGATCATTGATGCCGAAATAGGGGTTCAGCAGCCGGATCAGGTGGACACCGAAGCGTTGAAGGCTGTCTTTCCCTATGGTCATCCGAATATCACTGTCACCAAAGGCGGGCTGGACATCGCAAAGCCCCACAGTGACGGGCACACGGTCATTGCCAACGCCGCCCTGATCGTTTCCTTCGACATGGAGCCCGCGCAATGAGCGAAAAACGCATCATTCTGGAGATGGGAACAGGTAACGATCTGTACGGCCAGGACTATACCAAGGCAGCCCGCCGCGCGGTGCAGGATGCTTTGCACCATTCATCCATCACGTTGTTTTCAAAGCTGGGGATCGACCATTCCGAAATGCGCGTCAGCGTCACGATCGGGGTGCAGGATCCTGAACAGGTGGATTGCGATCTGGTTGCCACGGATCTGCCGCGGGGCAGGGCCGAGGTTCGCGCAGTCAAAGGTGGGCTTGACGTTGTCGACGAAAAAGCGGGAACGCGGCACGTGGTTGCAACTGCGGCGATCGAGGCGTTTCTGCCTGATCTTGCCGGAAAATACGTTCAGGGCTGAACAAAGAAAAAGCCGCTCGGAAATCCGTGCGGCTGTCTCGAGTTGCTGATCTGCGGGAACATCAGAAATCGGCGATGTCTGCGCGGCTCAGGCCGATATCGTCCAACTGAGCGTCGCTGAGTTCCGACAGAAGTTTGCGGGTTTTGCGGGATTCTTTCCATTCGACAACGGTGTTGACGACATTGATGAACGCGTCCACTACGTGCAGGATGGTAGCTGCTCCGAGCGGCGCATGAATGTTAGCTGTGGTTGCCATGTGCGCGGTCCTTTGTGAAGAAACAGCCGACCCGTTGTCGGTTGTAAGCGCCATGTAGTCCTGCATGCCCGGACTCACAATTGCTGGTCCGGTAACCCCGGAATGCGTTTTTTGCATATCTTTTGGGCAATTGAAGAACGGGTTGCGCCAACCTGCGACCCAGCCCATATATACCGCCAGCGAAAACGGAGACGATCATGGCAGACAACGACTTTCCCGGTTGGCACGGCACGACGATCATTGGCGTCAAGAAGGACGGTCAGATCGTCATAGCCGGTGATGGGCAGGTCAGCCTGGGTCAAACCGTGATCAAGGGCACGGCCCGCAAGGTGCGTCGCCTGTCCCCCGGAGGGTCCGAAGTTGTCGCCGGCTTTGCCGGGTCGACGGCAGACGCCTTCACCTTGCTGGAACGGCTGGAGGCCAAGCTCGAGGCGACACCGGGCCAACTTGCCCGTGCTTCTGTGGAATTGGCCAAAGACTGGCGCACGGACAAATACCTGCAAAAGCTCGAAGCGATGCTGATCGTCACGGACGGCAAGGACATGTTCGTGATCACCGGGGCGGGTGACGTGCTGGAACCTGAACACAACGTGGCTGCCATCGGATCCGGGGGCAATTTTGCCCTGGCCGCTGCCCGCGCGATGATGGACAGTGACAAGTCGGCGGAGGAGGTCGCGCGTCAGGCAATGTCCATCGCGGCCGATATCTGTGTCTATACCAATGGCAATCTGACGGTTGAGACGATCTCAGGCTAACAGCGCCACGATCTCCTTGCCTTTCCAGCGGCGATGCATGCCGATCAGGCCAATGATCGCTGCGATGACCACGATGTAGTAGGGCACGCGGATATCGATGCTCATCAATCCGCCCCCGATCAGCGACATGATCCCGCCCGCAAGGCAGAACACGGCAGTGGTCACACCCATGACCCAGCCTTGATCCGCTTCGCTGACGCTGGAAGAGAACAGCCCAAGCATGGTGGGGTAGGCGATTCCGAACAGGAAATAGAAGAAAAAGACCGGCACATAACTGAACACGCCGCTTGGGCTGAAGGCGAACGCGAAACCGCAGATCACCATGACGATGAGTGACGTGTGGATTATCGCATGTTTGCTGAATTTCTCCTGCGCGGGTTTCACCAGGAACGTGCTGGAGAAGGCCAGCGCCACACCGATGACGACCATCGCCATGCTGCCACCGATAACTCCGTATCCGAAGGCGCTGGTCAGGAAATTGTCAACAAAGACGTAGAAGGTGACATTGGCGATCATGAAGAACGAATAGACCGGCAGGATCTTCAACACCATCGGATGACCACGCACTGCCATCAGGCTGTCTGTTATGTCACGGGGACGGAAAACAAAGGGCGCGCGATCCGTTCGGGTATCCTGGAAGAAAAACAGGACCAGAAAGATTGCAATCAGCACAAGGACAAATGCGCCGTAAAAGGGCGTTCTCAGCGTGGCGAAGCCGCCCAGCAGGGCGGCGTCAGACAAGACCGCGCCGATGATCGGCCCGCCCACAAGGCCAAAGCTGACGCCCGTCACGATATAGCCCATGTTCCGGTCCCGGTCTGTCGCGTCGGTACTGCCGTCGATCATCGCCGCTTGCGCAATGGGTTGGTTGCCCGCAGTAAATCCGGTGATCGAACGCCCGACAATCAGCAGAAGAAGGCTGTTGAGATAAAGCGCGGCAATGGTCAGGGCATACCCGGCCAGTGCACCGCCCAGGCACACCAGCAAAGCATTCTTACGCCCGATCGAATCCGATACTTTCGAAACATAGACAACGCCCAGAAACCAAGACAGGAAAAAGCACCCGATCACGAGGCCGTAATAGAAATGCCTGCGCCCCTGGGGCGTGTTTTCGGGCAGAAACCCGGATTTCGTTTCCATGATCAGCGAGTTGATGATGGGAAAGACCAGCCCCTGTCCGATCAGATCCACAAACACCACAAACAGAAGGGTAATCTTGGCAATATTTGTCATGTCTTACGCTCCTGACCCTCAAACCCTTGAAATCACTGTAGCAGAGGGTTCGCGTATTCCCCAAGCAAAGCATTTGCAAACCTGAGCCGGCATTGCTAACCAACGCGGCCATGAATACAGGCTTGGTTGTTTTCGCCCGCGCGGTGATTACCTAAGCCGCATGACACAAATGCCGACCGAAAGGACTGCCCTTTGACCGACCTGACCCCGCGCGAGATTGTCTCGGAACTGGATCGCTTCATCATCGGGCAGAAGGACGCCAAGCGCGCCGTGGCCGTCGCCCTGCGCAATCGCTGGCGTCGCAAGCAATTGCCGGACGACATCCGGGAGGAAGTCTATCCCAAGAACATCCTGATGATCGGCCCCACCGGCGTCGGCAAAACCGAAATCAGCCGCCGTCTGGCCAAACTGGCACGCGCGCCGTTTATCAAGGTCGAGGCCACCAAGTTCACCGAAGTCGGATATGTCGGTCGTGATGTGGAACAGATCGTGCGCGATCTGGCAGATGCGGCCATCCTGCAAACCCGCGAATTCATGCGCGAAGACGTCAAGGCCAAGGCCCATCAGGCCGCCGAAGATCGGGTGATCGAAGCCATTGCAGGCGCGGATGCGCGCGAAGGCACGCGCGAGATGTTCCGCAAAAAGCTGAAAGCCGGCGAACTGGACGACACGGTGATCGAGCTGGAACTGTCCGACACCTCGAACCCGATGCCGATGTTCGACATTCCGGGGCAGCCGGGCGGTCAGATGGGCATGATGAATCTGGGCGACATTTTCGGCAAGGCCTTTGGTGGACGGACCGTCAAGAAACGCATGACCGTCGCCGAAAGCTATGATGCGCTGATCGGGGAAGAGGCCGACAAGCTGCTGGATGATGAAACCGTCACCCGCACCGCGTTGGAATCCGTCGAACAGAACGGCATCGTATTTCTGGATGAGATCGACAAGGTCTGCGCCCGCTCTGACGCACGCGGCGGCGATGTCAGCCGCGAAGGCGTGCAGCGCGACCTTCTGCCCTTGATCGAGGGAACCACAGTCAGCACCAAGCACGGCCCGGTCAAAACGGATCATATCCTGTTCATCGCCTCGGGTGCGTTTCACATCGCCAAACCGTCGGATCTGTTGCCGGAATTGCAAGGGCGCCTGCCGATCCGCGTCGAACTGCGCGCCCTGACCGAAGAAGACTTCGTGCGCATCCTGACCGAAACCGACAATGCCCTGACCTTGCAATACACGGCGTTGATGGGCACCGAAGACGTGACCGTCAGCTTTACCGAGGACGGCATCGCGGCGTTGGCGAAGATTGCGGCTGACGTGAACCAGAGCATCGAAAACATCGGCGCGCGGCGGCTCTATACCGTCATGGAGCGGGTTTTCGAAGAACTGTCCTTCGCTGCACCGGACAAAGCCGGTTCAGAGATCACCGTTGATGCAAAGTTCGTCAGCGACAATCTTGGTGAATTGACCAAGTCCTCTGATCTGAGCCGTTACGTTTTGTAACACGGCCAGCCGTTTTTTGCCGTTGTTTTGGTCTTGCCATGCTGGACGTCGCGCAGGAATAGGCTAGCGTGTGCACAAGTCACCCCGAGGTCTGGCCCGTGCTGCGATACTTAGTCATTCTGTTCATATCCTTTTCGCTCAGCGCCTGTGTCGACCGGACGGTGTCCGAGGTCGTGCCCGGTGCCGTGAACATCGGAACACCTGAAACCATCTTCGCAAGCACGACCCGCGCGCGTGAGGCCGATGGATCCTATGGATTCCGACGCGGTGAAACGCTCAGGTTCCTGGAAACGACGGTTTCTATTCCACCCACGCACACTCCGGGTACGCTCCGCTTCTCCTACGCGAACCCGAATCCGCGGAAAGAATTCGTTCTGGCAGACGTGACCGAGTTGGATGGACCGCAGGGGCTGCGCAAACACCTGCGAGGACAGGATGACGTCACTATCTTTGTGCACGGCTACAATTCGACCCAGACCGAAACGATCTTCCGCGCGGCGCAGCTGACACATGACATCGGCCTCCCCGGATCAACGCTGGTGTATTCCTGGCCCAGCCGCGCGACGGGCTATGGATATGCCTATGATCTGGACAGTATGCTGTTCGCCCGCGACGGGTTGGAACAGACCATCCGCGAACTGAAAGCCATGGGTGTCAAACGCGTTATTCTGGTCGCGCATTCCATGGGCGGCGCGTTGACGATGGAGATGATGCGGCAAACCGAATTGCAGGAACCCGGCTGGGCCAAGCGAAACATCGAAGGGGTCGTTCTGATCTCGCCTGACCTTGATCTTGATCTGTTTCGCTCGCAGATGAAACGTATCGACAACCCCCCCGATCCGTTCATCGTAATGGTGTCGCAAAAGGACAAGATCCTGAACATCTCGGGCCGTTTGCGTGGCACGGATGAGGGCCAGCGGTTGGGGAACATCAGTTCGGTTGACTCGCTCGAGGAATTCCCGATCAGCGTGATCGACACGACTGCTTTCAACAGTGACGCGGCATCCTCGCATTTCGTTGCCGCGACCTCTCCGGCTTTATTGTCGATCCTCAACTCGTTGCGGCGTGTCAACAATACCTTCGGGCGGGAAGATCGACCGACCATTGATATTCTGGTGCCACCCAGCGAGCGCAATCCAGACGGGGCCACTGAAATTGTTCTGACGGAAACTGGGCAGGCACAGGTTACCACTCCGTGACGCGGTTCAAGCTGCGTCGGTATCTTCTGGACAATGCCACCTGGCTTGGCGCCGGCGTTCTTCTGACGTTTTT
The DNA here is from genome assembly GCF_056532905.1 of Ruegeria sp. H8. Lineage (NCBI taxonomy): Bacteria > Pseudomonadati > Pseudomonadota > Alphaproteobacteria > Rhodobacterales > Roseobacteraceae > Ruegeria > Ruegeria sp. H8. The sequence continues at coordinate 334,161 of NZ_JBQFNY010000003.1, read as the reverse complement.
ATCCAGCTTCGGGCAGACATTCTTCATCTCGATCTTTGCCGGTGAAATCCGCGCGGAATTCGGCCTCGGCCACGGTGCGTGGGGTGGGCTATACACATTGGGCACAACCCTGTCGGCCATCGTGATGATTTGGGCCGGAGGGCTGACGGATATCTTTCGCGTCCGGGTGCTGGGTCCGGCGGTTCTGGCTGGGTTGGCCCTGGCCGCCCTTGCCATGGCGCTGAATACCTGGCTTCTGCTGTTGCCGGTGGTGATTTTTCTGTTGCGCCTGCTGGGTCAGGGGATGAGCACACATCTGGCCGCGGTCGCCATGGCGCGGTGGTTTACGGTCACGCGGGGCAAGGCGCTTTCCATTGCATCCATCGGCTATGCCATCGGTGAGGCCCTGCTGCCCCTGATCTTTGTTGCAGCCATGGTTTACCTGGACTGGCGTTGGCTGTGGGTGGTCGCGGCAGGGATGACTGCCTTGGGAATACCCGTGTTGATGCGGCTGTTGCGCGAGGAACGAACACCGCAAAGCCTTGCCAGCGAATCCTCTGCCATTGGGATGCAGGGTCGCCACTGGAGCCGTCGCGACGCGCTGTTTGACCCCTTGTTCTGGTTCATGGTGCCCGCCGTGCTTGCGCCATCGGCATTCATCACCGCGTTTTTCTTCCATCAGGTCTATTTCGCCGAGGTCAAAGGCTGGCAGCATATCCAACTGGTCGCTCTGTTCCCGATCTTTACCGGAGTATCACTGCTGTCGATGTTTGCTGCGGGCTGGGCATTGGACAAATGGGGCACTGCACGCATCATGCCATTCTATCAGCTTCCGATGGCGGTTGGGTTTGTGGTTCTGGGCATGACTGAATCAATCAGCGGCGCGACGATTGGGTTGGTGTTTCTTGGCCTGACGGTCGGAGCGAACAGCACGTTGCCCAGCGCGTTCTGGGCAGAATTCTATGGGACCCGGCATATCGGGGCCATCAAGGCGATGGCTGCGGCTGTCATGGTACTGGGGTCAGCCATCGGCCCCGGTCTGACCGGTGTTCTGATTGACCTTGGTATCCCGCTGAGCATTCAGTTTTTCTGGATTGGCCTGTTCTTCGTGCTGGTATGCAGCCTTGTTTGGGTCGGTATTTCCCGCGCGCGTCGCGACCTTTAACGCACCCGCCTGAGATACACGTAATACGCCCCGTCTCCGCCGTGGCTTATATGAGCCGGCGTGACCTGCAACACTGCCTGGGCCAGCGGTGGGATCGACAACCAATGGGGAACCTGATTTCGCAGAACGCCGCGCGGCGTCGGAATCGGACCGGGCTCGTCCCGATCCTTGCCTTTACCGGTCACGACCAAAACCAAACGCTTACCCTGTGCCTGCGCGCTCAGGATGAATCGGATCAGCGCCGGATGGGCCGAAGCCACCCGCATACCGTGCAGATCCAGCTTGCCTTCGGGTTTCAGCTTGCCGCGCTTCATCCGGCCAAAGGCCTTGTTGTCCATCTGAACCGGTGCATTGCGCAACGCATCCGTCACCGTCGGCTTCAGGTCGTTCGGTTTCGGTTTCGACTGATGGGCCTGTCCAAGTTCGAATGCCTGAAAACGCGGTTTCGGCGTTTTCTTGGGCTTGGGTTTCGGCAAAGAGGTCGGATGGATCGTCTGCGGGATCTCGGGGTGCAGCCTCTCGGCCTGTTTGGCGACCTTGCGCCACAGCTCGATCTCTTCGCTTGTCAGTTTGCGCCGGGTCATCAGAATTCATCCGGCAGCAGGGCATAGGCACGCTGGATGGGCAGCAACAGCACCATCCGACCGGGATCCTTCAGCTTGCCTGCGGCCTGACCGGCTTCGTCCCCCGTTCCGAAAAAGATATCGGCCCGCTGCGCGCCTTTGATGGCCGCACCTGTATCCTGCGCAATCATCAGGCGGCGGATCGGTTCCTTGCCGTCCTTTTCCACCCAAACCGGTGCGCCCATCGGGGTGTAGGCGGGATCAACCGCGATGCTGCGCATGGTCGTGACAGATCGGTTCATGGCGCCCAGCGGCCCAAGCTCGGGCGCGACACGCGAAACTTCGCGGAAAAACACGTATGATGGGTTGTGGAACAGCAGTTCCGCACCGGCCTCGGGGTTCTTGCGCACCCAGGCGCGGATCATCTGCGCGCTGACTTCATGCGCGCCAAGAATGCCGCGCCGCACCAGTTCCACGCCAATTGACCTATAGGGATGCCCGTTCGCACCGCCATACCCGACGCGCAAAGCGCCGCCATCCGGCAATCGAACGCGGCCCGAACCCTGGATTTGCAGAAAAAACAACTCTACGGGGTCATCGACCCAGGCAATCTCAAGCCCGCGGCCCTGCATGACATCACTGGTCAGGATTTCTCGCCGGCTCAGCCAGGGCCCCTCAGCGCGGGCCTCGGGCGGCATTTTGTAGATGGGATACTTGAAACGATCCGTCCGGGTACGCGCACCATCAAGTTCGGGTTCGAAATACCCCGTGAACAGGGCATCCTCACCATCCTCGACCAGAACAGGGCGAAAAAAGAGCTCAAAGAACGACCGTGCCGCTTCGGCATCATAGGTTCTTGCCACACCGCACAGGGCCCGCCAATCGGGATCCTTCAGATCCCCGCAGGTGTTCAGAAAAACTGACAGGGCTGCACCGTGGTCATCCTCGGCCCAGCCACGCAGATCATCGAACGACAGAATGGATCGCGTTGCCTCGGCCCCGGCAGCGCTGGCAGTGGTCATTGCACCCACCAGTAAAAGCGACCGGAGCGTGGCAATCATGCGTCCGTGGCAACAAGCAGCCAGTTCGGATCGTCCTTGCCCATCACACGGGCAAAGGTCCAGCTGTCCTTTTGGCGTTTCACGGTGTTGGGGCTGCCTTCGACGATATCGCCACCGCGATCCCGCACGACCGATGTCAGTTCACCCACGAATTTCATGGTGATCTCGGCCTGATTGGTATCCTTGTCGAATTTCACATCCGTCAGGGTCGTCTCTCGGACACCGATGAACTCGGCCTCGATCGTCAGGCCCTGATCTTCTCGTGCGGCGACGCCCGCAACGAAGGATTCAAAAACTTCTTCCGACAGGAATGGCTGGATCTCGTCCAAGTTGCCCTTCTCAAACCCCATCACGATCATTTCATAGGCACCGCGGGCACCCTGAACAAACTCGGTGACGGAAAAACCGGGTTCAACGCGTTTCATCGCCGCCAGCGTCTGTGCCAGCTCGCTGTCTTCCGGGACATGGTCTGTGATGTCATGATCCGGGCCGCCTTCGATCACTTCGAAATCGCGGCGCGACTTATGCGCTTCGGGCTGCTGCTGCACAGGCGGTTTCTCAAAACCTTCACGCGTGCCCAACACGCTCTTGAGGCGCAGGATCAGGAAAACGGCAATTCCGGCCAGGACCAGCAACTGGATCATGGGTTCGTTCATTTCATCCTCTTTTCAGAACCGCGGCTTTGTATACGCGGCCTCATGCCACTATGTAGGTGACCGTAGGTGGCAAGTCCACAGCCCGGCCTAAGGGAAAGGATAACGCAAATGTATCTGTTCTTGGCATTTTTGTTGGTGCCCATCATCGAGATCGCGCTGTTTATTCAGGTTGGCGGGTTGATCGGCTTGTGGCCAACCCTTGCCATCGTAGTGCTGACGGCGGTTTTGGGCACTGTTTTGGTGCGGACACAAGGTCGCATGGCGTTGGGAAACCTGCAACGGTCGTTTGCCGAACTGGACGACCCGACCGAGCCGCTGGCCCATGGTGCGATGATCCTGTTGTCGGGCGCTTTGTTGCTTACACCGGGATTCTTTACTGATGCCATTGGATTTGCGTTGCTTGTTCCCGGCGTGCGGGTTGCGGTTTTCAGGTATCTCAGATCGAAAGTCATCGTTACCCAGTTTCAGATGGGCCAAGGCCCCGGTTTTCAGTCTCGGGGAAATCCGTTCGATCAGGGTGACATCATAGATGGTGACTTTACCGAGGTCCGCCCAAAAAATGATCCGTCAAAGCCGTCTAAATGGGTGGAAGGCCCCCACCGGCATTGAGGTGCCGCGCCCAACTTGATAAGCAGTGGCGAATTTCATTTTTGGAGTAGATCCATGGCCGAAGAAAAAGCTGCAGAAAACACTGCGGCCAAAGCCGCCCCGCAAGTTCAGATGCGTGTTCTGGGGCAGTTCATCCGCGACATGTCCTTTGAGAACGTGATGGCCCAGAAGGGTGTTTCCGGTGACGTACAGCCCGAAATCGCGGTTCAGGTGAATCTGGATGCCAAGAAGCGCCCGGCTGACCACCAGTTCGAAGTGTCGATCAAGCTGAACCTGACATCCAAAGCCAAAGGCCTGGAAGACGTTCTGTTCCTTTGTGAACTGGACTATTGCGGCCTGTTCCACGTGGAAGGTGTGCCGGAAGACCAGTTGCACCCGTTCCTGATGATCGAATGCCCGCGGATGCTGTTCCCGTTCCTGCGCCGCATCGTCAGCGACATCACCCGCGACGGCGGTTTCCCACCGGTGAATCTGGACAATATCGATTTCGTCGCCCTGTACCGCAACGAACTGATGCGTCGTCAGGCCGAACAGTCCCAGAAGACAGATGCCTGAGGGTTTGGCCCGTGCCTGACAGGGTCAGGTGCGGGTCCACAGGGCATTGTCGCCCAGTTTTTCTATGAATGCATCATGTGCCGCGCGTTCATCCTCGGTAATACGAGACGGCAGTGGCGTTGCTCGTGGTGCCGGTCGCCAATCATCGCCGCCGCCTGCCACGGATGATGCAGATGTTGACAGTCCAAAATCGGGCTGTCGTCCTCCTATCAGCTCAAGATAAACCTCGGCCAGGATTTCCGAGTCGAGCAACGCGCCGTGCAGCACACGGTTCGAGTTGTCGATATTGAAACGACGGCAAAGCGCATCCAGTGAGGCCGGCGAACCGGGAAACCGTTTGCGCGCAATCGCCAGCGTATCCAGCGCCTGTTCCATCGGGATGAGCGGGGCACCCATCCACTTCAGTTCGGCATTCAGGAACTTCATGTCGAAAGATGCATTGTGGATCACCAGCCGCGCATCCCCGACGAATTCGCGAAAAGCGTGACCGATCTTGGCAAAAACCGGTTTGTCTTTCAGCGTCACTTCACCCTTTTCCGGCGGACGTGGGTTTTCCAACAGGTCCGGGCCGATGCCATGCACGCCAAATGCCTCTTCAGGCATCGAGCGTTCGGGGTTGATGTAGACGTGATACGTCTCACCCGTTGCGACGTGGTTCCACAGTTCAACGGCACCGATTTCCACGATCCGATCACCGCTTTCGGGATCGAAACCCGTGGTTTCGGTGTCGAGTACAATTTCACGCATCTGCCATCCCTACCCGTATCTGCCTGACCACATCCTGCACCTGCGCGCGGGCGTGGTCCAGAGTGTCGGTCACGATGACGTAATCCGACCGCGCGCATTTTTCTTCATTCGGCATCTGCTTGGCTCGGATTTGCTCGAACTGCGCCTCGGTCATTGTGCCCCGTTCCATGACACGCCGCTTTTGCTCGTCGGCCGGGATCGAAACACAAGCCACCGCGTCCATCGCCACGTCACCGCCCGTTTCAAACAAAAGCGGAATGTCGAACACCAAGATGTCGTTTGTCGCGGCTTCACGAAATGCAGCGCGGTCAGCAGCGACCAGAGGGTGGACAATGGCTTCGATGGCCTTCAGCGCAGCAGGATCGGCGGCAATTATCTGTTTCAGCGCCTCCCGGTTGACCGCTCCGTCCTGAATGGCTGACGGAAACAATCGTTCCATGGGGCCAACGGCCGCGCCCTCCCTGGAATACAGGCGATGCACCGCCGCGTCCGCATCCCACAAGGCACAACCTTCTTCGACGAACATCTGCGCCGTTGTGCTTTTCCCCATGCCGATGGAACCGGTCAGGCCAAGCGCAAAACTCATGCCAAGGCCGCCGCACGTGCATCAGCATCAACTTCGGGGCGCACGCCGAACCAGCGTTCGAAACCGGGCACTGCCTGATGCAACAACATGCCCAGCCCATCGACTGCGGTGCATCCAGCCTGTTCAGCGGTTTGCAACAGGCGGGTTTTCAATGGCGCATAAACCAGATCCGTCACCACGGCACCGGGCTGCAACCCGTCAAGGGGAACCCGCAATTCCGGTTGGCCTTGCATGCCCAACGAAGTGGTGTTCACCACGAGTTCTGCGTTTTCGATGACATTTCCGGCCTGAACCCAATCCACCACGTGGATACGTTGACCGAATTCCTCTTTCAGATGATCCGCTCGGGCGCGGGTTCGGTTGGTCAGCAGGATTTCCGGAACACCCGCGTCAGACAATGCCTGCAACACGGCGCGCGCGGCCCCTCCGGCCCCGAAGACAACAGCCGGTCCGTCCTTTGCATTCCAGTCTGGCGCACCGGTGCGAAGATTCTCCATGAACCCGTACCCGTCAGTGTTATCCGCGTGGATCGAGCCATCTTCACGAAACACCAGAGTGTTCGCCGCACCTATCACCGTTGCGCGGTCAGACGCATGATCCGCGATCTTCAGAGCGGCTTCCTTGTGGGGAACGGTCACATTGGCGCCGACAAAACCCGCCTTGGGTAGGGTGCGCAGCACAGTTTCCAGGTCGGCGGGTGCCACATCCATCGGGATGTAATGACCGGCAAGACCGTATGTCTTCAACCAATGACCATGCAGTTTGGGGGATCGTGAGTGACCAATGGGATGTCCAATCACACCGGCCAAAGGAACCCGATAGTCCGTCATTGATCGATTACCCCTTTGACAGCCAGAAAGTTGAGCAGTTCCAACAGGGGCATACCCAAAACGTTAAAATAGTCGCCGTCAATGGTGGCGAACAGGCGGACACCTTCTTCCTCCAGCTTGTAAGCTCCGACGGCGTGGCGGATACTGTCCCAGTTTCGCGCGACGTAATCTTTCAGATAGGCGTCGGAACTGGCCCGCATCCGCAATCGTACCTGCCCCACATGCCTCCAGACCGGCTGAGCATTCTGATAGATCACCGCTGCGGACAAAAGCATATGCCGCTTGCCACGCATGGCTTTCAGCTGAGCCAACGCCTGTTCGGGGGTTTCCGGCTTTGACATCAGCTGACCGTCAAAATCCAGAACCTGATCGCATCCCAGCACCATGGCACCGGGGTTTTTGTCGCTGACCTTCCGTGCCTTCATTTCTGCGAGTGTATCGGCAATGTCCCGCGGAGATGCGTTTTCAGCCAGCAGGGCGCGTTTGGCCGTCTCTTCATCCACGCGCGCGGCTTGAACCAAAAACGGTACGCCTGCATTTTCAAGCAGCTGCGCGCGAATAGCAGACCCGGAAGCAAGAAGAATGGGGACAGACATGTGGAAAACCCCGTGTGCAAATCATTGAGAGTTCAGGGGTGCTTTGTATGGTTTTCCAGTTGACACGCAACCCCGGGGATTTCGCGCCAGAGATCCCCGAGTCGCTCAAATCCCATCCCGTCCGGACAAGGATAAGTCAGTTTCTCTGGAAAAGCCCGATATCCCAAATTCTCCTACCAGTTATCCCCAAGTGGAACAAGGAATACTGATAATAAATAACTGATTTTAAATGATAAAAATATCCGCCAACAGAATCACATGAAAAATTCCGTGTTCTGTCCACCTGGGGAAAACACTTTTGTAAAAAAGTAATCCACGGATTTTACTCACCCTACAAAACCATCATCCTTTTTCTTTTCTTATTTTTTTATTAGGGAGGGTCCCGAACAACGCCCGGAGCCGAAATGACCGATCTTCTGTTCACTTTGTACCCATGGGTGAAATCGCTCCATATCATGGCAGTGATTTCGTGGATGGCGGGCCTGTTCTATCTGCCCAGGTTGTTTGTCTATCACGTCGAAAAGGCACAGGCCGTAGACGGCGCACAGGACATTTTCTTTGAAATGGAAGAAAAGCTGCTGCGTGTGATCATGAGACCGGCGATGATCGTTGCGTGGGTTTGTGGTTTGATCATGGTGTTTACGCCGGGCATCGTGGGATGGGATTGGAGCTGGCCTTGGGTCAAGGGCGCTGCCGTAATCGGCATGACCTGGTTCCATCACTGGCTGATGGCGCGACGCAAGGATTTTCTGGAAGGGCGAAACATGCTCAGTGGGCGGCAGTTTCGCATGATGAACGAGGTCCCGACCGTTTTGATGGTTGCCATCGTTCTGGCGGTTGTTCTGAAGTTCTGAGGGCCTGTTTGACTCCGCCCGGCACTGCGCTTATGTAGGGATCAACACGCCCGTCCGGGCGGCGTATCTTCCATACTGAAATTCCACTTCGTGCCGCACTGTCAGCGGTGAAGGTATATATCATGACAACCGAATCCCTGAATCTCGCTGATCTGAAAGCCAAAAGCCCCAAAGACCTTCTGGCGATGGCCGAAGAGCTGGAGATCGAAAACGCCTCGACCATGCGCAAGGGCGAGATGATGTTCCAGATCCTGCGCGAACGCGCTGATGAAGGCTGGACCGTTGGTGGCGATGGCGTGCTTGAAGTGCTTCAGGACGGTTTCGGCTTCCTGCGCTCGCCCGAGGCGAACTATCTGCCCGGCCCGGATGACATCTATGTCTCACCCGAGATGATCCGCCAGCACTCATTGCGGACAGGGGATACCGTGGAAGGCGAGATCAAAGCCCCGGATGAGAATGAGCGCTATTTCGCGCTGACGAAGGTGACCAAGATCAACTTCGAAGACCCGGAAAAGGCCAAGCATAAGATCCTGTTCGACAACCTGACGCCTCTTTATCCGGATGAGCGGCTGAAGATGGAAATCGAGGATCCGACCATCAAGGACAAGTCCGCACGGGTGATCGACCTGGTCGCGCCGATCGGCAAGGGCCAGCGGTCGTTGATCGTGGCGCCGCCGCGCACCGGTAAGACGGTGATCCTGCAAAACATCGCGCATTCGATCGAACGGAACCACCCGGAATGCTACCTGATCGTCCTGCTGATCGACGAACGCCCGGAAGAAGTCACCGACATGCAGCGTTCAGTGAAGGGCGAGGTCGTATCCTCGACCTTTGATGAACCCGCGACGCGCCACGTGGCCGTGTCGGAAATGGTCATCGAAAAAGCCAAGCGTTTGGTCGAACATAAACGAGATGTTGTTATTCTTCTCGACTCGATCACAAGACTTGGTAGGGCCTTTAACACCGTGGTCCCATCCTCGGGTAAGGTTCTGACCGGTGGTGTGGACGCAAACGCCCTGCAACGGCCTAAGCGGTTCTTTGGTGCGGCGCGGAACATCGAGGAAGGCGGATCGCTGACCATCATCGCAACCGCACTGATTGATACCGGCAGCCGGATGGACGAAGTCATCTTCGAAGAATTCAAAGGTACGGGTAACTCGGAAATCGTTCTGGATCGCAAGATCGCAGACAAGCGTGTGTTCCCGGCCATCGACATCCTCAAATCCGGCACCCGGAAAGAGGACCTGCTGGTCGACAAGGGAGACCTGGCCAAGACCTTCGTTCTGCGGCGTATCCTCAACCCGATGGGCACGACCGACGCAATCGAGTTCTTGCTGTCCAAGTTGAAGCAGACAAAGACAAACAGCGAATTCTTCGATTCCATGAACACCTGACACTGGTCTTTAACTCTAGCGAGGCCTTCGAATGGATACGATATTCGCCTTGGCCAGCGCGCAGGGCAAAGCCGGGGTGGCGGTCATCCGCCTCTCGGGTCCGGACTCCCATTCAGCAGCGGCGCGCCTGACGGGTGGTGCGCTGCCAAAGCGTGGCATGGTCCTGCGCACTCTGACCGATCATGGCGGAGCACGTTTGGACGACGGATTGATCTTGACCTTCCAGGCCCCGGCGAGCTTTACCGGTGAGGACGTGGCCGAGCTTCAGATTCATGGAAGCACCGCCTCGGTCAACGCCGTGCTGCGTTGCCTGTCGGATACGGAAGGATTGCGCATCGCTGAACCGGGTGAGTTCACACGCCGGGCACTGGAAAACGGCAAGATGGACCTGACTCAGGTTGAAGGCCTGGCCGATCTAATTGATGCAGAAACGGAAGCACAACGTAAGCAGGCTCAGACCATTCTGGCGGGCGAGCTGGGCACATTGGCCGAACGGTGGCGTCGGGATCTGATACGGGCTGCGTCCCTGTTGGAGGCTGTCATCGACTTTGCTGATGAAGAAGTTCCAACCGATGTGACGCCGGAAGTACGCGCGCTGATCCAAGGCGTCATGTCGGACCTTCATCGCGAAGCAGATGGCGTCAAGATTGCCGAGCGAATACGTACAGGGTTCGAGGTTGCGATCGTCGGCCTTCCAAATGCGGGAAAATCCACTCTTTTGAACGCATTGGCAGGCCGTGAGGCGGCCATTACTTCAGAATATGCCGGGACCACGCGTGATGTGATCGAAGTTCGCATGGATCTGGCTGGTCTACCGGTGACCTTGCTGGATACGGCGGGGTTGCGACAGACCGAAGATCATGTCGAAAACCTGGGCATCGAGCTTGCGCGCAGCAGAGCGGAGGCCGCCGATCTTCGCGTTTTCCTGTCTGAAACGCCGAAGGACCTGGGGGTGGAGATGCGGGAAGATGATATACATGTTTTGCCCAAAGCAGACCTTCGGGGGATCGAGGGGAAGGGTGTGTCAGGGAAAACAGGTCAGGGAATAGATGCGCTAGTAGACCAGATATCGTGTGTGCTGCGTAAGAGAACTACTACCCATGGTATTGCAACTCGGGAACGTCACCGCATTGCAATCACCAGAGCATTGGACTCACTTACATCTGCGATCTCGGTTCTGGAATCAGGCCCAGACCTGTATGATATTGCGGCAGAGGAGCTGAGAACCGCCATTCGTGCCCTTGAATCCCTGGTGGGCAGAATAGACGTGGAAACTCTGTTGGATGAAATCTTCTCCAGCTTCTGTTTGGGAAAATAAGGAGTGTTTCACGTGAAACATTCGAAGTTTGATGTCATCGTCATCGGCGCAGGTCACGCCGGAACCGAGGCTGCTCATGCATCAGCCAGAATGGGCGCGATAACTGCGCTGGTAACGCTGTCTGCAACCGACATTGGCGTCATGTCCTGCAATCCGGCGATTGGTGGTTTGGGGAAAGGCCATCTTGTGCGTGAGATTGACGCTTTGGATGGCGTCATGGGGCGCGTGGCGGATCAGGCGGGCATTCAGTTTCGTTTGTTGAACCGTCGAAAAGGGCCCGCCGTTCAGGGGCCGAGAGCGCAGGCGGATCGCGCCCTTTATCGTCATGCCATGCAACAGGTAACGGAGAAACAGGATAACCTGTCCGTCGTTGTCGGAGAGGTTGTCGATTTCCTGATGAACGGCGAAAAGGTTGCAGGTGTTGTTCTTTCCGATGGATCAGAACTTTCCGCCCGCGCCGTTATTCTGACGTCCGGTACCTTTTTAAGGGGCGTCATCCATATTGGTGACGCGTCTCGCCCAGGCGGAAGAATGGGGGATCGGCCCTCCATCAAACTGGCAGAGCGGTTGGATGGATACGGTCTTCCTATGGGGCGATTGAAAACCGGCACACCGCCGCGTCTGGATGGGCGGAGCATTGATTGGTCCGATCTTGAAAGGCAGGACGGCGACGATGAACCAACCCTGTTTTCTTTCATGTCGAAATCCGTTGTCGCGCCTCAGATTTCTTGCGGAATTACGCATACAAATGCGCAAACACATGAAATCATTGCGGCAAATCTTTCGAAATCTGCCATGTATGGCGGTCACATCGATGGGATAGGCCCGCGTTATTGTCCTTCGATCGAAGACAAGATCGTACGCTTCGCCGACAAGGAATCGCATCAAATCTTCCTTGAACCCGAAGGTGTCAACGACCACACAATCTATCCGAACGGCATATCGACATCTCTGCCCCAGGATGTTCAGTTGGACTATGTGCGTTCAATCAAAGGCTTGGAAAATGCAGAAATTCTGCAACCGGGATATGCGATCGAATACGACTATGTTGATCCGCGTGTCCTGAGCGCTTCTTTATCCTTGCCGGATGTTTCCGGACTATATCTAGCGGGCCAGATAAATGGGACCACAGGATATGAGGAAGCCGCGGCTCAGGGCATGGTGGCCGGCCTCAACGCAGCGTTGGAGACCCAAGGGCGGGAGCCCATCCATTTTACACGATCCGACAGTTACATAGGCGTAATGATCGACGATTTGACAACTCGAGGAGTTGCTGAACCTTACCGCATGTTCACGTCACGCGCGGAGTTCCGGCTATCTCTGCGCGCCGACAATGCTGATCAACGGCTGACACCAATTGGTTTGGAATTGGGGTGCGTCGGAGAAGAGCGCAAGGTACAGTTCGAAGATAAAATGCACCAACTTGAGTGTGTGAAGTCAAAGCTGACGAAACGGACTTATACGCCCAAGGAAGTTCTCGCTGCCGGTATAAACGTTAATCAGGACGGAAACCGGAGGGATGGGATGGCAATTCTGGCATTCCCTGATACCTCGTTTGAAGATTTGTTGCCTCTCGTTCCTGATTTGCAGGACGTCGACCCAAAAATCAGGCTCCAGATCGAGCGGGACGCCTTGTATGCCAACTACATTGCCAGGCAAAAGCGGGACGTCGAAGCAATGAAGCGGGATGAATCCTACGTTATCCCGCATGAGTTCGATTATTTTTCCTTGGACGGCCTGTCGTCGGAGATGAAACAGAAGCTGTCGCAAGCGAAGCCCGCAAATATCGCACAGGCAAGCCGAGTCGAGGGCGTCACGCCAGCAGCGCTGACGCTTGTTCTGGCAAAACTACGCCGGGATCAAAGAGCTCGCCACGCATGAAGGTTGATTTTTCGAAGTTTGAAGACCTGAATGTTTCACGTGAAACATTCGATCGCCTCGTGACCTATGTTGATCTGGTGAAGCGCTGGAATCCCAAGATCAACCTCGTGTCTAAGAACAGTTTGGAGCATATCTGGGACCGGCATATTCTTGATTCCGTGCAAGTCTATCGGTGCGCTGACAGGTTTGACACCTGGGCAGACCTGGGAAGCGGAGGCGGATTCCCTGGTATGGTCTGCGCCATCATCGCCGCGGAAGAAAATCCAGGCGCCGCATTCAATATGATCGAGAGCGACCAGCGGAAATCAGCTTTCTTGCGCAGCGTTGCGCGGGAATGCGGCATAAAATGCACGGTGAATTCAAAAAGGATTGAATCGGTTGATCCTTTGGCTGCAAACATAGTTTCCGCCCGAGCGCTGGCTGACTTGCGCACCCTGTTGTCCTTTTGTGACAGGCATTTACACACCAACGGGACAGCGTTGTTGCCCAAAGGCGCAAATTGGAAAAAAGAGCTGGAAGACGCACGTGAGGAATGGAATTTCAAGGCTGAGGCGATTACAAGTTTAACTGAACCTCAAGCCGTTATCCTTAAGATAAATGGAGTATCACGTGGTTGATTTATCTCGACCTTCAGGGCCTCGGATAATTGCTGTTGCCAATCAGAAGGGCGGGGTCGGAAAAACAACCACAGCAATCAACCTTGCAGCAGGATTGGCCGAATCCGGGTGTCGGGTCCTGGTGGTTGACCTAGACCCGCAGGGGAACGCTTCGACGGGTTTGGGTGTCGAAGATCGAGACTGGACAACTTATGATCTGATCCTAGACGACGCGCCATTGGAAGCCGTCGTTCAGGAGACTGAAATCGAAGGTCTTTTCGTTGTTCCGGCGACCGTTGATCTGAGTTCCGCCGATATTGAACTGATCTCCAACGAAAAGCGCAGCTATCTTTTGCATGATGCTTTGAGGCAGCCAGCCATAGATGTGTTTGAACTGGATTTTGTGCTTATCGACTGCCCGCCGTCCTTAAACTTGCTGACCGTGAATGCAATGGTTGCTTCGCATTCGGTGCTTGTGCCGCTGCAGAGCGAGTTCTTTGCCCTTGAAGGGCTTTCACAACTGATGCTGACGATTCGAGAGGTCCGTCAAACGGCGAATCCAGATCTGAGAATCGAAGGTATTGTGTTGACCATGTATGACAACCGCAACAACTTGTCCCGTCAGGTTGAAAAGGACGCGCGTGACAATCTGGGTGAGATGGTTTTTAAAACGAAGATACCCAGAAATGTGCGGGTCAGCGAAGCGCCGTCATATGCGCTGCCTGTTTTGCAATATGACTCGGGATCGCTTGGGGCCATGGCCTACCGGCATCTTGCTCGTGAGATCTTGCACAAGAATAATAAGACCGCTGCCTGAGCGGGAACGAGGAGGGCGACATGAGCGCCAAGAAAGCAAAGTCCAGAGGTTTGGGGCGGGGGTTGTCTGCCCTTATGGCGGATGTGAATCCTGAATCAGAAGGCCGGATTTCAACGGATGCACGCAGACCGGATCTAAAAGTCCCGATTGAAAAGTTGAAAGCCAACCCCAACCAGCCGCGCCGGACATTCATGCCCGAGCAGTTGGACGAGCTGGCAGCGTCGGTCAAGGAAAAAGGTATCATTCAGCCGTTGATCGTTCGCGCGACGGGGTCCGATGAATACGAAATCGTCGCGGGAGAACGCCGTTGGCGTGCGGCGCAGATGGTGCAGTTGCATGATATCCCGGTTATTGTACGTGATTTTGATGATACGGAAGTGTTGGAAGTTGCGATTATCGAAAACATCCAACGCGCGGATCTGAACGCGGTGGAAGAGGCCGCCGGCTACAAGCAGTTGATGGACCGATTTGGTCATACACAGGAAAAGCTTGCCGAGGCCCTGGGCAAAAGCCGCAGCCACATCGCAAATCTTTTGCGGCTTCTATCCTTGCCGTTGGATGTGCAAACCCTTGTTATTGAAGGTAAATTGTCTGCGGGGCACGCCAGGGCACTGATTACGGCGGAAAATCCGTCGGAGCTTGCGAAACAGATCGTCAAGGATGGCTTGTCGGTGCGCGCAACCGAGGCTTTGGTCAAAAAACAGCAGCAAGGCAGTGCCGAGCGTTCTGCACCCCGCTCCAGAAATCTGGATGCCGGAAAGGATGCAGACACACGTGCCTTGGAAAAAGACCTGTCCGCGATCCTGGCGATGAAAGTGTCAATCAATCACAAGGCCGGAACGGAAACGGGACAAGTTGTTCTGACCTACGAAAATCTGGATCAGCTGGACGACTTGTGCGCCAAGCTCAGCCGTTAGGCCGTGACCAGATAAAGATCATGACACCGCCCAGCACAACCGCCTGAATGATCAACACGAAAAGCGGAGCGGACAACAAAACAGAGAGTCCGAAAACGGCGGCGATCGAGACGGTTGCCGCCTTTTTTGCGGCTGGTCGAATGGCGCCGGAGCTTTGCCAATCAAGAATCAGTGGCCCAAAAAGGTTATGGGTCACAAGCCAATTGTGCAGCCGCGAGGATGAGCGGGCGAAGAAAAACGCGGCAAGAAGAAGAAAAGGAACCGTAGGAAGAAGGGGCAGGACAACCCCAACAGCCGCCATGGCAACACAAAGCAATCCCAGTCCGGCCCAAAGATACTGCATGCTCAGTCCAACAGCTCCCGGATGACTGCGTTCAATACGGCGCGCCCATCTGATGTGGCGATGAGGCGCCCGTTGCTGCGCCGAACCATGTTGATTTCGGTCAGATGATCTATGGTTTCAGAGGGAAGAGAGCGGCCAGACAAACTTTGCCACCTGTCCATATCTAGTCCCTCAGTAATTCTCATACCCATCATAAGGTATTCATTTGCCTGATCTTCAAGGGGCAACGCGCTGCGGTTCTTTTCACCATTGCCTTGATTGGCAGCATCAAGCCAACGCTGGGGGTTCAGATAGGTTTCGGTCGCGTATTTCCGACCATTCAGGGTAATCCTCCCATGAGCGCCGGGGCCGATGCCCACATAATCGCCGTATCGCCAGTAAATCAGGTTGTGCTGCGATTCTGCGCCCGGTCGGGCATGGTTCGAAACTTCATAGGCCGGCAAGCCATGTGCTTCGCAGATTTCCTGCGTGGCCAGATACATGTCGGCGGTACTGTCATCTTCGGGCAGGCCACGTAACTTACCGACGGCGTATCGATCCCCAAAGGCCGTCCCGTCTTCGATCGTCAATTGATAGAGCGACAGGTGGTCGATGGCCATCGATAGCGCTTGGGTCAGCTCCTCTTGCCAGGCGTCCAGCGTCTGGTGTTGGCGCGCATAGATCAGGTCAAAGCTGACCCGGTCGAAACAGGTGCGGGCGATGTCAAAGGCGGCGCGTGCTTCTGCCACGGTGTGGATGCGGCCCAGTCGCCTGAGATCTTCGTCATTCATCGCCTGAATGCCCATCGAAACCCGGTTCACGCCCGCATCGCGATAGGCGGCGAACCGTCCGGCCTCGACCGAACCGGGATTGGCCTCGAGGGTGACTTCCATGTCATTGGCGGGCCGCCAAAGGGCGCGGGCGGTGTCGATCACGGCGGCCACGGTTTCAGGCGCCATCAATGACGGGGTGCCGCCGCCAAAGAAGATCGTTTTCAGAACCCGGTCGGGCGTTTCGGCAGCAGATCGGTGAAGCTCGGATAGATAGGAGTCAAGCCATTGTTTTTGATCAATATTTTTGGAAACATGGCTGTTGAAGTCGCAATAGGGGCACTTGGCCTCGCAAAAGGGCCAATGCACGTACAGGCCAAAGCCCCCGTTGCGCCAATCATCCGCCAAAGCAGCCTTTCACGAACATTTCCACCGCGCGACCGCGATGGCTGATCCTGTTCTTTTCCCAGCGATCCATTTCGGCAAAGGTAATGTCATATCCTTCGGGGACAAACATCGGGTCATAGCCGAACCCATCCTTGCCGCGGATCGGCCAGACCAGATGACCGGGCGCGACGCCTTCGAAGACTTCGTCATGGCCGTCGGGCCAGGCCAGAACCAGAGTGCAGCGGAATTGGGCCGTGCGGGGATGCGGCGCGTTTTTTGCTTCGAGCTCATTATGGGCGCGGGTCATGGCCATCAGAAAATCACGGCCATTTCCGGTTTCGGCCCAATCTGCCGTGTACACGCCCGGCGCCCCGTCCAGCGCATCGATCGTGATCCCGGAATCGTCGGACAGGGCGGGCAGTCCGGTGGCCTGTGCGGCGGCGTGAGCCTTTATCCGGGCGTTGCCGACAAATGTGTCCTCGGTCTCTTCCGGCTCGGGCAGGTCCATCTCGGCCGCGCCTACGACCGTCACACCAAAGGGCTCGAGCAGGTGGGCCATCTCCTCAAGCTTGCCTTTGTTGTGGGTGGCGACCAGCAACCTGTCGCCGTCGAATTTGCGGGTCATGCGGTGGCGGCCTTTTGCGCGGCCGCCAGTTCGGACACGCCTTTTTCCGCCAGATCCATCAGTTGATCCATTTGGGCGCGGCTGAAGACCGAACCTTCAGCACTCATCTGCACTTCGATCAGTTTGCCGGATCCGGTCATGATGAAGTTGCCATCTACGCCCGCTTCGCTGTCTTCGGGGTAATCAAGGTCCAGTACCGGCTGACCGGCGTAGATACCGCAAGACACGGCTGCAACCGGATCAACCAACGGGTCCGAGATCACGTCGCCTGCCTTCATCAGCTTGTTCACCGCCAGCCGCAGCGCGACCCAGCCGCCGGTGATGGAGGCGCAGCGGGTGCCGCCATCGGCCTGGATCACATCACAGTCCACGGTGATCTGACGCTCGCCCAGAGCAACCCGATCGACGCCGGCGCGCAGGGCGCGGCCGATCAGGCGCTGGATTTCGACCGTGCGGCCCCCTTGTTTGCCCGCGGCCGCCTCGCGCCGCATCCGCGTATTGGTGGCACGGGGCAGCATGCCGTATTCGGCTGTGACCCATCCCAGGCCCGAGCCCTTGATAAACGGCGGCACGCGATCTTCGATCGTAGCGGTGCACAGAACATGCGTGTCGCCCATTTTGATGAGGCAGGAACCTTCGGCATGTTTCGTGACTCCCGTCTCGATTGAAACGGCGCGCATTTCACTTAAATCTCTTCCAGAGGGTCGCATCGGAATTCCTTTGTTTGCTGGGTTGGGGATAACGCCCCGCAGCGTTACGATGCAACCCCGATTGACCTTTCATTTGCCTGCTATTTAATGACGAACGAGCAGGGGAACACGGATGAGCGAAGCGAGCAAGATTCTGGACGAGATGAACGACCGGTCACGAGAAGTGTTCCGGCTGATAGTCGAGAGCTATCTGGAAAGCGGAGAGCCCGTCGGCAGCCGTACTTTGACGCGTACGTTGTCAGAAAAAGTCAGCGCTGCAACTGTCCGCAATGTGATGCAGGATCTGGAATTTCTGGGCCTTCTGGATAGCCCCCATGTCAGCGCCGGCCGAATCCCGACGCAGCAAGGCCTGCGAATGTTTGTGGACGGATTGCTTGAGGTCGGCGACCTGGGTGCCGATGACCGGCAGAAACTGGAGCAGACATTAGGCTCTAACACGGGTGATGTTGGTGGAATGCTGGACCGTGTCGGCTCTGCCTTGTCAAACGTGACACAAGGGGCCTCGCTGGTTCTGACGCCCAAGCATGAATCGGAAATCAAACATATCGAATTTGTTTCTCTGGGCCATGATCGGGCTTTGGTGGTTTTGGTTTTCTCGGACGGACATGTGGAAAACCGGCTGTTCACGCCGCCACCCGGGCAAACGCCCAGTTCCATGCGCGAGGCCGCGAATTTCCTGAACGCACTTATCGAGGGGCGGACACTCAGCGAAGTGCGGCGGCAAATGCAGACGCAGATCGATGCGCGCAAGCAGGAAATCGACACTCTGGCCCGTGAGATGGTCGAAAGCGGAATGGCCGTTTGGGACGGAGACGGAAGCGACTCGGCCCGTTTGATCGTGCGCGGGCGCGCGAATCTGTTGAACGAACCCGGTCAGGCCGAGGAACTTGACCGCATCCGCACCCTGTTCGATGACCTTGAGCGCAAGCGAGACATCGCCGAATTCCTTGAATTGACCGAAGAAGGCGAGGGTGTGCGCATTTTTATCGGGTCTGAGAACAAACTTTTCTCACTTTCGGGTTCCTCTTTGGTGGTGTCTCCTTATATGAACGCTGATCGAAAGATAATCGGTGCGGTGGGGGTTATCGGACCCACACGTCTGAATTATGGGCGGATCGTACCGATCGTGGATTATACGGCGCAACTGGTCGGCAAGCTGATATCCGACCGGAGCTAGAGGGTAAAAGATGGCAGAGCCGAAGAACGAAGATTTTCTGGACGATATCGCAACCGCCGAGGCCGAAGAGCTGGCCGAAGAGCTGATGGATATCAGCGAAGAAGAACTGGAACTGGACGCGCTGCGGGCCGAACGGGATGACTATAAAGACAAGTTCATGCGCGCGCTGGCGGATGCCGAAAACATGCGCAAGCGCAGCGACAAGGCGCGCCGTGATGCGGAACAGTATGGCGGGTCCAAGCTGGCCCGCGATATGCTACCCGTCTATGACAACATGAAGCGCGCCCTTGAAGCTGCGACGGATGAGCAAAAAGAAGTGGCTGCTGGATTGCTGGAAGGCGTCGAATTGACCATGCGCGCTTTGAAAGACGTGTTCCAGAAGCACGGAATCGAAGTGATCACACCCGAAGTGGGCGACCGGTTTGATCCCAACGTGCATGAGGCCATGTTCGAGGCGCCTGTTCCCGGAACCAAGGCAGGAGACATCATTCAGGTGTCCGCCGAAGGGTTTATGTTGCACGATCGTCTGCTGCGCCCGGCGCAAGTGGGCGTGTCGTCAACCCCGGCAAGCTGAAACGCGCCCAAGGGCGCGTGCCTTCGGCGAGAGTATTTGGGAAAAGATGAAGGGGCGGTCAGGATCTGGCCGCCTCTTTCAGTTTGTAGATCAGATCGAGGGCTTCGCGCGGGGTCAGCTCGTCCGGCAGGATCTGATCCAGCATATCGGTGACGGGCGACGCTTTCGGGACCGGCGGCGGGGGCGGTGCGGCGGAAAACAGCGGCAGATCGTCAATCAGCGCCTTCTGCTTGCCGCCCTCACGTTCCGTTTTCTCCAACTGGTCCAGAACCACGCGGGCGCGTTCGACCACGGATGCGGGCAGCCCGGCCAATTGCGCGACCTGCACGCCATAGGAGCGGTCGGCGGCGCCCTTGTGGACCTCGTGCAGGAAGATCACCTCGCCGTCCCATTCCTTGACCGCGACGGTGGCGTTTTCGACGCCTTCCAGCTTGCCGGCCAGCGCGGTCAGCTCGTGGTAATGCGTGGCGAACAGCGCACGGCAGCGGTTGGCGGCGTGCAGATGTTCCAGCGTGGCCCAGGCGATGGACAGGCCGTCATAGGTGGCGGTGCCACGCCCGATTTCGTCGAGGATCACCAGCGCCCGGTCATCGGCCTGGTTGAGGATGGCGGCGGTTTCGACCATCTCGACCATGAATGTCGACCGGCCCCGCGCCAGATCGTCAGAGGCGCCCACGCGGCTGAAAAGCTGGCTGACCACGCCGATATGAGCCTGCTCGGCCGGGACGTAGCTGCCCATCTGGGCCAACAGGGCGATCAGCGCATTCTGGCGCAGGAAGGTCGACTTACCGGCCATGTTGGGGCCGGTCAGCAACCAGATGGCAGCGCCGTCCTCTGCGCTGAGGTCGCAGTCATTGGCGATGAAGGCATTACCGTTTTGCTGGCGCAGCGCGTGCTCTACCACCGGATGCCGACCGCGCTGAACGCTGAACGCCCGGGAGGCGTCTACCTGTGGTCTGCACCAGTTTTCTCCTCGGGCCAGATCTGCCAGCGCGGTGGTCAGATCCAGTTCGGCCAGCCCTCGGGCGGCTTGATTAAGTCGCGCAGCGAAGCTCAAAATCTCATCAGAAAGCCTTTGATAGAGCCTTTTTTCGATTTCAAGAGCCAGGTTGCCGGCGTTCAGGATGCGGGTTTCGATCTCGCTGAGCTCAACCGTGGTGAAGCGCACCTGGTTGGCGGTGGTCTGACGATGGATATAGGTCTCGGAAAATGGCGGGTTCAGCATCTTCTCGGCATGGGTGGCCGTGGTTTCGATGAAATAGCCCAGCACGTTGTTGTGCTTAATTTTCAGCGAGGCGATGCCGGTATGTTCCGTGTATTTCTGCTGAAACCCGGCAATGACCGAGCGGCCTTCGTCCCGCAGGGTGCGGGCCTCGTCCAGTTCGGCGTCAAAGCCCGGCGCGATGAAGCCGCCATCGCGCGCCAGCAGCGGCGGGTCGGCGACCAGCGCCTGATCCAGCAGGTCGAGCAGATCGTCGAAGCCCACGAGGTTCTGCGCCGCGGTCGCCAGAAGCACCGGCAGGTCCTGACCGGCACAGATCTCGGCAATTGCCTGCGCCTGCGCCAGCCCGTTGCGGATGGCGGCCAAGTCGCGCGGGCCGCCTCGGTCCAGCGACAGGCGCGACAAGGCGCGGTCCAGATCGGGCGTCTTGCGCAGCGCCTCGCGCAGATCGGCGGTGATCAGGCTGTCCTGGGCGACAAAATCGACCGCGTCCAGCCGCGCGTGGATGACATCCAGATTGCGCGAGGGGCTGGACAGGCGTTGTTCCAGCAGGCGCGCACCGCCCGGGGTTACGGTCCGGTCCACCACCGACAGCAGCGATCCGGCCCGCCCGCCCGACAAAGATCGTGTCAGTTCAAGGTTGCGGCGGGTGGCCGCGTCGATCTGCACGACGCGATCTTCGGATTCTTTCAGCGGCGTTTGCAACAGGGGCAATTTGCCCTTCTGTGTGATCTCCAGATAATCAATCAGCGCGCCCATCGCGGACACTTCGGCGCGTCCAAAGCTTCCGAACGCGTCCAGCGCGCCCACGTGAAACAACCCGCAGATGCGTTTTTCAGCCGCCGTGCTGTCAAAACTGGCCCGTCCGACAGGGGTGAGAGAAATACCCAAATCGCTGACCGGCTCATTCAGTTTTTCCTGCACGCTGTCGGCCACGATCAGTTCCGACGGGGCCAGCCGGGCCAGCTCGGGGCTCAGCCGGACCGAGGTCAGCGGCATCACGTGAAACGCCCCGGTCGATATGTCCGCCCAGGCCAGCGCGGCCTCGTCGCGCACCTCGGCATAGGCGGCCAGAAAGTTGTGGCGGCGCGCCTCCAACAGCGCGTCCTCGGTCAGGGTGCCGGGGGTGACAAGGCGCACCACATCGCGCTTTACCACCGATTTAGAGCCTCTTTTCTTGGCCTCGGCCGGGCTTTCCATCTGTTCGCAGACGGCGACGCGAAAGCCCTTGCGGATCAACGTCAGCAGATAGCCTTCGGCCGAATGCACCGGCACTCCGCACATCGGAATGTCTTCGCCATTGTGCTTGCCGCGTTTGGTCAGGGCGATGTCCAGCGCCTCGGCGGCGTTCACGGCGTCTTCAAAGAACATCTCGTAGAAGTCGCCCATGCGGTAAAACAGCAGGGCATCTGCGTGGGCCTCTTTGATTTCCAGATATTGCGCCATCATCGGCGTGACGTTGGACAAGGCTGCTCCCCTCTGGCGTATTCCGGCGCGACCTTACAAACCCGGCCCCTGCGACGAAAGGTGAAAACGTATTGTCGTTGAGACGCGCCTTTGCCTGCGCTATGAGGCAAAAGCCCAACAGATGTAAAGAAACGACATATCCGATGCCCAAAGCGAAGATTACCAAAGAAGAGGCGCTGGCCTTTCACCTCGACCCGACCCCCGGCAAGTGGGAGGTGCAGGCCACCGTCCCGATGACCACGCAGCGGGATCTGTCATTGGCCTACAGCCCGGGTGTGGCCGTCCCATGTGAAGCCATCGCCGAGGCGCCGGAAACCGCGTATGACTATACCAACAAGGGCAATCTGGTCGCTGTGATCTCGAACGGGACGGCGGTTCTGGGTCTTGGCAACCTTGGCGCGCTGGGCTCGAAACCGGTGATGGAGGGGAAATCCGTTCTGTTCAAGCGGTTCGCCGACGTGAACTCGATCGATATCGAGCTGGACACCGAAGACCCGGATGAATTCTGCCGGGCGGTTCGACTGATGGGGCCGACCTTTGGTGGCATTAACCTTGAAGATATCAAAGCGCCCGAGTGTTTCATCATCGAACAGCGCCTGAAGGAAGAGATGGACATCCCCGTCTTTCACGACGACCAGCACGGCACGGCCGTGATCTGTGCGGCCGGGCTGATCAACGCGCTGCATATCTCGGGCAAGAAGATCGAGGATGTGAAGATCGTTCTGAACGGGGCCGGGGCGGCGGGGATCGCCTGTATCGAATTGCTCAAGGCGATGGGCGCCCGCCATGAAAACTGCATCGTCTGCGACACAAAGGGCGTCATCTATCAGGGCCGGACTGAGGGCATGAACCAGTGGAAATCGGCACATGCGATCACCACGGATCTGCGGACTCTGGAAGAGGCCATGAAGGGCGCGGACGTGTTTCTGGGCGTGTCGGTCAAGGGCGCGGTCACGCAGGAGATGGTCGCAAGCATGGCCGACAATCCGGTGATCTTCGCCATGGCCAACCCCGATCCGGAAATCACCCCGGAAGAGGCGCACGAGGTCCGTGTGGACGCCATCGTGGCGACCGGGCGCAGCGACTATCCCAACCAGGTCAACAACGTTCTGGGCTTTCCCTATTTGTTCCGCGGCGCGCTGGACATTCACGCGCGTGCCATCAATGACGAGATGAAGATCGCCTGTGCCCATGCACTGGCCAATCTGGCGCGCGAAGACGTACCGGATGAGGTCGCGATGGCTTATGGCAAATCGCTGACCTTCGGGCGCGACTACATCATTCCCACGCCGTTTGATCCGCGCCTGATCCACCGTATCCCGCCCGCTGTTGCCAAGGCGGGAATGGATACCGGCGCGGCCCGCCGTCCGATCATCGACATGGACGCATATGAGCTGAGCCTGAAGTCCCGGATGGACCCGACCGCAAGCATCCTGCGCGGGCTGAATGCCCGGGCGCGACAGGCGCAAAGCCGCATGATTTTTGCCGAGGGCGATGATCCCCGCGTGCTGCGTGCCGCCGTCATGTACCAACGTTCAGGCTTTGGTAAGGCGCTCGTGGTCGGTCGGGCAGATGATGTTAAAGACAAACTGGAAGCCACCGGTCTTGGTGATGCTGTGCGGGAAATCGAGGTTGTGAACGCTGCCAACACCGCGCATCTCGAGACCTATTCGAATTTCCTCTATGAGCGTTTGCAGCGTAAAGGCTTTGACCGCAAGGATATTCACCGACTGGCCGCGCGGGACCGCCATGTGTTCTCATCCCTGATGCTGGCTCATGGCCACGGAGACGGGTTGGTCACAGGTGCAACACGAAAATCGGCACACGTAATTGATCGTATCAATCATGTATTCGACGCCGATGCCGCCCATGGTGCTGCCGGTGTGACGGCACTTCTGCATAAAGGCCGGATCGTTCTGATCGGTGATACACTGGTGCATGAATGGCCGGATGAAAACGATTTGGCCAACATTGCCGAACGTTCCGCTGCAGTGGCCCGACATATGGGTCTGGAGCCCCGGGTTGCTTTTGTCAGCTTCTCGACATTTGGATACCCGGTTTCGGAACGTGCCGAGAAGATGCACCGAGCGCCGGCGGTTCTGGACCAGCGCGGTGTCGATTTCGAGTATGAGGGCGAAATGACAGTGGATGTTGCCCTGAACGTGGATCAGCAAGCGGCTTATCCGTTTTCACGCCTGACTGGGCCTGCGAACATCCTGATCGTCCCCGCACGACACTCAGCGTCGATTTCGACCAAGCTGATGCAGGAAATGGGCGGTGCCACCGTGATCGGGCCGATCCTGTCGGGCGTCGACAAGCCGATTCAGATTTGCTCGACCGTCTCAACCGCGAACGATATTCTGAACATGGCCATTCTGGCCTCGTGCGACATCGGATAAGTTATGACAATCTGGAACCTCGGCTCGATCAACGCGGATATGGTCTATGACCTGCCGCATCTGCCTGCGCCAGGGGAAACTCTGGCCGCCCACGGGCTGGACCGGTTTCTTGGCGGAAAAGGTGCCAATATGTCAGTGGCGGCTGCGCGGGCCGGATCACGCGTCAGCCATATCGGCGCCGTTGGGCATGATGGGCGCTGGGCGAAGGATCGACTGACGGAATATGGCGTGGACACACGCTATATCTCTGAGGTGGATCTGCCGACGGGGCACGCGATCATTGCGGTGGACGCCGAGGGTGAGAACCTGATCATCCTCTATCCGGGGGCTAACCATGCCTTGGATATCAGCCATCTGGGGCGGGCGCTGTCATCGGCTAGCACCGGTGATCTGCTGATTTTGCAGAATGAAACCAACGCACAGGTCGAAGCCGCGCAGTTCGGGCGTAAACTTGGATTGACCGTGTGTTATGCCGCTGCACCCTTTCAGGCACAGGCGGTTCAGGCGGTTTTGCCCTATTTGGATTTCCTGATCCTGAACGAGATCGAGGCCGAACAATTGCGGCAGGAAACCGGGATGGGTGCGGCTGACCTGCCGGTACGGCATGTCATTGTCACGCTGGGCTCAAAAGGGGCACGGTATTTGCAGCAGGGCAATGACCCGGTGGAATTTTCGGCCCACAAGGTGCAGGCCGTGGATACCACCGGGGCAGGTGATACTTTTACCGGCTACGTGCTGGCTGGAATGGATCGGGGAATGCCGATGGAACAGGCCATTCTTCAAGCGAACCGCGCCGCTGCTCTGATGGTCACGCGGCACGGGACTGCGGATGTTATTCCAGATCTGAGAGAAGTGCGCGACGCGACCTTCGATTAAGAACCGGCAAAAGGCGCATCTGAACCCCAAAGCTGTTTGACACGCGCGTCACGGCCACAGGCTTTGCGATATGCTTTATAGGCGTTTTGCTGACGTTTGGGCCCAAAGCGGGTAAAGATCAGCTTGTTCCCTTTGTAGTAATCCTGATGATAGGCCTCGGCAGGGTAAAACGTGCCCGCGTTCAGGATCGGGGTGACCACCTTTTGGCCCAATGCCCGTTCTGCGTCTTTCTTTGCCTGTTCCGCCAACGCCTTTTCGCCCGCGTTAGAGACGAAAATTGCGGTTCGATAGCTGTCGCCCCGGTCGCAGAACTGACCACCGGCATCCGTGGGGTCAACCGAGCGGAAGAACATGTTCAGAAGCGTTTCACGTGACACCCGGGCCGGATCGAAAGTGATCTGAACCGCTTCATAATGGCCGGTTCCACCTTTGGAGACCTGATCATAGGTGGGGTTGGCCGATTTGCCGCCGGTATAGCCCGACACGGCCCCGACAACGCCCGGTACCGATTCAAAATCGGACTCGACACACCAGAAACAGCCCCCCGCAACTGTCAGCGTTTCGGTCCCTGCCGCGGGGGCGGGCAGAGCGCGCAACATCGCAGCCAACGTGATCAGGGTGAACAGAATGGCCGGTTTGAAGGCTTCCAGAAAAGCGGTTCGTGACATGTCGGGTCTCCTTTCGGCACCAAGGTGACTCGAACCCGAATGACATTCAATTGCCTGACATCTGATGTCACGGGCTGGTGAGGCAAGTTTATCGGCGGCGGATGTCGGTGGAACAGCTTGCGCAGGCCGTCTTGGCGGTGGGATAGGGCGCCCCGGCGAGGTGGAATTCCGCGGTGAACCCGCCTTCGGCTTAACCCAGCAACTGCCCCAGTTTCATCGCAACGCCCATATTGCCCGAGATTTTGAGCTTGCCCAAAGCGACACCTGTCATCGGGTTCAGTTTTCCGGTCAGAAGCTTGGTCAGGTTGTCCTGCGAGATGCGGATCGTGCAATCCGTTTCCTGGTCCTGTGTCGATGCCTGACTGTCGGCCAGAACAATCACGCCGTCCTCGCCACAATCGAATTTCAATGAGCCGTCAAAGGTTTTGCCGTTCAGGCCTTTTTGAATTTCGTCGGCGATATGCTGAAGCATCCGGGTTCCTTTCGCAGTTTCCGAATGCGTAAAACGTCAGGTATCGAACAGGCAAGGCTGACCCGACTGGAACTTCCGATCACGATGCGCCAAGGCTCTCAACGGTTCGCGCGCAAGGCTCGCCATCGTAGAAAGCATCAAGAATTGCCTGAAACTCGGCCGGAGCATCTGCCACCGAGGAAAACAATGTCATCGAAGAGCGAAGCTTTTTCGCGTCAACTCCGCCCAGAATGTCGGTGGCGTCGCGCCCCTGATGCAGCAACATCAACGAGGCCGCTTGCGTCAGACGGTGGCGCAGTACCGGGTGGTTCAGATAGCGCGTGGCTTCGTCCAGATCTTCGATGCCGTAAAGCTGCGCCATATGGGACTGGCCCAGCTCGGCCAGTTGCGGAAACACGAACCACATCCAGTGGCTGGTCTTCTGCCCCTGTTCCAGTTCGCGCAGGACATCGGCCCAGACCGTATCCTGCGCTTCGATGAACATTTCCAGTTCATCGTTCAGACCGTCATCTTCGGTCACTTGGACAACCGCTTGTCGCGCGCGGCCAGCAGTTTCAGCCGCAGCGCGTTCAGTTGGATGAAGCCCGCGGCGTCTTTCTGATCATAGGCACCCGCGTCTTCTTCGAAGGTCACATGCGCCTCGGAATACAGCGAGTGATCCGACCAGCGGCCCACGGTCGAGGCCAGACCCTTGTACAGTTTCACCCGCACGGTGCCGGTGACGTGTTCCTGGCTCTTGTCGATGGCGGCTTGCAGCATTTCACGTTCAGGCGAGTACCAGAAGCCGTTGTAGATCAGTTCCGCATATTGCGGCATCAACTGGTCCTTCAGATGCATCGCGCCGCGGTCCATGGTGATGGATTCGATGCCGCGATGCGCCTCAAGCAGGATGGTGCCGCCCGGCGTCTCGTAGATACCGCGCGACTTCATGCCAACAAAGCGACCTTCGACAAGGTCCAGACGGCCGATGCCGTGCTTGCCGCCATATTCGTTCAGCTTGGTCAGGATGGTCGCGGGGCTCATCGCCTCGCCATTAATGCTGACCGCGTCACCTTTTTCAAAGCCGATCTCGATGAATTCCGGCTCGTTCGGCGCGTCCTCGGGGTGGACGGTGCGCTGATAGACATAGTCGGGCGCCATATCGGCGGGGTCTTCCAGAACCTTGCCCTCGGACGAGGTGTGCAGCAGGTTGGCATCGACCGAGAAGGGCGCCTCGCCGCGCTTGTCCTTGGCAATCGGGATCTGGTTCTGTTCTGCGAATTCCAGCAGCTTGGTGCGGCTGGTCAAATCCCATTCGCGCCAGGGTGCGATCACCTTGATGTCGGGGTTCAGCGCATAGGCCGCCAGTTCGAACCGCACCTGATCGTTGCCCTTACCGGTTGCGCCATGCGCGACGGCATCCGCGCCGGTGGCTTCGGCGATTTCGACCAGACGTTTCGAAATCAGGGGGCGCGCGATGGACGTGCCCAGAAGGTACAGACCCTCGTACTGCGCATTGGCGCGGAACATCGGGAAGACGAAGTCGCGCACGAATTCTTCGCGGATATCCTCGATATAGATGTTCTCGGGCTTGATCCCCAGCAGCTCGGCCTTTTTGCGGGCTGGCTCCAGCTCTTCACCCTGACCCAGATCGGCGGTGAAGGTGACGACCTCACAACCATATTCGGTCTGCAACCATTTCAGGATGATCGAGGTATCAAGGCCACCGGAATAGGCCAGAACAACTTTCTTGGGCGCGGACATCTGACTTCCCTTTATGCGTAGAACGATTGGCCCCTAGCGGGTTTTGCGCGCGGGGGCAAGTTGTGAGGATTGACGCAGTACCTGAATTGGGGTGAAACGGGTGCAGAGAATAACAAGCATTGGTTGAAGGGGCGGTTTCAAATGTTGGGATGGCAGATTTTCTTGCATTCTGTGCGGATGGTATTTGGAAACATCAAGCAGGTGCTGCAGATTACGGTTGGCCCTGCTCTTATTGCGACAATCATCATCGTGGGCGTGTTCTTGGCGCTTGGTATTCCGCTTGAGGCACTTGAAGACAACGCAGGCGCGTTGCCGTCAGGTGCAACCGCAGGTTCAGTATTTGTTTTTGTGGTCGTTTTGCTGGCGGTAATGTCCGTCACGATGTTCTGGATTGCGGTGTCATGGCACCGCTTCATCCTGTTGGAGGAGTATCCCACGGGAATACTCCCGACATTCCGCTTCGACAGGATTCTTGCCTATTTCGGTCGCTTTCTGATGTTGGGGATTTTGATGGTGATCGCTTATATCCCCATGGGTCTGGTCGCTGCTGCACAAGGCGAAGGTCTTGCGGGGCTTTGGTTCATTCTGATGATTGTTTACACCGTTTTTCTGGTCGTGTGCTTCTATCGCCTGTCAATTATTCTGCCCGCGGCGGCGATAGGAAATCCCATATCGATCGGTGAGGCATGGAACAACACGTCCGGGGTCAGCGGTGCAATCTTGTTGCTGCTACTCGTCGCCCTCCTTTTCCAGATTCTGGTGCAGCTGGCTTTCGCCCTTCTGGCAATAATACCTGTGCTGGGCGTATTGCTGACCGTGTTCTTTGGCACGCTCATTCTGCCGATGATCAATGTCAGTATCCTGACCACGATGTACGGAATCTTCATCGAAAAACGCGAACTGTCCTGAGCGGCGTACACATATGTATTCCTTGCCCTTATCGCGATGATGGGGCAGGGAAATCGACATGACTGATTTCATGACCTGCGCCCGCGCTGCCGAACAGGCGATGCGCACCGTGTTTCCGGCAACACCGTTGCAACGGAATGCCCATTTGTCTGACCGTTATGGGGCCGATATCTGGCTCAAGCGCGAAGACCTCAGCCCAGTGCGGTCTTACAAGATCCGTGGTGCGTTCAATGCCATGCGCAAGCAGCAGGGGCAGGACCTGTTCGTCTGTGCCAGTGCTGGCAACCACGCGCAGGGCGTGGCGTTCATGTGCAAGCATCTGGACGTGCGCGGAGTGATCTTCATGCCGGTGACGACGCCGCAGCAGAAAATTCAAAAGACCCGCATTTTCGGCGGCGACAATATCGAGATCCACCTGACTGGCGACTATTTCGACGATACTCTGGCCGCCGCGCAAGCATGGTGCGCGCAGCAGGGCGGGTATTTCCTGTCACCCTTCGATGACGCTGATGTCATTGAAGGCCAGGCCTCACTGGCGGTCGAGATCGAAGAGCAAATGGGCGGTGTGCCGGATCACGTCGTTTTGCCGGTTGGCGGCGGCGGCATGTCCTCGGGCGTGGCAACATGGTTCGGGGATCGCAGCCATTGTCTGTTTGTCGAACCGGCTGGTGGTGCCTGTTTGCGCGCTGCACTGGCTGCGGGGCATCCAGTGTCGCTGGATCATGTGGATACCTTCGTCGATGGCGCTGCGGTCGGCCGCATCGGCGAGAAACCGTTCGAATTGTTGAAATCAAGCCACCTGTCGGATGTGCTGGTTCTGTCCGAGGACCGAATCTGCACCACCATGATCGAGATGCTGAATGTCGAAGGCATCGTTCTGGAGCCCGCCGGCGCGCTGGCGATCGAAGCGGTGGGCGATATTCAAAGCTTTGTGCGGGGCAAGACCGTGGTCTGCGTGACATCCGGTGGCAATTTCGATTTCGAACGCCTGCCCGAGGTCAAAGAACGCGCCCAACGCTATTCCGGAGTGAAGAAGTATTTCATCCTGCGCCTGCCGCAGCGCCCCGGCGCGTTGAAAGAGTTTCTGGGTATTCTCGGCCCCGAGGACGATATCGCCCGCTTTGAATACATGAAAAAATCGGCCCGCAATTTCGGTTCGGTCCTGATCGGGATTGAAACCCGTAAGCCTGAGAACTTCATGCGTCTGTTTGCGCATCTGGATGAGGCAGGGTTCACCTACACCGATATAACCGAAGACGAAACGCTGGCGCAGTTCGTGATTTAATCCAGATTCTGGCGCAGCTCAGCCTCGAATTTCTGTTTCGAGCTGTCAAATACGGCCAGAATAGCGGGCAGATCGACATCCTCGCCCTGACCCGCGGCCGCCTGCCGTTCGCCGTCCTGACAGAGTTTCGAGAACTGGTCGAATCCAAGACTGAGCGCGCTGCCCTTCAGGAAGTGCAGATTCTGTTCCAGCTCGGTCCGGCTTGTATCCTGATGCAGGCGGGCGATGACCTCCTGCACTTCTTCCAGAAAGATGTCGACCACCTCATCAAACTCATCCGGGCCAACCTCGTCCCGCAATTGTCGGACTCTGCCCCAGTGGATCATACCGCGTCACCTGCCGTTGAACATGCGTTTTCAGGAATAGGCAACACCAGTAAAAACCGGGTTAACGGCCAAGCGGGATTGAGGCCTTCGGTCTTCACCGGATGTTAAAACCGTCGCTACTAGGATCGCCCTGTGTGAATGAACGCATCAGGTCAGAGGGTAAATGGTGCCAAGGGCGAGTCTTGAGGAAACCAGATCAGATCTGGATTTCGGCGCGATCCGTAAAGTGCTGGTGGTTGATGACAGCCGTCTGCAGCGGCGCATCCTGGTCGCATCGCTCAGAAAATGGGGCTTTGAGGTGGTCGAGGCCGATACGGGCGATGCCGCCCTGGCGCATTGTCTAGACGATCCGCCCGATCTTGTTCTCAGCGATTGGGTCATGCCGGGGATGAGCGGGCTTGAGTTCTGCAATGCGTTTCGCGCCCTGGATACCGATCAATATTGTTATTTCATCCTTCTGACTTCCAAAAGTGAAAAGCAGGAGGTTGCGCGCGGACTTGATGCCGGGGCAGACGATTTTCTGATCAAACCCCTTGAGGCGGATGAATTGCGGGCGCGCATATCCGCAGGCGCGCGCATTCTGGACATGCAGCGCGAGCTTTCACAGAAAAACCGCCTGATCGAATCCGCGCTGGAAGAACTCAGGCTGGCGCATGACGCGATCGACAAGGACCTCATTCAGGCCCGAAAAATCCAGGAATCGCTGGTCCCGGAATTTACGCGGAGCTTTGGAAAATCCCGGGTCAGCCTGTTGTTGAAACCCTGCGGCCATATCGGTGGGGACCTTGTTGGCATGTTCTCACCCGGGGTCAATCGGCTGGGGTTCTACAGCATAGATGTATCCGGGCATGGCATCACCTCGGCCATGATGACGGCGCGTCTGGGCGGTTATCTTTCCAGCAAGCATTTCGATCAAAACCTCGCAATGGAGAAGAGGTTCAACAAATTCTACGCACTGCTGCCTCCGGAAGACGTCGCAAGCATGCTCAATTCCCGATTGATGGCGGATGAAGGGATCGAGGAATATTTCACGATGGTCTACGCCATTGTGGATCTTCGAAACGGGCATCTCAAAATGGTGCAGGCCGGGCATCCGCATCCGCTTCTGCTGCGGCAGGATGGCAGCACTGAATTTCTGGGCGATGGCGGGTTGCCGATCGGGCTGATCGAAGATGCGAGTTTTCAGCAAATCGAGATTCACATGAAACCCGGCGACAAACTGTTGGTGTATTCGGACGGATTTACCGAATGTCAGCTTGCCGAAGGCGGTTTGCTGGAGGAAGACGGTTTGCGACAGATGGCCCAGCAGTGCATTTCTGAAAAGGGCGGGTCGGAGTTTCTGGACGACATGTTCTGGCGATTGACCCAGGAGATTTCGCCCAAAGATGGCATTGGGGATGACGTATCCGCCGTTTTCTTTGAATATTACGGGCCTTAAAGCGAACTGAGATGCATTTCCGCAAAGTGCCGGTCACCGTCATTGCCCAGCAATTCAACGGCATCGGCGGCTTCCATCCACAGTGCTTCGTGGAATGCCTCGCTCGGCGGGCCTTTGCGGCGTACGGGACGGGCGCGGTAGATCAGGCAGACCTTTTCGGCCCACAGATCGTATTCGGGCATATAGGTGAACCGGCGAAAAGCGCCGATGCGACGCGGGTTGGCAACATGCCACCCGGTTTCTTCATAGACTTCGCGATGCAAGGCCGAAATCGGTGATTCGCCCGGATCGATGCCTCCACCCGGCAATTGCAGATCCGGGCCCGGTTCGGTCTGACAGGTCAACAGCAATTGGCCGCCACGTGGCAAAAGGGCATATACGCCAACCCTTCGGGTGTATTTCCGCCCCGTCTCGGGGGTTTCACCGAACCGCCTGATCATGTATGGCCCCTTTCAACCCGATCTGTACGACCTATATGGTGCCGGTATGCCAACCCGTGGCGTGTAAGGAAACCCCATGTCTCTTGGAACAAAAATCGCGTGGGACGATACCGTCCTGCCCTTTCAACTTGATGCATCCGACATGCGCGGCCGCGTGGCCCGTCTGGATGGCGTGCTGGATGGTATCCTGAAACAGCATGACTATCCCGAGCAGGTCGAGGCGCTTGTGGCCGAGATGGCCTTGCTGACCGCGTTGATCGGCCAAACGGTTGCGTTGCGCTGGAAACTGTCGTTGCAGGTACAGTCCAAAGGGGCGGTGCGCATGATCGCAACCGACTATTATGCGCCGCAGGAAGAGGGCCAGCCCGCCCAGATACGGGCTTATGCCAGCTTTGACCGGGACCGGCTTTCCAATTCTACGCCTTTCGATCAGGTGGGCGAAGGGTATTTTGCCATCATGATCGATCAGGGAGAGGGCACGCAGCCGTATCAGGGCATCACTCCGCTGGCCGGTGGATCGCTGAGCGCCTGCGCCGAGGCATATTTCGCGCAATCCGAACAGCTGCCGACGCGGTTTTCGCTGAGCTTCGGCAAATCGACCGAGCCGGGCGTGGGCGAGCATTGGCGTGCAGGCGGCATCATGCTGCAACACATGCCCAAAGCGTCGCCCTTTGCCGCGTCGGGTGAAGGAACCGGTGACATCCTGACCGCTGCCGATCTGGTCGATGGCGAAGAAGGTGAAAACTGGGGTCGCGTCAATATCCTGCTGGATACCGTCGAGGATTTGGAGATGATCGGCCCCTCTGTTGCGCCGACCGACCTTCTGGTTCGCCTGTTTCACGAGGAACAGCCGCGTGTCTATGATGCGCAGTCCGTTCAATTTGGCTGCACCTGTTCCGAGGATCGTGTGCGACAGAGCCTGTCGATCTATTCGGCCAAGGATATCGAAAAGATGACCACGCCCGAGGGCGAAGTCACCGCGGATTGTCAGTTCTGCGGGGCTCATTATGTGTTGGACCCGGCAACTGTCGGGTTCGATGCCGAAGACCCCAAAGGTGCATGACCCGGTTGAAAAGATCCGGGCGGCCCTGCGCCGCCCCGGTCACGGGTCCAGCGACTTTGACCTGAACCCGGATACCGTTCTGCCGCCCGGACGACGGTTGCGACCCGCCGGTGTTCTGGTGGCCATTTCACTGGCTGATGACACACCGCAGGTCATCCTGACCAAACGCTCATCCGCGCTGAAGCATCACCCGGGCCAGATCGCCTTTCCCGGTGGCAAACAGGACGAAACCGATGCTGACGTTACGGCTGCGGCGCTGCGGGAAGCTGAGGAAGAGATCGGCCTGCCCCCGGAAATGCCCGAGATCCTGGGATTTCTGCCGACGCATGAGACCGTGACCTCGTTCACTGTGACACCGGTTGTCGCGGTTTTGCGGGACAGGTTCCAACCCGTGCCTGAACCCGGCGAAGTGGACGAAGTTTTCGCGACCCCCCTTGCCCATCTTTTGAATCCTGAGAATTATCTGATCGAGTCGCGCCGATGGCGCGGCCAGAGACGCAGATACTACGCAGTTCCGTACGGCCCCTATTACATTTGGGGCGCGACCGCCCGCATATTGCGCGGGCTTGCTGCACGGGTGAATGAATGATGCAGATTGACGAAGCATGGATCAGTGAACCAGCGACGCAAAGGGTCTGTTCGGCTCTGACCTCTTCCGGGGCTCAGGCGCTTTTCGTGGGTGGATGCGTGCGCAACGCGCTGCTTGGCGCACCAGTGTCGGATATCGACATTGCCACCGATGCAAGGCCCGAGCAGATCGTCGAACTGGCGCAGGCTGCCGGGCTCAGGGCCATTCCGACCGGCATCGAGCATGGTACGATCACAGTGGTCAGCGCGGGCATCCCGCACGAGGTCACCACCTTCCGCCGTGACGTGGAAACCGATGGCCGCCGCGCGGTCGTGGCATTTTCCGATCACGTCGAAGAAGACGCGGCGCGACGGGATTTCACCATGAACGCGCTCTATGCCCAACCCGATGGCACCGTGCTGGACCCTCTCAATGGTCTTCCCGACCTTGAGGCCCGGTTGGTGCGGTTCATTGGAACCGCCGAGAACCGCATTCGCGAAGACTATCTCCGTTCGCTTCGCTACTTCCGTTTTCACGCCTGGTACGGGGATCCGGATGGCGGTTTCGACCCCGATGCCCTGGCCGCCATCGGCGCCAATCTTGACGGGCTGGAGTCGTTGTCGCGCGAGCGGATCGGGGCAGAGCTGCTGAAATTGCTGGCGTCACCTGATCCGGCCCCTGCCGTTGCGACCATGCGCAGTACCGGTGTTTTGGCCCGGGTGTTGCCGGGGGCGGACGATCGGTCTTTGGCCCCTTTGATCGCGCTGGAACAGGCAGCTGGAGCCGATCCCGATCCGGTGCGACGCCTCGCAGCCATTGCCTCGCCCGATGAAGCCGCGACATTGCGGTTGAGCCGTTCGCAGTTGCAACGCCTGATCAGGATGCGTGAAGAGGCACAGTCCACAACCAGTATTGCTGAACTGGGATACCGTTATGGCGATGAAGGGGGGTTGCACGAGACGCTTTTGCGCTGCGCCTTTCTGGAACAACCCTGGTCCGAAGATTTGCGGCGCGATCTGCATGCAGGCGCAGCAGCGCGTTTCCCTGTCCAGGCCAGAGATCTGATCCCCAACTTCACCGGCCCGGCGCTGGGCAAGAAGCTGGCTGAGCTGGAAAAACGCTGGATCGCATCCGGTTTTGCGCTGTCACGCGAAGAGTTGCTGGCACATTAGCGCGAAGTCTCAAAAGGGGATGACATCTCGGATCCTTTGTGCTTAGGTTCGCCTGTCACATGGATGGAGGAATGCGAATGTATTACGGGATCTGGTTCGGCTAAAGCCGGGACACCTGCCCCGTAAAGGGTGGTGTTCGGGCGCCATCTTTCTTCGCACGTCTATTTTCCTGCTCAATCGGAGCACTTTCCATGTTTCGCTATTTCGAAAACCTTGTTGACCCTTTTGTTGCCTATCGTGAGGCTGACGCACCGCCGACGCGGTTGTGGCCCTTCATGCTGGATTATTCGCGGCCCTTTTTCCAGGTATTTTTCTGGGCGGCGCTGGTTTCCATAATCGTCGCGGGTGTTGAAATCGGGCTGATCTACTACATGGGTCGCGTAGTGGATCTGTTGGGCGGCACGCCGGCAGAGGTCTGGCAAAATCACGGAACGGAATTGTTGTTGATGGCAGCCTTTGTGTTGCTGTTGCGTCCGCTTCTGCATTTGGTCGACGTACTTCTGCTGAACAATACGATTTTGCCGAACTTTGGTACGCTGATCCGTTGGCGTGCGCACAAACACGTGTTGCGTCAGTCGGTTGGCTGGTTCGAGAACGACTTTGCCGGGCGGATTGCCAACCGGATCATGCAGACACCTCCTGCGGCGGGTGAAGTAGTGTTTCAGGTTTTTGACGCGATTTCCTTTTCGCTGGCCTATTTGATCGGTGCGGCGATCCTGCTGTACGCGGCGGATCCGCGTCTGTTGATCCCGCTGCTGATCTGGTTCGGATTCTACGCCATGCTGGTGCGCTGGACCGTTCAGCGTGTTGGTCCGGCGTCAAAAGCGGCCTCGGATGCGCGTTCGACGGTCACGGGGCGGGTGGTGGACAGCTATACCAACATCCATTCGGTCAAAATGTTTGCCCATGGCCCGCAAGAGCTGGACTATGCCCGCGAGGCGATCGAGGAAACCCGTCGGACATTTCAGATCGAAATGCGGATTTTCACTATTATGGATGCCGTTCTGGTCACTTTGAACGGTATGCTGATCGTGGGTGTTGTGGGCTGGGCGATTGCCTTGTGGATGCAAGGCAGCGCTTCGGTAGGTGTTGTTGCGGCGGCTACGGCCTTGACCCTGCGCCTGAATGCCATGACCGGATGGATCATGTGGGCCCTGACCAGCTTTTTCCGCCAACTTGGTATCGTGTCCGAGGGGATGGAGACCATTGCCCAGCCCATCGATTTGCTTGATGCGCCTGACGCGAAACCCTTGCGGCTTACCAAAGGTGAGATCCAGATCCGCGACCTCTCGCATCACTATGGTCGCGAGGCCGGCGGTTTGGACCATATCGACCTGACCGTCCGGCCCGGCGAAAAGATTGGTTTGATCGGTCGTTCCGGTGCTGGCAAATCGACACTGGTAAAGCTGCTTTTGCGGTTCTACGACGTCGAACGCGGTGCGATTTACATTGACGGTCAGAACATTGCGCATGTCACCCAGGACAGTCTGCGCAGCCATATCGGTATGGTTCAACAAGACAGCGCCTTGCTGCATCGCTCGGTCCGCGACAACATCCTTTACGGCCGGCCAGATGCGTCCGAGGCGCAGATGATCGCCGCCGCCAAACAGGCCGAAGCACATGAGTTCATCCTCGATTTGCAGGATCCGCAGGGACGGACCGGGTACGACGCGCATGTCGGTGAACGGGGGGTGAAGCTGTCTGGTGGCCAGCGGCAGCGTGTGACGCTGGCGCGGGTGATCCTGAAAGATGCGCCGATCTTGTTGTTGGATGAGGCGACATCCGCCCTAGATTCCGAGGTCGAAGCGTCAATTCAGGAAACCCTCTACGGCATGATGCAAGGAAAAACCGTGATCGCCATTGCCCACAGGCTCAGTACCATCGCGCAGATGGATCGCATTCTGGTGATGGATGCAGGCCGTATCGTCGAGGAAGGCACGCATTCCGATCTTCTGGCGCAAGGTGGCCTTTACGCCCAATTCTGGGCGCGGCAATCTGGTGGCTTCATGAACCCGGAGGCCGCTGAATGAGGATTGCCGATCTCATCTATCCGTTCAGGAACACCGAAACGCCCCCACCGCAGACGTTGGGGGCGTTCATCTGCTGGAGCCTGTCCGGGGCGTGGCCGATGTTGTTTGTTGCGGCGTTCTTCTCGGCCGCCGCGGGCGCGATGGAGGCGGTCACGGCATGGATGTTGGGCCGCGTGATTGATGTAGCGACCGCCAGCGGGCCCGAGAACTTTCTGACCACTGAAAATATGTGGATGATCCTCGGTGCGGTCGCCTTCTTCATGTTGCTTCGCCCGATCCTGTTTGGCCTGTCATCCTTGTCGAACAATTATATTGTCATGCCAAACATCACACCTTTGGTTCTGGCCAAGCTGAACCGTTGGACCTTGGGTCAGTCGGTGACCTATTTCGACGATGATTTTGCCGGTCGGATCGCGCAAAAGCAGATGCAGACATCGAACGCCATGGCCTCGGTCGTGTCGGAAACGATCAGCGCGATTGTGTTTGCCCTGGCGTCTCTGGTGGGGTCTTTGCTTTTGTTAGGGTCTATTCATCATTTGGTGATGCTGCCTTTCGCGGCATGGCTGGCGGTGTATTTCATGCTGGTGCGCTGGTATCTGCCACGCATCCGCAAACGTTCCGCCGCGCGGGCCGGGGCGCGGGCGATGGTGTCCGGGCAGGTGGTCGATACGATCACCAACATCAAAACCGTGAAGCTGTTCGCCCACTCGGAATTCGAAGATCAGGCGGCGCGTGAATCGATGGTGGATCTGCGTGAAAAATCGCTGGATTTCGGTAAGTTGTCGGCAAGTTTCCGGTTCATCCTCATGACGCTGGCCGGAGTCCTGCCTGTCTTGCTGCTGGGCGCGACCTTGTGGCTGTGGCGGGGCGGCATGGCGACCGCCGGAGATATCGTGGCTGCTGGGGCGGTTTCGATCCGTATTGCTCAGATGACCGGTTGGGTCAGTTTCACCCTGATGGGGCTGTATGCCAATGTCGGTGAAATCGAAAACGGGATGAAAACGCTGGCCAAGCGTGACCGGGTCGAAGATATGCGCGGGGCGAAGGACCTTGACGTGACCGAAGGGTCGATTTCTTTCGAAGGCGTCAGCTTTGCTTACGGTCGCGATATCGGTGGCGTCACGGATTTGAGCCTAACCGTCAACCCGAGCGAAAAACTGGGCATTGTCGGTGCATCAGGGGCGGGGAAATCCACGCTCGTCTCACTGTTGCTTAGGCTCTATGACAGGGAAAGTGGCGCCATTTGTATCGATGGCCAGGACGTGTCTCAGGTAACGCAGGACAGCCTGCGCCGACAGATAGGTATGGTCACGCAGGAAACGGCGATGTTCAACCGGTCTGCTCGTGAGAACATTCTGTATGGCCGGCCGGACGCCTCAGAGGCCGAGATGATCGAGGCCGCAAAAAAGGCCGAAGCGCATGATTTCATCCTGAGTCTTGAAGATGCTCATGGTCGAAAAGGCTATGATGCTCATCTGGGTGAACGGGGCGTGAAACTCAGCGGCGGGCAACGACAACGGATCGCTCTGGCGCGCGCCATTTTGAAAGATGCGCCGATTCTGGTTCTCGACGAAGCGACATCGGCGCTGGATTCCGAGGTTGAAGCTTCGATTCAGACCGCGCTGCATCGGGTGATGCAGGGCAAAACGGTTCTGGCCATCGCGCACCGGCTGTCGACACTCAGCGAAATGGACCGGATTGTTGTTTTGGACGAGGGCCGGATCGTCGAAACCGGAACGCATGAGGCGCTGCTGGACCTGGGCGGCCTGTATGCGCGGTTCTGGCACCGCCAGTCGGGCGGGTTCATTCAGGCGGAAGCTGCGGAATAAGGGTTTTTTTGCTGCGAAAGCCCGGCTATCAGGCCTCTCATGACGCAGCAATTCACAATCACAAGGCTTGGACATCAGGGCGACGGTATTGCCGATGGCCCTGTTTACGCCCCTCGTACCCTTCCCGGCGAAATCGTCAGCGGCACCCTTGTCGGTCAGCAATTGACCGATATCCGGGTCGAGACACCGTCCGAACACCGTGTCAAAGCGCCTTGCCGCCACTACAAAGCGTGCGGTGGCTGCCAATTGCAGCACGCATCCGATGCATTTGTGACCGACTGGAAATTGCAAGTCGTCCGCAAGGCGCTGATGGCGCAGGATCTCGAAGCACCCCTGCGGCCGATACACACATCGCCCGAACAGTCACGTCGGCGGGCTACGATTGCCGTAAGGCGTACAAAAAAGGGCACGTTGGCGGGGTTTCACGGTCGTGCATCCGGCACGATCACCGAGATACCCGATTGCCGGTTGCTTGATCCGGCCTTGATCGCGGCCATTCCGGTGGCCGAGGCGCTGGCCAACCTGGGCGCAAGCCGCAAGGGCGTTCTGGCTGTCACGCTCACACTGTCCGAAGCTGGTCTGGATGTGGCCGTAACAGGTGGCAAACCGCTGGACGGCCCCTTGGAACTGGCGTTGGCGCAGGCGACCGAGAAACATGGGCTGGCCCGGCTCAGCTGGGATGACGAGGTTATTGCCATGCGGCATGCGCCGGTTCAGCGCTTTGGAGCAGCCGGAGTCACGCCACCCCCCGGGGCTTTCTTGCAAGCAACAAAGGACGGAGAAAAGGCTCTGTCAAAGGCAGTTTCCGAGGCTACACGGGGTGCGAAACGTATCGTTGACCTGTTTGCGGGCAGCGGAACGTTCTCTTTGCCGTTGGCGGAAAGCGCCGAAGTTCACGCGGTTGAAGGCGAGGCCGCCATGATCGAGGCGCTGGATCAGGGCTGGCGCAGGGCACAAGGGCTGAAACGCGTAACGACCGAGGCCCGTGACCTGTTCCGCCGCCCGCTGATGCCGGACGAGCTGAAATCTTTCGACGCCATTGTTCTGGATCCGCCTCGTGCCGGTGCCGAAGCTCAGGTAGATGAGATTGCACAGGCGCAACGCCCGGTGATCGCCTATGTCTCGTGCAATCCCGTCACCTTTGCGCGTGATGCGAAAACGCTGGTTAACGCGGGTTACACCCTTGAATGGGTACAGGTCGTTGACCAATTTCGATGGTCAACACACACGGAACTTGC
Source organism: Ruegeria sp. H8 (assembly GCF_056532905.1). Taxonomy (NCBI): domain Bacteria; kingdom Pseudomonadati; phylum Pseudomonadota; class Alphaproteobacteria; order Rhodobacterales; family Roseobacteraceae; genus Ruegeria; species Ruegeria sp. H8. The sequence goes on along the minus strand of NZ_JBQFNY010000003.1, from coordinate 293,327 downwards.
TGCGCGGTTTGTTCTGAACGCAGCATCTTGATCTTACCGGGGAAACTGACACATGGGGTCCAAACAGCGTTTGCTGAATATTATCGAAGCGCCCGTTTTCGGGCGGTTCATAACGGCCGTGATCATTTTCAATGCCATTCTTTTGGGGATGGAGACATCGCCGACCCTGATGGAACTGGCCGGCCCCTTGATCGTGGCGCTGGACAGGCTTTGCCTGGCGATCTTTGTGGCTGAAATTTCCATGAAACTGATTGCCACCGGGCGCAGGTTCTTCACAAATGGCTGGAACATATTCGATTTCCTGATCGTTGGAATTGCCCTGGTTCCCAGCGCCGGAGGTCTGTCGGTGCTGCGCGCCCTGCGAATTCTGCGGGTGTTGCGCGTGATTTCCGTGGCGCCGCGTCTGCGTCGCGTGGTCGAAGGGTTCATCTCGGCCCTTCCCGGCATGGCCAGCGTGTTTCTGCTGATGGCAATTCTGTTCTATATCGGTGCGGTAATCTCGACCAAGCTGTTTTCGGCATCGTTCCCGGATTGGTTCGGCGATCTGGGCCTGTCTGCTTATACGCTGTTCCAGATCATGACGTTGGAAAGCTGGTCGATGGGTATCGTGCGCCCGGTGATGGAGGTCTATCCCTATGCCTGGGTCTTCTTTGTTCCCTTCATCATGGTCACGACCTTTGCGGTGGTGAACCTGTTGGTGGGTCTGATCGTCAATTCGATGCAGGATGCCCATCATGCTGAGGATGAGGTAAAAACCGATGCCTATCGCGATGAGGTTCTGGAACGGCTGGAAAGCATCGAACGTCGACTGGCCGAGCAGTCGAACATCAAAAAGTGATTTCAGTTTTTCTCATTTTTGGCATAATGATCGAAAAAAAGCAGAGCAGGCAGTGAAACATGGATCGTCGAGTATTCGGTTTAGGCGCGTTGGCAACGCTGAGCCTTTCGGCTTGTGCCTCTAGCGGCCCAAGATTTCTGACTTATAACGGACCCGAGGTGACCTCTTTGGTGGTCAACAAGGGCACGCGCAAACTTTACTTGTTGCACAACGAAAAGATCCTCAAGGAATATGACGTCGATTTGGGGTTTGCCCCGAATGGAACAAAGAACCAGCGCGGTGACGGCCGAACACCCGAGGGCACCTATCTGATCGACCGTCGCAACCCCAGAAGCCGGTATCACCTATCCCTGGGCATTTCTTATCCCAACTCGCAGGATGTCGCCAAAGCCAAGGCTGCGGGCGTTGATCCGGGTGGGGATATCTTCATCCACGGTGAGCCCAATCTGCGTTCTGAGCGGAGACGCGCAAAAAAGAAGCGGGATTGGACAGCTGGATGCATCGCGGTCAAGAATGACGAAATCGAAGAGATCTATGCGATGGTCAACAAAGGTACGCTGATAACCCTGCGACCTTAGGCCGTTTTTGGCGCCCAGTCACTGAACCCGAATGCTTCATAGTCGCGCTGATAGGCGTCAACCGCCAGCGCTTCGAGGTTTTCGTCGTAGATCTGGTGCAAAGCGTAGGGTTCATCCGGTGCACAGGAGCCAGGTTGAGGCGGGTTTGAATGCCCCATGCTGCGCGCCAGATCCGGCAGGGCCGTCATCAGATCCTCTTCTCTCAGAATCAGATCGGGCATGGTGAAGGATGCGATTCCCTCCAACGTCCTGGACTGGCTGCACCACGTGCCGTCCACACGGACCGGTGTCTGCCCGTTGAGGTTGAGGCGCAGAAAGTCCAGAAAGCCCGAAAACGCGTCGCGGTGTTGTTCGACAGAATAATTGTTGTCTCGTACTTGCCCCGGGATCGGCAGCTTGAGCCGGTTGCGAAGATAATTCCGCACCATCTTATAGCTGCCCGGCCCCGTATTCAGAATATGACTGCAAAACGCCGTATGTGCCCGGGCCAGAGGGTGACGCAGAACCGTGAATTGCCGATGACCGGGATGGCCCTGTTTCCATGAACGGACCTGTTTGCGATTTCGATCCGTGATCAGCTTGTCGGTCTGACATCCGTCCAGATCAGCCAGCCATTGCACGACAACAGGCTCTATTCCGCTCCGAATGGGCAAATACATCAAAGGAGACCTTGCAGCGGCAACATAAAGCGGTACAGCCGCGCCGCGCTGGGGCTCAAAGCTTGTTGACCGATGCAATCCGAACCGATCCTGATCGCACAGGGCTTGTTTCATTTCATCAGGATTGGTGACCTTCGACAAAGCCGGCGCCGGGTTTTGCGGTTTCAGGGTATCATCCAGTCGGGTCAGCCGACCCTCAACCCCCAACCATGCAGCCAGCCCGTTTATGACCTCCAGCTCGGTCAGGTCGTCATAGTGAATGAAGAACCCGGTTTGGCCTGTCTTTTGCAGGTGCCGTTGCACCATAAGCTGATGGTCTTGCAGCTGGTTCAGGTAATCCGAAAATTCGTCGGCGTCAAAGTCAACCTGCGCGTCGACGCGGCGTTTCACATTCTTCAGCAGCCACTGCTGCGTTTTCTGTGCTATTTTCAGCGACAGGTAACTGTCCAATGGGTTGCGGGTCAGAATGATCTTGGCACAACGCGGGTCGTTCAGCATAGGTTTCAGGATACGTGGGTCATGGTCTTCGAAATATCGAAAGCCATTGATGTCACCCGGTGCTGATTTGATGGCCTTGAGCATTCGCATGGGGTCCGCATCCCGGTCTTCCAGCGACAGGCCGAGCAGGTGGTCGGATTTAAGGCTGCCCGCAAAATGCGGATTGAACGCCTCTCCGTGACAGGTAACCCCGTCCATCGCATTCAGGTTGGCCTCAAGCAGGTTCGAACCTGTGCGCATGGCCGCCAGAATGACGAAGTAATCAAAATGGGCTGACATGGGCAATCACTGCACCAGATACGGTTTTCGGTATGGCTTTTCCTGGCGACCGAACACATCGTCCGCCGGGAAATCACCCATCAGATATGGGTGCATTCCCTGATTCTTGAGGTTTTGCAAGAACTTCCCGAATCCGGACAGATCGACCATGGTTGGCACTTCGGTCAGATGGCTGGTCTGCTGCATGCCGATTTCTTCTAGAATGCCCTGCATGGCATCCATCGGAGATTCAATGAAGTCGGCCAACGTCCAACTGCGCATCCGCGCCTTGGTCCAGACCGATGTCAGCACCTCCAGCTGCTTGGTTTCAATTTGTTGCAGGCGCGCCGCCTCACTCCGGATTTCCGAGAAGTTCATATTGGATCGGAACAGTGGGATCGCCCAAGCGCCGGTGATGACCGAAATCTGAGCGTTCTTGTCCCGCGCCAGAAACCAGTTGATTTCCTGAGTGTCCCGCGGGCTGAACTGGAAACACTGGCGTTCACCGCGCGTATTCCAGATCAGGTTCGACAGAAAGGCGGTCGGGTTGTAGTCCCGCAGCGCCGCACTGTCGCTGAGGGCACCATTTGTTATGGCTTCTCCTTGCGAAAATTCGGCGCGTTCCGGCCCGAAAAGATGCCCGTGGACTCTGGCTCCGGTGGTTGCGGCCAACCAAGGTTCGAAATCCTCGAACAGTTCCGAAAAGCCTTGGAATACGGAATATTGTGACGATGTCAGACCGTTTTCACTGCCATGGCGGGGAAACCGGCTTTGCATATACAGCCCGTCGCGCCCACGAGTTCGCCGTTCCACCGCTTTGGAAAATACGCGATCGATCTTGCCCGGATTGGGTTCTGCCGGTTTCATCGCCCCGGCCTGATCCGTCAGGAATACCTGGTACAATCGCTCTGCGCGGGGCCAGATTTTTCGGGCGACAAAACAATCCGATCGGCGCAGCAATTGCAGATGATCGTCATAGAAGATGTGCGGGCGGCCCTGGTAATCGAATTTGGATAGGGTCAGGGACCTGCTTTCAATATGCGTGGAATACAAGCGTGCCAGCGTCTGGAAATAGCTTTCATCCGGAATCCAGACATGACGGAAATACTTGTCATACAGCTTGCGCCTGGGGTCTTGAAGGATTGCCGACAGCGTTTGGCGGGTCAGGCACCACCACTGGCTTCCCATATGCGGAACCAGTCCGTCGGGGATTTTCCTGCGAAACCCCATCAGACGCTGAAGCTTTACATATGTGTCGAATAGTTTGCGATGCTTGCGCCACGAAAACGGAAACCGCAGGGTGAACCGTTCATGATCCAGCCCGCCGATAGTCCAGCTGACATCGGATGTCGTTGCGCTTTCGATGAAATCGACACGCGGCCGGTCAGACAGGTAATCGATCAACTCCTGAATCGGTCGCAAGGGCAGGCAGGCCCCCGAGGCAAGAAACACATGCCGAACTTCGGGGAAACGCTCCAGCATCAACTCGGACGCGCTTTGCGAGGCGGCAACGATACCCCAGCCACCCCAATCGCACCGATGTCGGTCAGAAAACACGATCGATGGATTGTTCGAACAGGACGCAACAAACCGGGAATAAACAGAGTCTGGCACCTTGCGATCCACATGGATGACCACCGGGCATCCCGCTGCTGTCCAGTGGCGCGCGACCTGCTCGGCGCGGTCCAGCGAGGTATGAACTAACATGACAATACCCAGACCGCTCATGCCCAGTTTCCTTTCGACATGAGGCCCAGGATCTCAAGTTGTCGCCAGTTGATATAGGCCTCGGACCACTCGCACCAGAAAACAGGCTTGTCCTCAAGCTGAGTGGCATAGGCCTTGTATTCGCCCGAGCCCCGGTAATGCTGGCCGCGCAGCAATTCCTCGCGGGCTTTTTCCCCAAGAGTATTGATCAACTTGGCATGAAGCAGTGACCCGCTGGCCTTTTCGCCGCCCCATTCGTCGTAAACCTGGTTGAGCCCGCGTGGCAAAAGCGAATGGGTCGAGCTGACATAGACATAGCGCCGGTTCCATTTTACCAGCGGAATCTTGTTTAGCGCCGGTGCTTTGGAGGGGTTGTCCTGAAAGAACACGCGCGCCCGTGGACCCCCTTGAATCCAAAGGTTCTTGTACTCGGGGTTCTTGGTGATCATGTAATTTCCGGGATCGAACCAGCGTGCGATCTCGAACGGGTTCTGACCTTCGGCATAGGGTTCGGCGTCCACCGGACCTTCAGGGTACATGTCGATCAGCATCGTGCCAAAACTGCGCATGGCACTGCCATCCAGCCAGTCCGTCAAGGCTCGGATTGGACGGGTGTCGCAGAACGGATAGATGAAGAATTCGTCCGGATCGACGCTCAGCACCCAGTGATCGTGCGCGTATTTGCGCAACAGATAGTTCGACCAGTCCAGGCCATAGCTTGCCCGTTTGTAGCTGGTCGTCGTCCGCCAGACCGAAACGTCAGCCTGTTCTTTCAAAAATTCAAAACTGCCATCATCGCTGTTGTTGTCGACAAACAGAAAATGGTTGATGCCTAGTTTGCGATAATATTCAAGAAAGAAGGGCAGGCGAATTTTCTCGTTCCGCACAACGCTCATCAGCAGGATATCATCACGCCGTATGGCCTGTGTGTTGTTGCTGACTGGCTTGAGCTCGCGGCGTCGTCTGAGGCAGCGCAGAATACGGCGCTTGCGCCGCAATCTCATTTTGTAGGATTCAAACAGGCTCACGTGACTGCCCAACCTTTTTATAACGCGAGCTTTCCCCGAACCAGCCGTGACCGTTGGCACGACATGGCATTACCGGTTTATGCCATCTTTGCATCTTCTGAAGCAACGTCTTTAAAACCCGCAAACTGTAAACGTGCGGTTGATGCCCTTGTTTTCATTTTCAATCCCAGCCTCCGCCGTTCATCAGACCCAACCGTTCCAGCTGGCTCCACCCGGTGTAGCGCACCGACTGTGGGGTCCACATGTCCGGCTGGTTGATTATCCCATCGTAGTATGGCCCGAATTGGTCCGGATCATGAAAATGTTGGCGTCGCTGCTTTTCGGTGTTGGATTTCTCGATAACGTCCGGCAGGAACTTCGTGTGCAGCAACACGCCCGACGGGGTATCGCCGCCCGGGCCATCATAGGTTTCGTTCAGACGGCGCGGCAGTGCGGAATGGCATGAGTTCACGTGGGCATAGCGCCGCGACCAGCGCATCAGCGGGATCTTGTTCAGCGTGGGCGATCTTTGCCGGGTTTGCGTAAAGAACATCCGTTCCCGCGCGCCACCCTGCACCCAAAGATTGCCCATCGGGCTTTGCCGCTGCGCGCGATACGGTCCTGCATCGAACCAGCACAGCAGATTTGTTGGGTCGGTGTCCGGGTCATAAGCCGCATCACCCAAGGGGCCCTTGGGATAGAGGTCCAGCATTAGCGTCCCGAACCCGATCTTCCCTTGCCGGTCCAGCCAGGTTGTCAGGTCATGCAGGGACCGGGTGTCGCAGTGGGCATAGACCAGCAGTTCATCCGCATCCACCATCAGGCACCAGTGGCGGTGGCCATAGCGCATCTGCAACCAGGTCAGCCAGTCCAGGCCAAACCGCGATCCACGATAGCTGGAATGGGTTCTCCACACCGAGATATCCGGTTGATCTTGCAGATACTCGGATGATCCATCGTCGCTGCCGTTGTCGACGATCAGAAAATGATCGACACCCAAAGCGCGATAGTGACGAAAGAACCAGGGCAGGCGGATGATTTCATTGCGCAAGGTGACAAAGGCCAATATGTCACCCCGCTGGATTTGGGGTGTCCGATCCTTCTGGCAGGTCAACTGATGTCGACTTCGCAGCGACCTCCAGAGCAGCCGCCGACGTTTCCAGCGCAACCTGTACTTCCGTGCCCATCCGATCCGGGGAAGTGTCAAAGCAGTGCTGGATGTCACCGGGTCCTCATTTTTCGTAGTGGCCGTTCTGGTGCCAGCGCCAGGCATCTGCGATCATCGTCTCTAACGTGGATCTTTTGGGCTTCCATCCCAGTTCATTTTCAGCCCGCACAGAACCAGATACCAGCTTGGTGCAATCTCCTGCCCGACGAGGGCCTACAGTATACGGCACGGGACGGTTGGTGACGGACCTGGATTGCTCGATCACCTCAAGAACGGAAAACCCGGACCCGGTGCCCAGATTGAAGACACGGCTGCCTTTGCCCTGTTCCAGCCAGCCCAGCCCCAGAATATGCGCATCTACCAGATCGCAAACATGTACATAATCGCGGATACAGGTGCCGTCGGGCGTATCATAATCCGTGCCAAAGACGGTCAGACCGTCCCGCTTGCCGTCAATCGCGTCCAACATCAGCGGGATCAGATGGGTTTCGGGGCGGTGAAACTCGCCCACCTCGCCTTCGGGGTCTGCACCTGCAACGTTGAAATATCGGAAAATGACATGGCGCAGCCCATGAGCCGCCTCGAAATCCTTGAGGATATCTTCGATCGCGCGTTTTGATGCCCCGTAGGCGTTCAGGGGATACTGCGCCGTGGATTCATCAAGAACCACATTGTCGTGCTCGCCATATGTGGCACATGTGGACGAAAATACGAAATCCAGACAGCCGGCCGCAACGGCTGCTTCAATCAGAGTCAGCGAGCCCGTGACATTGTTCGACCAATACACGCCGGGCTGACGCATAGCATCGCCAACCTGGCTGAGCGCCGCGAAATGCATCACTGCATCTGGTTTGTGTTTCGCGAACACCTCATCCAGGCGGTCCCGATCCAAAAGGTCGCCCTGTTCAAAAGGGCCAAATTGCACCGCATCCTGCCAACCCGTGATCAGGTTGTCGTAGGTCACAGGAAGGTAACCTGCCTGCGCAAGCGCCTTGCAGGCATGTGAGCCGATATACCCGGCACCACCGGTGACAAGAATTGTCTTCATGGCATATCCATCGGGGCTGGTTGAGGAACAGTTTCGCCAAAGGCGCCGTCAGAGTCATGGGGAAAAGACGTCACTCCAGCCCCATGGCTGCCATCATCTCTTCAATCTTGGGTACGTCCTGAGGGTTGTTCAGTTCCCAGAACTGACGGCCCCTTGCCTCGACCTCGACGCACAGAACCTTGCGCCCGTTTTCCATGAACCTGAGCTGCTCCAGGCCTTCCAGCTGTTCCAGAGGCCCGGCTGGCCAGCCCGGATACGCCGCAAGGGCGTCGGGCCGATAGGCGTAAACACCGACATGGTGAAACACGGGTGTCGCTTCATCGCCGGCGTATGTCTGCGACGTGAAGGGGACGACCTCTTTCGAGAAGTACATCGCACTGTGATCGCGTCCGAACACTGCCGTCGTGCCACCGACACGGCCATGCTTGCGGTCGTTCAGCAGACTGTTCAACGCACTGCCATCACAGCGCAGGACAGGGGTCGCAACACCGGCATCCGGGGCCGCGCGCAGGCCCGAAACCAGATCTTCGACAAACCAATGCGGGGTCAGCGGAGCGTCGCCTTGTAGGTTGACGATGATGTCATACCCGCCACCCAGAACCTCATGCGCCTCAGCGCATCGTTCGGTGCCGTTCTGACAGGTTTCCGAGGTCATCACGACCTCGGCCCCAAAGCCCTCGGACACGTCGCGAATGCGCTCATCATCCGTCGCAACAACAACACGGTCGACACCCGAGACTGACCTGGCTGCACGCCAGGACCGTTCGATCAGTGTCATGGATGCGCCTTTTGCGCCGGTCAGGGGAACCAGCGGCTTGCCGGGATAGCGGGTCGAAGCGTAACGGGCGGGAATGGCAATCAGAACAGACATCAGGCTTCCTTCAACTCAACACCCGGAGCGTAAGCAATAAAGAACGGATTTGCATAGCCATCCTTGCCATAAAGCAACGGAGTATGGTCGTCAAAACGCACAACCCGGCCACCGGCCCCGGCCAGTACAGCATGGCCTGCCGCCGTATCCCATTCCATCGTGCGCCCGACGCGCGGATAGATATCCGCTTCGCCCGTGGCAACCAGACAGAACTTGAGCGACGAACCCGCGCTTTTGCTGTCCTTCACATGATATTTGTTGATGTAGTCCTCGGTGGCCTGATCCCTGTGGGACTTCGACGCCACGACCAAAAGCCCGGAATTATCCGGTTCAGAGACTGATATGGGCGTCAAGGGACCGGTCTCGGTTTTGTCGAAAGCGCCTGTTTCCTCGACCGCGCGGCCATCAGCCAGCGTGAAGAACATACGACCCCGCGCCGGGGCATAGACCACTCCCCGGGTTGGCACTCCGTTTTCGACAAGCGCAATGTTGACGGTAAAGTCGCCGCGACGGTTGATGAATTCCTTGGTGCCGTCCAGCGGATCAACAATGAGGAAAGTATCGCCTTTTTCAGAATGCGAAGCGGCCTGTTCTTCGGTGACCAGAAGAATATCCGGGAATGCCGCACGCAAGCCTGCCGAAATCAATGCGTCAGCGGCTTCGTCTGCCTCGGTCACAGGGCTGGAGTCGGATTTGACTTTGACATCGAAATCATCCGCCTCGTAGATTTCCATGATCTTGTCGCCTGCCTCCAGAGCCAGTCGCCGGATGACGGGAATAAGCGCATCGTAGGTCACAAAAAAGCTCCGTTCCTGTGGTTTGTTGATCCAAAATCGCGATCGACTTATGATGCGGCGGTTACGGAACGGCAAGATATTCATGCCAGTTTAGAGGCGACGAAGCAGAAAAGACCCTTTGAATGTTCTATTTCAAGCGCAACCAAACGCTGCTGGGCGGCGCTTTCACGACGGCTGAGCTGGTATTCCATGCCACCGTACGAAAGGTGCGCTCGCAACATCCGAATGCAATAGTCGCCATCCTGATCAATGTTTTGCAGCTTGTGGTGATGGGAACCACTTTCTACCTGCTCATGTCACTGATGGGCCGGGGTGGAATACCGAAGATCAGGGGCGAATTTCTGCTGTATGTTCTGTCCGGCGTGTTCCCCTTCATGCTGCACATCCAGTCGATAGGCGCGATTTCAGGGGTTGGGTCCGCGAACAATCCGATGATGCTCCATTCGCCGATGAATGTGATGGTGACGATCCTGTCTGCGGCGCTCGGTATTCTTTACAAGCAACTGCTGGCCATGTTCGTGATCCTGTTCATCTACAGTGTCGCGGTCGCCCCGATCGAGGTGCAGGATCCCGGCGGTGCTTTCGCGATGCTGATAATGGCCTGGTTTACCGGATGCGCGGTGGGTTTGGTGTTCATGGCGATGAAACCATGGTTTCCGACGACTGTGGGAATGCTCACCAATATCTACCGTCGCCTGAACATGGTGTTTTCGGGAAAGATGTTCGTTGCAAACACACTGGGCGGCGGATTGCTGATGATGTTCGCCTGGAACCCGCTGTTTCATATTATCGACCAGTGCCGGGGCTTCATCTTCCGAAACTACTTTCCGCGAAACACAAGTTGGGAATACGCGCTATGGGTCGGGATAGCCTTGTTGATGATCGGTTTGATGGCTGAGTTTTTCACGCGCCAGCATGTTTCACAAAGCTGGAACGCGCGCCGCTAACATGCGACCCGCAGCGTCAAGTTGATCCGTCCGCCTTTTGGCAACAGCCGGGATGATCCGTATCTGATCCGGTCGATCCCGTGATAGGCCAATCGTGCCGGACCGCCCATGATCACCACGTCGCCCGAGCCGAGCCAGATCGACTCGGTCTTGCCGCCACGGGTTGTGTTCCCAATTCGGAACAGGGCGTCATCGCCCAGGGAAACCGACAGAACGGGCCAGGAAAAATCTGCCTCGTCCTTGTCCTGATGCAGGCCCATTTTGGCGCCTTCCCCGTAGTAGTTGATCAAACAGCAGTCCGGCGCGCGCTCGGTGCTGACCAGATCATTCCAGATATCAAGAATGACCGGGGGGATTTCAGGCCAGACCCCGCCTTTCGGGTGCTTATCCTGATAGCGATAGCCTGCCTTGTCGGTCACCCATCCCAGATCCCCGGCCGAGGTCATTCTTACCGACATCTCTTTGCCCGAAGGCGTGACGGGTCGAAACAAGGGTGCCGCTTTCAGAATCGGTCGAAGGGCCGCGATCAGCCGTGCCTGGGCAGCAGGGTCAATATAGCCTTTTCTGATTTCGAACCCTCGCAAGACCACCCGCGTCATTCCGGAAACCCCAAACCTTTCCAATTTCTTGCCAAAAAAGACCTCAAATTCCCGAAAACCTGCACTCTACGGTGCTTGCAGGCCTCTTGCCTCGCCCTTATATACGCCGGGACGCGCGATGGTAGTGCTGTCGCGCACATCAGATCGGGGGTGGGATGCCATAAAGGGTCCGACCCTCGGGACATCGCCTTGAAGAGAAAGGGATTGCAAAAATGGGAAAAGTAATCGGGATTGACCTCGGAACCACGAACTCCTGCGTAGCCATTATGGAGGGCTCGCAGCCGAAGGTCATCGAAAACGCCGAAGGGGCGCGGACCACGCCTTCGATCGTCGCCTTCACCGAAGATGAGCGACTGGTCGGTCAGCCTGCAAAACGTCAGGCGGTCACCAACCCCGACAACACGATCTTTGGCGTCAAACGTCTGATCGGTCGTCGCGTGGATGATGCCGAAGTAGAAAAAGACAAGAAAATGGTGCCGTACTCCATCGTGAATGGCGGCAATGGTGACGCGTGGGTTGAAGCCCGCGGCGAAAAATACTCCCCCAGCCAGATTTCCGCTTTCATTCTAGGCAAGATGAAGGAAACCGCCGAGAGCTATCTGGGCGAAGATGTCACCCAGGCGGTCATCACCGTTCCGGCATATTTCAACGACGCCCAGCGTCAGGCCACCAAAGACGCCGGCAAAATCGCCGGTCTGGAAGTGCTGCGGATCATCAACGAACCGACAGCTGCTGCGCTGGCCTATGGTCTGGACAAGGAAGAAACCCAAACCATCGCGGTCTATGACCTTGGTGGTGGTACCTTCGACGTGACCATCCTGGAAATCGACGATGGCCTGTTCGAGGTCAAATCGACCAATGGTGACACCTTCCTGGGTGGTGAAGACTTTGACATGCGCATCGTCAACTACCTGGCGGATGAGTTCAAAAAGGAACACGGTGTCGATCTGTCTCAGGACAAGATGGCCCTGCAGCGTCTGAAAGAAGCCGCTGAAAAAGCCAAGATCGAACTGTCTTCGACCTCGCAGACCGAGATCAACCAACCCTTCATCTCGATGGGCGCCAACGGTCAGCCGCTGCACATGGTCATGAAACTGACCCGTGCCAAGCTGGAATCGCTGGTGTCGGACCTGATCAAGAAGTCGCTGAAGCCCTGCCAGGCCGCTCTGAAAGACGCGGGTCTGTCGGCTGCTGACGTGGACGAGGTTGTTCTGGTCGGTGGTATGACCCGGATGCCGAAAGTGATCGAAGAGGTCACCAAGTTCTTCGGCAAAGAGCCGCACAAGGGCGTGAACCCGGACGAAGTGGTTGCCATGGGCGCCGCCATCCAGGCAGGTGTTCTTCAGGGCGACGTCAAAGACGTGGTTCTGCTGGACGTGACCCCGCTGTCGCTCGGTATCGAAACGCTGGGTGGCGTGTTCACCCGCCTGATCGACCGCAACACCACGATCCCGACCAAGAAGTCTCAGGTCTTCTCGACCGCCGAGGACAACCAGAACGCCGTTACCATCCGCGTGTTCCAGGGTGAGCGTGAAATGGCTGCGGACAACAAGATCCTGGGTCAGTTCAACCTTGAAGACATCCCGCCGGCACCGCGCGGCATGCCTCAGATCGAGGTGACTTTTGACATCGACGCCAACGGCATCGTCTCGGTTTCGGCCAAAGACAAAGGCACTGGCAAAGAACAGAAGATCACCATCCAGGCATCGGGCGGACTGTCCGACGAGGATATCGAAAAGATGGTCAAGGACGCCGAAGAGAACGCGGAAGCCGACAAGGAACGCCGCGAGCTGATCGAGGCGAAGAACCAGGCGGAAAGCCTCATCCATTCGACCGAGAAGTCGATGGAAGAGCATTCCGACAAGGTCGACCCGACCACGATCGAAGCCATCGAGTTGGCGATCGCCGCGCTGAAGGACGAGCTGGAAACCGAAAATGCCGACAAGATCAAGTCGGGCATCCAGAACGTCACCGAAGCCGCGATGAAGTTGGGCGAAGCCATCTATAAGGCGCAAGCCGAAGAAGGCGAAGAGGAACCTGCTGCCGCAGACGCTGCACCAGGCGACGATGACATCGTTGACGCCGAGTTCGAAGACCTCGACGACGACAAGCGCGCCTAACGTGTTACTCGGTTCCGGCAGGCCTGGTTCGGGCCTGCCGGAACGGTCTTCACCATGCAGCACGCGTCTCCGAAACCTTCTTTTGGCACCTACGCTCTCTCACATCGGATGGAAATATTGCGCCGGTGGTCTGAGGGCATGCCGCGTCAATGGATGTCGTCCGGAATTCGCAGGATAGTAATGGCCTCTCAGCGAGAGCCTTACGATGTTGAGGTGTTTGGCGGACAGAAATGCCGATTGCACCCATCTGACAACTGGGCCGAACGTCGCGTCATAACCGGCTCGCAGTTCTTTGATCTGGATGAGCGTCAATCGCTGGCCAACCATATTTCGCAGGGCTCTGGCGATTATGTCTTTGTCGACGCCGGTGCAAATGTCGGGCTGTACACCCTGTGGGTCAGATCAGTTGCGCAGAAGTTGGGGCGCAACCTGAAAGCCCTGGCTGTTGAACCGGATCCGGTCAACAAGGCTCGCCTTGGTACCAATCTGGCTGCCAATCAAGCCAGTGAAGTCATCCATTGCGACAAGGCCTTGTCTGACAAACCGGGTGAGGTGTGGTTCGAATCCGCGAACCTTGGCGATCGGGGTCATGCCAAAGTTGCCGAGTCGGGCGATCTGTGCGTTCAGGCGATTCCGTTGTTGGACGCTATACGCGATGCCGGGCTGACCAAGGTTGATGCAATGAAAATGGATATCGAAGGTCAGGAAACCCGCGTATTGCGCGCTTTTTTCGAAGACGCACCGCGAGAGATTTGGCCCGAAGTGCTGCTGATAGAAATCAAGCATTCGGATGACGGGCTTGACGAGGTCTTGAATAAGGCAGGTTACGTGGCCAGTTTTGCAAACAACACCAACGGCGTGTACAGGCTCAATGAAAGCACCGCGTCCGGCGGCACGAAGGAATAACAAATGTCAAAGCGCGACTATTACGAAGTGCTCGGCGTGTCCAAGGGCGCTTCGGCGGATGAGATCAAGAAGGGTTTTCGCAGGAAAGCCAAAGAGCTGCACCCTGACCGCAACAAGGACAACCCGGATGCCGAGGCGCAGTTCAAGGAAGCCAACGAGGCTTACGACGTTCTGCGTGATGCCGAAAAGAAGGCAGCTTATGATCGCTTTGGCCATGCCGCATTTGAAAACGGTATGGGGGGCGGTGGCCGCCCCGGCGGCGGTTTTGGCGGTCAAGGCGACTTCTCCAGCGCATTTTCGGATGTATTCGACGACCTGTTCGGTGATTTCATGGGTGGTCAAAGGGGCGGCGGCGGGCGTCGCGCCGCGCGCGGCTCGGACCTGCGCTACAACCTGCGTGTGACGCTGGAAGAAGCCTACTCGGGCCTACAAAAAACCATCAATGTGCCAACGGCCGTGGCGTGTTCGTCCTGCGAAGGTACCGGGGCTGAAGGTGGCGTTGAACCCACATCCTGCCCCACCTGTTCGGGCATGGGGAAAGTGCGGGCACAACAGGGCTTCTTTACGGTGGAACGGACTTGCCCGACCTGTTCGGGATTGGGGCAGATCATCAAGAACCCCTGTAAATCTTGTCAGGGGGCCGGCAGGGTCGAAAAGGACCGCGCTTTGTCGGTGAACATTCCTGCCGGTGTCGAAACCGGTACGCGAATTCGTCTGGCAGGCGAAGGTGAGGCGGGAATGCGCGGCGGACCTCCGGGCGATCTGTATATTTTCGTCGAAGTGGCCGAGCACAAACTGTTCGAACGCGACAGCGTGAACCTCTACTGCCGCGTGCCGGTCAGCATGGCCAAGGCGGCGCTAGGCGGATCGATCGAGGTTCCGACCATTGATGGCGGTCGCGGCCGCGTTCAGATTCCGGCCGGAAGTCAGTCGGGTCGGCAAATGCGCCTGCGCGGCAAAGGCATGCCTGCGTTGCGCGGCGGTGGTGTGGGTGACATGTTCATTGAACTGGCCGTGGAAACCCCGGTCAACCTGACCAGCCGCCAGAAAGAACTGCTGCGCGAGTTTGATGATCTGGGTGAAGACAATCATCCGGAATCAAAAAGCTTTTTCTCGTCCGTCAAATCTTTCTGGGACGGTATGAAAGGCTGAACGACCGGGAAAGGGGGCTCTGCCCCCGCCGCCCTTCGGGCGACTCCCCCGGGATATTTGCAGCCAGATGAAGCATGGGACCCGTTCTTCATCTGGCCCAAAACATCCCGGAGCGCGAGGCAGAGCCTCGCATCCCACTGTCATACACATGCAGTTTTGGCCTTAGCAGAAAGCTGAAAGTGGCAATATATCTGGAAAATTGAGTCTTGATTCCGGCCCTCGACCCTGAGATTGTCCGCCTCAACCGTTGGGGTGCCCTTTTACAGGGCTGAGAGACGCAACCGCGTTAACCCATCGAACCTGATCCGGGCAATTCCGGCGTAGGGAACGGTCTCTTGAATACAGACGTTTTCTCTACTCCGTTGCCCATAGAAGATGGAGCAACGAGATGGCGGCAATTGCCCTGACCATAGCAGGATCCGACAGTGGCGGCGGCGCGGGCATTCAGGCTGACCTGAAGGCAATGTCGGCGCTGGGTGTTTTTGGCGCAAGTGTCATCACCGCCGTTACCGCGCAGAACACGCAAGCTGTCACCGCTGTGCATGGAATTCCGCTGGATGTGATTTCCGCCCAAATCGACGCGGTTCTGAACGATCTTGACGTCAGGGCCGTCAAAATCGGCATGCTTGGCACACCTGAGATCATTCATACGGTCGCCAGCGGGCTGGCGGCTTTCGAGGGTCCCGTGATTCTTGATCCGGTCATGATTGCAAAATCCGGCGACGCTTTGTTGGCGCAAGAAGCGGTCCGGACGCTGCGCGATGTGTTGTTGCCAACGGCGACGGTTCTTACGCCGAATCTGCCTGAGGCGGCGTGCCTGCTGAACATGCCAGCGGCAGAAACGCGTGAGCAGATGGCTGAACAGGGCCGGGCATTGTGCGCTTTGGGTGCGGGAGCAGTCGTGATGAAGGGTGGACACGGGTCAGGTGACATCTGCCACGATTTGCTGATCGATCCGTCGGGTGTCATGGCCGAGTTTCAGGCCCCGCGTCAGGATACGAAAAACACCCATGGAACAGGATGCACCCTGTCGTCATCCATCACCGCCGGTTTGGCCAAGGGGCTGACCCTGAGGGACGCGGTTGCGCAGGCGCATGACTATTTGCAAGGGGCCATCGCGCGCGCGGATGAGTTGAATGTCGGCGCTGGGCACGGGCCGGTGCATCATTTCCACCGGGTTTGGCCTTCGTGACGCTTTGGTCTGTCATAGGGGCAGGGGTTGCCGGTCTTGCCGTTGCCAGCGAACTGGTGTCGCGCGGTGCAAAAGTGCAGATATTCGACCCCGGCGGGCCACCGGGCCCGCATGGGTGTTCATGGTGGGCCGGAGGAATGCTGGCACCGTGGTGCGAATATGAAAACGCGGAAGAACCGGTGCTGCGTCTAGGGCAGTCAGCGATTGAATGGTGGGCCCAACGCACCAAATTGATCCGGCGGGGAACGCTTGTTGTCGCAAGTGCCCGTGATGTGCCGGACCTGCGCCGATTTGCGCGTCGAACAAAAGAGTTCACCAAGGTCGAACGGGCAGAAATAACGGAATTAGAGCCTGATCTGGCAGGGTTTGGCCAGGGCCTGTTTTTCGAACGCGAAGCCCATGTCGATCCGCGTCAGGCGCTGCAAGATCTGTATCGTCAACTGCAAAGCCAGGGCGTCGCGTTCCACCGGAAACTGGCGCCCGCCCAGTTGAAGAATGCAATTGACTGCCGTGGCCTTCACGCCCGCGAATACCTGCATGATCTGCGCGGCGTGAAGGGTGAGATGCTGGTCATACGATGCCCTGACGTGGAACTGACGCGCCCGGTTCGTTTGCTGCACCCGCGGATGCCGCTTTATATCGTTCCGCGCGGCGGCGGCGTCTATATGTTGGGTGCGACCATGATCGAATCCGAGGATAGCAGCCGCATTACCGCCCGTTCGATGCTGGAATTGCTCAGCGCGGCCTATGCCGTGAACCCGGCTTTTGGCGAAGCCGAAGTGTTGGAGATAGGCGTCGATCTGCGCCCCGCCTTTCCCGACAACTTACCGCGCATCCGGCGTTTGGGCCGGACGATCTATGCCAACGGGCTTTATCGCCACGGATATCTGCTGGCACCGGCGCTGGCACGGGGTGTTGCGGATCTGGCGCTGAACAACACACATTCGGAGATGGTCGATGAAGATCGTGCTTAACGGCGAGACGCGCGAGGTGCGCGCCGAAACCCTGTCGGAATTGTTGGACGAATGCGGTTTCTCGGGCCGTGTGGCCACCGCCGTGAACGAAGATTTCGTGCCCTCAAGCCTGCGCATCGCTCACAAGCTGGCTGAAGGCGACCGGGTCGAGGTCGTCGCACCGATGCAGGGGGGCTGAAGATGAAGACGTTTTACGGCACTGAACTGCCCAACCCGCTGATGCTGGGCACGGCGCAATATCCAAGCCCGGCCATTCTGGAACAGGCGTTTCGCGAAAGCGGTGCAGGCGTTGCCACTGTATCCTTGCGGCGTGAAGCGGGTGCGGGCCAGACCTTTTGGAACATGATCCGCGACCTGGGTGTACGCATTCTGCCCAATACGGCCGGTTGCCATACGGTGAAAGAGGCCGTGACGACCGCCCATATGGCATGCGAAGTGTTCGAGACTCGATGGATCAAGCTGGAACTCATCGGACATACGGACAGTCTGCAACCGGACGTTTTCCAACTGGTAGAAGCCGCCCGCATTCTGACCGAGGACGGGTTCGAGGTGTTTCCCTACACCACCGATGACCTGATCGTGGGAGAACGCCTGTTGGAAGCGGGATGCGAGGTGCTCATGCCCTGGGGCGCACCGATCGGGTCAGGGCGCGGGCTGAACAACGAATACGCTCTGCGTGCGATGCGGGCCGAATTTCCTGACATTCCCCTGGTGGTGGACGCCGGTATCGGCTTGCCCAGCCACGCGGCCCGCGCGATGGAGCTGGGCTTTGACGCGGTTCTGCTCAACACAGCTGTGGCCCGTGCCGGAGATCCGGTTCTGATGGCCAAGGCGATGGCGCAGGCAACTCTTGCCGGGCAATTGGCCCATCAGGCCGACCCGATCGAGCCGCGCGATATGGCGGAACCCTCTACCCCTGTTGTTGGAAAGGCCTTCCTGTCATGACGCTGGACCGTTTCTATCCGATCTTTGATCACTCGGACTGGCTGCGGCGGATGTTGCCTCTGGGTGTCAAGCTGGTGCAGCTGCGCATCAAGGATCAGCCAGACGATGCGGTGCGCGACCAGATTGCCGTCTCACGCGAATTGTGCCGCGATCACGCGGCGGTTCTGGTGATCAATGACTATTGGCAACACGCGATCGATCTGGGCTGCGACTGGATCCATCTGGGGCAGGAAGATCTGGACGATGCCGACCTGAAAGCCATCCGAAAAGCGGGTCTGAAACTGGGCGTTTCCACCCATGACGATGATGAGCTTGAGCGTGTGCTGGCCATGGATCCCGATTACGTGGCATTGGGCCCGGTCTACCCCACCATTCTGAAAAAGATGAAATGGC
Organism: Ruegeria sp. H8; assembly: GCF_056532905.1. Taxonomy (NCBI): domain Bacteria; kingdom Pseudomonadati; phylum Pseudomonadota; class Alphaproteobacteria; order Rhodobacterales; family Roseobacteraceae; genus Ruegeria; species Ruegeria sp. H8. Next base: position 274,670 of record NZ_JBQFNY010000003.1, on the reverse strand, counting down.
ATCAGCAGGGCCTGCCCCGCGTAACGGAATGGAAGGCGCGGGTTGGTGATACTCCCTTGGTCGGTATTGGCGGCATGAGTGTCGAGCGCGCAGCCGGTGTGCTGAAGGCCGGGGCGGACATCGTCTCGGCGGTCACGGATATCACACTGAACCCCGACCCCGAAGCACGGGTGCGCGCGTGGATCGAGGTCACACGATGAGCCGATATGCCCGCCAGACGCTTTTGCCCGAAGTCGGGGCACAGGGGCAGGCACGCCTGTCAGCGGCCCATGTTCTGGTCGTCGGTGCGGGCGGTCTGGCTGCACCGGTTCTGCCGCTTTTGACAGGGGCCGGGGTGGGGCGGATCACGGTCATGGACGGGGATACCGTCGATCTGTCGAACCTGCACCGTCAAACGTTTTTTTCCGAGGCCGATTGCGGGCACTCCAAGGCGGAAACCGCCGCCGCCCGTTGCCGCGCGCTGAATGATGAAACCGATGTCATCGGTCTGAATCAGGCTCTGACCAGCGAAAATGCGCCTGGCTCGGTGTCGCAAGCCGATATCATTCTGGATTGTGCCGACAGCTACGCAGCCAGCTACATCCTGTCGGACACGTGTCTGGCGCAGGGCAAGCCTTTGATCAGCGCCTCGGTGCTGGGGCTTTCGGGTTATGTGGGCGGGTTCGGCGGCGGGGGCCCATCGCTGCGCGCTGTATTTCCCGATGCACCGGACAGTGGTGCCAGCTGCGCCACTGCGGGGGTTTTGGGCCCCGTGGTTGGCGTGATCGGGGCGATGCAGGCGCAGATGGCGCTCAGCTTGATCCTTGGACTTGATCCCTCGCCCCTTGGGCAGTTGGTTCAATATGATGCAAGAACCCTGCGCAGCACCGGGTTTCGCTTTGATGACGCACCCGAGCCCGGCAACTGCTTTCGCTTTCTGTCCGCAAGCCAGCTGAAGGACACGGATCAGATCATCGAGCTGCGCAGTTCGCAGGAAGCCCCTGTTCCCATCCATTCGAACGCGACGCGCATTTCGTCGGATAATTTGCAGGAAATAGACCCTAACAGGGGAAAAAGGCTGGCTCTTTGCTGTGCCACCGGTTTGCGGGCATGGCGTGCCGCCGAACAGATTCAACCAGATTGGCCGGGCGAGATTGTCCTCGTCGCGGCCTCAACCTCGTGAAGAAAAGGGAAACGCGAGACATGAAAAAGCTGATGACAGCCATCGCCCTTCTGGCCGCCGGGCCGGCATGGGCCGAAGACAAAATGACCGTTCTGCTGGACTGGTTCATCAACCCTGACCATGGTCCCATCATCGTGGCGCAGGAAAACGGCTATTTTGCCGAACAAGGGCTTGAGGTCGAGATCGTCCCGCCCGCCGACCCGTCCGCCCCGCCCCGTTTGGTGGCTGCCGGCCAAGCCGATCTGGCGGTGTCTTACCAGCCGCAATTGCACTTGCAGATTCACGAGGGCCTGCCGCTGAAGCGTGTCGGCACATTGGTTGCGACGCCGCTGAACTGTCTTCTGGTGCTGGAAGACGGGCCGATCAAGTCGCCTGCGGACCTCAAGGGTAAAAAAATCGGCTTTTCGGTCGCAGGGGTCGAAGAAGCCATCCTTGGCACCGTTCTGGGCAAATACGATGTTGCGCTGGGCGATGTTGAGCTGATCAATGTCAACTTTTCCCTCTCGCCGTCGCTGATGACCGGTCAGGTGGATGCGGTGATTGGCGCATATCGCAACTTCGAACTGAACCAGATGGATATCGAAGGCCGTCCCGGCACCTGCTTCTATATCGAGGAAGAGGGCGTTCCGTCTTATGATGAACTGATCTATGTCGCCAATCCGGAAACGATGGACAAGGACAAGATCGCCCGGTTCCTCGCCGCGACTGAAAAAGCGACCCAATATATCGTCAACAACCCGGAAAAAAGCTGGGAAATCTTTGCGGCGACCTCGCCCGAACTTCAGGACGAGCTGAATGCCCGCGCCTGGGTCGATACACTGCCGCGCTTTGCGCTGCGCCCGGCAGGTTTTGATGCCGGTCGTTATGCCCGGTTCGAAACCTTCCTGAACGAAAGCGGGATGATCGACAGCGTCCTTCCGGTCAGTGACATCACCATCGACGTGACCGCGCAATGAGCAACTATGGCAAAGCCTTTGCGCTGATGCGCGATGCTGCGGCGGAGCCGTGGCGGGATTATACCCGCCACGCCTTCGTAGAGGGCATGAAAGGCGGAACGCTGCCACGCGAGGCGTTTCTGCACTATCTGCGGCAGGATTATGTGTTTCTGATCCACTTCTCACGTGCCTGGGCGCTGGCCGTGGTGAAATCGGAAACGCATGAAGAAATGCTTGCCGCATCGCGAACCGTGAACGGTTTGATCAGCGAAGAGATGAAACTGCATATCGGTATCTGCGCGGCAGAAGGTATCTCGCAGGCAGAGTTGTTTGCCACGCCAGAGCGGCACGAGAATCTGGCCTATACCCGGTTTGTCCTGGAAGCAGGCTACAGCGGCGATCTTCTGGACCTGCTGGCGGCGCTGGTTCCTTGCGTCATGGGGTATGGTGAGATCGGTACGCGCCTGTCCGCCGAGGCAACGTCCGAGACATATCGCGGCTGGATCGACACTTATGCCGGCGAAGATTACCAAGGCGCATGTGTGGCGGTTGGCGAGTTGCTGGATCAGGCTCTAACAAGACGTATTGGGGCTGATTTTCAGGGTTCGCCACGCTGGGATCGACTGTGCCAGACCTTCCGCAAGGCGACAGAGCTTGAAGTCGACTTCTGGCAGATGGGTTTGACGCCATGACACCTGCGCCCGAACTGACCATCAGCGGCACTGCCACGATCGACGGCGCGACCCTGTTTGCGCCGTTGTCCCTGACCCTTGGGGCCGGGGCGTGGACATGCCTGCTGGGCGGTTCGGGCGTGGGAAAAACCACGGTTCTGAGGTTGATTGCGGGGCTCGAGACCGGGGCTGTCTTCGCCGGGCGGATCACGGCCAGTGATGGCTTGCCTGTGGCTGAGCGTGTCGCATACATGGCGCAGGATGATCTTCTTCTGCCTTGGGCAACCGTCGCGCAGAATGTCTCGCTGGGTGCGCGTCTGCGCGGGGAAACCGTTGATCTTGATCGACGCGACCGCCTGATCAAGCGTATGCGGTTGCAGGATCACATGAACAAGAAGCCCAACGCATTGTCCGGCGGGCAACGTCAGCGTGTCGCCCTGGCCCGGACACTGATGGAAGATCGCCCCATTGTTTTGCTGGACGAGCCCTTTTCGGCCCTTGATGCCCGCACCCGCGCTGACATGCAGGATCTGGCCGCCGAAGCATTGCAGGGCCGCACCGTCCTTCTTGTGACCCATGATCCCGCAGAGGCCGCGCGTCTGGGGCAATCCATCGTAGTGATGACCGAACACGGATTGACGCAGTGCGAACCGCCCCGGGCCCCGGCCCCGCGCCGCGTGGATGATCTGGAGACATTGGAAACCCAGGGTGCCTTGCTGCGTCTTCTCCGCGAGGGCGCGGCATGAAGTATCTTTCTGCATTGGCCGCAACTTTGTTTGCCTTGCTGATCTGGCAGGGCATCGTGACCCTGACCGGATTGCCGAAGTTCATCCTGCCCGGACCCGCCGTCGTGGCCGAGACTTGGTGGCAGAACCGCTGGGTGATCGCCGAGCATACCTGGATCACCACGATCGAAGTGGTGATCGGTCTGGCATGCGGAACGCTGCTGGGTGTCGTTACTGCGCTGCAACTGGCGAATTCGCGGGCGGCGCGGGTGCTGGTGCAGCCGATGCTCGTGTTCACGCAGGCTCTGCCGGTATTCGCATTGGCGCCGTTGCTGACGCTTTGGCTGGGCTATGGGCTGTGGTCCAAGGTCGCCATGGCGGTGTTGATCATCTATTTCCCGATCACCTCATCCTTTTTTGACGGGCTCATGCGCACCCCGTCGGGGTATCTGGATCTGGCCCGAACGATGCAGGCCAGCAAGCGCGCCGTATTGTGGCATATCCGTATTCCGGCCGCTCTGCCGTCGCTGGCGTCGGGGATGCGGCTGGCGGCGGTCTATGCCCCGATCGGAGCGGTGATCGGCGAATGGGTCGGCTCGTCGCAGGGGCTGGGTTATCTGATGCTGCTGGCCAATGGACGTGCCAAGACCGATCTCATGTTTGCCGCGATGCTGACCCTGGGCGTATTCTCGATCCTTCTGCACATGATTGTCCGCCGGGCCACGGCACGCATGGCGGGTGAGGTGCGTTAACCAATCAGAAACCGATTCTGAGTCAGGGTGCGCTCATGACACAGGACGCCTTTGCCGAAGCCCCGATGCTGTTTGATACGGACGAAGCCCCGGCGCAGCCGCTGCCCTCTGGTCGGCTACCCTCCTACATAAAAGACCACCGCAAGCGGCTGCGCGAACGGTTCATGACCGGCGGATCGGCGGCGATGCCGGATTATGAACTGCTTGAACTGGTCCTGTTCCGGTCCATTCCCCGGCAGGATGTGAAGCCACTGGCGCGGGCGCTGATGGATACTTTTGGTGATTTCAATCGCTTCCTGACCGCGCCCGAGGAACGGCTGCGCCAGATCAAGGGCGTTGGCGATACCGTGGTTACCGACCTGAAAATTCTTGAGGCCTGCGCCCACAGGATGGCCCGCGCCCGGGTGATGCAGCGGCATGTGATCTCGGGCTGGGATGCGCTGCTGGATTATTGCCACACCACCATGGCGCATCGTGAGATCGAACAGTTTCGCGTGTTCTATCTGGATCGCAAGAACGTAATGATCGCGGATGAGGAACAGGCCAAAGGCACCGTGGATCACGTGCCGGTTTACCCGCGCGAGGTCGCCAAACGAGCGCTGGAACTGAACGCCTCGGCCCTGATTCTGGTGCACAACCACCCGTCGGGCGATCCGACGCCTTCGCAGTCGGATATCGACATGACCAACCGTATTCAGGATGCCTGTTCGGCCCTGGGCCTGACCCTGCACGACCACCTGATCATTGGAAAATCGACCGAGTTGAGCTTTCGGTCCGAAGGGTATCTGTGAGCTTCACTGCACCCAGATTTCAACCCGGCGGTTGACCTTGCGGCCCCATTCGGTGTCGTCACAGGCCATCGGCATTGCTTCGCCAAACCCTTCCGCGACCACCTCGATACTGTCTGATATCGATGTCTCGGCCGCGGCCAGAACCGCGTTTCGTACAGTCTGTGCACGTCGCAGGGCAATGCGGGCGTTGGCAGCGGCCCCGCCATCCCCGTCGCTGAAACCGGCGAACACCAGCTTGCGCGCCTTCAATGTGCCGGCGTCAAGCATATGTGCCAGTTGCTGAATATTGGAACGTGACTGCGCATCCGGGCGGGATGATCCGGGCTCGAACCGAACCGACAGGGACAGGCGCGACAGCGGGCGCAGGGTTTCGATCATGCGCTGAAGCTCGTCCAGCCCAACCTCGGGCCCTCCGGTGGCGATGGCGTTGGCAAGCCGGTCGCCCTGTACGCCAACCGGCAAGGTTTCGGGCGATTGATCCACGTAACCTGCGTCACGAATGGCCATCTGGGCTTCGGGGCTTAGGCTAAAGGCCAGAAACTGCCGTGCGATCCGCGGCAGGCGGCGTTCGGGCAGATACAGGAACATCGGCAGATTCAGCGGATAATCTTCGGTCTTGATCGATTGACGGGTGGCGGCCAGCGGATGCCCACACCCTCCGGTCAATGGCAGGGCTCGGGCATCGCCGGCCGTCGCCTTGCTGGCGATTCCGATGGAAAACGGGTCCTTGGCCACGGCCTTGGTCAGATCGCTCGTTCGAATATGACGGATTGCGGTATCGGTCAGTTCCACGCCAGCGGTCTTCAATACCTGATCCTCGACAGCCTGCGCCAGCCCCGATCCCGGGTCCGGCACATGCAACGCGATCGGAGCATCCGGCCCGCCCAGGTCCACCCAGTTCTTCAATTCACCTGACAGAATGCGCGCCAAATCGGCCAGCGAAATCTGACGCATCACACTGTCGGGTGCCACCACAGGAACCATGGCGTCCAATGCAACAACCCTGGATCGCCGGGCCCGTTTCAAATCACCCAGCCCCGCGGCATCGGCTGCATCCCGCTCTGCCTCGCGTACTTCGCGCAGGGCCATCACGATATCTGTCTGATCCCCGATCAACTTGGCGAAGCCGCGATCCGTGGTCCCAACGTCAAAGTAGAACCGCGCCAACGGGGCGTCACGGCCTGACTGAAAAAGCTCATAGACGAAGGTGTCCGCATCCACGCGGGCAGGCGTTGCGGTCAAGCCTTCCTGCCGCGCAAACCCGATGATCAGGGCGGGCAGGACCGTTTCGGCCATGACAGACGATCCGGAAAACCGCAACTCGGCCACGAAATCCGTCAGGCTGGGGCACGCAGGTCCGTCGCAGGTGACGCCCGAACCATCAACGGTCAACTCACCGAACTGCGTATCGACGCGGTAGAATTCGCCGTCAAAGCCCAGCAGGTTGCCTGTTACTTCGACCTTGCCGTCATGAGACGTCAGCGTGATGTCCTGCGCCACTGCACAGGTCGCACCTGCAACGGTTAACAGTGCGGTCACAGCCGCACGAAAGAAAGTCATAAGAGAGTCGAGCCTGCCTGCGGATTACTTTGCCGCAATTGTCAGGTCTGAGAGCAGATTATTCAACACCAGAAACTCACCGGCCTGTGAACAATCCGGCAGGGTCAGGGACATGTCGCGCGACCGCAGGCGGCTATCTGACAGAAGTTCCAGCGCCTGCACATTCAGCATTTGCCCGCAGTTGGATTCGGTCACTTCGGCTTCGACCGTCAGGTCGATGCTGCCGGACCGATCCGACGCGCCCGTCGGAAAGGAATATACTTCGATATTCTTGGCACGACCCAGACCCGTCTGGCCCAGGCGCAGAACGTCTCCTGCGCCATTTGCCGAGGAATCATCCCACACGTGGCCGCTGCTGCCATAGCTTGCCCCGAATTCCAGCGCGTGAATCTGCAACTCGGTTTCACCCTGCCATTGCAGGACGACGCGGTCATATTCGGCAATGTCGGTCACGTGAGTGGTGGCGACCGTACCCGTTTCATCTTCGAACGAAATCAGGAAAATCGCGTATTCCGACAGTGCCGGGATGGTCAAGTTCAAGGCACCGGAATCGTCAGTGTTCTGGCTGACCGTCAGGCCGCTGTGATGAATATCAACGCGTTCGTTTCGGTGGCAGGGTGCCCGCAGCGACAGCTGTGCCATGGCGCCGGGGACGGCGACGGCGCGCGCGCTGATGTTGCAATCCGTCGTTTTCGGGGCTGACGGAACTGCGCGAGGTTCGGGCGCTGTCGCCCCGGAATCTGCGTCAGACGCCGAAGCCGAAGTCAGTACGATATCATCCAACCCCGACAGAACCGAGGATTGCTGAGATGCCGAGGCAACATCAACACTATCCCCCGCGTTCGCCGGCTGCGCGGTTGGTCCGTTTTGCATCAGGTAGCCTATGCCCAAAGCACAAGCGACCGTGCCGCACATGGTCACGTAGTTTCGAACTACAAACAAGACACCCTCCCCAGTTGAAGGAGCAAATCGCACATTCGCCACGAATCGCGGCCAATTTGTGGCCGCGAGACGAACACATTGTGGATTCGGCGGGTGACGTTAGGTCAGTCGGCCATGGCAGTGTTTGAACTTCTTGCCCGAGCCACACGGGCACGGATCATTTCGCGACGGGTTGCCCCAGGTCGATGGGTCGCTTTCGTCGAACCCCGGAAGCGCATCATCCGAGGCCGCAGCCTCGGCCTTGGCTTCGGCCTGTTTCGCGGCCTTGTCCACGGCCTCCTGCGCCTGAGCCTGCTGCCCTGCCATCTGCGCCAGCATTTCTTTCTGTTCTTCTTCCGTCAGCGGACGTACGCGTGACAATTGCTGTGTCACGGTTTCGCGCAGGGAATCCAGCATGCTTTCGAACAGCTGGAAGCTTTCGTTCTTGTATTCGTTCAGAGGATCGCGCTGGGCATAACCGCGGAAACCCACGACCGAGCGCAGATGTTCCAGGGTCAGCAGATGCTCGCGCCATTTGCTGTCGATGGTCTGAAGCAGAACCTGTTTTTCGATGTTGCGCATGTTTTCAGGGCCAAAGGCGACGGCCTTCTGGGCCATCATCTCATCCGCGGCCTTGATCAGACGTTCGCGCACCTGCTCGTCATCCACGCCTTCTTCGGCGGCCCAGTCCTGAACCGGGACGTCCATGTTCAGCTTGTCCTTTATCGCCTCGTACAGGCCCTCGGTATCCCACTGATCAGCATAGGATTTCGGCGGCATGTATTCGTCAATCAGGTCGTCAATCACCTGTTCGCGCATATCCGAGACGATCTCGGACAGGTCGTTCGCAGACATGATTTCGCGGCGCTGGCTGAAGATCACCTTCCGCTGGTCGTTCATCACGTCGTCGAACTTCAGAACGTTCTTGCGCATGTCAAAGTTGCGGCCTTCGACCTTGGACTGCGCGCGTTCCAGCGACTTGTTCACCCAAGGGTGAATGATCGCCTCGCCTTCTTTCATGCCCAGCGTGGTCAATACCTTGTCCAGCCGTTCCGAGCCGAAGATGCGCATCAGGTCATCCTCGAGGCTCAGGTAAAATACCGTTCGGCCCGGGTCGCCCTGACGGCCGGAACGACCGCGCAGCTGGTTGTCGATCCGGCGGCTTTCGTGGCGTTCCGAGGCCATGACGTAAAGGCCGCCAGCAGCCAGAACCTTTTCTTTTTCTTCGGCGTGGCGTGCTTCTTCGGCGGCCCGCAGCTCGGACGGATCCGCGTCTGGATTCTCGGCAATCGCTTTCAGCACCTTCATCTCGACATTGCCGCCAAGCTGAATGTCGGTGCCGCGACCGGCCATGTTGGTGGCGATGGTTACCGCACCCAGACGACCGGCATCAGCAACGATCTGAGCCTCTTGTTCGTGCTGGCGAGCGTTCAGAACGTTGTGCTTGATACCTTCCTTCGTCAGCATCTGGCTGAGCAGTTCGGATTTTTCGATCGACGTGGTCCCCAGCAGAACCGGCTGGCCCTTTTCCTGCGCCTTTTTCGTCTCGGCGATCATCGCATTGTATTTTTCGGCGGCCGTACGATAGACCTGATCATCTTCGTCGATACGGGCAATCGGCAGGTTGGTCGGAACTTCGACCACGCCCAGACCGTAGATCTCGGCAAATTCTTCGGCTTCGGTCAACGCGGTGCCGGTCATGCCGCTCAGTTTGTCGTACAGGCGGAAATAGTTCTGGAATGTCACGCTTGCCAATGTGACGTTTTCCGGCTGGATCTGAACCTTTTCCTTGGCTTCGATCGCCTGATGCAGACCTTCGGACAGGCGACGCCCCGGCATCATGCGGCCGGTGAATTCATCGATCAGAACGACGTTGCCGTCGCGCACGATGTAATCCTTGTCGCGCTGGAACAGCTTGTGTGCACGCAGCGCCTGGTTGACGTGATGCACGACGGTGGTGCTTTCCGGATCATACAGGGAATGGCCTTCGGGAATCAGGCCGGCCTGAAGCAGCTGTGCCTCAAGAAATTCGTTGCCTTCATCGGTAAAGGTCACATTGCGCGATTTTTCGTCCAGGGTGTAATGATCATCGCTCAGCGTCGGGATCAGGGCATCAATGGCGGTGTACAGATCCGACCGGTCCTGCGCAGGACCCGAGATGATCAGCGGCGTCCGCGCTTCATCGATCAGGATCGAGTCGACCTCGTCCACAATCGCAAAGTTGTGATGCTTCTGGTAAACCTGCTCCAGATCCGCCTTCATGTTGTCGCGCAGATAGTCGAAGCCCAGCTCATTGTTGGTGGCATACGTGATGTCACAGGAATACGCGGCCAGTTTTTCCGCGTCGGGCTGGCCGGACCAGATCACACCAGTGGTCATGCCTACGGCCGCAAACACCTTGCCCATCCATTCCGCGTCACGTTTGGCCAGGTATTCGTTCACCGTGACGACATGCACGCCCTTACCGGTCAGTGCGTTCAAATAGGCCGGGAAGGTGGCGACCAGAGTCTTGCCTTCGCCCGTCTTCATTTCCGAGATGTTGCCCTGATGCAGGAAAATGCCGCCCATCAGCTGCACGTCAAAGGCCCGCAGGCCAAGTGCGCGCTTGGCGCCTTCGCGTACGTTGGCAAAGGCCTCGGGCAGCAGGTCGTCCAGGCTTTCGCCATCCAGTGCCCGCTTGCGCAGGTCTTCGGTCTTGTCGATCAGACCTTGATCTGAAAGCTTTTCAAACTCTGGCTCCAGCGCATTGATCTTTTCGACCAGAGGGCGGGTCGCCTTGATCTTGCGGTCGTTCGGTGTTCCGAACACCTTTTTGGCGAGCGTTCCGAGTCCCAGCATGTTCACTCCAGAGGATCTGTTCTTTTCGTGGTTGCGACAGGCTTGCCCACCTTGCGCGCAACCCATAGATACGGGGGGGTGAAAGGCGGCCCTGTCCAAGGCTTCAAAGCGATGTAAGCGGCAGGTTCCAGAGTGTCAACGCCGCGCCCTGTCGCGGCAAGAAAATAGGATGATTCAATGCCCAAAGGTCTCACTTTTCTGCCATCGCTGGCCCTGGCCGCCGTGATGGCCCTGCCGCTGGCCGCCGAAACCCAGCCGGATGCGTCGACCGTTGTCGCTCGGGTAAACGGGGATAAGATCACATTGGGTCACGTGATCGCCACCGTTGCTTCTCTGCCACCGCAATATCAGCAGGCGGAAGACGACGTGCTGTTCGATTTCGTTCTGGAACAGCTGATCCAGCAACAATTGCTGGGACAGCAACAGGATGGCTTGAACAAGCAAAACGCGCTGACACTCGACAATGAAAAGCGGTCGCTTCAGGCGGTTCAGACGGTCGCAGCCCTGACCAACGATCTCGTCACAGAGGAAGCCATTCAGGCCGCTTACGATGCGCGTTTCAATGATTTTGCGGGTGAAGACGAATTCGACGCCAGCCATATTCTGGTGGAATCGGAAGAAGAAGCCAAAGCGCTCAAGGCACAGCTTGATGATGGCGCCGACTTTGCGGAACTTGCCCGCGAGAACTCGACCGGTCCGTCCGGCCCGAATGGTGGCGCGCTGGGATGGTTCGGAAAAGGCCAGATGGTGCCTGAGTTCGAGGCAGCAGTGATCGCGCTGGAAAAAGGTCAGGTGTCGGAACCGGTGCAAACTCAGTTTGGCTGGCATCTGGTCAAGTTGAACGACAAGCGCAAAACCGAAGCCCCCGAACTGGACGCGGTGCGCGATGAGCTGGCCCAAACGATCCAGCAAGATGCCATTCAGGCGCGGATCGACGAGTTGACGCAGCAGGCACAGATCGAACGCCCTGCGCTGGAAGGCGCAGGCCCCGAGATCATGCGCCAGCTGGACCTGATTCAGGAGTAAAGACCAGTGGCCACGATCACGAAGGTTTCGCCGCTGGCACCGGCGTCTTTCCCTGAACTGCCTGCGATTGACGGTGTGCGTTTTGCCACCGTCGAAGCGGGTGTGCGCTATAAGGGTCGCACGGATGTCATGCTGGCTGTTCTTGATCCGGGCACGTCGGTGGCGGGTGTCTTTACACGCTCGGCCACCCGCTCGGCACCGGTTCTGGATTGTCAGGAGAAAATCGGCGGCCCCAGCGATGGACCTGCGGCGATCCTTGTGAACTCGGGCAACGCCAACGCCTTTACCGGGCATTATGGCCAGACATCGGTTGCCGAGGTGACGCAGGTCGTTTCCAAATCGACCGGTGTCCCGGTCGAACGGGTCTTTACCTCGTCCACCGGTGTCATCGGTGAACCGCTGCCACATGATCGCATCATATCGCAGCTTAAGGCGTTGAAATCCGGCCTCAGCCGCCATGCCATCGAAAACGCCGCGCGGGCGATCATGACGACGGACACGTTCCCGAAAGGGGCGAGCGCACAGGTCGAAATCGGTGGCAAAACAGTCTCTATTGCAGGGATTGCGAAGGGTTCCGGAATGATCGCACCAGACATGGCGACGATGCTGGTCTATATCTTCACCGACGCACAGGTTGAGCAATCGGCGTTGCAGGAAATGCTGAGCGCCCACACAGATCGCACCTTCAACTGCATCACTGTGGACAGCGACACCTCGACCTCGGATACGCTGCTTTTGTGCGCCACCGGGGCCTCGGGCGTCGATGCCACCACCAACGCTGCATTTGCCGAGGCGCTGGAAGGCGTGATGCTGGATCTGGCGCAACAAGTGGTGCGTGACGGGGAAGGCGCCACCAAATTCGTGGAAATCCGCGTGACCGGAGCCGCCTCGGACGCTGACGCCAAGATCCACGGTCTGGCCATCGCCAACTCCCCTCTGGTAAAAACCGCCATTGCCGGTGAGGATCCGAACTGGGGCCGTATCGTCATGGCCATCGGCAAGTCGGGCGCGGCGGCGGATCGCGACAAGCTCAGCATTTCCTTCGGTGATATTCTTGTGGCCGAGAACGGCTGGGTCAGCCCCAACTACCGCGAAGAGGACGCCGCCGAATACATGAAAGGTCAGGACCTCGTGATTGCGGTCGATCTGGCGCTGGGCGAGGGGAAATCCACCGTCTGGACCTGTGATCTGACCCACGGCTATATCGAGATCAACGCGGATTATCGCTCGTGAAAACCGTGTTAGTCTCTGCTGTCGCCCTGATCGACATCGAGGGCCGCGTGCTGCTGGCCCAACGCCCCGAAGGCAAATCCATGGCCGGACTGTGGGAATTCCCCGGCGGCAAGATCGAGCCGGGCGAAACCCCCGAGGCCGCCCTGATCCGCGAGTTGCACGAGGAACTGGGCATCGACACCTGGGCCTCGTGTCTTGCACCGCTGACCTTTGCCAGCCACAGCTATGATGATTTCCACCTGCTGATGCCCCTGTTTGCCTGCCGCAAATGGGACGGCATCCCGCAGTCGAAAGAGGGTCAGGCGCTGAAATGGGTGCGCGCGAATGACTTGCGGAACTATCCGATGCCGGCTGCCGATGTGCCGCTGATTCCGATTTTACGGGATTGGCTCTAGGCGTCAATTAGACCCTGAATCGGCCTATTCGTCATAAGCACTCAAATCCTCTGGGGCGTGAAGGAGTGTGCCCTCGTACTTCGTCAGATCGTCTTCGATACGCAGCCATGGAAGTTTGCTTTGGTAGTTGACGTGGAAGGTCGGAACAAAGTCCTCTGGGTGTTCCATTGAAGCGGCATATAAATGCATCCCACCAGGGTAATGGTCTGCTTCAAAACCAACTGGAGAACCACAATCGCGGCAGAAATGCCGAAATACACATTTTGAGCTTTCCAGTGTTTTGGGTGCTTGGGCAGTCCATTTGAAGTTCCGAAGTGGAACACCCAACCATGCAACTATGGGTGCGGCACAGTTTCGACGGCAATCATCGCAATGGCAGTAGCACGCCCATGTCACATCCCCGATAAACTCCCATTTCGTATTTTTGCACAGGCAATTGCCTCGCGTTGTCATGTCAAGCTCCTTGTTCATTTGCCAATTTGTATTGGCACGCCCATTGGCCCAAGACTGTTTGAAAGCGGACAGTTAAAGTACAAAACACGACTAGAATATGCGGTTTGAAACAGGATCAGACGATCACCCCTCCATTGTTACAATTCGTAAGAATTGAGAAAACATCACGAAAAAGTTGACGCTGATCGTCCTCCTTGTCCTTAATCGGGGCAACAGCGTTCCGGTCTGACCCGGCGACGCCGTTCCGGCCCGACCCGGGGCCGGATGGGGAGGAGAGATAGAATTGGCTCAGACGCAGTCGGGCGCCGAAGGGATGCACTCCCTTCCGGCGCTGCTACATCGCAATGCGACGCAGTTCGGGGATGCCCCGGCTTACCGCGAAAAGGAATTCGGGATCTGGCAATGCTGGACCTGGGCGGAAACGGCCGCCGAAATCCGCGCGCTGGCGCTTGGATTTCTTGAACTTGGCGTTGAAAAAGGTGACCACATCGCCGTAATCGGGCGCAACCGTCCGGCACATTACTGGTCAATGGTTGCGGCGCAGATGGTCGGTGCCATTCCGGTCCCTCTCTATCAAGACGCGGTTGCCGAAGAGATGGCCTATGTGCTGGAGCATTGCGGAGCGAAATATGTCGTCTGCGGCGATCAGGAGCAGGTCGACAAGGTCATCGAGATTCAGGAAAACCTGCATCAGGTCAAACACATCCTCTATACCGACAAGCGCGGTATGCGGAAATACGACCACAGCCAGATGAATGCCCTTGACGACATCAAGGCCGAGGGCAGCGCCGGTCATGCGCGTTTCGACGCCGAACTGGACAGGCGCATCGGCGAGATCACCTATGACGACACCTGCGTGATGCTTTATACCTCGGGTACCACGGGCAAGCCCAAGGGCGTGGTGCTGTCAAACCGCAACGTGATCGAAAGTGCAAAGAACTCAGCCGAATTCGACCACCTGACCCGCAACGAAGACATCCTGTCCTATCTGCCGATGGCTTGGGTCGGGGATTTCATCTTTTCCATCGGTCAGGCCTACTGGTGCGGGTTCTGCGTGAACTGCCCCGAAAGCGCCGACACGATGATGACTGACCTGCGCGAGATCGGGCCGACCTATTTCTTCGCGCCGCCGCGGGTCTTCGAGACCCAGCTGACCAATGTGATGATCCGAATGGAGGATGCCAGCAAGCTCAAGCAGCGCATGTTCCACTACTTCATGGCGCATGCCAAGAAGGTCGGCGGTCGGTTGCTGGATGGCAAGCCGGTGAGCTTGGGTGACAAGGCGAAATATGCGCTGGGCAATCTGTTGGTTTACGGGCCGCTCAAAGACACGCTGGGATATGGGCGCTTTCGGGTGGGCTATACGGCGGGTGAGGCGATCGGGCCGGAGATCTTTGATTTCTATCGCTCTTTAGGCATCAACCTGAAACAGTTGTACGGCCAGACCGAGGCGACCGTGTTCATCACCGTCCAGCCCGACGGCGAGGTGCGCGCCGACACCGTTGGCGTCCCGGCCCCCGATGTCGAGATCAGGATCGACGACAAGGGCGAGATACACTACCGCTCGCCTGGCGTTTTCGTCGAATATTTCAAGAACCCGGACTCGACCGCATCGACCAAGGACGCTGAGGGCTGGGTGGCCACGGGCGACGCGGGGTTCATCGAGGAAAGCTCGGGTCATCTGCGGATCATCGACCGCGCCAAGGACGTGGGCAAGATGGCCGACGGGTCGATGTTCGCGCCGAAATATGTCGAGAACAAGCTGAAGTTCTATCCCGATATTCTGGAGGCGGTGCTGTTCGGCAATGGCAAGGATCGCTGCGTTGCCTTCATCAATATCGATCTGACCGCGGTCGGCAACTGGGCCGAACGCAACAACGTGGCCTATGCCTCGTATCAGGAACTGGCGGGGCATCCGCGTGTGTTAGAGACGATCAAGGCCCATGTGGAAGAGGTGAACAAGTCGGTCGCCGCTGACGAGATGCTGTCGGGCTGTCAGGTGCACCGCTTTGTGGTGCTGCACAAGGAACTGGATGCCGATGATGGCGAGATGACCCGGACCCGCAAGGTGCGGCGCGGGTTTGTCGAGGACAAGTTCAGCGACATCATTGCCGCGCTTTATGACGGGTCCAAGACGGTTTCGACCACGACCGAGGTGACCTATGAGGATGGTCGCAAGGGATCGATTTCGGCGACGCTGGAAATTGTCGATGCGCCGGTTGTTCCCGTCGCCCAACACAAGGTTGCCGCAGAATGAGGACCGCACGAGCGCCGCTTGACCTGCGGTCATCGCCCCGCCCGCCGTCCCGTTTTCGCGCAAGTCAGGGAGTGACCGATGCTGGATAATTCCGAAGGATATGTCACCGAAGACGGTCGCAAGATCGGCGGTGTGGTGATGGAAATGAAGAACATCACCCTGCGCTTTGGCGGTGTGGTGGCGATCAAGGATATCTCGTTCGATATCCGCGAGGGCGAGATCCGCGCCATCATCGGGCCGAACGGCGCCGGGAAATCCTCGATGCTGAACGTGATCTCGGGCTTCTATGTTCCGCAGGAAGGCGAGGTCTGGTTCCATGGGTCCAGACGCCCGCCGATGCGGCCTTTTGAAGTCGCCCAGCAGGGAATCGCGCGGACGTTCCAGAACATCGCCCTGTTCGAGGGTATGAGCGTTCTGGACAACGTGATGACGGGTCGTCTGAACTTCATGAAGACCAACATCCTCCAGCAGGCGATCTGGCGCGGCAAGGCCGAAGCGGAAGAGGTGCAAAACCGCGAGGCGGTCGAGAAGATCATCGACTTTCTTGAAATCCAGCACATCCGCAAGACGCCCGTGTCACGTCTGCCATACGGGTTGAAGAAACGTGTCGAACTGGCGCGAGCGCTGGCGGCGGAGCCCAAGCTGCTGCTGCTGGATGAACCCATGGCCGGGATGAATGTCGAAGAGAAAGAGGACATGAGCCGCTTTATCCTCGACGTGAATGATGAGTTCGGCACCACGATTGCTCTGATCGAGCACGATATGGGCGTGGTGATGGATCTGAGCGACCGGGTGGTCGTGATGGATTACGGCAAGAAGATCGGCGACGGCACACCCGACGAAGTGCGCAACAACCAGGAAGTCATCGACGCCTATCTGGGGGTCAGCCATGATTAAGCTCTGGGCAGAATTGGGGAGGGGCTGGCATGCCTGAACAACTTATCTTCGCAATGGAGGTCATCCTCAACGGTCTGATGGCCGGGGTGCTTTATGCGCTGGTCGCGCTGGGCTTTGTGCTGATCTACAAGGCGTCCGGTATTTTTAACTATGCCCAAGGGGTTATGGCCCTGTTCGCGGCGATGACTCTGGTCGGGATCATGAATGGGCAGGTGCCGTTTGCCCATCTGATCAACGCGACTTTCGGCACCCATATCCATTATTTCGGGTGGAATGTGCCAGCGCTGTTCGCGATCATTCTGACGATGGGTGTGATGGTATTGCTGGCCTGGGCGGTGCAGCGATTTGTCATGCGCCATCTAGTGGGGCAGGAACCGATCATTCTGTTCATGGCGACCATTGGTCTGGCGTACTTCCTTGAAGGCGTGGCCGACCTGATGTGGGGGTCTGAAATCAAGACGCTGGATGTGGGTCTGCCGCAGGGCATCAATCTGTGGATTGACGAGACCACTTATAACATCTTCGACTACGGCTTCTTCATCGACAATCTGGACATCGTGGCAACGATAATTGCGGCGCTGTTGGTGGCCGCATTGGTGGCGTTCAGCCAGTACACCAAGCAGGGCCGGGCCATGCGCGCGGTGGCGGATGACCATCAGGCGGCGCTGTCGGTGGGCATATCGCTGAACTTCATCTGGGTCATGGTCTGGTCGGTGGCCGGGTTCGTTGCTCTGGTCGCGGGCATCATGTGGGGCACCAAATCGGGGGTCCAGTTTTCACTGTCGCTGATCGCACTCAAGGCGCTGCCGGTGCTGATGCTGGGCGGGTTCACCTCGATCCCCGGTGCCATTGTCGGCGGTCTGATCATCGGCGTGGGTGAAAAGCTGTTCGAATTCGCAATCGGACCGATGGTCGGTGGCGCAACCGAGAACTGGTTTGCCTATGTGCTGGCGCTGATCTTCCTTGTGTTCAGGCCGCAGGGCCTGTTCGGAGAAAAGATCATCGAGAGGGTGTAGGGCATGACCAAGCTGATCGCCATCATCAACGTGATCGCATGGGCGGGGTTCTGGGCCTTTGGCTACATCGCTCTCACATCAGACGATCTGACCGAAGGCCAACTGACGATTGCAGCGATCCTGGCCTTTGCAGGGCTGATCATGGGGGTTCTGGCCTACTTGAAGCTGGTGCGCGCCTCAGAGGCGAGCGGATATGCCAAAGGGTCCAATCAATTGGACGCCGCAGCCCGGAATCGGGCGCAGGAACAATGGGGAAAGTAAGACATGTTCTATCGTGAGGCCGGAGATTTCAAAACCTCCTACGTGGATGACAGCCAGACTTTCCCGATCAAGTTCGATCGGTATCGGTACTATGTGGTGCTGGCGGTGGCCTTCGGGATCATTCCGTTCATCATCAACGACTATTGGGCCAATGCACTTCTGCTGCCCTTCCTGATCTATGCGATCGCGGCCATTGGGCTGAACATTCTTGTGGGGTATTGCGGGCAGGTCAGCCTGGGTACCGGGGGGTTCATGGCCGTTGGGGCCTATGCCTGCTACAAGCTGATGACCGCCTTTCCAGACGTGTCGATGTTCATCCACGTGATCCTGGCCGGTGGCATCACTGCCATCGTGGGCGTGCTGTTCGGCTTGCCATCCTTGCGGATCAAGGGGTTTTATCTTGCGGTGGCGACGCTGGCGGCGCAGTTCTTTCTGGTCTGGCTGTTCAACCGGGTGCCGTGGTTCTACAACTACTCGGCTTCGGGGCAGATCAACGCGCCGGAACGCGATGTGTTCGGCATCATCATCACCGGTCCGAATGCATCGGCCTGGGCCACCTATCTGTTCTGTCTGATTTTCCTGACCGCCTGCGCCATCGTTGCGCGCAACCTGACACGCGGTACGACAGGGCGGACATGGATGGCGATCCGCGACATGGACATCGCCGCCGAGATCATCGGGGTGAACCCGCTCAAGGCGAAACTGACCGCGTTTGCCGTAAGCTCGTTCTTCGTGGGCATCGCGGGCGCGCTGTTTTTCGCGGTCTATCTGGGCGCGGTCGAGGTCGGCGAGGTGTTCGGAATCCAGAAATCGTTCCTGGTTTTGTTCATGGTCATTATCGGCGGATTAGGGTCTATTTTCGGATCCTTTGCCGGGGCCGCTTTCCTGGTTTTACTGCCGGTGGTTCTGAAACTTGTTGGCGTTGATTTGCTGGGCTGGCCCACTGACATCGTCGCGCATCTTAACTTGGTGATCGTGGGTGCGCTGATCATCATGTTCCTGATCCTAGAACCACACGGGCTGGCACAGCTATGGCGCGTGGCGAAAGAGAAACTCAGACTCTGGCCGTTCCCGCACTAAGGGGCAGGCCCAAGGAAAAGACGGGTGCGAAGCCCGAAACTCAACATCGGATCAATCAAGGGAGGACACACCCGATGAACAAGAAACTGGCAACCCTGGCGCTGGGCGCCGTGATGGCCGCAGGTCCGGTCATGGCCGACCTGGTGTTCCCATCGCTCAGCTACCGGACTGGCCCATACGCAGCGGGCGGCATTCCGTTCGCGGATGGCTATGCGGACTATTTCACCCTGCTGAACGAACGCGATGGCGGTATCGGTGGCGTTCCGGCCAAGGTTATCGAGTGCGAAACCGGCTATAACACCGAAAAAGGTGTGGAATGCTATGAATCGACCAAGGGTGAAGGCGCCCTGGTCTATCAGCCTCTGTCGACCGGCATCACCTATCAGCTGATCCCGAAAGTAACGGCAGACGGCATCCCGCTGCACACGATGGGCTATGGCCGGACCTCGGCCGCCAACGGCAAGGTGTTCAGCCATGTGTTCAACTATCCGGCCAACTATTGGAACGGTGCATCCGGCGCGATCAACTATCTGCTGGATGAAAATGGCGGAGATCTGAGCGGCAAGAAGATTGCGCTGGTCTATCACAACTCTGCCTACGGCAAAGAACCGATCCGCACACTTGAAACCCTGTCCGAAAAGCATGGCTATGAACTGACCCTGCTGCCCGTTGACCATCCCGGTCAGGAGCAAAAGTCGCAGTGGTTGCAGATCCGCCGTGAAAAGCCTGACTATGTCATCATGTGGGGCTGGGGCGTCATGAACCAGGTTGCGGTTCAGGAAGCCGCCAACATCCGCTTCCCGATGGAAAATTTCATCGGCGTCTGGTGGTCGGGCGCGGAATTCGACGTTGAGCCGGCAGGTGAAAAAGCCAATGGCTACAAAGCGTTGACCTTCACCGGCCTGGGTATGGACTATCCGGTCTACGACGATCTGAAGAAATACGTTGTGGATGCGGGCAAAGCCGCCGGCGCAGGTGATCAGCTGGGAACGGTTCAGTACAACCGCGGTCTCTATGCCGCGATGCTGGCAGCCGAAGCCGTGAAGACCGCGCAGGAGATGCACGGAACCGCCGATATCGACGCATCGATGATGCGTGACGGAATGGAAGCGCTGGAGATCACCAATGCCAAGATGGAAGGTCTGGGCATGGCAGGTTTTGGACCCGAATTCACGGTAAGCTGTGAAAACCATGGTGGCCCCGGCCTTGTGGGCGTCGTTCAGTGGGATGCGGCAGCAGGAACCTGGAACCCGGTTCAGGATTTCAAACCGACCGATGTCGAGGTAATCAGTGCGCTGATCGAAGAAGACTCGGGCGCTTATGCGGCTGAAAACAACATCTCTCCGCGGTGTGAATGACAAACTGATCGCCTCGGAATCCCGGGGCGGTGCAGACAACCGGAGCGGCGGTTTGCCGCCGCTCCTCACGAACAGTCCCGAAGGGGACAGGCATGAGGACACGCGCTGATGCTTGATGCGGCACAAACCACTGACGTGCAGGCGGAAACCCTGCTTGAGGTCAACAATATCGAGGTGATCTACAACCACGTGATCCTCGTGCTGAAGGGCGTAAGCCTGACTGTGCCCAAGGGCGGTATTACGGCCTTGCTGGGGGGCAATGGCGCGGGCAAGACGACCACGCTCAAGGCAGTGTCTAACCTGCTGCATTCAGAACGCGGCGAGGTCACGAAAGGCACGATCAAATATCGTGGCCAGAACGTACACGAAAGCGACCCCGCCGTATTGGTGGAAAAAGGTGTGATTCAGGTGATGGAAGGCCGTCACTGTTTCGAACACCTGACGGTTGAAGAAAACCTGCTGACGGGCGCGTATACCCGCAAGGACGGCAGCGCAGCGATCCAGCAGGATCTGGAGCTGGTCTATAATTACTTTCCCCGCCTGAAAGAGCGCCGCCGCTCGCAGGCAGGCTATACGTCGGGTGGTGAACAGCAGATGGTCGCCATGGGCCGGGCACTGATGTCGCGCCCCGAGACAATCCTGCTGGACGAACCTTCGATGGGACTGGCGCCGCAGTTGGTCGAAGAAATTTTCGGTATCGTGAAGGATCTCAACGAGAAAGAGGGCGTTTCCTTCCTGTTGGCCGAGCAGAACACAAATGTTGCCCTTCGGTTCGCGCATTACGGATACATTTTGGAATCCGGGCGCGTTGTGATGGATGGCCCGGCCGCAGAACTGCGCGAGAATCCGGATGTCAAAGAATTCTACCTCGGCATGTCTGACGAAGGCCGCAAGAGTTTTCGCGATGTGCGGTCCTATCGTCGCCGCAAGAGGTGGCTGTGAGCGGATGGAGGATATCGCGATGACCTATTTCGACGCACTCGAAACACGCTCGGCGGACGAACGCGCTTCGGATCAGGCTGCAGCTCTGGTAGAGCAGATCAAGCGTGCTGCATCTGCACCCGGGTTTGCTGCACATTTTTCTGATTCAGACACTAACAAGGTGATTTCGGCAGATGATTTGCCGATGCTGCCGGTGCTGCGCAAGTCGGACCTGATCCGCGCGCAGGCGGAGCGCCCCCCTTTTGGTGGTTTCACCGTGAAGCCTGCGCGCCACTTTCATCACGTGTTCCAGTCCCCCGGGCCGATCTATGAACCGGGCAGCACCGATCACGACTGGTGGCGTATGGGCCGGTTCCTGCATGCCGCTGGTGTTGCAGCTGGCGATATTGTTCAGAACTGCTTTGGCTATCACCTGACGCCGGCTGGCATGATCTTTGAAAACGGTGCCCGCGCAGTTGGTGCTGCCGTTTTGCCGGCGGGAACCGGGCAGACCGAACTGCAGGTGACAGCCGCGCGTGACGTTGGCTGCACCGCCTATGCGGGCACTCCTGATTATCTAAAGGTCATCCTGGACAAGGCCGACGAGATGGGCGTTTCGCTGAATTTCTCCAAGGCCGCTGTTGGTGGTGGCGCGCTGTTCCCGTCCCTGCGGCAGGAATATGCGGATCGCGGTATTTCGTGCCTGCAATGCTATGCGACGGCGGATCTGGGTAACATCGCCTATGAAAGCGCCGCGATGGAAGGGATGATCATCGACGAACACGTGATCGTCGAAATCGTGACGCCCGGAACCGGAACGCCGGTAGAGCCGGGCGAGGTGGGCGAAGTTGTCGTGACCTCTCTCAACCCGGACTACCCGCTGATCCGCTTTGCGACCGGGGATCTTTCTGCCGTCATGCCGGGTGTCTCGCCCTGTGGCCGGACCAACACCCGGATCAAAGGCTGGATGGGTCGCGCCGATCAGACCACCAAGATCAAGGGAATGTTCGTACGCCCGGAGCAGGTTGCGGCCCTGGTCGACAAGCATGAGGAAATTGTCAAAGCCCGCGTCATCGCAGCCCGCCAGGGTGAGATGGACACGATGACTGTCCGGATCGAAAGCCCACGCGGTGACGACCCGGCATACGCCAAGTCAGTGGCCGAAGTGTTGAAACTGAAAGGTGCGATCGAGGTCGTGGCACCCGGATCCCTTCCCAAGGACGGGGTGGTGATCGAGGATCAGCGCGTCTACGAATAGCGGTGTTTTTCAGATCTGCGGCAGTTTGTGCCGCAGATTTGTTGACCGATGCACTGGTGTTTCCGAGCTTTTTGGTCGATTAAAGGCGAACCCTTCGCCTTTGCCAATCACAAGCCGGGATCATGGCCGAAATCGAGTTTTCACAGAACGGATCGCGCAATCGCGGTGTACGCGGTACCCGACTGCTGGCGGGGATCGCCTATGTCGTGGCTGCCGCATGCCTTTTGCCGATGATCGCCGTGGTCCTGGCGGCTGTAACCGGGGGAACGGACACGATCTCGCACCTGATGGAGACGGTGCTGCCTCGCTATATCGCGACGACCCTGATTCTTGTGGTCCTGGTCGCGGCCGGCACGTTCAGCATCGGCACCGGGGCGGCCTGGCTGGTAACGATGACCCGTTTTCCCGGCGTGCGGTTTCTAGAGATCGCACTGGTCCTTCCGCTGGCCTTTCCGGCTTATGTTCTGGCCTATGCCTACACTTTCATTCTGGATCACCCGGGCATCGTTCAAAGCACGCTGCGTGATGTAACGGGGTGGGGCCCGCGCGACTATTGGTTCCCGGAAATCCGCTCGACCGAGGGTGCGGCGGTCATGTTGATCCTGGTGCTTTACCCTTATGTCTATCTGCTTGCGCGGGCTGCGTTCCTGCAACAAAGCGCGACCGCGTTTCTGGCGGCGCGGGCGCTGGGCAACAATCCATGGCTGGCTTTTCGGCGCGTGTCACTGCCGATGGCGCGACCCGCCATTGCAGGCGGCGTTCTGCTGGCCGTCATGGAGACCATCGCAGATTTCGGAACCGTCTCGTATTTCGGCGTACAGACCTTTGCCACCGGGATCTACACAAGCTGGTTTTCCATGGCCGATCGTGCGGCAGCGGCACAACTGGCCCTGTGCCTGCTGGTCTTTGCCCTGATCATGGCCGTGGCCGAGCGCACCCAACGTGGCAAGGCAAAATACTATCAGGCCGGGAAACAGCATGTGGCGCAACCGGCGGCAAATCTGACGGGTCTGCGCGCCTGCGGGGCATTTCTGCTGTGTGCAATACCCGTTCTTTTCGGGTTTTTGCTGCCTGTCATCATTCTGGTCGAGATGGGCCTGGACTCCGAACAGAACCTGCTGTCGCAGCGTTACATCGGTTTCATCCAGAATTCGTTGATACTTGCTGGTACGGCGGCGGTCATCACCGTCTTTGCGGCGATCAGTGTCGGGTTCTTTCAACGCCTGAGGCCCGGGCGCGCCTCGTCTGCGACCGCATATATGGCGCGTTTGGGATATGCCGTTCCCGGTGGCGTCATTGCGGTTGGTTTGATCGTCCCCTTTGCGAGTTTTGACAACGCGCTGGACGTCTGGATGCGACAGACCTTCGACGTATCCACGGGGCTGTTGGTGACAGGTTCGATCTGGCTGCTGGTCGCTGCCTACATGGTGCGCTTCCTGGCTGCCGCGCTCAGCGCCTATGAGGGGGGCCAAAGCACTGTACATGCGAATATGGACGCCGCAGCCCGTTCGCTGGGTCAGACGCCGTTGGGAACATTGCGACGGGTTCACCTGCCGATTCTGACCCCCTCGCTGCTGACGGCCCTGCTGATCGTGTTCGTAGACGTGATGAAAGAGCTTCCCGCCACGCTGATCATGCGACCGTTCAATTTCGACACATTGGCGGTGCAGGCGTATCGGCTGGCCTCGGACGAGAGGCTGGAGGGCGCCGCCGTGCCTTCGCTGGTCATTCTGGCGGTAGGTCTGTTGCCTGTAATCCTGATCTGCCGTCAGGTCGGCCGACGGTAACACTTGTGTCGCAATTGTAGGACAACTGCGCATCAGGCTTGATTCAAACACGATTTCCGGCAAGGCTGGAGGTATGAATATGCAGCCTCCCAGCCGGTTCTCGGCAAGCGCAGCGCAGATGCCCGTGGCTTTCGACCGGCATGAGATGTCTCAAATCCTATCCGTTTATGGTCGGATGGTCGCCGCCGGAGAATGGCGCGACTACGGTATTTCCAACCTGCGCGACATGGCGGTGTTCTCGATCTTTCGGCGCACTGCGGAACATCCGATCTACCGCGTCGAAAAACACCCGCGTCTGAGGTCCCGGCAGGGAATGTATTCCGTCATAGGTATGGACGGGCGCATCCTGAAACGCGGCCACGATCTGCGGGCAGTCCTGCGGGTGCTGGAACGCAAGCTGATCCGGGCCGTAAACCCGGATTAGAGCCTTTTGTGGGCCGTGACGGGCCCGTCACCCTGATCCAATATGCGGTGGATCGCCTGATCCATTGGTTCGAAAACCACGGCCATATGGCTGGCGTTCGCATGCAAAAGCATGTTTTGGCCCGAAACCCAGGCCACGTGCCCTTTCCAGAACAACAGATCACCCCGTTGCGCAGGGGTCCCTTCGATCACGGTTTTGCCCAAAGCGCGTTCCTGATCGCCGCTGTCGCCGGGGCACGGCAGGCCACAAGCCAAAAGCGCCGCCTGCACCAACCCGGAACAATCGATGCCGAACCGGCTGTTGCCACCCCACAAATAGGGTGTGCCCAGAAACAGCTGGGCCACTTCGACCGGGTCGTCAGGCTTTGCGGTCATCGGCGCCGTGTGTACCTTTGGGATATATCCCAGTTCGGTTTCAACAAACCGGTCTGTCTCGGTCATGGCTTGGATTTTGCTTCCGAAACTCAGCGACACCAGATCGCGGCTTTTGAAATCCGCTTCCTGGTAGGCGTGCGTTGCAGGCGCCGTGATCCAATGCGTCGCAGGCGCATCCGCCGTCAGCTGATCTGATCGCAACCAGCCGGTATACCCGTCTTTGTCTGCGATGACCCTGTTCCAGCCGCTCTTTGTTTCCTCGATCCGAACCGTATCACCGAACAACAATTGCCGGTCGCGCGGTCCGTCTGGGCTGCGCAGCAAATCGACAAAGGGTGCGGAAACTCGATGGCGTGTCACAGTCCCAATATCTCCGGCAACGCCGTCAGCACGGCACGAGGCCCCTGACCCAGACCGCCCTTGGTGCGCCCCGGTTCTTTGCTGGGCTGCCAGGAATAGATGTCGAAATGGATGTAGCGGCATGCGCCCACGAACCTGCGCAGAAACAGGGCGGCTGTGATCGACCCTGCAAACCCGCCCGACGGCGCGTTGTCCAGATCGGCGATGCCGGGTTCAATCATCGCTTCATAGGGCGTGTGGAACGGCATGCGCCAGACCGGATCAGCCGAAGCCTCAGCGGCATGCGACAGGGCAGACGCGCAGCTCTGATCATCGGTATAGAACGGTGCCAGATCGGGGCCCACAGCCACACGGGCGGCCCCGGTCAGCGTCGCCATCGAGATCACCAGATCGGGCTCACCTTCTTCAGCAAGCGCCAACGCATCAGCAAGCACCAGACGCCCTTCGGCATCCGTATTGTTGATCTCGACCGTCAGTCCCTTGCGAGAGGTCAGGATGTCACCAGGGCGGAAGGCATTTCCCGCAAGCGCGTTTTCGACCGCGGGTATCAGGACCCTCAATTGCAGGGGAAAACCCAGCTGCATGATCATCCGCGCCAACCCCAACACATTGGCCGCGCCACCCATGTCTTTCTTCATCAGACCCATGGATGCGCCCGGTTTCAGGTTCAATCCGCCCGTATCGAAACACACCCCCTTGCCGACCAGAGTCAGCTTGGGGCCGCTGCTGCCCCAATTCAGCTCGATCAGCCGGGGGGCCTGTTCGGCGGCGCGCCCTACGGTGTGGATCATGGGAAAATTCTGTTCCAGCAAGGCCGCGCCGCTGATCACGCTGCACGCGGCACCGAATTCGCTGGCCAGAGCCTCGACCGTCTGCTGCAACTGCTCAGGACCCATATCCGAGGCTGGCGTATTCACCAGATCGCGGGTCAGAACTTCGGCATTGGCCATCGCTTCGATACGGTTGGCGTCGACACCTTCGGGCGCAACCAGCGCCGCGGTTCCAGCGGATTGAGACGCGTAGCGATCGAAGGCGTAGCCGGTCATCAACCAGCCAAAGCATTCCGTCTCCAGACGATCAGCGGGAATGCCGGACGCGATATGATAGGTTCCTTCGGGCAATGCCATGGCTGCGGCGGCCAATGGGAACCTTTTTCGCGCGCGCTTGTCTTCTGTTCCATACCCGGCCAGCACAAAGTCAACCGCGCCATGCGCGCCTGGCGCCAGCACGGTCTGCCCCATCGCACCTGTAAACCCGTTTGCGGCAACCCAGGCCCGGACGGTATCCGGCTGGTCCTGCAACCAACTGTCCAAATCCGGCTGCGCAATCACATGAAGCGGTATGGACGGGTCAGAGGATGGGGCGAAGGACAGGGTCATGGGCGTCTCGGCTGATGGTTTCTGCGCACAGACTAGCCGCGCATGATCTGCCCGCAACCCCTGTCAGACGGAAAGGTCCTGCTGGTCCCAGATGGCGGTCAGCGATCGTTCGCCCACGCGGATCAAACGCCCAAGCGTCGCGCCCGCCGCAACGGCGTCACCGGCATCGACGGTGTGGGCCACGTCACCCGCCACCCGGGCCAGGGCCGTCATCCCGATTTGTTCGGATATAGCGACCAGTGACCTGGCGCATTTGCGCAGGTTCGCCCATTCGCGCCGACGCCAGTAGCGTTCGCAGTTTGACAGGCGCACGGCAAGCTCTTCGACCGTGCGACACAGAACATCCAGCGCATTCTTGTCGCCAAGTTGCCGGTACAGCCCGCTTAATTGATCCGAGTCCAGACGGACGGATTCCTTGTGTTCAAGCGTGATAATCTTTTCCACCACATTCACCCTAGTTCAAACGCCCCCACGGCGCGGTGTTGATCCTGGCAGAAAATTCCTTTGCAAAACCTTGCAGGGAAACTGGATAATGGCTCGAATTTTCTTTGAATTCGGTTTAGATCATCCGTCAGCGACAAGAACGGGGACATTGAAATGGAATTTGCCAAACCTCTGCCGAGCTACCTTGTAAAACGGTATCACGGATGGAAGGCCACAACATATTCGGAAAACCAGGTTTGGTATCGCCGTCTCGCCGATGAAGGGCAACGCCCCCGCGCCATGGTCATATCCTGCTGCGACAGCCGGGTTCACGTCACGTCCATGTTCGGCGCTGACCAGGGCGATTTCTTTATTCACCGCAATATCGCCAACCTGGTGCCGCCCTATGCTCCGGACGGGGACCACCACGGCACCAGCGCCGCCATCGAATATGCTGTTACGGCGCTCAAGGTCGCTCATTTGATCGTGCTGGGGCATTCGCAATGCGGCGGCGTGCAGGGCTGTATCGACATGTGCAAGGGGCAGGCGCCGCAGCTGGATGCCAAGGACAGCTTTGTTGGCCGCTGGATGGATATTCTGAAGCCGAAATTCGAACTGGTCGCGGATATCGAGGACGGTGTCGAACAGGCCCGGCAGTTCGAACGTCAATCGGTTGTCGCTTCGCTGGAAAACCTGATGACCTTCCCCTTCGTCTCGTCAGCCGTTGATCAAGGCGCGCTGAGCTTGCACGGCTTGTGGACGGATATCGGCGCAGGCGGGCTTGAAAGCTATGATCCTTACCAAAAAAAGTTCGTCCCGGTCTGACAGCAGCAGAGCTGGAGATCCGAAACAACAATGGCGGCTCTGATTCAGGGCCGTTTTTGGTATACTCCACCCATTACACCTGAAGATCGGAGCCTGCCATGAAAGTCATCAAGCGCATCTGCGCAGGATTGGTCGTTTGTATTCTGGTTTTGGTCGCGGTTTCCTATCTGTTGCCGGGAAAAGCGGAAGTTTCGCGTAGCATCGCGATCGACGCACCGCCAAGCGCCATCTTTCCTTACGTGAATTCGATGCAGGAAACCGAAAAGTGGTCTCCGTGGCTCCACCGGGACCCCGAAACCAAATTGACTTATTCCGGCCCTGCCGCCGGGGTCGGGAACTCTCTGAACTGGGCGTCGGATCACCCGCAGGTCGGCACGGGATCACAGGAAATCGTCGAAAGCGTGGAAAACCAACGGGTCAAAACGGCGCTGGATTTCGGCCCGATGGGTACTGCCACGGCGTCATTCATCCTTGAGCCTGACGGGGCGGGAACCAGAGTGACCTGGGGGTTTGACTCGGATCTGGGCCTGAACCCCATGTCCCGCTGGATGGGTTTGATGATGGATACATGGGTGGGCGAGGATTATGACCGTGGTCTGACCAATCGGAAAGCACTGGTTGAAAACCAAAGCTAGGCCGCTTGTTTGTATGGAAGCATGCGTCGGCGTGCTTGACCGAAGTCCTAGCCCAGTCGAAACCGGGCAAGCTTTCCCAGGTGATCGGATCCCATGAAGGGGCGCAGCTCAACCGTTCCGGTTGTGCCTTTGGGGAACAACAGGTTGTCTATCGGCAATGGGATTTTCCAACTGCCGAGGTTGTGGGTGTTCAGGACGGTTCCAAAGCTTTGGTTGTTTGCGGCTGCTCCGATCCGTCTGACGCTTTCGCCCCAGGGCACCATATTGAAATCCCCGGCAATCAGAACCGGTCCTTCAAGTTGGCTGATGCGGTCGGCAATCACCTGGCTTTGCCTGGACTGGTCGTAAGGAAATGGCCAGTTCAGATGAACTGAAACAACCCAGACCAAATCACCGCCAGGCGCTTTGACCTGTAACCCCACAAGCCCGTAACCTTGCAGACAGAACTCGGAATTCTCGACAATCGGCAAGGTCGTCAGGATGGCGACGTTTTGTTCAGAACGGAATTCACAGATCGCCTGTTCGGGGTAATGCTCGAACAGATTGCTCATGTACTTGCGATTGTGGCTGGAGACTTCCTGCAAGGTCACGATCTGCGCGCCTGATTCAAGGATATCATCGGACAGCGAATACCGGGGCCAGGCTTTGCTCATCAGGTTCTTCTGGTACAGCGTCAGGCAGGAATCATCGCAATCGTCCGAGGGCGCGGCAACGCTGGCCGCGATGGACCCGATGGCCACCCCGGAAAAGAGCAATGTGGCCAATGCAAGATATCTGGCGCGCATGAAAAGAAGAATTACCGCGCAGGGGAGAAGCAAAACACCAGCCTGAGGCCGGAGCAGAGCGACTGAATCTCCTACGGCAAAAACCTGCCCCGTAAAGCCAATGACGACCAGTATCATCAGAACGCATGTGCATCCGATGGTCAGGGTTCTGGCAATCCTGCGTC
The DNA here is from genome assembly GCF_056532905.1 of Ruegeria sp. H8. Taxonomy (NCBI): domain Bacteria; kingdom Pseudomonadati; phylum Pseudomonadota; class Alphaproteobacteria; order Rhodobacterales; family Roseobacteraceae; genus Ruegeria; species Ruegeria sp. H8. Next base: position 245,004 of record NZ_JBQFNY010000003.1, on the reverse strand, counting down.
TGGTCGAAATATGCATGCCCTGCCTCTTTTACCCTGCACCGGGCGGTATTTTTTCCGGACTTCCGGCATCCGCCACGAACAAGGTTCAGTTTTAGGTGGCAAGCGTGTCTGGTTTTGTCAACAGGTTGGCGATTTTCACCGCGTGCAAGACTGTACCCTAACCAACGTTCATAGCGCAGCCATGATGGATGCGGGTGATGGGCCGGAAAGTGCCGATTTGGTGGAAGTGGTGATCCGAGCCGGTTCTGCTGAGCACATTGACGGGCGACCTCGGGCGCGGGCTCACCTGTGACGTTAACTGCTGATCACGGTGGTAACGGTTCGTGTTGCGCGACTTTGTGCAAGTGCGATGGCGCTCAAAACCAAGGCACAGGCCACTGCTTGCGCACCTGTGATTGTTTCACCGAAAGCAAAAACGCCCACGGCAAACATTGTCGGCAGTTCAATGCTGCCGATAACGGCCGTGCGCGATGCCCCGATGACAGGGGAACAGACGGTGTAAATCAGCTGGGGAACCAGTGCCGTCATAAGACCGATCCCGACGATCAGAAACCAGTCACTGCCGCCTGCTGGCAGGACTTCGTCAATTTCCGAAGAGATAATCAAAGGGGTTAGCCCGACGACCGATCCCAACGAAACCGACGCTATCCTGGCCAAAGGAGCAATTCGCGAAAGACGGTGTACAAGCACGCATATGCCGAAGCCAAATCCGAAAGGTGCAGCCAAAGAGACAAGCAACGTTGGAATTTGGTCAATCGGTACGGATGCCGGAGACCCTGCAATGCCTGCCGCAAGAACAATCAAACCGGCCGCAACAAGGCTGCGCCGCGTCGGCGGATCGGCGAATATCGCCCAAGCGATGATGATCGTAAACACCGGGTAGGTCATGTAAAGAACACCCACCGTTGATGCCGGCACTGTTTCAAGTGCGGTAACATATCCGACCCACCCAAGCCCCATGACTGCCCCCGCAGCCATACCCCAGACTAATTCCCGCCGGTTTGAACGATGCTTAAAAAGGGTGGGCAACAATAGGATCGCCGTCAAAATGTACCGATAAAACGCAACTGCGTAGGGCGCGAGTCCCTGGTCAGTGAGACCTCGGCTGAAATAGGGTACAAAGCCAAAACAGATGGATGCAAAGAACACTCCCGCCCCGGCAAGGGCGTAGGGTATTGGATCGTGCTTGGTTGATGTTGGCCGGCCCATCTTTGACACCTACCATGCAGTATTTCCGTTGGCATCAGCAACCTGACCGAACCGTCACGTCGTCTGTAAACCGGCTATTGGAAAACGCAAAAAAACCCGCTGAACAATCAGCGGGTTTCCTCGTTTTCAAGCTTTGACGAAAATCGGGATGTCAGCCCTTTTTCAGAACCTCGCGGCCCAGAAGTTCCGCGATCTGCACCGCGTTCAGGGCGGCACCCTTGCGCAGGTTGTCGCTGACGCACCACAGGTTCAGACCGTTCTCAATGGTCGAATCCTGGCGGATACGGCTGATGAACGTGGCGAAATCGCCCGCGCATTCGACGGGCGAGACGTAGCCACCCGCTTCGCGCTTGTCGATCACCATGATGCCCGGTGCTTCGCGCAGGATGTCGCGGGCTTCGTCTTCGTCCAGGAATTCCTCGAACTCGATGTTCACAGCCTCGGAATGGCCGACGAAAACCGGCACGCGGACACAGGTCGCGGTGACCTTGATCGACGGGTCGACGATCTTCTTGGTCTCGACAACCATCTTCCATTCTTCCTTGGTCGAGCCGTCTTCCATGAAGACGTCGATCTGCGGGATGACGTTGAAGGCGATCTGCTTCTGGAATTTCTTCGGCGGCACGTCTGTGGTGGGGTTATAAACCGCCTTGGTCTGATCCCAAAGTTCATCCATGCCTTCCTTGCCCGCGCCCGACACCGACTGATAGGTCGACACCACGACGCGCTTGATCCTGGCGCGATCATGCAGCGGCTTGAGTGCCACCACCATTTGCGCGGTCGAACAGTTCGGGTTGGCGATGATGTTCTTGTTCTTGTAGTCGTGGATCGCCTGCGGATTACATTCCGGCACGATCAGAGGGATCTCGGGGTCATAGCGATAGAGCGACGAGTTGTCGATCACCACACAGCCAGCCGCAGCCGCCTTGGGGGCATAGGTCTTGGTTGCGTCCGAGCCGATGGCGAACAGGGCCATGTCCCAGCCGGTGAAATCGAAGGTGTCGATGTCCTGGGTGGTCAGTGTCTTGTCGCCAAAGCTTACTTCCGTACCCAGCGAACGACGGCTTGCCAGCACGGCAAGTTCATCGACCGGGAACTGGCGTTCTGCCAGAATGTTCAGCATTTCGCGGCCCACATTACCCGTGGCGCCGGCGACAACGACGCGATAGCCCATTTCATGTCTCCAAAGTTAAGGACGCGCGTTCATAGCCGCGTTGCAGCAAAGAAAAAAGGGCTATCACGGGTGATTTGGCCGAATTGACGTCGATTTTAACCCGAATGCGCGTTTTCACCCGTGTTCAGCAAAGACCGATAGACCTGCACGATGGCCTCGGCCTCACCTTCGATTCGAAAATGCTGCTCGACACGCTGTCTTGCGGCCTGACCGGATTGCGCCAGCTTGTCCGGATCGCTCAACATCTGTTCCAGTGCTTCGGCCAGCGCCCCGGCGTTGTCCTTTTCGATCAAGCGGCCGGTTTTCCCGTCCTCGATCTGGGCGCTGAAGGCTCCGACCCCGTGGCAGGCGATTGCAGGCACGCCGGAGGCCATCGCCTCAAGCGGTGTAAGGCCGAACCCTTCGTGTCGGGCCGGGGCCACGAACAGGTCAAGGGCGCGGTAGGTTTCAACGATTTCCTCCCAAGGACGCTCGCCCAGGAAGTGCACCCGTTCCGACAGCCCGGCAGCTTTGAGTTTGGCCTCCTGCTCCTGTTGGAAGGTTTCAAATTCTTTGGTGGCGCGCCCGGTGAACACGATGCTGGCGTCGGGATGGTTCGGCAGAACCTCGATTGCCGCATCCACCAGCAGATCGACACCTTTCTGAGGTCGAATACGCCCGAAACACCCGATCAAGGTCCCTTCCGGCAGCCCCAGCTTCTGTCGCAGGGCGGTTTTGTCTTCGGCCGGGTGAAACAGTTCGGTGTTCACACCGTGCATGATGACGGTTGCGGGATGTTCCAGAAACGACGCCGCTTGCGGCGTTGTGGCGATCAGCGCATCCATCTTCGAAATCAGCCATTTGGTGAACCCCGAATGATTTCGTTGCGCAGCCGAGGTGAACAGAAGTTTCAGATTGCGTCGTAGCACATGTTTCAGAAACAAACCCATCAGCATTTCGGTGTTGCGCCGCGCATGCCACACCCGGGGCGTCCTGTTCGAAAGGAATGGAACTTTGATCAATCGGATGTGGGGCAGATCATCCGGCAGGCCGGGTCCCGTGGCAACGATCCCGATCATATGCTTCTGGATCGGCAGCAGGCGGATGACGGTTGTGGTGACGCCGGAGAGGCTGTGTTTCAGGTTCGGCGCTATAACCTCGATTTCCTGCACGGCTTGCTCCGCAATTGCTTCAATCCACATTATCCCGGCTGAATAGATATATCACGCAACCGAAGGCAAGGGTTACGGCAAAAAACCCGAAAATCGCGGTGTAGGGCGCGGTCGTTCCGGCCTGGGTAGTGGCGGCATGAATGCGCCCGGTGACGAATTGGGCGATGCCGACCCCTCCGATTCCGAAAAGGTTCAACAGGGTTACGCCTCGGCCCACCAGATTGGGGGGAACGAAGGCCCGACCATGGGCCATGATGACCGGAAAACTGGCCCCGGTGAACCCTATGATGGCCAACAGCAGAACGGACAGCCATGTGGCATGGTCGATCCAAACGCAAAGCAGGGTCAGTGCCACGACACCCAGCGCGTTGCCCGTGAAGATAACCCATTTCCGAGTGCCGAAGACGCGATCCAGCGGTCCGTAGACAAAGGTACCGACGATCATCGCAGACCCCATGACCAGAGTCGCAGTGCCGATCTGGGTGGTGCTGAGCCCGAAGACATCGTTCAGATACGGCCCGGCCCATAGCCCGCGCAGCGCGGCAGAGGGCGCATAGGCCACCAGCATCAAAGGCATGATCAGCCACAGTGCAGGCTCTTTCAGCAGGTCCAGAAGTGACCCATTGTGTTCCGTATCAACCTTTGCTGGGTCACGCAGGCTCAGCCAAATACCCATAGCGATCGCAGCAGATATCACGGCCAGCCCAACCATGGTGGCGCGCCATCCCATCCATTCGACAGCCAGGGCAGTCGGGTAAGAGGCCACGAGATTGCCCACCGAGCCAACACCCAGCATGACGGCGGCCAGTGTCGCGAATTTCGCAGGCGGGTATTCGCGGGCAAAGATGAAATAGGAAGCCATCAGAACCGGAGAGCACCCAACCCCGATCAGGCCCATGGCAACGCTGACATGCAACGGTGAGGTCGCGACCGCAAAAATTGCGGATCCTCCTGCACCGCCAACCAGAAGAAGCGCGGCTGCGGTCAGCCTGGGCCCAACCTTGTCCAGCGCCCAGCCGACCGGGATTTGCATTGCAGCGAACACCAGAAACCAAAGGCCGGATGCAAAAGCCAGATCTTCGGGTGTAGCACCGATATCGCGTTCAAGATCCAGGCTGAGCACAGCCAGAAATGCACGGAAAAACTGGCTGAGCACATAGCCCAGGCACAAAACCACCAAACCCGCCTGCATATCCCGCCTCTTTTCCGCTCATCCGAAAGGAATGCTTGGCACGCAATGATGCAACGCACAAGCATGTGTACTATGTTTCAAAACGAGGACTCGGGCCGCATTCCGGCTATCATTGCCAGAAGTTTGATTTCGAGGGGGAAAATGAAAGACCTCCATTCCGCATTTTACGAAAACCTGCCCCTGTTGAGGGATTTCACCCGTCTGGCGGACCCGGCGCAGTTTTCGCCGGTGCCCGACGACTGGTTTCTGGGGGTTGCCGACATCGTCGATTCAACCGGCGAGATCGCGCGGGGGCGATACAAAACCGTCAACACCGTGGGGGCCGCCGTTATCTCGGCGATGATAAACGCGATGGACGGCAAGTTGTTTCCCTATGTCTTTGGCGGCGACGGGGCGGCGTTTGCGATCCCCCCCAGCGAAGTTGAAGCAGCGCGGGATACTCTGTCAGCCATGCGGCGCTGGGCGGAAGAAGAGTTTTCCATGCCGTTGCGTGCGGCGCTGGTGTCGGTGGCGGATATCCGAAAAGCCGGCAGGGACTTGCGCGTCGCTCGTTTTGCGCCCTCTTCCGGGGTGGATTATGCCATGTTCTCTGGCGGAGGCTTGGCCTGGGCCGAGGCAGAGATGAAAGCGGGTCATCATATGATCGCGCCTGCCGAACCGGGTGCGCAACCGGACCTGACAGGCCTGTCATGCAGATGGTCCAACAGCCCGGCGCGGCACGGTCAGATCGTGTCACTGGTCGTTGAACCCACTGCGTCGGCAACTGAACGCGACTTTGCCGACCTTGCGCAATCGGTTCTGTCCGCGTCAGAAGAGCTGGAGCGCGCAGGTCATCCGGTGCCGATGAATGGTCCGCCCATGAGTTGGCCGCCCCCCGGCCTCGACATTGACGCGCATGTTTCGCGCAACGGGCGGAATTTGTTTCTGCACAAGCTCGTTCTTCTGTTTCAGAACCTGCTGATCGCGATATTGTTCAAAACAAGCAAGAAGCTGGGGCAGTTTGAACCCGAACACTACAGGACGATGGTCAGCAGCAATGCCGATTTCCGCAAGTTCGATGACGGCCTGAAGATGACGTTGGATTGTGACCCGGCCACTTTGCGACAGATCGAACACTTGCTGAAAGAAGCGCGCGGGCGCGGCAAAATCCGATACGGTCTGCACGTGCAGGACGAGGCGATGATGACCTGTTTCGTCCCGTCGGCCACACGGGACGATCATGTGCATTTCGTTGACGGTGCCTCGGGCGGATACGCCCAAGCCGCAGCGGCCATGGTCCGTTGAGCGGTTAGTTGGCTTTCCATCGTGCGGCGAGATCACGTGCCGTTTGCGTCAGCAGCATCACATCAATGCCAACCGCCAAGAACTGTGCGCCCATATCCAGATATGCCTGACGGGCCTCGTCATTTGTGGCCAGAATGCCCGGCGCTTTGCCTGCGGCCTTGATCCGGGCCAGTGCATCCCGGATGACCGCTCGCACCTCGGGTGCCGCGCTGTTGCCCTGATGGCCCATATCGGTCGACAGATCAGCAGGGCCTATGAATACGCCATCCACGCCTTCAACATCCAGAATGTCGTCCAGAGCAGCAATTCCGGCGCGGGTTTCCACCTGCAACAACAGGCAAATCTCCTGATCTGCGGTCTGAATATAATCTCCGACCGATCCGTACATCGTCGCCCGCGATGCCATCGCGCCCACGCCGCGGACACCGGCAGGGGGATAACGGCAGGCCCGAACCAGCTCTTGCGCCTGCTCGGCGCTTTCCACAATCGGAACCAGAATGGTCTGAGCACCCGCATCCAGAACCATCTTGATCAGCCAGGTCTCACCCACGGGAACCCGCACAACCGCATGAGAGTCGCTTGCCGCAAGCGCCAGAAGCTGGTCCCGGATCGACCGGATATCGTTTGCGGCATGCTCTCCATCGATTACCAGCCAATCAAAACCGGCGGTTCCCATCATCTCGGCCGCTATAGGCTCCGCAAAGCTCATCCAGCACCCGATCTGCATTTCTCCCCTTTTCAGAGCCTGTTTGAACGCGTTCTGCTGCGCAGCCATACTGTTTCCTTTGTTGCAAAACCTTCAGCGCCACGTGGTCGCGAAAGCGGCCGTTTCCACATCTTCTTACGTGGCGCGAAATTGTCCAGTTTTAATGCAATTTGGCGTCATCGGATCGACGGCGGCAAAGGCGCGTCACGCAAGGGCGGCGGCGTCCCGGCGGTTCTTGTGCTTCAAACCGAAAGCCGAGGGTTCCCTTGCGTAAATCACGGATTTCGGCGATAATTTTGGCATGACCGACGACCTCCCTCTGACGTCGCGATCTTTGCCCATTGCGCTTTTGCGGGCGCGGGAAAAGGTTATGGGACCCATCCGAGCAATGCTGGCCGACGCCGGTGTCACCGAACAGCAGTGGCGCGTGTTGCGCGTATTGAACGAAGAAGGCCCGCAGGAACCGACGCATATTGCCGAACGCGCCTGTCTGTTGTTGCCAAGCCTGACACGGATACTGCAGAAACTGGAGCATCGCGGCCTGATCTCCCGACGATGCCACCCGGCTGACCGGCGTCGCCAGATTGTCGAGATCGGCGAGCGTGGCGTTCAGATTATTCACGCCAATCAGCCCGCCAGTATGGCGCAGGCGGAACGCATTCGTTCCCGCCTGGGGCCGGAAAAACACGAATTGTTGCTGGATCTTCTGAACGAGTTGAACGACCTGGATACCTGATGCCGGGGGCAGAACATGGGTGTCATCTGCAAGGGCCCCGCCGGAGATTTTAGGGGCGATCTCCGACGGGGTGGCCAGACTTGGATTTGGGTTTGGCCTGGCCTGAGGCCGGTTGCGTCACGCCTTGCCTGACGGTCCGGCCTGCGCATCGGAGTATATGGCGAGCCGGAAATGTGGCTCTGATTAGGGCCTTTTGGCCTTTGGGGGAAAGGCCGTGCACCTATGCTCTCCGAAACAGTCTTGGGCAATTGCCGAAGGAAAACCTGGCCCGCAAGGGATGACTTGGCGTCATTCTGTCCGAGTGTTTCCGCATGCGCGGTGATTTACTGCCATCGCACACCTCAAGATAGATGCGCCCCACAATTTCTATCCAAGACCTAGCCCGACTTGCGCCAGAGCCAAGTTAAATTCCGATCTGCCCAAGTTCCGGTGCATCAATAAAGACGGATGTGAAACAGCATTGGAACGGCACTGGGCGTTCAGGTCAGAATTGAGCAGGTTCGCGCTGAAACAACTCTTGGATATTGGCGAAATCCAGCGTGCATTCCCGGCTTGCTGGCAGCTCTGGCAGGCGTAAGATGGCAGCGATGAAAAATTCAGGAACCACGATGTCAAACAGCCTGTTTTCCCTTCCCGATCCCATAACCATTCCTGTCGTTGGCGAGACGGCCGGGTACCCTGTCAGGCGCATTTTCTGCGTCGGGCGAAACTATGCCGCGCATGCAGCAGAGATGGGGAATGAGGTGGATCGCGATGCGCCCTTCTATTTCACCAAATCCGCGCCAAACGCAATCCTGTCCGGCGCGACGGTTCCGTACCCGGCGGGGACGAAGAATTACCATCACGAAATGGAGCTGGCGCTGGCAATCGGGAAACCGGTGTTTCGTGCCTCGAGTGCGCAGGCTTGGGATGCGGTTTATGCCTATGGCTGTGCGCTCGACATGACACGCCGCGATCTGCAACTCCGCGAGCGGGACAAACAGCGGCCTTGGGATCTGGGTAAGGACGTCGAAAACGGAGTAGTCTTCGCGCCGCTGACCCCCGCCGCGGACTGGTCGCCGGACGATGACAAACACATCCGGTTGAGCGTGAACGGCGAATTGCGTCAGGACGCTACCCTGGAAGAGCTCATCTGGAAGATCGATGAAATCGTCAGCCATCTGTCCGGTTTCTACCATCTGCGCCCAGGCGATCTGATCCTGACAGGTACACCGGCCGGCGTAGGCCCGGTTGTAGCCGGCGACATCATAACAGGAGAGATTGACGGGCTGGAGCCGATCAAACTGATCCTGACGGACGCGGAATAGGCCCTATTTAGGGTCTTTCAGCCAGCCCCTTGCAAATTCCACTTGGGTTACGCCTGCCAGCCGGCGCACCCGGTCCAGCTCGGCGTTCAGGCGTCGGCTGCGGGCGTTAGACCAGCGCACCCCGCGTTCGGGCCAGAGCGCTTTGACATGCAGCAGGTCGCGATCCCGATGCGCCTTCATGTCGATCCGGCCGATCAATCGATCGCCTTCAAGCAAGGGGAAGACGTAATACCCATATGTGCGCCTGGCTTCGGGAACGAAAACTTCGATGCGATAGTGAAAGCCAAACAGCCGCTCGGCCCGGTTTCTGTCCCGAAGTATGGGATCAAACGGGCTGAGCACGCGAATCCGACCGGGCGGTTGCGGCAAGTCGGTTGCCCGATCCATCAAATCAGGGCGGGCAAAGGTTTTGCGCAGGCGTCCATCGGCGCAAGTGACCTCGATCTCTTCGATATTTCCTTGAGCCAACGCCGTGGCACACCAGCCTTTGGCTTCGTCGGCGGTAACCGTGCCCCAGAACGCGGCCAGCTCTCCGGACGTGGCAAACCCCAACCGGTCCAGCGCTGCGTTGCACAGCCAATCCACGGTCGCCGTCGCATCACAGGCCATGTTCCCGGGGCACAGGTGGGTTTCGATCACACGTTCAGTCAGATCATACCGTTTCTGAAACCCGTCGCGGCCCACGACGGTCAGGGCCCCGGAACGCCACAGAAACTCCAATGCGGTTTTTGACGGGTGCCAGTCCCACCAACCGCCCGAGCCTTTCTTTTCATCCCTGCCAACGTCTGACGAACACACGGGCCCGTGGTCGCGGATGTGTTGCAAGACAGTCTCGAACTGTTGCTCGAACCCATCCCGCCGCCAGTTCTTCCAACGGGCCTTCAACAGATCCGCATCACGCTGAAAGCGCAGATGCCAGTGCGGATAGAACGACATCGGGATCACGGCCGCATCATGTGTCCAGTGTTCGAACAGCGCTTTTTCCCTTTCATAGAGCCTTTTCAAGTTGGCGCTTCGATACGCAGGCCGTCGGGAAAACAGGATCATGTCATGAGCGCGGGCAACCGTGTTGATGCTGTCGAGCTGCACGAACCCCAACCGCTGGACAAGGTCCAGAAGCTCGGCGCCCTTGGCCGCGCCCGCGGGCCGTTCGGCCAAAGCATGGCGATCCAGAAAAATGGCGCGGGCCGTCCGGTTGTCGAGCCGCTTCAGGGGCGTATTCATCGTCGTTTCAGGGTATCGCCATAGCTGATCTTGGGGGTCAGCGTGACCCGTGTCTCGATTTCGGAATCCGGGTCCTTCAGGCGTTCAGCGATGATCTGCGCGGCCTGACGTCCTATATCCAGACGACAGGCATCCATCGTCGCCAATTTGCGCGGAAGACCCTGCAAAAGTTCCACGTTGTTGAACCCGGCCAGACCGATCTGCCCCGGAATATCCACGCCTTGCTCCAGCAGGTACAACAGGCCACCGGCTCCGATCATGTCGTTGGAATAATACAGGAAATCCAGATCGGGCGACCGGTCAAGCATGGCCTGTGTCATCTCGCGCCCCTTGGCCAGGGCAGAACCGCCGGAATAGAACTCGCGATCTTCGATCTCGATCCCGTGTTTGCCCAGCACTTCGGTAAACCCTTCAAAGCGTTTTCGAGCGCGGTGATCCAATGGCATCTTGGTGCCCATGAAGCCGATATGTTGATACCCGGCCTTCAGAATCGCCTGCGCCATCTCGCGCCCGGCGCGGCGATGCGAGATGCCCACCATCGCGTCGACAGGTTTGCCGTCGGTATCCATGATCTCGACCACCGGAATGCCCGCCGAATCCAGCATGGCGCGGGCCGCGTCGGTGTGTTCCAGCCCGGCAATGATTACGCCCGAGGGTCGCCACGAGAGCATCTCGTACAGCACTTTTTCCTCTTTCTCGGGCAGATAATCCGTCACGCCAACCACGGGTTGAAGTTCGGTATCTTCCAGCACCTGATTGATGCCGGTCATCACCTCGGGAAATACCATGTTCGAAAGCGAGGGGATGATTACCGCGACCAGGTTGACCCGGCTGGATGCCAGCGCGCCCGCGATCTTGTTGGGGACATATCCCAGCTCTTTCGCGGCCGCCAGAACGCGGGTGCGGGTGGCGTCGGACACATCCCCCCTGTTACGCAGAACCCGGCTCACCGTCATCTCTGAGACACCGGAAGCCTCGGACACATCACGAAGGGTAAGCGGGCGTTTGGTTTCACTGTTCACGGGAGGCACCTGCGTAGTTGTTTTGTCCGATGCTAGCGCGAACAGGTCGGTGTGTACAACAATTGTGCAAAGGCGATGACAACACGGAAATTCCCGGTTACAGAAGGCGGGCGCGGCCCCGTGGCTCAACTGGATAGAGCAGCCCCCTCCTAAGGGGCAGGTTGCAGGTTCGAATCCTGCCGGGGTCGCCATACTTTCTAATGCCTTATTTTGTTGACATTTTTTGACAGCTAGTGTTACGGATGTGGTGGAGTTACACCACAAATTTACACTACAAAAGAGCGGGCTATGAGTAGTGATAGAAACCTTGAGCAACCACGCGGTCCCGGTACAGCTTGGCGGTTTAGGATGTCTACGCCCAAAATTTTAAAGGGCACCACTGATCCAGAGGCGGGCAAACCTTTTGGTCGAAACATCATAAGAAGCCTTGGAGGTGTTAAGCACAAAGCCACGGCACGTAAGCTACGCGACGTGGAACTTAGCAAGGTTCGAGAGTTGGAATTACAAGCGCTGGGCAGAAAGCGCTATAGCATTGCTGCGGCAGACCGATGGGCTGAAGCCATGGCAGACCCCGACCCTGAAGCCGCGATGCTGGTGCGTGATGTGTTCTATGAAGAGGTTGAGAATGCGCCCAGCGCGGTGCGAGATGCGTTCGGTAAAAGGGGCATGGCTACATCCAGACCACTGGCTGAGATGGTTGCGGCGTATATTGAGGCCAGAGCGCCGGGGAACGCTTCAGGTTATAAACCGCTGCGAAGTTCGACCATCAATGATTTTCGGACTTCGGTTCGCTATCTGGTCGACTTTCTGGGCGGTGATATGTCCAGCCTTTTTGTGGACGATATGGCAGACGTTGAGGCGGTGGCCTTCAGGGAATACCTAGGTGGCATAGTGTCGGAGCGGACAGGGGAGCCGCTAGCAGGAGCGACCATCCAGAAACTCATGACGCAGCTGCGCACGTTTTGGGCGTGGGTTGTAGAAACCAAGGCCACAAGCAATCCCTCAGTGGAACCCTTCACACTACCTAAGGGGGTCACTAGGGAAGCCGCCACGCCGAAGAAAGAAAGGCTGATGTACCGACCAGAGCAGACCAGTGCTTTGTTCGTCGCGCGTTCACAGGAAACACCGTTGGGAGTATTGATGCGTCTGGGCCTGACACTCGGAACACGCATTTCCGAATTGGTTAGGGTTACAGTTGAGGATGTAGATACTGACGGCGCTGGGCTGAAGATCATTGTTGGCAAAAACGAAAACGCGAAACGGTGGACCCCCGTACCCACTGAGCTTCAAGCGACGGTATTGAAGTTGCGAAAAGAAGTAGAGAGTAGAGATGGACCCAAGGGCAGGCTTCTAGGGGCCTTCAGTCTGGACCCCAAATCAGGCAAAAGCAAGCAGGCTAGTCAGTCATATAGCCGCCTTAGGGATGATGTTTTGGGGAGACCTGAAAGCAACGTGATGTTGGACTTTCATTCATTCAGACATACATGGAGGGCCATCGCTCATAGGGCAGGCGTTGACGACAAGGACGCTGTGCAGCTCGGCGGCTTGTCCAAAGACGAGCGCAGGGCACGTGAGATTTACAACCATGGGTTAGGCCGGGATGAGTTGCGGCAGGTGCAGCGTAAGATCGTCGATAGGATGCGGGCTGACGGGTACCTTAAGGGGCTGTGAGCGAAATACGAAACGCGATACGCATTTGATGTGGTCCAAATAATTTGGCAAAAAAATCTGAGTAACAGAGATTAAAGAAAATGCCGCGCAGGCCCCCCGGTGGGGCCACCTCAGGGTCACCTCCTTCCACCTGAGGGAAAGTCCCTTTAGTGTATATTTTTCAATAGGTTGAATTTCTACCGACGTGGAGCCAAGTTGAGCGCACATCGCTCCTGATGCATATCATTTATGAGGTAACGACCCATGATCATCTTTGATTTTCGCTTTGGTCCTTTTGACTTGCTCATCGAACGTGAGGTCCGCTCAGTTCCCTTTCAGGTGACACGAGAGGGACCGGGCGAAGTGTTCCTTGACCTTGGATTCTATGCCCTGACCTTCACAAACCACCGTAAGGCAGCCTGAACATCCGTGTCTCATTTGACCAGAGGGTAACAAGACAAGTTCCAACCCCTCAGATACTGTCTCATTTAAGTGGGGTTGACACTTAAAGCACAATTTCTTACTTAACTCATTGAGGTAAATGATACACTCTCGGAGACAGACACATGCTCATAGGCTACGCACGGACGTCCACAGCAGACCAGATCGCAGGCTTTGAGGCTCAGCAGCGCGAGTTGAAAGACCATGGATGTGAGAAGGTGTTTGCTGAGCAGGTGAGCAGCGTTAAGCAGCGAGACCAGCTTGAGTCAGCCATAGACTTTGCCCGTGAAGGGGACACTCTGGTCGTCACTAAGCTGGACCGTCTGGCGCGTTCGGTCCCTGACCTCATCGACATCCGCAAGCGGCTTTCTGACAAGGGCGTTGGTCTGCATATCATGAACATGCCCATGATGAACGACAGTGCCACCGCGCAGATGCTTGAGACCATCCTTGGAGCTGTTGCTCAGTTTGAACGAGAGGTGATGCTTGAGAGGCAACGTGAAGGGATTGCTAAGGCCAAGGCCGATGGCAAGTTCAAAGGACGCCCTGCCATGGATAAGGACAAAGCAGCAGCTATTCGTGAAGCGTTCCAAAGAGGCGATAAGCCAACCCAGATAGCGAAAGACTTCGAGGTCAGCAGAGCGACCGTCTACAGGCTGGTGAAAGATGCGGCTTGAAAGGCTGCATGCAATTCACCCCCACACAAGAAAAGAACATACCATGAACATTCACCCACACTATAGCCGTAAACAAATTTCGGAATTGCCTCGCTTCATGGAAGTGCGAGGTGATGTCAGCATGGCGTTATCACCGACCGTCGAGGAAGGCTGATAGCAGACCATCTGTGGTGGGGCGTCCTGTGTGCTGGATGTCTCACCCTAGCATATCCCCTGATGTGCCCCTTGGGTTGCCCTTGTTTGGAACCTAACGAACACCTCAGGTGTGTTACTGATGCGGCGGGTTTCGCAGTCTCAACGAACCCACAAGCAGCACCTCAAGGACAACCTTCAGAGGCCCTGAGAGGGGCACAAGAAGGCGCAACTGAAGGTGAGGCAAAAGGTGCATCAGAGAGTGCATTCGTTGCTGATGAAGCAACTGAGCAGGCCTTTGTTGCTATCGCTACAGCAGCGCCGGGGACGCAAACACAAATCGTCGATGGGCTGATCAACCTTGGCGAAGTGCCTGACTACATTTTGCAGCGGGCGGCGTCGGAGATGAGCGTTGAGCCTGAGGATGTACAAGCACACGTCGAGACCATGGCGCTAGGCGTTCAAGAGGCCGCACTCGACCGCATTGGTGAGCGCATTGGCACCTTGGATGTCGATGCCTTTGAGGCGTTCGTGGGCAGCGCTGAGGGTTCGGAACTGGCACAGCAGGCAGCACGTGAGTTGATGACCACAAACGACACTACGTCGCTTGACGAACTGGCCGACAGATTCGCAGAGCGTATGGACGTATTCGCTCAGGAAGACGTGCTGTACGCTTGCTACGAGGCAGGGATATCGGATGGGCTTCTTTCGCTGTCTTCGACCAGGTGTGCAGGCCTTTATGCCTTTGTCTTGTAACGCTTCTCTGAACCAATCGGCATCATATCCACGATCTCCAGGCAGCCAATCCACGTCCGGCAGACCGTTTAGCAGGGCCTTTGCATCGGTATCATCACTGACCTGACCGGCGGTCACAAAGAAGTTCAACGGGCGTCCTTGGCTGTCACAAATGGCATGTAGCTTCGTGTTCATTCCACCTTTGGCGCGTCCCCTCTCGGCAGCATCCTTCGGATGCGCCTGCCAGGCAGTGTATCAGTCGTCATCGCCCCCATTTTTGACCCAAGATTGGATGCCATGCGGTACGCCTTCAGATAGGTCGCATCAATCACCACGGTCTTTTCTTCGCCGTGATCGGCGGACAGGCCCATCATCATTTCCGCGAAGATGCCCTTATCACTCCACCGCTTCCAACAGTTGTACAAGGTCTTGTGTGGCTCGTATTCCTTGGGTGCATCACGCCATCTTAACCCGTTACGATTAATGAATATAATCCCACTCAAAACACGCTTGTCATCGACGCGAGGTTTCCCGTGGGACTGCGGGAAGAAAGGCTCAAGACGCGCCATCTGCGTGTCCGTTAGTCAGAAGTGATCAGACATGTTAATCGCTCGTTTTCGAACCGTGAATCACGCCGCATAACTTAATCCAATGGGTCATGAGGCTGGTAAAAATAGTGTTCCGTTTCCAGCAAGCATCCTAATCTGGCTATTATCCTGACTTTTTTCTACTTTCCGACAAGAATTGCGTGTTCCCGTTCGATGACCTTTTCCCAATCGCCTTGCGCCTTCAGACCAGTCGAAGAGTCTCCCATTAGCGACGTGACCATGAGTCTTCCACGCGCTTTCGCTTCCTCATTCGAGAAACCGGCCTGTTCAAACATCCAGGCGGCAAATTGGAAGCGTTTGCCGATGGTTCTTTGATACGATTCTTTCACCTTCTCATCGGTATTCGCCCAGACTGAGACAGCGTGATCTGGCAATGCGGCGTCCTCTTCAATGACCTTTTTCATAAGAAGAAGAATTCGGTCTTCCGGGGGGCCGCCAAATGTCTTTGCCTGTGCGATCACTTTGTCAGTCAGTTCCTGCTCCCAATATCTGAGAACCTCATCCAAAAGCTCACGGACGTTTTTGAAATGCCAATAAAAGCTACCGCTTGTCAGGTTCAGTCGCTTTGCCATTGGTACGACTTTTATCGCGGAAACGCCGCCCTCGTTCAGGACTTTGTAGGCCAGCAATATCCAGTCTTCTTTGGTCGCGGCGTTTTTGGGTGAGGCTCGGGTGATAGTTTCTGACATTCAGATTACAGCATTCTTTGTTTGACATAGAGCAGTCTATGGACTTACCGTAGAGAAGTCTATGGTTGACTGGGAGTTCACGACATCGTGCTCTCCGAAACGCCACGCAGAAAAGGGGGGATCAATGAATAGCATTATGAATTCCACGACTGGCGCACTATTGGCATTGGGTTTGTCGTTGGCTGGCACCGCTTCAGCGCAAAACGCGCTGCCGACTGGTCGAACTGCTTCTGCAATTGAAAACGGTGTTTATCCCGCGTCATACTTTCCCAACACTGAAATCCTTGGCGCGGATGAGATGCGTATCACGGCATTGGGGACAGGGATGCCAAACCAAACCAAAGCTGCCGTTTCGATTTCATTTTATGTTGAACTAGGAAATGGAGACGTTTTCCTGTTTGACGTGGGCACGGGTGCAACTGGAAACTTGTTTTCATTGAGACCGGATTTTGCGAAGGTCGATAAGGTCTTTTTCAGTCATTTGCATGTCGACCACGTTGGAGACTTCATGGGTCTTCATGTTGGGGGTTGGCTTTCGGGCAGATATACTCCGCTCCGCGTCTTCGGCCCGTCCGGATCAGAGGATGAACTGGGCACCAAAGCCTATGTAGAAGGCATGTCAAAAGCCTATGCTTGGGATCTGGCCACACGTACAGGGGCGCTGCCGGATGATGGTGCCAAGCTTGAAGTTACCGAATTCGATTACATGCAGGAAAACGAGATCGTTTATCAGGAGAACGACGTAACTATCCGGTCCTGGCCTGCTATCCACAGCTTAGATGGCTCGGTGAGTTATTCTCTAGAATGGAATGGGCTGAAATACGTCTTTGGCGGAGATACTTACCCAAACAAATGGTACGTAGAATATGCCAAAGGGGCGGATATCGCTTCTCACGAGGCTTTTCTGCCACCTGACGCTTTGGCCCCATATTTTGGCTGGGACATGAAACAGGCGACCTATGTAGCCACGCGCGTTCATACCGAACCTGCGGCCTTTGGCAAAGTGATGTCTGCGGTCGAACCGCGTATGGCGCTGGGGTATCACTCTGTTCTTTCACCCGAGAATTATCAGGCGATTTTGGAAGGTGTCCGTTCGACTTACGATGGACCGCTCACACTCGCGCGAGATCTTCAGGTGATCAACGTCACCAAGGACCAGATCGTTGTTCGGGAAGCGAGTGTTGATGACTATGCACTGCCACCAGCTGTGAGCGACGAGTATATCAATGCCCCGCGTTCAAAAGAAAAAGAGCCGTCCGACAAAGTCAAAGCGGGCAAATGGGATGGTTACACGCCACCGCCAATGCCGGAAAAATAAAGTTCAGGGGTGAACAAAATTCCAATTTGGCAGTATCTGTGCCGACTATTTCTGATGCTGAGCCTGATGGCCTCAGGTGCGCGCGCCGTTTCGGCGGATGTCGTTCTGACTAACGGATCAGAAGTCGCCCCCAACATCGCTGTCCTTCATATCAAAGACGATGGGGTCTACGTCGACCTTGAGATCTATGTCGAAGATATTCCGTTGTTTACTGATATGTTGCCAATCGGTTGGTCATCGGATTTCGCCGAGGGTGAGCCGGAGGCTAAACAAGAGACCAAACAAGGTTTTGCCCAAGCCGAAAGTCGGGCGTTATCGATTGTTGGAAGGGACAATCAGCCCCTAAACGCTGAAATCAGAAATTTAGAATACCGAACACGCATCGACCGGGCCTCGCCACTTGCAGGTCAGCGGAATCCATTCTCGGGTCAAGTTGTTCCCAGCCCGCCAAAAGATCCGCGTGTTCTGTTCGTCAAAGTGTTCTTTGCGTTTCAAAACACAGTTCCCAACGAGCTGACTATAGTGCCTCCATCGCGGGATGGTGAACCACTGGCGACTATCGGGATGCAGGTTTTTGACCGAGAGGTTCCGGTCACCGATTTTAGCTTCTTGTCAAAGCCGGCAGAGTTAAAGATTCACTGGCCTGATCCGTGGGATAGCCGTTTTTCTGCTGAAAGCCTAAATCGAAAAGCGCAGGACGGGACATCCACCTTTCTCTACATCGAACCTCGTGAAGTTCGGCATGAGACGCTGATCCGCTTGCGTGAACTGGCGCCTTGGATTGGTGAAACTACCGAAGTCGGTCAAACACTTTCGCCACAGCGTAGCGCCATGATCGTAAACCAAGCGGCGTCCTTCCTGGCTTCTCGTAACCCGGTGACAATTGATGGCAAATTAGTGCAACCGTCGAACGCTACAGCAAAGCTCTTGGAACTGACATCGCAGGGTTATCAGGTTGTCGAGCCTGGAAAGGAAGTGTCCGTGAACAATGCGTTTATCGGAGCTATCCTGTCCTTCTCATCGGTAGAGCTTCCCGATCAGGTGACAGTCACATGGGATATGTTTGACGAGGAAATTTCCCGCGTTGCAACCATTTCAAACGATATCGCTGGGCCATTCTTTGGAGCTGTGACACCTGCGGACCCTCAGTTTCACTGGCAGAACCACCTGCTCCAATACCAAAGAGCATCTGTTACTCAGATACCATTTGAGCAGCAGAAACGGCAGAACCCGGCTATGGCGTTGATCGCCGGGATTATCAGCGCCGTTTCACTCGGTTTTCTCCTGCTAACCAGGGACAAAGTCGCAAAGCGTGCCAGTTGCGTGACTATGATTGCCGCTGCTTCGGCAACGTTTGTATTTTCGGGATATTTGCCGGAATTACTTTGGAACAAGCCCGAGCCCCCTGAGCAGCAGGTTGCGGAAGACATACTGCACTCGATGGTCAAAAACTTGAACACGGTGACCCTGGAAACTTCACCGGCAGCAAGAAAGGCAGAGCTGGCCGACATTGTAACGGCGGCATCTCTGGGCGACATCGCAACAGAGGTAGAGCGTGGTCTCGTGATCCGAACGCCAGGAGGCAGTCTTGCTACAGTTACTGATATTAGAGACCTGAAATTAGAGCGCGTTGACCCGACCTTTAAACCGGGTGGATTTAGCACTCTGGCTAAATGGACAGTGAAAGCCCAAGGTGGTCATTGGGGGCACGCCCATATACGCGCGATTACGTTCCGAGTGCTAGCCGAAGTCATACCTGAGTCAGGGCAATGGAAGCTGGATGGATTAACTGTAATCGAGGCTCGCGATCCAAATGCATAAGTATTTAAGATCAAAGGTTTTTACTGTCGGCGCTCTGTTTGTCGGTGTGCTTTTATCACTGACGCTGTCAGCCTCTGCGCATTTTTTGCTTAACCTCAACGTTCGAATTTCGCATGTCGAGCATTCCGAGGGCGGTCTGCGTGTCTACATGCGTACGCCCATGCCTTATCTGGTTGCAGACAAGGTCGGTGATCAGAATGGAGATGCCTTGCCGGAAGCTGCACCATTCACGACCAATGCCATGAGCGATGGTCAGGTGGTCCACTTCGTCGACTTGCCGGCTGTCATGAGCGATCCCAATGGGCTGGGGCAATTCGCGGAAGGTGGGTTGCATCTGTTGGTCGACAATCAGCGCTTGAGAGGAACAGTTAAGTCCGTTCGCTTGCATCGCGTTGGAAATGAGCCCGGATTTGCAACTTTGGCCGAAGCTCAACAGGCCGTGGACACCGAAACGGCCTTAACGCCACCGCTTTTTGTTGGTGATACGATTGTCGATCTCGTCCTGTATTATGACACTGACGGCCCGATCCAATCGTACAGTATTTCTAACGTGCTAGACCCCGGCTTGCCGGATCAGCACCAAACGGCCAACCTCATTCTCGACTACGCGTCTGACACGCCTCAGATATTCCGATCTCGGGGCCTGATGACTGAACCATTGGTAGTTCAGCAAGAGGGGTATGGAGGATTCCTCAGTTTTGTCTGGGAAGGCATACGACATATCCTCGAAGGGTTGGATCATGTTTTGTTTGTTGTGTGTTTGGTCATCGGAGCGCAGACACTAAGGGCGCTATTGTTGCGTGCAACCGGTTTTACCGTTGGGCATAGCGTGACGCTGTCTCTGGGGTTCTTCGGGTTTGTGCCATCGGGCGCGTGGTTTGTTCCTGCCGTCGAAACCGGGATCGCGCTTTCTATCATATTTGCAGCCGTCGCAGCGTTTGTGAGTTCTAAGGACAATGCACGCTCTGAAGTCACGATGGTGCTTCTGACAACGCTGATTGGCCTTTTGCACGGGCTTGGATTCAGTTTTGTGTTGCACAAGATATTGCAGGTTACATCCCCAAACATCTGGCAGAGCTTGCTTGCTTTCAACCTTGGCGTCGAGCTTGGCCAAGTTGCCATTATTCTTGCACTCTGGCCTGCCTTGATAATGTGTCGGCGCGTGAACTCCAGTTTGTGGATGTCCGTACGAGTGGGCTTAGCCAGTGGGTGTGCGGCTATCGCCTGCTTTTGGACCGTTCAGCGAGTTGCCGAGGTTTATTCCACGTTGGCTTAGGGTCATTGCGAAGGCGCGTGCCGTGATGGTCGCCTAAGACATGCGGACTTCGGCTGTTCCGAAGAATAAGACAGATTAGGCTCAATGCAGTCGTTTGCTGCGCAGAGCATCAATGGCCGCTCTCCGGACAAAACTAACGTTTAATGAGGTCATTCTCCAAATTTCTTCAAACTCGGGAGGCTAAGCCAAAAGTCGCAGCTAACCATAGCAACACGCTTAACAGTCCGGCATCCGACAAAAAGACAAGACCGCTTATGGACTCGTAACGCCAATCTCGCTCAATGCTTGACCCGCAGCACTGCTCGGTTGGCTGATACCTAGAATAGTGCTCAGAGTGACCGCCACGTCCACCGTGGAAACAGGACGGTTTACACGAGTTGGCTTGATACTTGGACCAGCAAAAATGATTGGAACATGTGTGTCATAGCGCCAAGGCGATCCGTGCATTACGGCAATTGGACCATCCTCAAAGAGAAATGAATAAGGCGTTTGCACAACGTAAATGTCGCCAGAGCGAGTTGGGTGATAGTTTCGCCGGATCTGCTCCTCCAGAGTATGCCCTCGCTGTTCAGCAAGCGGTTCGGTCGGCATCGCAAGGTCAATGCCAGATGCAGCCATCAGTTTTTCTGCGATGCGTCGCTCGATTACGCGCCGGTCGGCGCCAGACGCTTCAATGGCGGTATCGTCTAGGTAAACGTAAGGACGAAAAAAGAACTGTATTGCGGACTCCACTCCGAACTCATCGGCGACGACCGAATTCACATCCATCATCAATGCTTCGGTTGAGTTGCGGAATGTGGAGAGCCCAACTTCGGCCATCTCTTCTGGTGCTTCCGGCATGCCATGATCGGCAGAAAGCACGTAAAGCACATTCGCACGTCCAACTTCTCGATCCATGAACTCAAAGAAATCAGCCAGTGTCTCATCCAAACAGCGCACCATTTCTTCATTTTCTAGGCTGGATGGTCCGAAGAAATGGTTGGTAGCGTCTACCCCAGAAAAACTGACGCTTAGGTAGTCGGGCCATTCGTCAACACCAAGCCCTTCCTCTTTGACTACAGTTTTTGCGAAGTCGGCCGTGATCCGGTCCCCATGCGGCGACAATAAGACCTGTGTGTAATAGAGACCGTCGTCCGGCTTTCCATAGAAATGCGGGAACGTGCGACCGAACGTGCCAAGGTTCGTTACGAAGGAGCGTTCCTTTCTTTCCATTAGGTACGGTGCGTCTGAACACTCCGGCCACCATTCACTTTCGATCTTCGCATCTGCTGGGCGTTTAGAATTCCAATCGAGAACCCATTCAGGATACGCGTCGTAGTAAAATTTACTTGTTTCAAATGCCCCTGTAGCCGCCGAAAGCCAAAAAGCCTTTCCAGAATGTCCCGCCATTGCGACCGCTGAGCGATCTTTACCAGATACAGAAAACACTTTTGATCGACCGACATTTGATTTCACCAGCTCGTCTCCGAACGTCGTCGCCAACAAGTTGACGGGAGAACGACCCGAAGTAGCAGCCGCGGCTTGTGTCGGGTCGACTTGATCAAGGTTTCCATCGAAGCCAGGAACTGGCAACATCGGGTAGTCCGGATCTTCAATATTGTACCCCAATCGCTCTTCACCCCTGTTGAACCAGGCATTGCCAATCATTCCATGTTCGGAAGGATTGGCTCCTGTAGCGAGGGTCGCGTGACCAACAATGGTTTCGGTGTTGGCGTGACGATGATGAGCGTCGGTATACCAGACGCCGTTTTCTGTTAGTCTATTGAAGCCTGATCCCCCGAAGGCGGCCTGATAGCGAGAGATCAAGTCTCCGCGTAGTCCATCAACTGTAATTTGTACAACAAGCCTGATGTCTTCCGTCGCACTGGCTGCCGTCGTGGAAATTGATAGAAGGAGAGTTGAGACTAACGCCAGTGATCGCTGCATCTATGACCTCATAGGACTACCTAATGCTCTGAATACCAGCATCTGCTTCCACCGGCTACCAAGGGTCAGAAAAGATGATCCTTTAACCTTCTACTTTCGGACAAAGCAGCCTGAGGCTGATACTGCGAACTTCGCTACAAGGCGCCAGCCAGATCGCAGATACGATCGCGGTTATGCAGTGTGATTTACCAAAAAGCAGCCATTGACGCGCTGCTATTCCCTTATCGTCCAAGCTGCGCTTTCGCTGTGCAACCGGCTGGCTCCAAAGTCGCGGATACGGGAGGAAGCATATATTTTTGGTGAGGCCCAGTTGGATAATTGAAATCGTGCATCTTTTTTCCTTGTGCGAGAATATTAGAGGCAGTTGCGAGTTGGTTTGCACACAAGCAATTCGATTAAAGTCGAAATTGTTCAGACCTGAGTATTGTTTCAAACACTGCGCGATATAGCTTGCGCATACACGGCGCATAGAAAGGAGATTTATGCCCATGGAAAATCAGGGGTGTTGCGTTCCGAATTCTAAGGGCACGTACAGCAAGGTTGCAACGCCCAATGTGGCGAAGGCGAAGGCGCCAAGATTTGAAGGGGCATCGCTGATACCAAGTGGCATTCCAATTACTGGAACTGTGCGGCCACTGATGCCTGACGACGGCGAGGAACTGCGCAAGGGGAAAGCAAAGCCCCTGAGAGAATTTCGGATCGGTGAAACAGCCGTCACGAATGCGCAGTTTCAAGAATTCGTCGAGGACACTGGATATGTTACCGAAGCCGAACGCATTGGTTGGTCCTTTGTTTTTTGGCTCAATGTGCCAAAGGGTGTCGACAGCCCGCTTGGTGTGGAAGGCACCGAGTGGTGGCGACATATTGAAGGGGCAAACTGGCGCAATGTGAATGGACCGGGTACCTTTGAAACGGCTTGGTTCCCGGATCACCCTGTGGTTCAAGTTTCATGGAATGATGCGAGTGCGTACGCGCGCTGGGCCGGTGGCAGACTGCCGACAGAAGTCGAATGGGAACATGCGGCCCGTGGCGGTTTACAGGACGTAAAATACCCATGGGGAGACGAAGATCCAAACGATGATAACTTCTTCCCGTGCAACATATGGCAGGGAAAATTTCCGCGCCGAAATACGGTTGCCGATGGCTATGAAACAACAGCCCCAGCAGTCTCCTTTGAACCGAACGGATACGGTCTCTACAACGTCGTTGGCAATGTCTGGGAATGGACTGCAGATCCTTTCCGCATTCCTTCCTTGAAAAAAAGTGTGCGCGAGAAAATGAGCCGAAAGAAAGGTTTCCGGCTTTTGAAAGGCGGATCCTTTCTTTGCCACGCGACCTATTGTTGGCGATATAGAATCGCAGCGCGTTCAGGAAACTCGCCAGACAGCGCCACCACCCACCAAGGGTTTCGTGTAGTGTTCGATGCCGATATCTGAGATTTAGCCGATCACCGTATGTGTTTCCAGCTTTGCCGGCAACACTTAGCCGTCGTTCGTTTCTTGCCGTTGAGCCTGTTGCTCCGTCCATCCGGCCTCAAGCAAGTGCCTGATGACCCCATTCGAAACATTCTTATCCGGATAAAGGCGTTGCAATACAGCTCTCACAGGAAAAGCGGGAAAATCATCCGCTAGTTCTCTTACATAATTGTTTGCTTCCGCATTATCACCGTTGGCTTGATGCGACACAGCGAGATAAACGAGTGTCAACGCGCTCACCGGTTCGCCTAGTCGGACGGCATTCTCAAACGCGGCAACTGCTTCTGAGTAGTTACCATTGTGATAGCTCGCGACACCAAAAACGTTAAGGTTTGCGTGCTCCAGGCCTCTAGTATCTCTCTCGCGCGCGGGATCGGCGGCGCGGCGCGCTTCTTGATAATCACCTGCAAAGATTGAAATGACCCCGTGAAAATCCAGAACATTTCCGTCGTTTGGGCTCAACTCAGCCGACAGCCGCGATAGCTCGAACGCTTTTTCTATATCGCCGTCTGCAACTGCAACCCAAGCTAATCCTGACACGACCCAACCGTCTGTCGGGCTGATGGCCTGCGCTTTATCCGCTATCTGTTGGGCTTCCAAGAGCAAGTTTCTCTTTGCCGCACTATCGCCAACCAACATGGACTGCGTGGCGAGGCTGTGCGCAGCTCCTGCGTAACCGCACGCATAACCGGCATCCAAATCGACCGCCCGGTAGAACAGGCCGGTGGCCAAGTTTTGTTGCTCCGCATCCGCGATGGGGAACAGTAAGTTGCGACCCTGACGGCATAGGTTTTCAGCCTGAAGGCTAGCGCCGGAAAGATTGAGTAGCGCAACGCGTTCAGCTTTTGCTGACGAAGGCAGCGGTGATGCGACTTTGGGGGCGTTCTGGATCGCATAAATGCCGATGCCCAATGTAACAGCCAAGGCAGCACCAGCCGAACCAAACTTTACGACATCTTTTCGTCGCACGATGCTGTCACCGAGGGTCTCATTGGCCGCAACCGTTAAAGTCTTTTGATACTCGAATTTCGGTGCGTAACTGCCGGTGGGCATCTTAATGCGGATTTCGGCACCTGAACCTTCACCGGAATAATACTCCTCCAACAATCGTCGCAGTCGTCGGGCATCCACACGAACGACGTTTTCGCTGTAATCCTTGCTGGAGGGATCGCGCCCGTAGACATCCTGGGCGATGGTTTTTGCGCGTATGTCTTGGCCTCTACCGGAAAGCGTTTCCAAGGTGACATAGGAAAGAAACGCGCTCAGCCGCTCAGATCGGCTCATTCGATCCGTTTTTAAGAATGTGGCAACCGCTCTGTTGATATCGCGGTCATCTACTGTTCTTGGGTCAGCCTTTGCCGCCATACATTCCACCAAGCACTGGTTGACTTCCATTCGACAGTCTCACGTTTCACCCCGTTTCACCGTGTAATGCATAGAATTCAATACTACTCCGTGTGAATGTGTGGCTGTCACTGCTATTGTCGTTTGAAAGGTAACTTAGTGAGCCACGACGTTATTGCAAAAACATTCTCGTTGGCCTCCGATGAATTGGCTAGGTTACGTCATGTTCATCCAGGTTTGGATGCGGCCTGCCACGACTTTGAAGAACTAGCTGAACTTCAGGCCTGCGCCATGAAAGACAGCGACTCATGGGCAGCCAAACTAGCTCAACAAAGCCTTGAAGAGGTGAGGCTGGAAATTGAGCACAAGCTGCGTGAGGTGAATGCCTTCGACTCCACGACAAATAACTAATCCAAAATGGGAGAAAACCTTTGATATTCAAGCGAGATGTGAACCAATGGAGCCGCGCTGCGCTGCGATCGAGTGCAGCGCTGGCCGTCGGCGCCGCAATGGCCTTTCCCGCCGTTGCGCAAGAAGCTGCTGGCGAGATCGTGCATGATGCGGAGTTTTATGTTCTTGAGGCGCAAAATGGTGAGCGTTGGGCTGCCGAAGACGAGCAACTGCAAGCGCGCCTTGCAGAACTTGAACGGCGCTTTGGCACGAAGCCCAACCTTATCCATATCATGTGGGACGATACAGCTTACGGCGATCTTGGCATCCCGGCAATTCAAGCCGTGAGGGGCTTAGACACGCCGAACATCAACGCGCTTGCCGAAGAAGGCATGATGTTCACGCGCATGTACACCGAAGTGGGCTGCACACCCAGTCGGGCTGCCGCCGCCACAGGCCGGATGGCAATCCGGTCAGGTATGTACAACATCGGGATGCTGCAGGAGAGCCACGGTTTGCATGCTGATGAAGTGACGATGGCGGAAGTGCTTGGCGACGCCGGCTACAAAACTGCTTTCTACGGCAAGTGGCACCTTGGAGACATTGAGCAAAGCTACCCGCACAATCAAGGCTTCGACGAGGCGCTTTTCACTGGCTACAACCAAATCCTGTCGCTCAACACTCGTGAGGCAGAGCAGGGCAACGCCTCCATCGGCTTGTTTGAGGACATGCTGGTAGAAAACCCCTACAAACTTGACGATACCTTCGTCACCAAGGACTGGGTGATGGTCGCCGAGGGCACCAAAGGTGGGGAAACTCTTCAATGGCGGGATAATACCACCGAAACCTACGAAATGATCGATGCCGAAGGGCTCGATCGTATGTTTGCCTTTATGGAAAGCAGTGTAGAAGCTGGGGAACCGTTCTATGTTGCGAATTGGCCGATTATGGCGAACTTCATGCCGATCCGCCCCAAGTGCACACGCGCGCGCGCACTTTTGCAAAACGGGTTGCAATGCACAGTCGATCCGATGATCGCTGATATTCGTTCTAAGCTCGAAGAGCTGGGGATCGCCGAAAATACGCTGATTGTCGCGATGGCCGACAACGGGCCAATGTCGCACAACCCGCCTCCGGGCACCGGCTTCGCCGAAACAATCTTCCGTGGCGGCAAGGGTGATTTCCTCGAAGGTGGTGTTCGGGTTCCGGCTTTTGCAGTCTGGCCCGGCATGATCGAACCAGGTTCCTTGCCTGGCGACATGATCCATATCACTGATCTATTCACAACCTTCGCCAGCCTAGGCGGCGCGATCGACAACATCCCGACGGATCGCGTGATCGATGGGTTGGATCAGACATCCCTGTTGCTGAATGGAGATGGCCACAGTCGTCGCGACTACACCTTCACCTATGCCGGGCCAATGCTTGGAGCGATTGTGAAAGGTGACTACAAGCGGCACTTCATTTCGCCCGACCCGGTTGGGGACGCCAGTGGCATTCCAGCAGCCTTCTACTTCCTGCCGTCCGATCCGCGCGAAGTGCAGCCAATGCTGACCAACCTCATCCACCTCAAGCGGCCGTTTAACCGTATACGTTTGCGTCACGATCTGTGGAAAGAACGTTATCCTGATCGTCCGGAAACGCACGGTATTCCGTGGACCGGCATTGCAAATGCGTCCGAGCAGTTGAAGCGCGAGCAGGACCCGCAATTGGTGCTTGGCGATCTTCCATTCGATCCGCTCGAGTACATCGAGCACTTGGATGAATTGCCCTTCGACCCGGCAGGTGATCCCAGCTTGGGTGAATAAAAGGTACCCGCCCCGGCGTGTTGCTGCGCCGGGGCTCTAAACGGAGTTACCTGGAATGTATCGACGCAAGTTTTTGCAATATGGCGCGACTGCGCTCGCGACACCTTGGATTGCGAAAGCACAGGCCGCTGATCTGCCAATCACAGTGTCCAGCTATCTGCTGGATCGCACGGCGGCACTTTTCGACGGGCGAGTGCAAATCGAAGGCATTACGGCGACGTTTGTTCAGGATGCGATTGGTGACATGAACACGCGTGCGTTTTCCGGACAAGGTGATCGCGCAGTTACCGAGTTGGGACTGCACCCGTTTATTCTGGCACATGCGAATGATGACTTCAGGGATTACGCGCTTTTGCCTATTCCGCTACTGCGCCAGTTCAGACACAAGAGTATTTTCGTCCGGGCAGGTGCAGGTATTGAAAAGCCGGAAGATCTCAAAGGCCGGCGCGTTGGAACGCCCGGATACTCTTCGACATCACTTACGTGGATCCGTGGCATCCTAGAAGACGAATACCGCATAGCACCGTCAGATATGACTTGGGTGATCGCCAACAAGGATAGTTCTGCCGCCGAAGCCGGGGCAATTTCGGCACAGGAGCAAGTCAATCCTGAGGGTATTTCAATCGAGTCAGGCACCTCTGGTTTAGATGAATCCGAGTTGCTGCTTACCGGGGAGGTGGATGCTCTGATCCATGCAGCAGCACCTGCGGCATTTATCGAAGGCGACCCGCGGGTCGTTCGACTCTTTGACGACACCCGTGCCGTGGAACAGGACTATTTCCAACGCACAGGCATTTTCCCGATCATGCATGTGCTTGCGATCAGGCGCGATGTGGCGATTGATCATCCATGGCTCCCAAAGGCAGTATTCGACGCCTATGTGGAAGCGAAGCAAGTTGCATATCGCACACAAGATCGTCTCACATGGGTCACGGATATGCTTCCTTGGTACGCCGCCGAGGTCGAAGATACGCGGGCTCTAATGGGGCGCAACTATTATCCTTATGGGTTCGAGGCGAACCGCAAAACGTTCGAAACTATGTTTGCCTATTCGCATCGCCAAGGATTGGCGTCACGGGTACTCGCGTCAGACGAAGTGTTTCTGGAGGCTTCACTGGGGTATGACGATGTCTGAGCCGACGCCGCGCAAGCAGACGCTGTGCAGGCGGGCAGAAGGGTACGGAACTGCAGCCATTTCAGTCGATTCCCGAAAAATCAAATGAGAAAAACCAATATGAGATTTCAATCTATCCGTACTGGATCGATTTTGCTGATCTTTTCGGCAACGGCGTCTGTAGCGGAAACGGACGAGGAACTGGCCAAGCAACTAGCTAATCCCGTTGCTGCTTTGATTTCCGTACCATTTGAATACAAATACGATGAAAATTTGGGATCAGATGGTAAAGGCACGCGGGACACGTTCACTATAAAGCCCGTCATTCCATTCAGTCTGAACAATGAATGGAACCTCATCACGCGCACGATTATTCCGTACGTTAGTCTCGACGATGTCGCTACCGGGGGTTCTGGCAGCGGGTTTAGCGATATCCAAGCAAGTTTCTTTTTTTCTCCAAAGGAACCGACGCCTGCCGGGATCATCTGGGGGCTGGGCCCAATTTTACAAATCCCGACTTCTTCCTCTAACGGCATCGGGCGAAACGAATGGGGGGCTGGCATTACAGGCCTCGCGCTCAAACAACCCGGTCCATGGACAATTGGGTTACTTGCTAGTCACACATGGGACATCGCAAAAGCGGAGACGGAGCAAAGCGATACGTTCCTCCAACCCTTTATCAACTACACAACCCCAAATGCGTGGACTTTCGTTATTAACACTGAAAGTACGTACGATTGGGAAGAAGACGAATGGTCAGTCCCGATCAACCTACAAGTCAAAAAGGTGGTCTCATTCGGCGCGCAAAGGGTCAGTTTTTCGGCTGGCGTAAGAAGGTGGGTTACTGCGCCTGACAACGGCCCTGAAGACTGGGGCGCCACAATCGGTGCAACATTTCTCTTTCCAAAATGATTGTTGGAAAGTCTGTTAGCGTAAGGAACCCGTAAATGCTCATCGTACTTGGACTGTACTTCGGCCTAGCCTGGCTTGTGTTTTCAAAGCTCAAGCTCCTGCCGTGGAACGGATTTTTCAAAACCATTATCTATGGCGGCGCACTTGTTATCGCCCTTGTGGTGATTGGAGCATTGAACCACACAACTCCCTCAGGTCCTGTCTCGGTTCAAAGTCCGGTCATCAATATTGCTCCGAATGTGGCGGGTCCGGTTGTCGAAGTCGCGGTCGAAGCCAACCAAAGCGTCTCAGAAGGCGATGTGCTCTTCCGTATCGATGACACCACGCAGGCCGCAGAGGTCGCGCGCTTAAAGGCGTCTTTGGCCTCTGCTGAAGCGTCTGCTGATCAGCTCATTACCGATCTGCAAGCTTCGACGGCCGAGATCGCCTCGCTTAACGCTCAACTGGCTTTCGGAATAAAACGACGCGATGACATAATTGAACTCACAACACGCGGCGCATCGGCTGAATTTCAATTGCAGGAAGCGGTCTCTACGATTGAACAATTGGAAGCGAATCTCCGCGCGGCCGAGGCCCGGAAAGCCAGTCTAGAGCGACGGATTGCAGCTCAGGTTGATGGTGTTGACGTTGGCATTGTCGAAGTTCAAGAAGCCCTTGCGCAGGCGGAATGGGCACTCGAACAAACTGTCGTCCGTGCGCCAGCAGACGGTATCGTAACGGGACTGTCGCTGCGGGTTGGTAATCGTGTCACAACACTTCAAGGAGCAATCAACTTTGTAATCCCGCAGGACCGGATACTGATTGCACGACTACCCCAAAGCAGTTTAGGCAACGTGGCTGTTGGTGATACAATAAGGGTGGCTCTTGGCACGCTGCCCGGGCAAGAGTTTGACGCGGCTATTCTCGATATTCCGCCAGGAACGCGCGAAGGCACGGTGGACGCAAGAGGTGGGCTCCCTACCCTCCGAGATTTAAGCGGCGTTTCAGATTACATCGTGACCATGCGTGTTCCGGATAGTATTCCCGCACAGAAAGCGAGACTAGGAGCTTCGGGGACGGCGTTGATTATTACTGAGCAAGCTGGTGCTATTTCAGCCTTGGCTGAGATCCTGTTCTGGATCACAAAGCACCTGAACTACATCTAACAAAATTCATCTTTTTGAGACGTCTGAGCGTTTAAACACTGCAGTGGCTTGGTGGCTTATTGACTGGTTTGGTAGTGGCTTGTTTCGCGTTCATTCCAACAGATGCGCCTGAGTGCTCGCTTCGGACTCAAAGCGGATGTTGGCCGAAATGTCATCAACGGCTGCAAATGCGGACAAAGCCGACAATTACTGGCCCAGAAATCTGAGGCTGAACCTACGTTTATTTATTACGTGTCTTAGACGAATTTGGCGGAAATGAATGAAGGTACGCGAAGCTAGAAACCGAGTTGAGACTTGTTTTCTAAATAGGTTAGGCTCTTTTTTGAAAAACGCTTGGTCAAGAAGTTCCAAAACAGGAAGTGTTTATTATGGCGGACGCGATATTTTTCTTGGCAAGCTTTGCTTCTGTGATTGTTGCATTGCTTTATTTCCGCGATCTCGGCGACATACCGCAGCTTTTTATGAAAACGAAGCGAGCCAACGTGGACCGGTTTATTCGCAATGAATACCAGTTTGTCGGATTTGGAATGGCGGCGTGGGTTGTCTCCGCAGTTACACATTTTGCGTTTGGCGGCGGTGCGGCATGGGTATTCTGGGTCTTGACCGCGCTGAGCCTCGGTCTTGTTGCCTTTACCTGGGTGTATGTCCATGTGGGGCTGCGGAACCAGAAAGAAACGGCAAAATTCTACAGCATCGAAGAGGCACAGGAGTTCGTCAGCCCGACCACTCAAGTGGTTATTCTAGAAAACAATGGCGTCGCCCGCGCGCATCCGCAACCGCAAATCATGCGCCCTCATCTGGTTGGTACTCATGACGGTCTGGACGGTGAACCCGTTATCATGACGTTCTGCGCTATAGCCAATCTAGGTCTAGGCTACGTTCCGTCGGTGGAAGACCAAAAGCTTGATCTGGAGGTTCTTGCCCAGCATGGCAACAATCTTGTTATGCGCGACAATACTACGGGTGAGCCTTTGCAGCAGATTTATGGCTTTCGCGCGATGGACGAGGACAACAGCGTCGAGGGACCCGTCTGCCCATTGCGTCCAGAACTGGCGATGCGTGCATGGCCGACATTTCGCATGACGTTTCGCGGTTTTCAAAAGGCCTATCCTGAAGGTACGGTCTTCCTTAACAAGTTACCTTCAAATCCGTTTTTGTTCCTGCTGGACAGCGCGATGGACCTGGCCTTTACCGCGACGATCCAGAAGCATCACACTGAAGCCAAACCAATCATGCAAAACTTGGAGCGGCCGATTGATCCGCGCTTGCCCACAAAGACGTATGTCTGGGGCGTGAATATCGGGTCGGATGCGACATGTTGGACCGATGATTTCATCGTCTCGCAGGGCAATTTGGTGAACGCCGAGGTGGGTGGACAGCCGCTGGTAGTGGCTTGGAGCCCGACTTATGAAAGCTTGAATGTTTGGATCAATAATACGGGTGCTCCGGTGCAGAGCATCGACTTCTTTGGGAACACCGTCGACGGCAAACAGCTCGAACGTTCCGCAGATGTGAAGGCCGGTCTCTTCTGGCACGTCTGGGCAGAGTTTTTTCCCCATACCGATGTCAATCGCACCAATAATCCAACGTCGGTCGCGAAGTCCGAAACCTGAATTTACCCAAGCTTAACTTGGGTAATTCATGCTAACAAAATGCCATGAAGAACTGCCTGCTCAGGGCTCAACGCGGTCATCCGCTGCATTTCGCATGAACGACTCTTTCGCGGACAAAAATGCCAATGATTCAGTTTGTTTAAATGATAGTACAGGGCCACAGGGCATCTAGAAGATGATCGCATGCGCAGTAGTGCGGCTTTCACAAACCGAACATTGGAACTGACGACTGCGACTACCGCACGCGAGCGATCTGCCGTGCCGACAATGGCACGGCCAGTATGATAAGTGCGAGAACCCAGAACGCGGTAACCAGCGAAGTTGCATTCGAAATAAAGCCGATCGCGGCCGGTCCGATGAGGATCCCTGCATAGCCGGTTGTTGTAACCGCAGCGATCGCAATGCCGGGCGGCATGATTGTCTGGCGACCCGCAGCGCTGAACAGTACCGGCACGAGGTTTGCAGCACCCAGACCAATCAGGATGAAGCCCATAGTTGCAAAAGGTGCAAACGTTGACACCAAGACCGTTGAAATTCCTGCCATCGTGATCAAACCGCCCAGAACAAGTGTTGCGAAACCACCGATCATAGCCACCAGGCGATCCCCAGTTAGCCGGGCAACGAGCATTGCGACCGAGAAAAGAATATAGCCGACACCAGCGTTTTCGGCCGAGGCGAGTTCTCTGTCGATGAGCAAAAGTGCGCCCCAGTCAAGAACCGCGCCCTCGACTAGAAAAACGATACCAGCCAACACCGCCAGAAGGAGAACGATACCACGCGGCATAGCAAAGGGTTCGGGTTCTCTTCCCGTGACACTAAGGAACCTTGGTCGCGCAACCATCATAGCAACGAGTGCGGTTGCGGCGCCAAGTGCGGCACAGACCGGAACCGGCACAGAAAACGACAAGAGAAGCGTGATAAGACCAGCCCCGAAAAAGCCTCCGATGCTCCAATGGGCATGGAAATTCGACATGAGCGGTCGTTTCTCAATGCCTTCAACTTCGGCTCCATGGACGTTCATCGCCACGTCGATGGTTCCCAGTGATGCACCAAAGATAAAGAGCACAATCCCCAATATCAGAGGGGATCCAGCCAACGCCAAAAGTGGCAGCATGACGATCAGCCCGAACCCGCCCCAAAGGATCAAAGGGCGCGCGCCACGGCGTGCCGCCATTACGCCGGTTGCGGGCATAGCCATGATTGATCCCAGCCCAAGGCAAAGCAGCAGGATACCGAACTCCGCCTTGTCCGCTCCAACGTTTGCCTTGAAGAAAGGAAACAGCGGTGCACAACACGCCATGACGAACCCTGCCGCAAAGAACGAAAGGCGTGTAGCCACACGCGCTGGAGTTGTTTTAGCAAGGTCCGGCGTCGTGAATGCGAGAGCTGCATCAGCGCTGTCCGTTGTTGATATCATTGGGTCAGAACCAGTCTTGTGGTTGTTGTTTTCAGGGCATTGGCCGCTTCCGGCGCCGCATCCGAAACAATCGTGTCGATCTCTGCCAGAGCCAGCGTGCGATGTCTTGCTCGCCGACCTATTTTGGTCTTTTCAGTGACGACAATCGTGCGGTTTGCCGACTGATGCATGGCCCGCTTCATTTGCGATTCATCGTGATCGTCGGAACTCAGGCCAAATTCCTGATCCAAACCGCAAGCCCCCAGCACTGCGACATCTGCAGCGACATCCACAACACGCTCCAGCGCGGTTTCGCCAGTTGCAATTCCGCCTTGCGAGCGCAAGGTGCCTCCTAGCAGGAAGACAGCGATCCCCTTGTTTTGACACGCAATGGCAATCCAGGGCGATGGTGTCATGACCAGTCGACCGTCTTGCGCTGGCAAGGCCTCGACAACGGCCAAAACCGTGCGCCCGCCATCCACCAAAAGGGTCTGGACATCGCCGATTTCTTGGATGGCTGCTGTGACCACACCCCGACTGACAGTGGTCCCCTCTTCAAGGCGAGTGTGCATTGGCATTGCCGGAACTGAGACAGGAACTGCCCCACCTCGCACACGCTGCGCTTTGCCTTTGGCCTCCAGCTCGAGAATGTCGCGTCGGATCGTATCGACAGAAACTCCATATTCGTCTGCTACACTTGCCGCCACGATCTGATGACCGTTGCTTAGTCGTTCGGCAAGTTCTGCTTGTCTTGTATCTGGAACATTAAGTTTCATGCAATTTCCTGCATCTTATTGCAAAAAGCCGCATAGTGTGTTTTTCCACCACGGTCAACACGTCAATTGAACAAGGCAAAGCGAATATGAAACTAGCGCATCTGGCCATTTGGACCCAAGACCTCGAAACCGCGGCCACATTCTGGAGAGACTATTTTGATGCCGAAGTGGGTGATCGATACGACAGCCAAAACCGTCGGGGCTTTGCGTCCCGCTTCATAAAGATCCCGGGTAGCGATACGCACATCGAAATCATGGAGGGTCCGTGGGTCACACCGCATTCAATCGAAGCTTGCGGTTGGGCGCATGTCGCATTCTCTGTCGGCACAAGCGACCAGGTCGATGCTCTTGCAAATCGGTTTAGCCATGAGGGGCTGCTCGTGTCTGGTCCGCGAAGAACGGGCGATGGCTACTATGAAGCCGTCGTGCGGTCACCTGACGGCACTTTGATCGAAATTATCGAATAGCGAGTAGACCCAAAAGTTGATCCAATGACCGATGCTGCAAAAAAAACGATGTCGCCTTTGGGCTCGAAGCTGTCATCTGAACCTTTCTGTAAAATTTTAGCTGAGCGACGTAAACTAGCCCTTCAGAAGCGACTTGCGCGAGCGTAACGCCCGCTTTCACACCTCAACGACCGCGGTTGGAGGATTCGGACATTGGGTTAAGGCGAGGTTGTTGCATGCAGGGTATCTCACTTTAGCATTGGTCTAGCCTGGAAAAATTTTCTTTAAGCCACTGATACAATGCTATCATTAACAGTCTTTTAATCAGTGGGTCGCAGGTTCGAATCCTGCACGGCTCACCACTTTTTTCTAAGTTAAAATAATGTGTTATGCGCTGTAGCGATTGTGTTGCTACTTGCTCAGCAAGAACATCTGCTTTGAATGGGGGACTTATGGGGGAGAAAATCCGCTGATTTCTAACCCTAGTTCAAACCCGTAGCCAGCCTAGCTGATGTCAGGTTTTTTAAGCATTTCTTCAAAGGAGGTGCGTCTGCATCATCTTTCGTCAAAAACGCTGACCAGCTTTCATCGGCGAGTGTTTATTGATTTGCGCGGGCGGGCTATGTGCAATGATGGCCTCGTTCCGGGCCTCGACACACAAGTCAACATGCGTCATGTCGTTGGAATGACAGCTCAGAGCCCTGTACGACGCCTAGTCCGCGATCGACACGAGATTCAGGAGTCCGGTCTTGACTGGCTGGAAGGCGATGTCGGCGCAAGCCCGCTTAGACAAGCCACAACACAAGGCAACATGCGATTGATCCGAGGGACAGGCTTCCAACAACCAATTGCAAGTGGAAGCGAGATGCCGGTTGGGCGCTGTGCGCTTCCAATCGGGAATACACGCGGCGGGCGTTCATCCACGCTCCACAGTAGATTAGCAGCGAGATCAACACAAAAAGGGTGGCTGCAGCCTTCGCCAGCCACTCGGGTTCGACGGCGGAAAATACGGCCTTAAGGCCAAGGGCGATGGCCACGCATGCCATTCCGGTTCTCATCCATCCCGCAAATGTGCGCTCATTTGCCAAAATGGTGCGGTCTTCGGCCCAGTCGGTCCGCTCCTCGGCCAAGTTTTGGCTTTTCGTGTTTTTTTCAGACATTGCCGCCCTTTGGACTAGTCACCAGATCGGAATGTGCAGGCTTGCCGGTTTTTCGGCAAGCCTGCCCAAGACCTTAAACGCGCACAGTTGGGTCGCAAAACGACACACGCGCCCGGTCACCGCGTCAGCTTGATTTCGAGATCGCCCGCAGCATCCAAGCTGCCTGCTCATGAAATGCCGAACGTTCGGTCGCCAGATCTTCAGTCACGACGTCTTTGCGGCTTCCTGCAAGCTCGGTCAGGGTGTGCAGGCGGTGCGCCACCCGCTCGTGATCAGCAGCCAGATCTTCGATCATGTCGGCGGCGGACAGGTCCCCTTCGCGATCCTTGATGGCCGAGAAATCCAGGATGTCGGACATGCGCGAGGGCGCCAGGTGTCCCAGCGCGCGGATGCGTTCCGCGATCTCATCAGCGGCGGCGAACATGTTTTCGTACTGTTCTTCGGTCAGCTTGTGGATCGAATAGAACAGAGGGCCTTCCACGTTCCAGTGATACGCATGTGTCTTGAAGGTCAGCCGGTAGGTGTCGGCCAGAACATCAGCCAGACCTTTGGCCAAAGGTGCGGTGTCGCGCACGCCAGTGGAAACGGGGTTTTCGTTCGGGACAACGTTCAATGCGTCGGTCATGACAACTCCTTTTTTCTACTGGGGAAGAAACGCCCAAAACCGGATTTGGTTCCACTTTCGGCGGAAAAATCAGTTGACGGTGGGCATCCCGCCATCAGCCGAATAGTCGACCGACACCCGCAGCAGGGTTGGAATGGCGACGTCAGCCGCCGCCTGCAGCGCAGGAGCAAGATTGCCGAGACTTTCGATATCTTGGTAGATCCAGCCAAAGGATCGGGCCAGAGACTCCCAATCGGGGTTGCCGAAGCAAAACTCGCGCGCACCGGGCTGTTTTTCGTCGATCAGACCATAGCCGTTGTCTTCCCAGACCAGAACAGTCACGGGCACGCACAACCGGGCCGCCGTCTCCATCTCCTGAACATTCATCAGGAAGTCCCCATCACCGCAAACGGCGATCACCCGACCCTCGTCCAACAGACGGGCAGCCTCGATCGCTCCAGGCAGCGCAAGGCCCATACCGGCCAAGCCGTTCGGAATGATGATTTGCCCCGCTCGGCGTGCTTGAACCTTGCTGGCGACCCAAAGTTTGTGCAGGCCCACGCCAGACAACAGAACGTCGCTTTCGCGAAGCGTTTCGGAAATCGCCTGACAAATGTTCGACGGCGCGACACAGGCGGCATCGGAAGCTGTTGCTACACCTTCCAGCGAGGCGTCAATCCTCCGCTGGAGACCTTTGAACCAGCTTTGCGCGGGACGTTCGGCCGAGGCCTTGGCCAGAACGTCAATGCAGTGCGGAAGGTCCCCGGTCAGAGCGGCCTTTACCGGCCAGTCCACATCAACGGTCGAGGCCACATCCGAGATCTCGAGAACCGGCTTCTTACCGCCGATCGAGATGTTCGAGGGTGGATATTCAACCGGGTCAAACCCGATGGCAATGATCAGGTCGCACAGGTCGAAGGCTTCTGATGCCAATTCTTTGCCCGGCTGACCGATCGAATGCAGCGAGAGCGGGTGTCCCGGAGGCAGAACGCCTTTGGCCATGAACGTCGTGACGACCGGGGCCGACAGGCTTTCCGCAAGTTCCCGAACGTCGCTTGCGGTGCCGGATCGGATCACCCCGTGTCCTGCAAGGATCAAGGGCTTTTTCGCATCAGCCAGCAGGCGCGCGGAACGGATGACCGCATCTGCCGCCGGTCGCACCTCGGCTGGCGGCGGCGCCACGAAAGGTTCGGCCAGAATCGGGACCTCGGCCAGATCCTCGGGCAGGGAAAGATGGACGGCTCCGGGTTTGTCGAGCTTGCTCAATCGCACGGCCTCGGCCACGACTTGGGGGATTTCATCCGCGACCATCAGCGTTCGGCTCAACTTGGTGACTGGCGCGAAAAGCGCTTCGAGATCGATGATCTGATGGCTTTCGCGGCCCAGCCTGGACCGCGCACCCTGCCCCGTGAGGGCGATCAGCGGCACATGGTCAAGCGTTGCATCCGCCACACCGGTGACAAGATTGGTCGCTCCAGGTCCAAGTGTCGAGAGGCATACCGCCGGGTTCCCCGTCAATCGACCGTGAACCGATGCCATGAACGCCGCCGACTGCTCGTGCCGGCACAGGACGAAGTCGATGCTCGACTTGTCGAATGCGGCGATCAGATCGGTTGTTTCCTCACCCGGAACACCGAATGCACAGGTCACGCCGTTGGCTTCCAGGCAGGCAATCAGCAATTCGGCAGCGGTTTGGGTATGGACGGCATCTTTCATAGGGCTTTGAACCTCGGGGTACTGTTTCAGGGAGTGCGGATGCGCGGGGGCTTACCCACGGATCAGCCGCAAGATCAGCGAACCGATGAACAGGACCAGAAAGATCACGAAAAGGATCTGTGCGATACCGGCCGAGGCCGACGCGATGCCGCCAAACCCGAAGATGCCAGCAACGATTGCAAGTGCGAAAAAGATCAGCGCCCAGGACAACATGGGATTTCCTTTCATTTCTGTGACTACTGGCGGGTCAACGCTTGGAACCCCAGATTGGTTCCGGATCATTTTGGTGGAACCTTTGGCGAGCGCCCGCGTTGGGTCGATGAAAGGAGATCTGACATGACACAGAAAACGGCGAAAAAGGCCCCTCAGGACACTCCGCATGCGGAAATGGCGGCGCGGATCGACGAAGTGGCCAAGGAGGCCAAATCAGCCTTGGAAGATGGCGTAACCGCAACGCGCGACACGTTGAAAACGGCGCGCGACGAGGCGCAAAAGCAGCTGACACAGACATCCGAGAAAAGTGCCGCATTTGTGCGCGAGAACCCGGGTCTGGCTATGGTCGGAGCGTTGGGCGTGGGTGTCCTGCTGGGCCTCGCGTTGCGCAAGGCGGACCGCGGTTAGAACACGCGGTACACCGCGACCGATATGGGTATCGAATACGTATTGCCGGCCATGCTCGGCTTGGGTTTGGCCGGTCTACTGATCTGGTTTTTCATCAGGAATCGCTGACAGCGCTGTTCGTCACTGCCACGCCAACCAACTCGCCACCCCAAAGACCCAAAGCGCCTCAGCCGCGCTTTGGGTCTTCTTCTATTTCGGGTTTGATCTGGGCGTAGGCCAGCATCGTGAAGACAGCGGTTCCTCCGATGATGTTGCCGGCGAGGACGGGCAGGAAAAAGCTGAAAACGGCTGCGCCTACTGGAAACTGCCCCTGAAGCATCAGAACCGCCATTTCCACCGAACCGGCAACGACGTGGGTAAAGTCACCGGCCGCAATCATCCAAGTGAAGATCACGATGACCAGCACCTCGTTGTTCTGTGCCGAAGGCAGCATCCAAACGATTGCCGCAATCAGGATCCCCGCCGGTATTCCGCGCAGAAAGCCAACCCAGGCGCCCATGCCGGTGGCGTGGTGGCTCAGGTCGTTGATGACCGAGACGAGTTCGGGTGACAACACCGGCGTATGGATCAGGAAGGCAGATATCGCAAACGCCCCCAGCACATTGGCACCCAGTACGATTGCCCACAGCCGCGCGGTTTTGGTGAAGCAGGCAACGGACGGATTTATCATGGCTGGAACGACAGTCGTTATCGTGTTTTCGGTAAACAACTGCATCCGCCCCAAGATGACCAAAACAAAGCCGAGGGAATAGCCCAGGTTCTCGATCAGAAAGCGCGCGCTGGTTTCGGGCAGATGTGCCCGAAAGATCGCTTCGCCGAGCACCGAAAAGCTGATCAGCACGCCTGCGGCAATCCCGGACCAGAACAACGCTTTGGTCGGGCGATCCAGTTCCTCCTCGCCGTTTTGGCGGATGGTCTCGAATATCAGGCGCGGAGACAGGCCGGACGCTTCTTCGACCGCTTCGCGCTCACTTTCCTTCTCGACAAGATCTTTTCGCGGCGCTTCGTTTATATCTGACATTTTGACCCCATGTATCGACCTTCAAACCCAACGTTCTGCCGGTCGTTTTGGTTCCGTCAGCCACAAAGTTCCTCAAACCTTCTGAAAGAACTGGGATCACGCCCAGATCTTTGTCGGGAACTTTTAGCCACCTATCGCGTTGTGTCCTTGTAGGAACAACGACAAGTAATTCGAAAGGAACTTCGGTATGGTGGAAGTATATGGTATTGGCGGTCTGATCGTCCTGGTTTTGTCGATCTGGGCCATTATTTCGATCATCGGCTCGTCTGCGACGACCGGTGCAAAAATTCTGTGGGTCCTTTTCGTTCTGTTGCTTCCGGTCATCGGATTCATCTGCTGGCTGATCTTTGGCCCGAAGGCAGCGCGCAGCGCGATCTGATCAGCGCGGAAATTGTCGGTACAAAAAAAGCGCGGCATCGGCCGCGCTTTTTTGAGTCAATTGTATAGATGGTGAAATGGGCCTTGTGCCAGTTCACCCAGGATCAGCGCCGATCTTCAAGCCGTTCCCACTGAAATCAATGGCTGCGATCTTGCGTGCAAGATCTGCGGCCGTGAAAGGCCGTATCAGTGCCGCGCATTCAAATTGCGCTTGCACCTCGGGGGACGGGTCCAACAGCAACAGTGCACTGCCGCGTTCGACCAACAGCCGCGCGACGGCGTCAAATGACGTCTCACTTCTGCGATAGCTCAGAACGCTCAAGGCCGGGGCGAATTTGGGATCCTGCCAGAAATGCCCGCCCGCGTGCAGCTCGCGGATATGGACAATGCGATCGGTTGGAACTGCGGGGATGGCGTCACTGATGTCCGCTGCTTCGATAAAGTTTTCCGTAACAATGAAAACATCTGCTACGCTGCGGGAAGAGGCTTCCATAAATACCATCCTGAAATCTGTTCGATGCCACCCTAGGGCAGTCCCACAGCGCCGCAATAAACTATGACACAGCAACGAAAAAATTCTCTGATCGCATGTAGGGACTGTCCGCTGAGGCAGATGGACGTCTTCCTGCCGTTCTCGGAAGACGACCTGCGATTCATGCAGGGTTTCAAAACCGGTGAGATGCAGGCCGAACCCGGAACACAACTGTTCATCGAGGGCGCGAAATCCGCGCATCTGTTCACGGTTCTGAGCGGGATGGGCGTTCGTTACAAAACGCTCGAAAACGGTCGCAGGCAGGTCATAGGCTTTGTGCTTCCAGGCGATCTCGTCGGGCTGCAGGCTGGCGTCATGGGCGAGATGCGGCACTCGGTCGAAGCGACAACCGCGATGCGGCTGTGCGTTTTCAATCGCTTGCGGCTGTTCGAGTTATATCAGAACCAGCCTGATCGCGCCTTTGACCTGACATTCCTGGCCGCCGTCGAAGAGCATTTTCTGGGCGACGCCCTGACAACAGTCGGCCAGCGCGGCGCGATCGAGAAGATCGCGTGGAGCCTGCACCGCTTCTACACAAGGTCGCAGGCTGTCGGATTGGCCAAAGGCTTGCAGTGTCCGCTGCCCTACCGGCAGCAGGATCTTGCGGATGCGTTGGGCTTGTCGCTGGTTCACACGAACAAGACCCTGCGCCGGCTGAAGGATCTCGGTCTGGCCGAATGGTCCAACAATGTGCTGCAGATTAACGATCTTGAGGGTCTAGCCGAGCTTGGCTTGGTCGAAATCACCGAAGCCGTTCCGCGCCCGCTGATCTAAACGTGGCGGATGGACAGGAATTAAAGAACCGCCGACCGAAAAATCGGCCGACGGCTTGATCACATGCTTTGCGACTGAGGAGCCGTTTTACGACCCTTCGTAGGCCGGCATATCCTTCAGCATCTCCTTGTCAGCGTGAACGAAGGCATAGGTGTTGTCACCATTGACTTCACGCATCAGCGACACGCGCGAGAAATCGATCAGAACATCCTTTTCCCCCAAGCCGAGGAACCCGCCAACGCCGATCACGGCCCCATCTACCGATCCGTCCATGTCGACGACGACCTCTTCGATCTCGCCGATCCACTCTTGCGAGACGTCATAGACGCGCATGCCGGTCAGATCTTCGGCCGGGATGGTGCCTTGGGCAACGGGGACATAACCCTCTATGTCGATGGTGGTTGGGTCAACCGCATCGGCCATCTGACCGGCTTTTTCGCTGATGTACTCACCGGTTGCTTCGGCTGCTTGGTCGACGTCTTGCGCCGTGTTCTGCGCAGCGTTCTTGATATCCTGCGCGGTATTGGACAGCGCATCACCGGCTGCCTCGGCTGCCTCTTCCAGGTTCTTGCCGACTTCTTCGACATTCGAGCTTTCTGCATAGGCCGATGCCGACATCACCAGAACGATCGAAGTTGTGGTCAGAAAACGTTTCATAGCTCACTCCTTTGGTCTGTTCTGACCGCGTTTCCCGCGGTCTTGTTGAACAAACGAATGACGCCGCGACTTGTTCCCAGAAAAATGCAAAAATATTTGTTTTAAAAAGAAAAAACCGCGCATCTGCGCGGTATGACAAGCCGTGGCCAGACCCTCAGACCGGGTGCAGCGGATCGGAAGATCTGGACAGAACCATGTAGTGTTCATCGTCGGGAATATTGCG
The DNA here is from genome assembly GCF_056532905.1 of Ruegeria sp. H8. Classification (NCBI taxonomy): domain Bacteria; kingdom Pseudomonadati; phylum Pseudomonadota; class Alphaproteobacteria; order Rhodobacterales; family Roseobacteraceae; genus Ruegeria; species Ruegeria sp. H8. The sequence goes on along the minus strand of NZ_JBQFNY010000003.1, from coordinate 202,621 downwards.
TAACTCAGCGAACGGAAAACTCAGGATATCTGGTCGCCCGTCGATCAAGAGAAACCGCAGAGCCTTGGTGTTTGGGTCGAGCTCAATATCCATAAACCTTCCCAACTCACCAGTCGCGTCAAACACGGGGTTGCCCTGCAACTTCGCAAACCACCGGAAGTTGCTTCCGGGTGGCCTGGGCTGGGGGCGTTGGCGGAGAGCGTCATTCAGGATCGCCCCCATCACAACCGGCGCAATCGCGTTGCCGAACGGCCCTACGACCAGGGGCGGCAGGCCTTTAATGTCTACTGCGAGGGGGTCTTCGCCTCCTTCGCTCTGTCGAAGATGATTCACTTGGTGATGGGATAACGTGCACACTACCTCGCTTGCACCAAATTCGAGCGAATCGGCGGTGAACGCCACCGGGTCATTCCCTCCGGCCACGCTCAGATTGACTAAGACGTACTCCAACTCGGTCTGCCCAGCGCGAATGGCGATATCGGAAACGCGACCAATTGCGTGGTCGGTTCCAGATGGGACAACGGGCGTGTTGATGAGGTCAGACAGTTTCATAGTCTCGGAGATTACCTGTTGGGATCGGTCTTGAGAGTCTGTGGGGCGCCATCGATTTGATGCCACCCCACGCGATGTGCGCATCCACCTTTGGGCTACATGTCCTTCATCAGGCGATCCACGATTTCCCGAACGTCTTCTTTCGAATCTCCGTATTTCTTTTGGATGATGCCTTCCAGTTGCTCGCGATCGCCGCGGGCTTGCTCGATCTCATCATCGGTCAAATCGCCGAAACGCTCGATCAGCTTGCCTTTGAATTCGGTCCAGCGTCCAAGAATTTGGTCCCAGTTCATCGTAAATTCCTTTCGATTGCTTCGTCGCTGTCAGTGAAACGCACCAAACTCGAACTGGTTCCGGGCACCGGCGATATTTCTTCATTGGTCGGCGAAAAGGGGGGATCGAACAGATACCGAACTGGGTCCACCGTGGCGTTCGAACTGGTCTTGGGAACAATCTCGTCTTCCATGCGTTGAAGGACCGAGACCTCAACACAGGAGATCGAACCATGCCACGTCGAACCGAGACCACGGAGAAAGCAAAAGCCCATGCCCAGGATCTGACCGGCAAGGTCAAGGACACCGTGACCGCCGAGGTCTCGGCCCGGGCCGAATCCCTGAAGGACAGCGCAGCGCAGGAGGTTGAGAGCGCCGCTCATGCAGCCGACGCAGCTGCCGATGCATTTCCCGACCAATCGGTACAGCATCAGGTCTTGTCGAGGATTGCGGACAACATGGAAGCTGTGGCTGGGCAAGTCCGCTCTGCCGACTTGGCCAGTATGAGCCGAAAGGTGTCTGATTTCGCCCGCGAAAACCCGCTGTTGTTCGTCGGATCGGCTGCCTTGGCCGGGTTTGCTGCAGCCCGTTTCCTGAGCGCGCGCAATACGGGCGCGGCCCAATCCGCATCTTTTGGTGCAGATCCTTGGGATATTGATCCGTCGCTGCTGCATGGTACCTCGGTCGATACTTCGGGCCACACCAGCGCGTTGGCGCGAATGAATGGTGGCCGCGATGCATAACCCCAACGATCTGCGATCTGCACCGGGGCTTTTGGCAAACGCGCTCAAACATCTGTCGGGTTTGCTTCGGGCTGAGGTAAAGCTTGCCAAGGAGGAGTTGTCCCGAAACCTGACGCGAGCGGGCTTAGGGCTGGCCTGCCTTGGCATTTCTCTGATCCTTTTGATGATCGCACTGAACCTCATGGCGACATCCCTGGTCGCGTATATCGCCGCCAATGGTTTTTCGGTGGGTATGGCCTCGTTGCTCGTTGGCGCGGGCTTGGCACTGGTTGCTGGGTGCCTGGCGCTTTTTGGCCGGTCCCGCTTGTCCGCCACCGCGCTGGTCCCCGAGCAAGCCATGAAAAACCTGCAGCGCGACATCGAAGCGATGAAGGAGTCGACCCATGTCTGACCTGACACCTCTTGAAACGCAGATCGCATACGAACGCAGCGCTCTTGCACGCTCGCTGAATGCTCTGTCGGATACGCTGGCACCGCCGCGCCTGGCAGACGAGGCGAAATCGACGCTCGAAGCCTATGGCGGGCAGATCGGTGCGCAACTCTGGTCCGCGGCTCAAAAAAACCCGGCCGCCTTTGCTCTGCTCGGTGCAGGAGCAGCCCTTTGGGTTGCGGGTCCAGGGTCTGGCTCAAAAAGCACCCAATCCCCGCGCCAGGCCGTACCGCCGCAGCAGGCCTTCGACGGGTTTGATCGGCGTGTCGCCGACGCCGACAGCCGCATGAAACAGGAAATGACCGGAATGACTGAACACAGCCAATCTGCCAGTGTGCTGTCCGCCGCCTTGGATCGTGGTCTGGACAAGCTCTCACCCCAGGCCCGTGCCCGTGTGATCGAAGCGCGCAAGGCCGCAATCGGTGCGCAGCAAGCGGTCGAGAAGCGTGCGTGGAAGGCGACGAAGGCCTCGCAGACCTTCGTCCATGATCAGCCGCTGGCGGCCGGCGCATTGGCGCTGGGCGTAGGTATTCTGGCTGGCGCTCTGCTGCCCAACACTCGTAAGGAGGACGAGCTGCTGGGCCATCGGCGCGATCAGCTGATGCGACAGGCCCAAAGGGTTTTGAACGAAGAACTGGACAAGCTGCATGCTGCGGCAAGTGTACGGCTGGATGAGGCGGCTGATCGGGCCTCTCACGCTTTGCGCAGTCAGTGAAGCGCGCCCATGCCCACTGCTTTCAGCTCTGCATCAGCCTTGCGTGCGATGATGGCGATCCTGACCGGGATCGCCGTCATCACCGCTTTGTACCTGGCACGGTCGATCGTCGCGCCGATCACCTTTGCGTTGGTTTTGGGGGTCGTGGTCGCCCCGCTTGCCGACAAGCTTGAGAAGGTCGGTTGCCCACGAGTGATATCTGCCTCGGCACTGCTATTCGTGACCAGCACCGTCATCGTCGCGGCGTTCCTTCTGCTTGAACCACTGCTGTCCACGCTGGTCGAACAGTTGCCCGCAATCAAACGCGAGTTGCGCTCTTGGGTCGCCGCGATGTCCGAGTTCATTCGGGGTATCGAAACGCTTGGACGCGAGATCGAAGAAACCGTCGGCGCCGATGGGGCAGCGGAAACGGAGTCCGCCCTTCCGTCGGTGATGGATGCTTTGTGGCTGGCGCCCAATTTTGGATCAAAGATCCTGATTTTCATCGGCACGCTGTTCTTTTTCGTTTTGACCCGGCCCGAGCTCTATGCCGCAGCCGGTCCCCTGAAAGCGCGGCTGTATCTGGCTGACCGCGCGGTCTATCGCTATTTCGCTGCCGTGACGTTGGTCAATATCGGCCTCGGGACGGTAACGGCTGTGGCCTTGGGGCTGATCGGCATCAATGACGCCGTGGTCTGGGGAGTGGCCGCCGGCCTTCTGAATTTTGTGCTGTATCTCGGCCCGCTGATGATCCTGACCGGCCTTCTGATCGCCGGTTTAACCCAGTTCGGTGGAGCCGCGGCCCTGTTGCCCCCCCTGGTTTTCCTGGCGATCAATCTTTCTGAAGCACAATTCGTAACACCCGCCTTCGTCGGCCAACGTCTGCAGGTGAACCCGTTGGTCGTGTTCATTGCCATCATCTTTGGGCTTTGGCTGTGGGGGCCGGTCGGCGCCATCGTCGCACTCCCGATCCTGCTGTGGTTCGGCGTATTGTTGCGCCCCAAGGTCATGAGCCCGGTCGCGCCCACCTAAACGATGTTTTCAGTTACCCCCGGAAGCGGTTGCCGCATGTCGCGCGCAACGTCGGCGTCATGCGGAACCAGGAAGCCGCTGCGCGCTTCGGGGCGCCGCACGCCGTTGGCCTGTACCTCTCGCCCCCACCACGCGAACATGGCATCGGGCTCGATCGGTTTGCTCAGATCATCCGAGAACCACCAATGGTCCACCAGGGCCTGCCGCAGAACCGCGACCCGCTGCCGGTCGGTGACCCGAAGGGCGACTTCTGTGTCCCACCGCAAAGACCGTCCGTTCAGGTTGGCGGACCCGACCAAAGCATGATGGTCATCCACCACCAGAACTTTGTTGTGAACGTGAATGATCGGAGACCCGCTCAGAACTTCAGCGCTGGCATCGGCCCCACTGGCCGAAATCGGTTGGACCGGGGTCGACACCGAAACCCGGTCTTGGAACCCCTGCTGGATAATCTCCAGGCATTTGGCCTGCAGGTCCAAACCGAATTGCGCGTCCAGTCCGTCATGCCCGCCAAAGGCCACTTCCTCTGGTAAGGCTGGTAGAACAAGCACCAGTTTCAGGTCCTGCTTGTTAAGGCCCGCCTCAGCCAAAGCCTCGGCCAATCGAGTCGATCTGAAATACTGGGTCTCGATGTGCAGAAGTTGCCGCGCGGCTTGAAAGGCGGCTATGTGCTCATCCTCGATCTCATGCGCGATAGTCTTTGGCGACAGCCGCCAGAACGCAAACCGGCGCGGGCTGGACAGGGTGCGGCGCAGATGGCTCGCCTGGGGGTCCGGTTGTCCGGTCGCGATTTCATGTTCGAACCGGTCGATATGGCGCGCGGCCTCGGAGGCCTCGGGTCCGCGGACCAGCAATTGAATGTCTGACCATGTGTTTTTGGCCAGACGATCGTGATCCGGTGTGTCAAAGCGCCTTTCGTTCAAGTCCAATCCGCCGAGGTAGCAGACCTCATTGTCGATCACGGCGACTTTCTGATGGTGCGACACGGTGTGAAGTCGGGGCAGCGTGTCCGACCCCAGCCGTACCGCCTGCCGTTTGCGTCGTTCGCGGGACAGCTCCTGCATTCGCTGCGCCTTTTTACGCAGAACCGCGGGCAACAGCGTGGCCCAAGGCAATGCGCCGGCCTGCGCGGGGTGCATGGACACGCGAACGCTCAACTGCGAGGCCAGTTCGGGACCAAGGACTTCCGCAAGCGCTACCGCCTGCCGTTTGGTGCGCCAGCTCAGTTCGTGCAACTCGGTCGCGAAGATCGGATCGAAATCGCTGATGACCAAATGAAACGTTACACCCTTGCGAATGACATGCTCGATCAGGTCAAACCAGGTATCGCCGATCTGGCGCGCCTGATCGCTGCGCAGCCGTGTCATGAAATCGAATATTCGAAAACTTGCCTTGATCTGGTGCCGGGCCTCCAGAACCGCTTTTTCCAAGGCGGGCCAGGCTTGCTCGGCCGTGATCAGGACCTCAAAGTCATTCTGCTGCGGCACGGGCATCACCGCCTCTCTCATCCGCAACGGACTGTGGTTCGCTATCCGCTTCTACTTCGGAGATTTCGAACGTCACCTCATACACATAATGCGAGGACGTCTCGGTTATGGTCTCGGAACCGTCCAATTGGCGGAGGAAGGCCTGCATCAGCCGCTGACCGATCCCGCCGCTATGGAACAGATCCGCACCGTCGTCCGACTGCCCGCGCGTGTTGGAGACTTTCAGGTGCAGGGTGTTCTCCTCGGGTCGGGGCAATTCCACCGAAATTGTCGGCGGTCCGTTCTGCGGAACGCCTACGTATTTGACCGCGTTCGTCAGCGCCTCGGCCACCAGCATCGACAGCGTGACTGCCTGATCCTGCCCCAGTTCGACAGGCGCGATCCGGCAGTCAACCTCGACCACCTGACCCAGAATTGGCGGTCGATGCGCCAGTTCGGCGACCAAATGTCCGATCAGTGCCTCGGTGTTGATCGTCGTCATCTGCGAGTTCTGGTTCAAGCTCTGGTGCACCATGGCCAGGCCGCGAACCCGACGCTGCAACTGTTCCAGCAAGCGCCGGGCCTCGGTGGTTTCGGCCTTGCGCAAATGCATGTTCATGATCGAAGCGATCAGTTGAAGATTGTTTTTGACGCGATGGTGTACCTCGCGCAACAACAGCGTTTTTTCGACAAGGTCGCGTTCGTGCTGCGCCTCAGCCTCGCGGATCAACAAGACCATGCGGTTGAATGCAGTCTGTATTTGCTGAAACTCCTGCGGGGCGCCTGCGAGGCTTTCAATTGGGTCGCGCTCGCCCAACGCGAAACGACGCACGGCCGAACGCAAGCTGTCGAGATGCCGGATCACCAATCGATGCAGGCCCCACAAGGCAACTCCCAGACCGGTCACCCACATCAGGATCGGAAAAGCAATGGTCAAAGCAGTGCTGCCTGCACCGACTGAGGCCAGCGCCGCCTCGCGTGGCCAACTGCCAATCACGGCGACTTCGCCCGGAATGATGCTGGCAACTGCAAAAACCCGATCCTCTCCGTCGGCCGTTTTAGCCGAAAATGTTTTACCGGAACTGGACAGAACCAACAGGTTTTCTTTCGCGGGCGGTAGGAATGGTTTGACCTCATCCAAGCCCACATTTGATGACAGCACTTCTCCGGTCGCGTCGAACAGGGCGATGACCACGTCACTACCAATGTTGCCAACATCCAAGGGCGTGCGCGCCAGCGCATGAGGTATCGAGATGGAGACGAACCCCATAAGCTCGGTCTTGTTCATGACCGGCTGGGTTACGATGATCACTGATTGCCCTGTCGCCGCCCCGGCACGACTGACAGAAAAAGTAAGCTGCGGATTTTCCGAGATCTGCCCGAAACCGGGCGCGTCCGACAATTCGATGGTCCGTTCGACGGTTGAGCAAGCCATAACACCGTTCGGCTGTATAAACCCGGCAAATACAAACTCGGGCTGTCGTTCGACGAACCTGCGCATAAGGCCCGAGCAAGCGGCTTTGTCCATACCTCCAGCCGAAAGCGCGGCGGTAAGTCCCGAACTGGCACCAACAGCTTTCTGCAGAAGCTCCCGTTCCCGGGTGGCAGCTTCGATGGTGCGCGCCAAAACCGAGGCCCGAGATCTTTCGTCGGCCTCGGTAATCACAGCGCGTGTCTGCAATACCGCAATCAGCCCCAAAGGCAAAAGCGCCAAGGTGACCAGCGCGGCAAGATAGACGGTCAGGCTGCGCGGTTCCGCATCCATCGATCGTCAGGCCGCCGGTTGCGTCTGAACGATCGCCACCGTCACCGCATCGGTCAATTCGATGGGTTCGTCATCTTCCAAACCCATCAGTTCGGCCAGTTGCGCGCGGGCACGGTTCACCCGGCTTTTGATCGTACCAAGAGCGACGCCGCACATCTCGGCTGCTTCCTCATAGGAAAATCCCTGTGCACCGACCAGCACCAATGCTTCGCGCTGTTCATCCGTCAGTTGGTCAAATGCAACAGCAAAATCCTTCAACGCCAGCCGTCCGTCATGGTCGGGCTTTTGCGACAGGCTTTCGGCCATCGCGCCATCCACATCCTCGACCTCGCGCTTGCGCTTGCGGTGCAGCGAAAAATAGGTGTTCCGGACGATGGTGAACAACCAAGCCCGCATGTTGGTGCCTTCCTGAAACGAGTCGATATTGCTCCATGCCTTTATCAATGCGTCCTGCACGATGTCATCGGCCGTGGCCCCGTTTCGGCACAAGCTGATCGCAAAGGCACGCATCGCGCCAATATGTTCGACAAGCTCTTCTCGGGGATCAACCATCCGAGCCTCCCGTGTCACCGCTTTTGGGAACACTGGTCTGATTGCGCAGTTTTTCAAGAAGATCGACGAACCGATCCGGAACCGGTTCGTTGGCTACCTCATCGAAAGCCCGCTTGAGGTTTTCGTCGATCCTTTGCTCTATTTCTTGCCGATGGCTTCGGCTGGGCTGTGGTTTTGTCATGGCATCATCAAAAATTTTTTACTTTTGCTGGAACCATAACGCCCCAGTATGCGTTTGGTTCCCGAGTTTAGAGAAAAAAATGAGGAAAACATAGATGACCGAGCTGACCGGAGTTTCCGTCGCAGATCAAATTGGCCCGCTCTTGCCGTTTCTGCGCCGTTATGCCCGTGCCCTCACCGGCTCACAGGACAGTGGCGACGCCTACGCCGCAGCATCGCTTGAAGCGATCCTTGCAGATCCCGCCCAGTTCGATGCCGATCTCGCGCCGCGGGTCGCGCTGTTTCGTGTGTTTCACAGCATCTGGTCAACATCGGGAATGCCTGTTGACGCAGATGGCCACAGCTCTGACATCCAAACGCGCGCCCACGCCCAGCTGGCACGCCTTACGCCGAACACGCGCGAGGCCTTGCTGCTGCGCACGGTCGAAGAGTTCTCGGTCAGCGATATCGCCGCAATCATGCAGATAGAACCCGCCGAGGCTCAGAAGCTAATCGATATCGCCTACGAGGAAATGGCCCGCCACACTTCTGGGCGCATTTTGATCATCGAAGACGAGGCAATCATCGCGATGGATCTTGAAACTATGGTGACCGACCAGGGCCACCGGGTCACAGGGGTCGCACGCACCGAGACGGCCGCCATCGAACTGGCCGAGCGCGAGCCGTTCGACCTGATCCTGTCGGACATCCAACTGGCGGACAAATCCAGTGGAATCGATGCAGTGAACCGCATCATTGCCCAGCACGGCGATTGTCCCGTCATTTTCATTACCGCATTCCCCGAGCGCCTTCTGACGGGCAAAGGGCCCGAACCGGCCTTTTTGATTTCCAAACCCTACACCGAAGAACAGGTCAAATCGGCCGTCAGCCAGGCCATGTTCTTTGCCTCTAGCGCCGTGATCGAGGTCTGACGCGGCAGGGCCGCGCTGCAAGACACGAAAACTCAGGCGATTAGACACGACGAGGAACCCCATGGAAAACGAGATTGCACAGACCGCAGAGACCGTGACGAACACCGTTTGGGCCGAACTGTCGCAAGTTCTGAATGCCGAGCTGTATGACGGGAAATCGCTGAGCGACCTGTTGACGCTCGAGGCCCTTCTTGGCCTCGTCGCGAACACGATTGCCGCGCTGATCCTTCTTGTTCTCGGGCTTGTGATTTCAAGATATGTCAGCCGGAAGATCCGGGGCGTCGGTGAAAAATCGGAACGCCTGGACGATACGTTGTTCAACTTTCTTGGCAATCTGGCGCGCTATACGATCCTGGCGTTTACCGGGCTGTTCATTCTGAACACGTTCGGGGTGCAGACGACGTCGATCATTGCGCTGATCGGTGCCGCCGGTTTGGCCATTGGTCTTGCGTTGCAAGGCACATTGTCCAACGTTGCAGCCGGCGTGATGATCATCCTGTTCAGGCCGCTCAAGATCGGCGATTTCGTCGACGTGAATGGCGTGCTCGGAACCGTTAAAGACATCACTCTGAACTACACCGAAATTGCCGATATGGGAAACGTCAAGGTTATCGTTCCCAACGCCGAGGTGTGGGGAAACACCATCAAGAACTATTCCGTTTACGAGACCCGTCGTGCCGAGTGGACGTTCGGCGTTGGATACGGCGTCAACTTGGCGGAGGCCGAGCGCGTCATTCGCGAGACGATCATGTCGGACGCCCGTTCGTTGGCTGACCCCGAACCGTTCATCCAGGTGAACAATCTTGGCAGCAGCAGCGTCGATTTTCTTGTCCGCGTGTGGTGCAAGTCTTCGGACTACTTCCAATACCAGGCGGACATGAAGCGCAAAGTCAAAGAGGCGTTGGACGAAGCCGATATCAATATTCCGTTTCCGACCCGCACTCTGTTGATTGAAGGCGAAAAGACTCAGCGAGAAAAAGCGATCGCGGCAGAGTAACCTTGACTGTTGACCCCAGGTGCCTGAAGCCAGCACTCTTCAGGCAAAATTAGGGGTTTGAGCAACGGAGGTGCGGTCATCGGCCTGAGTCGCCAAAATGATTGCCGCGACTGAAACGCCAAAATGAGTTGGCCTGATCCTCCCCCAATGAAGTGGTCCGCCATTATGCTTGGGAAAACCGAAGATCAGCATGGCAACGAAGAGACACAAGCCAGAGGAGATTGTCACGAATAGTAATCCTTGGGCTAGAACCTGAGCGGCAGTACCTGTCTTGGTAGGCCAAGAGCTGGTCAATATGATCCTAATCAGTCTTTTCACGCTCAGACTCCGGCTGGCTCGAAGCTCAAACATGCAATTAAGTCCACTTGGCATCCCAGGGCAGGCTAACGGTCGCGCCAACCTTCTTACCTATCTCGATGCCTGTCTGGTCGAAGCGACGCATAAACTCAGCGCCCGACTCGTCTTGTCTCCGTTGCAAAGTGACAGTTTCCTCTGAATCCGAAACGCTCACTATGGCACGATGAACGTCCTCTCTTAGACTGGGGGGCCAGCCGTTTTCGGTCGAAATTGGGTTCCCGTGCTTGTCAAAGAACTCGCCCTGAGTGACGACGACTTTGAACTGGTTTCCTGCGTCCTTTTCCAGTTTTTCCACCCTGCTACGAACACTCATTTTGAAGCCTCCAAAGCTGCTATTCGTTTCTCTAGTTCCGTCGTTTCCAGAACCCGCCTGTATTGCTCAATAAGCCCCATGACCGTCGCTCCCTCCAAAGGTGTCACGTCACCCTGAGAAACGGCTTGTAGCACCGCCTGTGCGGCCTCTGAGGCGTCGGCAGCGGATCTGATGGGGGGAAGGTCAAAACTGACCGGTGCGTCCTTTCTGGTGGGCGCAATCCGCTCCAGACAAAGACGGAGGGCCGTGCTGTCACCCTCAAGCGCCAACTCAACCGCTTTTTGCGTGATTGCCTCCGATTGCCCCTCAAGCAGTTCCTCTACTGCCCGAGTGACCCGGTTTCGGGTTCCTCTGGGCTTGCCGGGATTACCAGTCGCAAAGGTCCCATCCGGGTTTCGTTCGTCCGTATTGGTTCCGTTTTTTCGGTCGGGTTCATCCGTCATTGCTCATGCCTCGCTTGTTAGATTGTTAGTGTTGAAGGTGTCCGTTTCCCCCAGACCCCCTGGTAGATTAAGGATGTCTTAAATATTGCGACGGGGGACTTGCCGAAATCGGGCGTTTTCGTCGCAAATATTGATACGGCCCGTCGCATTTATTGCGTCGCCTCCGTCATTCTCGTCGCAAAATCTACGACGGTCTCGTCGCAGTTATTAAGACAGGGTTTTGTTTTTCCGCCCTTGCCAGTCGGATTGTGAACTGGAGCTTTTACGACCGGGAAATCTGCCCCTTCAGACCACTGCTTGTACAATCTGCGACCTGCCTCCCTGTGTGCGGTCGGTAGCGAAATTTCGGTCAGTTCAAACAGCGGAGATGATGCGACGCCACTGGTGCCGAGTTTGGGCGGACGCGTCACGGCGATGAAGCCCTTCGCCTGTAATTCACGAAACCCTTTGGCGGCTGTGTTGTACGACACGCCTAACCGGTCAGCGGCTTGTCTGACGCTCAAGCAAATCCTGCCGTTGTTATTGTTGGCCGCTCCGTGCCATTCCAGCCTAAGCCATGGATACAAGGCCTGCGCGGTGGACGAGAGGGCCCGCCAGGCGGGCTCCTCCATCATGTTGCGAACAAGCTTGGTCCAATGCTCGACGCGCTTTTCGTTTCTCTTGTCGCGCCCCATCTAAGCCGCCTCCGCCTTGTTGAGCGCGTCTATGAACTCCGGCAGCAACTCCGCCTTGAAGGCGACGCCTTGCTTGCCCGGTAGCATCTCTCCGTCTTTTGAGGTGAAGAACACGCGGATATTGATGAGGTCATGCCCCTGAAAGTCATTCCGGCTGACACGGTATTCCTCGTGGCTGTTCTTGGGGATTTGGGTGATGAGGGCCATTAGCGGCCCTCCCCGGAGTACAGCGTTGCGACGACGGGTCTGTTCATACTTCGCGGTGCGCCGAGTTTCATACGTTCTGACAATGGACCGGAATTTGTCGCCCAGGCTGTCCAAGGCTGGATCGCCGCCGTTGGCGCCAAGACGGCTTACATCGAACCTGGCAGCCCTTGGGAGAACGGACACTGTGAAAGCTTCAACGGCAGGTTAAGGGACGAGTTGCTCAACGGTGAAATCTTCTACAGCCTGCGCGAAGCTCAAATTCTGATCGAACAATGGAGGAGATACTACAACACAAAGCGGCCCCACAGTGCACTGGGCTATCGCCCGCCAGCGCCCGAAACCATCATACCAATGGATCGCAGGCCGACGATGCACTAACAATCAATTTGGACCAGTCAGATGAGGCTGCTCAGGCTATCCACAACTTATCCAACGGAACTGCTGTTTGTGCTGAGCGCCCATTTTAAGTTCCGAACGTTTCTGCTGTCCGGCAGCTTGGGTGTTGCTCATTGGGGCGTTGTCAAGCCTCGGCACAACCCACTCGCCAATAAAGTCAAATACACGAAGAAAAATGGCATAAAATCAAAAGTGCTCGTCGGTCATACTCTCTATTTTAGCCCAAAGCCTTTTTACTTGAGTTTCATCGTGACCGACATGTCCAATACCCTTCCACCTCTCACCAGCTCTTTGCGGCCCAAATTGCGCGCCGATCAAACAACATCGGAAACAGCTACGCACCAATTTGATTTTCCGTTCAGTGCAATCGACTTGGAAGTCTTTGCTGCATTTGCCCCTTTGATACTTTTCGGACTCGTTTATTTGGCATTTCGCTTTGCGCCTCGCTCAAATAGCGGGGCTAAATTCGAGAACTCCGCTCAGTATCGCCAAACTCCCGAAAAGCCAAAGGCTGTTACGCAGTCTTCAAGACGGCAACCCACACCATTTGATGTCAAAATTGCAGAGCATTTACCGGTAAGAATAGTTCTGCAAGGGAAAGCATGGGTTACGGATGGCGATACAATCGTCATCAACAAAACGCAGATACGATTGTTCGGTATTGACGCACCCGAGATCGATCATCCTTTTGGGCAGAAGGCAAAATGGGCGATGGTGAAACTTTGCAAAGGTCACAGAGTAAAAGCGGTAGTAACTGACGTGGATCATTACGGCCGTACTGTTGCGCGTTGTACTTTACCTGATGGCCGAGATTTATCAGCTGAACTTGTGAAGATGGGATTGGCAATCGATTGGCCCAAGTTTTCTGAAGGTAAATACAAGCATTTGGAAGTTCCGGGTGTGCGCAAAAAGTTGTGGTTGGCTAATGCGCGTCAGACAGGGAAGATGCATCTCTGGGAACAGTTTGAATACGATCAACGAAATCCAGAGAAGCGGTGAACGATACGACTTGAATTTTAAGTCGGAAATTGGGTTCGATGCTGTCGAATGCACTCGCAGCATCCTGTTGTCGTGGCGACCGCTGCATAGGACTCAAACTGCCCAAATGGACACGGCACAAATGCATGCGGCCGACCTTCAGTGGTTTACGCAGTAAACCGATGCCTACTCTTGGCTTCATGCAGTTTCTTTGCGGCTCGCTGAGGATCCGCCTTAATGCTCTCTGCGAGCTTGGCTCTAACACTGTCGATAGAATCACTCAGCTCATTTTCCTGAATGTTTTCAGGTGCGGCCAATGTAACTCCAAGGCCTGCAAATTTCGTCGTTATCAACCTAATATGCTGATGGCGATGCTCGCGCTTAACGCTTGTGGTGTCGATGTGGCTGCGCATTTCCAGTAGGTCATCCTCGGATGATCCAGCAACCAAGCCCTACATTGTATGGTTAGACCACCGCGCGTGGTTTCCATCGTCAAGATCAGGCTCGCAGTATCGTACCTTCTTTAAAGCCTCAGCAATGGCATCGCCGAACAAGGCATCGAACTGGGACCACGTCCTGATCTGCCAACGATCTATGGCAAGCTGTTCCCCGCAACGCGCCACACGCAGCTTTGAGACGCATCAGAAGGGTCAAATGGGGGTGTAAATGCGGACATCGTCCAAGCCCGCCGATTTACGTATGCGCCGCCGCGATTTTTACAGGTCATTTCGCGGTCCACTGTCAGAAGCGCTTAATTTTTGACGTGGATTTCCCGGTTGACGAGGCAATTCCATCAGGATGTCATAGGCTTCTCTCGGTAGAGGAATGCGGCGGCGTCCGGTCTTGTTGTCCTGCAATTCCAGATGGTGCGACGTTACATAGCCCCAGCGCAGCGTCAGAATCTCGCGGATGCGACATCCAGTGTAAATCAGCAGCAATAGTGCCGACACTCCGTGCCGCTTCCGGCGATAAATCTGAGTGCCAGAAGACCAAAAGCACGTAGTCGGACACTGGGAAGACTTGGCTCTCATGATTGGTAAGTCATTGAAAAAAATGGTATAGGGTAGGTGTGACCGAAGGGTCGTGACAATGCGTGATCTGGTCTTTGAGAATCGATTCCCCGACTGAATCACCGGCGTGGTTGCGGTCACGCGACGACGGCAATTTGGTAGAAAGAAGTCATCCAACAGAATTGGTCAGATGACCGCTCTGAGCCCAAAGCAGACAATCTCGGAACGAAATGATATGGTGGCAGAACCAGAGGCGCTCATACATTTAGGAACCGTACTTTACGGAGGTCGGATGAATGATCATGCGTATTTTTCAGGTCGTGACACGGCCAGGCAAAGAGGAAGAGTTCAGCAAGTTCTTCCATGAAACAGCTATCCCCTTGATGAGAGGTACCAAGGGCATCGTTCAAGTGTTTCCTGGTGCCGCACGTGCTGACACACCGCGAGAGTTCAGCTTTGTGATGATTTGGGAAAACCTGGAGTCACTAAAGGCTTTTGTCGGCGATAACTACCAGAGCCCGCATATCGATCCGGCGGAGGCCGAATTGGTCGAGTCGCGTTCGATCAAGCATTATGAACTGGTTCAATAAGAGCGATGGCTTGAATGCAAAGAAGCAATTCGGGGGGAAACAATGATCAAGGGGAAATGCGGTTGCGGAGCCGTAACGTATCAGATGACGTCACCACCCATGTTCGTGCATTGCTGCCACTGCGGCGAATGTCAGCGACAAACCGGAGCGGCCTACGTCTTGAACGCCATCATTGAGGCAGATCGCGTGCAGTTTGAGGGGCCAATCACTGAACATGAGCTCTCTACTCCAAGCGGGAAAGGTCAGATCATTACGCGCTGTAGAGATTGTGGCGTCGCCGTTTTTAGCAGCTACATGATCCGCCTTGGCAAGCTAAGGTACGTGCGCGTCGGAACATTGAACAACCCGGATCAATGTCCTCCGGATGTACAGATTTTCACCAACAGCAAGCAGGCCTGGGTGCCACTCAGCAAAGACATTCCTATCTTTGAGGAATTTTACAAATTCGATGAGGTGTGGCCGCCCAATGCGTTGGACCGTTTGGAGATAGCTCTATCCTGACGGGCCAGTCGCTCGGGCCGAATGGCAGCTTTGTCCGTATTTCGGTCGTTCGCAAAACTATGGCGAACGCAGCCATCGAGATCAGTGCGGACGCTTTGGCGAGGCTACCATTTGGCGCAAAGAACGCTTCTGTTGGTGTAAAAAAACGTTGATGCTACTCTGGCCCGGCTTGGAGGGTGCATGAACGGCCTAAGTGATTTTGAAAAGATGGAGCGCGAAGGCTGGGCCAATCCAGCTATCGCCAAAGGTTATGCAGATGGATTTCACCAAGCCACTCGCCTTGTTGCGCAGAGGCTCTCGGATGCGGTTTCCGCAGGACCCAAGTCAACGGTTCTTGATTTATGCACCGGGCATGGTGTTGTTGCTGCAGAACTGTCGGCAAGAGGGGCATCCGTAACGGGGCTCGACTTCTCGGGAGTTATGATATCTCTTGCTCAATCAGCTGTGCCAGACGCTTCCTTCATTCAAGGAGATGCGATGTCAATGGACTTTGCTGATAGCAGCTTTGACGCCGTCACTATTGGTTTTGGTGTCCCGCACTTTCCCGATCCTGAACGCGGTTTGGCGGAGGCGGCAAGGGTTTTGAGACCAGGAGGGCGAATCGCGTTTTCAATCTGGAAGGGGAAAGGATCAGATGGTGCTTTCGGTTGGTTGTTCGATGCGGTTGGGCGACTGGGCGATCCGTCTGTAGAACTGCCGTTAGGACCGGATGCCCATATGCTTGCCGACCGTTCTTCTGCTGAGCCTATGGTCACTCAAGCGGGATTTGCAGAGTTTCAGTTGTTCGATGTGCCTTCTGAATTGCACGTACAACACCCTGAGGACTTGTTTGATGCATTTGACCAGGGTGCCGTTCGCGCGGCGTCACTATTAAGATCGCAACCTGCTATGAAACGAGATTCAATTCGCTCTGATCTGGCGGAACGCACTCGCTCTTTAGGCAACATGCACAATGGCGGTTTTCTTGTCCCGGCCCCGTCTGTCATCATATCAGCCGTTCGCCGCTAACTTTTTCGAACCTTTGACGATTATGCACGCTCTTCGAACAGCAGCTTTGTCCGCATAACAGACTTGAAAGCACTTGAACCGCTGGTTCAGGAGTGGCAACCCGAAAGGGAACCAGCGTCACTTAGGAAACGTCATATGAAAAACCTTATTCTAACGTGTTGCTTTGGAACTATTTCCCTATGTTTCACAGCGTTTCCGTTGACTGCACAGCCGCGGCTAGGTTGGGCGTATCAGGTTGATGGGCTTGCCGCTTTTCAAGGGGATGCGGATTTGAGCGGCGGTGGCGAATTCTCTGCAAGTCGAACATTTCTTCGTGCGACCGCACTCTACAACTTGGACGGAGGAAATTCAGTTGGGCTTTCCACCAGCTTTGGCAAACTGGATTATCGCTTCAGCCAATCGAACAACCAGCCATGGGAAAACATCCGTGACCTCCGCGTCGCTGTTCCTGTGCGGCTTCGAGTGAGTGATACAGCAACAGTTTTTGTGTCGCCACAGATCAGATGGGACTATCAAAGCGGGGCCTCCTCATCTGAAGGAAGAACCCATGGTATTTTTGCAGGAATTGCTTGGCAACTGAGCGAGCGCTTGACGATAGGTCCGGCCTTTGGCGCGTTTTCTCAATTTGACGAAAGCGGCACAGATTTTTTTCCAGCCCTGCTGATCGACTGGGACATAAACGATCGCTGGAACTTGAATACTGGCTCTGGTGTAGGAGCGACGCAAGGTCCCGGACTGACACTGAGTTACGCGTTGAATGACACATTGGACATTTCGTTGACCGCGCGATCGGAAAAAATTCGATTCAGGTTGGATGGGGATGGCCTTGCCCCGAATGGGGTGGGTGAGGATAAAAGTATCCCTGTAGTTCTATCTGTTGGATACAACCCGAACCCTGGGGTTTCGTTAAGTGTCTTTGCTGGCGCAGAATTTGACGGCCGCCTGACGCTAGATGATGCGAATGGATTGGAAATTAGTCGTCAGAGCTATGAAACAGCGCCATTGGTTGGGCTGGCGTTCAGAGTCAGGTTCTGACCACAGCATTGAGCCAGTTTGCCAGTTGTGTGCGGAGTTTTTCTCACGGCTGAGTTCACGCGTCTACTTTGTTCGCATAGTGGGCGTTCATCCCAAGTGCAGCGAACGGCTGCAACGAGCCCTGAGCGGTCGTTCAAGACTGCTTGGAGGAAGCAGCTTTCATGGCTTCGATAGGAGCTTTAGCCGCAGATCACGGAGTTTCTTTCGGTTTATTGCGGTCAGATCGGGGAACAGCTCTCGCTCACTGACTTGGTAGCCGAGAAACAGACGAGTTCTCATTTCGAGTTCGTCACCAGCAAACCCTATCTCAGAAAAAAGCTGACGAATGACAGCTAGCCTGTGTTTCATCTGCCTGCGCCAAACTCGACGAACCTTGGGGCTTTGATATGCCCATTGCCTGATAGCTGTATCCAATTGGACGAGTTGAGCTCGGTCTACATGTTCATAAACAAACGCAAGTCGACTTTCCGGTGATTGCTCAACTAGCGTTTTGGTATCTTCAATGGGTTCTTGGTCAAGCTCTAACCAGTAGTTGAGCAGAGCATTGTGCAAACCGTCCCTGCTACCAAAGTGATAGTAGAAGCCGCTCTTCGATACATTAAGCTCCGCGGCAAGCCTTTCTATGCGAACAGCTTCGATCCCACTGCATTTCAACAAGTCCAACGCGGCACGTAACCAGTCTTCTTTGCTAACGCGATGTTCTCTTTTGATCTCGGTCATGTACAACACGTAACGCATGGTGTTATACAGAACAACTATACGGTACCGTTTAGTATATATAGACGCCAGCGTACAAAAGCACGTAGTCTCTGCCATTTGAACGTCGTGGGAGCGGCTGGTTCGCGCGCAACTCGAATTAACCAGCGAAAGGGCTCTCGTGGGCCAAATAAGATCTACGGGTGCAGGATACGCGAAGCGAAAGGAAGCAGTGGACCATGAAAAATGATCTTTCAAGCTTGATAGCAGCTATTGCGATAGGCCTAGTACCGGCGACTGCTTTCGCAGAACCAATTCCACGCGCCGGACAAAGCGAAACAGAATGGCGCCATACACTTTCGGTCTATGCGCTCCTACCAGCAAGAACCAGCGGGGACTCGACGGTTGCAGGAGTGACGGTCCCGCTTGACCTGGATTTTGGCGACGCGCTGGAGCTCCTCGATTTCGCCGCGGCCGGTCGATACGAAGCCTGGCGCGGCGATTGGGGTTTCATAATAGATGCCAACTATGTGTCACTTGAAGCCGACGGCAGTTTGCCCACGCCTGGAAGTGCTCCGTTCAGCGCTGATATTCGACAGGAATGGCTGGGTTTACTTGCGGCGTACAAGGCCGTTGACGCTATCGGGGGTAACGGGCATCGCTACGCTATCGATCTGCAAGCAGGCGTGCGTTACAACTCTTTGCGCCAAGAGATAACGGTGACATCTCCGGCACCAATACCGGTATTGGGCGGCGATGAAGGCTGGTGGGAACCCGTTGTCGGCGCACGCGGCACTTGGGTGCTTAACGAGCGGTAGACCGCAATTGCATCCCTGGAACTTGGCGGCTTTGGCGCAGGCGGTAACGACCTGCAAGTCGGAGCCAATCTTGGTGTAGATTGGCGACCATGGGAGACAACTTCGCTGTTCTTTGGATGGCGTTACTTCAGCATGGACTACAGCGACACGCTTTCAACAGGGGCGTTCGAATACGACGTCAAACAGCACGGGCCGGTTCTTGGCGTCAAGTTCAGATTCTGAGCTGTGGATGCGTACCCAATTCGGGAACATGTAGATGGATGTTTCCAAACACAGGGCATTGCGTTCAAACCGAACGAACATCGATAACTTTTAGGGGAGGGTCTAGAAATGAAAGAAGGATTCATTGGAACCACTATTTCTGTGCTTGTTCTTTTGGCCGGGAGTGTTTCGGCTTGGGCGCAGGTGTCGCCCAGCGAGCCGCTGCCAGAACACGACGTTTATTACCCGGGAACAGAGGCATTAGCTCCGGATGAAATGCGTGTTACTGCCTGCGGCACAGGGATGCCGACAGTTCGACCAAAGCAGGCGGCAGCCTGCTGGTTAGTCGAGCTTGGAAATGGTGACAAATTTCTATTCGATATCGGTGCGCAATCGATGAGTAGGATATCGGCGATGAAGATTCCCTATGACTACCTCGATAAAGTATTTCTCGGACACCTCCATCTGGACCATATGGCTGACTTGCCCTCACTCTGGATCAGTGGACTTAAAGCTAACCGAACCTTTCCGTTAACAGTTTGGGGGCCAAGCGGTAGAACACCAGAACTTGGCACGAAGGCATCGATGGAACACATGCAGAAAATGTATGCATGGGAGGTTGCGTCGGTCATTGGAAAACTTGATGATCGAGGACTTCAGATTGAGGTCAACGAGTTCGATTATAGAGGGATCAACGAGGTAATTTACGACGAAAATGACGTCGTTATCCGTACGATACCCGCGGTCCATGCGATTGATGGTGCCGTAAGTTTTATACTTGAGTGGAACGACATGAAGTTCGCATATTCCAGCGATACCTCCCCAACTACTTGGTGGGTAGAATACACCAAGGATGTCGATATTTCAGTGCATGAAAGTTTTGCTCCACCAACGACACTAATTGAAAAGCAAAACTACGGCCTGGAGTTTGCGCTTTTGCTTGGGACACTGCTGCACACTTCACCGAGTCAATTTGGCAAGCTCATGGCAATGACAGAGCCGCGTATTGCAGTTGGGTATCATTTCTTTAACGACCACGACACTCTGCCAGAACAAATTGAAGAAATCCGCAAAGTCTACGATGGGCCGCTCGCTTTGGCGCAGGATTATATGGTCTTCAACGTTACGAAGGACGACATTAAAGTACGAATGGCGGTCGTTGATGAGGAGATCTGGCCTTCAGCACCAACTCGACCCAAAGTCGCTGAGGATGAACCCCGAGAAAAGCTTTCAGAGTTTACCAAGTCGGGTGACCTTTTTATGGAAGACTTGCTTAAGCAGATTTGGGATGAAACTAATTCAATCTATGGTAGCAATGCTGTGCTTCCGCCGAATGGCATCGGTGGAGAATAGTCGATAGTGTATCCCGTTGTCGGCTCGAGTGCATCATCCAAAACAGGCTCTGAATTCAAATTTAACGTCTGCTTTGTCCGTAAAGTAGACGTTCAATGAATTTGGGCGAACGACTACAATGAACCCATTTTCGCCTGAAACATGACCGCTTTTTTGGTGAGGTGCTATCCCTCCGGAGTGTACCAAATGGGCGAAGTATAAGCCCGTTCTTGTGTGGATGTCGGTACTTCTTCGGGTAGTTCGTCGCCGAACCTAATAGCTTCGTAAACCGTCCATCGCGGCGTGGGGATTTCCAGCACGCGCGCGTAGTAAAAAGCCTTTTGTTCCGGATCAAATTCGGGATCAGACCAGACGGTTATCAATTCTGGCGATCCGATTGAGTTCGTGAACGTACCGGTTTCGACGTCCACGGTGTTGCCGACAGGCGGCAGCTTGCCTTCCGCACTGAGATCCCGATCGCCGGACCAGACGACATCAAAAACCTTCTCTTGTGTCTCACCGTCTTCTGTTACCCAGCCCTTGACTATCTGAATACGATCCAGATTACCCGAGTACGGATCCTTGAGTGCAGCGACGAGAAAATTTGGCGCTAAGGCATCACCGGGCGCTTCCGGTAGATCTGCCCCCATGGGTACGCCTTTGTCATAACCAATCTTCGCAGGAAGCCGCGATTGAGCGTCGTTTTCTTCGAAATCCCATCCCCCGAAGAAACGTACCGTGATCCGACTACCTGTTGTCCCATATACTTCCTTACGTTCCATCGCGTCGAAAATAGATGCTCGTGTATTTTCCTCGGCCCAAACCGCCGCGTAACCAGAGGCAGCCATCTGCCAGCCCAGAATTTTGGTCGCTTCAAACTCGCCGACAACATGCTGCCAACGCCCAGGCTCAGGTTCCACGCCCGAGTGCTTACCAAAAAAGTTATCTTCCTGGGCTGTCGCCAAAGCCGTGTGACTGTCTGTGGATCCCACGACGCCGAACTTGTAAGGGTTGGTCCCAAGTTGCGCCTCAAGCTTCAAGCCATTTTTTAAAGCCTCGCGAGCATACTCGTACTGCAACATCCAGTCTTCTTTTGGAACAGGGCCAAGGTTTGCGACGTCCCATGTTTCGTAATCTGCAAACTCGTCATTTGGGCTCAGGAACGGGTGGGCCTCGCCGTCGCCTTTGATCTGAGTGATCTCGTACAGTGGCTCCCATTTGGCGCGTCTTTCCGCGTAATCTCCTGTGAGCGGTTCGCCGGTATCGGGGTTTGTCTCGACAGGAAACATCAAACCATTAGAAACATTTCCGTTGTGCGCCAATGCAAGGACGCGCCCGCCTGTCGTTTCTTCGTATCTTTCCATCCAATCCCACAGATCTTCCGGATTGAATGTCTCGGCAGTCGTAAACGGCAACATTTGCCGCGCCCGAATCCTGTCGTCCCTATAGATGACATTGCGGTGCAAGTTGTTGCCGCCTTCCGTCGAGGTCCATTCGTAGCCGATAAACGCGGTAAACGATCCCGGTTGATCATAAGCATCCGCAGTTTCCGTAAAGTCATCCCAAACTGACTGTACGAAACGACGGTCAGCAATCGCCTCCGGCAAAGCTTCACCGGTAATTCCAGCGAAAGTCTCGATAACCTCCATTGTCGCTCCAAGGGCAACATTCCCTCCTTGGTTCAACCTGTCGTTCCAGTCACGTAACGTTGGGTCGCCCATCAAAGTTGCGTTCCCCGCGACGATCTCGTTCATCGCGCCCATCGCGTCTGAATGGTCTGAAACAACGAGCCAATCCAGCGGGCGAGACAGCTTCGCCCGCAGGCCGTGAGAAGTAGTTACTTCTTCTCCACGCGCAAACCGAAACGCGTCTGAAGGCGAAAGAAGTACACCAAACGCACGCGCGTCGAGTGAGAGCGATGTATGCAAGTGGGTGTCGCCCCAAAGAGGTCTAGTTGGAAAGTCGCGTCCTGCATAAGGCGAAAACGCATCTGATGCAGGGGCATGCATGTCGGCCCCCGAGATGGTCATTTCACCAACTTGTCCACCCTCGGCGGTTTCCTGTGCCCAAGCAGAGGTCGAGGACAAACAGAGACAAAAGAATAAGGTCGCACTGAAAGGAACTTTCATGGCTATATTCCCTGCAAATCAGATTATAGCTCATGCGACCATTCTCATATGCTTGCTGTCAACCTCGTTTTTGTTTCCGCGAAGAGCGTCTGTACTTGGTTGAATTGGTGTGTAACTACCCAAATCCCTCGCCGCGTCTTAGTCTCGTTTACTGCGGAAACAAACAGCGGCTTTGTCCGCAGATCCTTCACTGATGCACTGCGCAACGAAGACTGCTCCGAGCCCAGATCAAACGTTCATTTCTAACTGCTGATAGCCTTTGAAAGTCGCATGCGGGCGTTCAGCTTAAGCCTGATGGTAGCTGCTTTCGTTGACTTCCGACTTCCTCAAAGTACGTACATGCGATTGCACTAGAGCTTGATGCGGAATGCCGCGAAGCCATCTGCACCATCTCCGGCGTCTTCGATAAAAACGCCTTTGACATCGGCGATGTAGTCTCGGGCCTTAGGGCCGGTCTCGAATAGCACGGTCGTGTTCTCTAAAGGAGCAAATGACCAGTTGCCGTCCGCTTTTGGGTTGATCGTTCCCTGTTCGACAATATAGCGCACAATGACGTCGCGATTAGTGTCCGGGGCTTCGAACACGGTTGTATCACCCAATGCGCCGGGGAATGAACCGCCACCCGATGCACGATAATTGTTTGTGGCGATGATGAACTCCATATCATCGGTGACCGGTTCGCCTTGGAAGGACAAGTTCACAATACGGGCTGCATCGGGATTCACCTCTTCCCCCTTTGGCCCAAAGCGCGACGGCTGCGACAGGTCGATCTGGTATGTTACGCCATCCATCACATCGAAATTGTAGGATGGAAACTCTGGATTCAGAAGAACCGCATCCTCTGAGCCTCGCTCGATCTGGTTGAACATACCGGCCGAACGCTCCAGCCAACCACGCAGTTGCACACCGTTCACTCGCACCGCGCGCACTGTGTTGGGATAGAGATACAGATCAGCCACATTTTTGATAGCAACATCCCCGACCGGGACGTCGGTGTAATAGTCCGGGCCCCCGCGACCACCCGCCTTGAACGGCGCCGCCGCTGACAGGATCGGCAATCCTTCGTGCTCGGTGCCTTTCAGCATTTCTTCGACATACCATTTCTGTGCGATCGAAACGATCTGTACAGACGGATCATCAGCGACCAATGCAAAATAGCTGTGCAACGGGGCAGATGTTTTGCCAACGGCTCGACGGACATAGGCGAGCGTTTCGTCGTGATCCTTCGCAACCGAGTCGAGAACCTTCTGATCGTCTCCGACCAAAGCGGTGATTGAGCGGTCTTCATTGCGTTTGGAAATCGCGCGGGCCTCGGACGTGGTGGTAACCACGCGCCACTCATTTCCTTCCCGTTCCAGCAGCAGGTCCAGCAACCCAAGATGTGAGCCCCAGAAGCCGCCCATAACAGCAGGTTTACCCATCAGGGTGCCCTTTTCGACGTCGATGCCGGGTCGGTCCGCAAATGTCGGCGAGGGAAAGACAAGGTGATTGTGCCCCGTGACCAGAGCGTCGATCCCGTCAACACCCGCCAAAACGACTGAGGCGTTTTCCATACCGTCCAAATGATTGGCGTCGCCGATCCCAGAATGTGAAAGGGCGATGATTAGCTCACATCCTCGTTCCTTCATCTCTGGCACGTATGCCCGCGCGGTTTCAACGATATCGCGGGCCTGAACATTGCCTTCCAGATGCTTTCGGTCCCAGTTCATGATCTGCGGCGGCGTAAAGCCTATGACACCGATTTTGATTGAGTGCTTGGTCCCATCACCCATTTCGATTTCACGGTCGATGATTGTGTAGGGTTTTATCAGCGTTTTGTCGTCACGCGGAGTTGCGCCTTGTGTCTTTGAAACATTGGCCAAAACGACCGGGAACTCTGCGCCCGCGAGTGATTTTTCCAGGAAATCCAGCCCGTAGTTGAATTCGTGATTGCCCAGAGTTGCAGCATCATAGCCAACCGTGTTGAACGCGGTGATGATGGGGTGCGCGTCCCCTTCTTTCATGCCACGCTCATAGGCGATGTAGTCGCCCATTGGGTTCCCTTGAAGAAAGTCACCGTTGTCGACCAAGATCGAATTTGTCGCCTCAGCGCGAATTTCGTTGATGATTGAGGCCGTACGGGACAAGCCCACTGTGTCACGGGGTTTGTCAGCATAGTAGTCATAGGGGAACACATGAACATGGATGTCCGTTGTTTCCATGATGCGCAGATGCGCTTGATTGTTGGATGCCAAAACTGAAAAAGGATGCAAGGTGATGGCCGCTGCACCGGCTGTTGTTGCAAGAAATTGGCGACGCGAAATTGACGAGCGGTTGGAAAAAGACATGGGTCACCTTTCGAGTTGGCTGGCAATAAGAATAGTTGCCGGTATTGCATAACGATCTTATGACAGTGTCTTCTAACACATTTTACAGACTTATTTCAGGGGGTATGGACCAGGCCATGCGCCAGATCCGTGGAGTCGCTGAATGATTGGATCAGGTGAAACCAAGCCGGGACTGGTTTGACAACGTATGTGAAGAATAATCAGTGCCTTTTCCCATCACACATGCTGTATTGTCAGCGCAAAACTATTCTGGAGGTTGTTGTTGGAGCCGGCAATTGCCGATGTGTTGCCCATGCCTGCCAGCGACTTACACTACCGATAATCGACGTGAACGACACTGCCCGCGTTGCCGTTGCCATGACTTAAGTAGGACGCACCGGGATACATCTTTTGTTTTCACGCAATCTCCGTACCTGAGGCCCAGTGAAAGTTGACTGTAACATTTGGCCATTCGTCGACTCAGAGCAGGCGGCCGAAAAACATTTAGCTCCGCCGCGACATTTCGAAAGTCTGGTGCTACTAACGGTGAGTTATGATGCTAAAACCCTCTTCGGGTGATGGTGGTACGAAATGCCGCGCAATACGCCGAAATTGATCTTCCGTTGCTGCAAATGCATGTGCGCCTTCTCTGTTGCGCTTGTGCAGCCGGTGCAGACAAACCTCATCTGACACATCCAAAAAGTGAAGGTGGTGCTGCGCAGCATTGTCTTCCAGCAGGTCGCGCATCCAGGCCCTGTTTTCAATTGTGTTCGCTGGAAAATCGAGAACGACCGAAACGCCAGCCTTCAGCAGAGCAGCCACGTGAGGACCCATGACCAGTCGCAGTTTCAAAGCGCAGTCCACATAATCCTGCAAGGACTTCATTTGATCCCCAAACAGCGCGCTAAGCCATTCATCTTCTGAAATGAGCACGGCCCCGTCACTTTTCGCAAGTCTCGCTGCCAGAGTTGATTTTCCAGAAGCAACTTTGCCGCATAACAAGTGGAGCGTTGGAATAGCCTGTGACATAGAGCGAACTCCCGGATTACCTGATGGTCCCTGCGCTAAGTTGGTCCGCCAGTTGATCAAACACCAACCTGATTCTTCGTGCGGTATGTAGCTCGGAGTGCGTCGCCAGCCAAATCGGGAACTTAAACGGCTCATGGTCGGGGAGCACGCGCTCGACGCCGGGTGTTAGGGCAGCCACGTCATCCGACATTACACATATGCCAAACCCTTGGCGCACCAGCTCCCAGGATACAATCCCGCTTTGTGAGCCGACCCGGAAGCTTTTTCGAGTGACCTTAATGCCCGCCGGATCAAGAAAACCGATCATCGTGTCAATGTCACCAAATCCGACAAAGTCCAACTTAGCGAGTTCGCATTCATTTTTTGGCCGTCCAACCTGATCAAGGTAGGAAGGTGCCGCGTAGAAATGTGCCGTGGCCTCGGCGACAAGCTTTGCCGTTAGATCCGGCTGCGTCGGACGTACATGTCGGATGGCGATATCAGCCTCACGTCGCTGTATGTCTCGTATGTCATTTGCAGCAACGATGTCTATCTCCAGTCGCGGTGCTGCAAGTCGGATCTTTTTCAGAATTGGCGGCAGCTGATAGGCAGACATCACATCGGACGCAGTTATCCTGACTTGCCCTTCAACAGCTTGCGACTGACTTGTCGCAGTAAGTGAAATCCTGTTTGCCACATCCGCCATTTCTCTGACATGCAACAAAAGCTCGGCGCCAGCAGTCGTCAAATTAAGCGACTTGCCGACTCTTTCGAACAGGGTGATGCCAAGTGCCGTTTCCAGCGCGGCAACTTGCCGGCCCACAGTGGGTTGAGTTTGCTCAAGAACGCGCGCCGCTGCGGAAAACGAGCCTTCTTCGGCGGTCGCAAGAAAGGACCGCACCTGATTCCAGTCGAAATTGATGGCTTTCCAGTTCATGCATTTATGCATAACACTTCTGCGAATTGGGGCAATTCCATAAATGAATGTTTGGTACTACAGGATACGGCGACAACCTTACTAGAGAGTATTGAAATGGCTGCTTTGTCTAAGGATGCCGCGTTCTGGAGCAAAATCTCGCGAAAGTATGCGGCAGACCCAATCCGCAACATGGAAGGGTACCTGAAAACACTGGAACGTACCAAGTCGTACCTGAAAGCGGAGGACAACGTACTCGAAATCGGGTGCGGGACAGGTTCAACTGCGCTGCTGCTTGCACCGAATGTCGCCCATGTCACTGCCACGGATCTCGCTCCGGGCATGATCGAGATTGCCGATGAGAAGCTTGATAAAGAAGGGCTGGAGAATGTCACTTTCAAGGTGGCCGACGTTCTTGAGCACAGTCTTGATGAAGGCTTTTACGATGCCGTCTTGGCGCATAACTTGCTTCATCTTCTGCCCGATTTGGACCAAGCGCTCGAGCACATTGCTGCGCTGACAAAACCGGGTGGGCTTTTCATATCCAAAACCGTTTGCGCGCCTGAGAGCGGTGGTTTCAAGTTTGCGATGATCAGTCGGATCGCAATCCCAATCATGCAGGCTTTTGGGAAAGCCCCATTTGTGAATTTCGTGTCTGGATCGGTACTTGAGAGGAAAATTGCGTCCGCAGGCTTCGAAGTTATTTATACTTCTGATCAAGCCTCGATGCTCCAGAGTCGTTATATTGTCGCGCAAAAATCATGAAGCTCCAGTTCGTACAGCTTCGTCCTTTGAAATGATCTTTGCATCACAGTGTTCTATATAAACCATTCTCAAGTGATCGGATGTTACAAAAGGTCTGTTTCCAATTTAATTAAGCGACTGCGAGTGGCAGCATTGTCCGCATAGCGATCGTTCGCGATATTCAGGCGAATGTCAGCATCGATTCTCAAGCAGAAGAAAAAGTGGTCCAGCAAACGCTTTGGCGTGGTTCCGAAATGCGGCGAATTCAGTCTTGACCAATTACGTGTTTGAAGCGCTGGAAAAAGGTATCGGCCAGTTCGTTTAGTAAAGCCATTTAGGTCGACAGATTTTTTAATTCACTTGCGCGTTTCCGCCTGAAATCCTGGAAACCACAAGGGTCCCAACAAAAAACTTCGAATTTGTGGTAGGTTATTCGGAGTTAACAAGAAATTTTGGGAGGGCGAAAATGAAATACAGAACAAAATCCACCATAGTGGCGGCATTATTTGCCGCAACCGCTACGGCCGTTTACGCACAAGATGAACCTCCTATGAACTTCCTGATTATTTGGGGAGATGACATTGGGTTTTGGAATATTAGTGCCTACAACCATGGCATGATGGGTTATCAGACACCCAACATCGACCGTATAGCCAAAGAAGGCGCGCTATTTACTGACTGGTACGGAGAGCAGTCCTGTACTGCAGGACGAGCAGCTTTTATAACCGGACAATCTCCCATTCGTACGGGTTTGACAAAGGTAGGCCTTCCTGGCGCACCTGAGGGCATGCCCGTGGAAGACCCCACCATCGCTGGACTACTCAAAAACCACGGGTATATGACAGGCCAGTTTGGCAAAAACCATTTGGGTGATCGTGACGAGCACCTCCCCACCAATCACGGTTTCGATGAATTTTTCGGGAATCTCTACCACCTCAACGCAGAAGAAGAGCCTGAAAATCCAGATTATCCCAAAGATGAAACCTTTAGGGAGAATTTCGGCCCGCGCGGGGTGATCAAATCGACCGCAGATGGCTCGATCGAAGATACCGGGCCGCTTACGAAAAAACGCATGGAAACCGTTGACGAAGAAGTCACGGCAAGCGCGTTGGATTTCATGGATAGAGCTGTTGAACAGGACAAGCCTTTCTTCCTTTGGTGGAATTCCACTCGCATGCACATTTTTACGCATCTTAAGGAAGACTCCGACGGAGTGACGGGACTTGGTGTTTATCCTGACGGCATGGTCGAGCATGATGGGCACGTCGGTGTACTACTTGATAAACTTGAGGAGCTTGGGATCGCCGAAAACACTGTCGTAATGTATTCAACAGACAACGGAGCCGAGACCTTCACGTGGCCGGACGGTGGTACTACCCCTTTCCGCGGCGAGAAAAACACGCAATGGGAAGGTGGCTATCGTGTTCCGACTGTCATCAAGTGGCCGGGCGTCATCGAGCCGGGATCGAAGATCAATGGCGTAGCTTCACATGCGGACATGTTGCCAACCATTATGGCTTCTGTCGGCGAGCCAGACATCAAAGAGCGGCTACTTGATGGTGGCGTTGAAGCGATCGGTCGCCAATACAAGGCACATCTGGACGGCTACAATCTACTTCCGTCGCTCTCAGGTGAAACTGATGATTGGCCACGCAGTGAATTCATTTATTGGACTGACGATGGCAGCGTCGCCGCCTTGCGCTATGAACAGTACAAGGTGACATTCCTAAAACAGAACGCACATGGACTTGATGTTTGGCTCTCACCTTTCGAGGTGTTGCGCGCACCGATGCTTTCAAACTTACGGAGTGATCCGTTCGAGAGAGCCGAGGAAGAGAACGCTATGGGTTACCAGCGCTGGTTCCTTGAACATATGTTCGCGATAGCTCCTGCTGCCGCCTACGTTGGGCAGTGGTTGCAAAGCTTCGAGGAGTTTCCGCCAAGGCAAAAACCCGGCAGCTTTAACCTCGACAACGTTATGGAGGAACTCACCAGCCGTGCCGGCAATCAATAGCTCTGACGAAAGCCAGTGAGCTTGAATTCAAAGACAACATTCGGTCGAATTTCAACGCGCGAATCATCCCCTTGAACTGAAAATTGGCGCAGTCCAAGGGAGAGAATGAACGGCGGCTTTGTCCGCGAAGTAGTCGTTCACGCCGAGTGCACCGAATGACTCTGCCGAGCCCATTGCCGACTTTGCCGGGTGATTGAAAACAAAATTGACTTGAGTAGTCCTGAAGCGATTGAGCGAGAAATTGGTTAACATTCCTGCCGGACACACACGGTGGGAGCGCAAGAGGGTTTTGGAAAAATGCAAGAAAATTCAAAAAATTCTATGTATATATAAATCCCTTGGTATTGTCGTGTTATGAATTCACTAACGAGAATTACGCGAGGTATAGGCGTCGCCTTTAAAGACGGCAGGGTGAAGGGCCTTCTAGCATTCACAACTGGCATGATCCTGTGGGCGTCAGTGTTTTACCGTTATGTCGAAGGTTGGAGCTGGCTTGACTCTATCTATTTTTCTGTTGTGACAATTTCGACCGTTGGGTTTGGCGACTTTTCCCCTGAAACAGCGGCAGGGAAAATATTTACAATTTTCTACATCATCGTTGGGCTCGGTATCTTCGTGACTGCAGCGACTACGGTGGCAGATACAATCCTGTCCCAGGACGATAAGCAAGAGGACAACTAGTTTTGCCCCGCCGAGCCAATGCGATTTCATACGCAGGCAATACGTCGACCGAATAGCCCCTCTGAAATCCAGATTTGCGATATACTTCAAATGGTTACAGGTTTTTTGGTATTTTAAATATACATATTAATTTTTTTGAGTGTAAAGTTTGAACAAACAAATGTTGGAGGGATGGTATGGAAAAGACTCAGGACGCGAAGATTGTCGATCTCGCGATTAGATTGCTGTTTCTCGGGCTATTCCTTTACAGCGCTTTGGTAATGGTCGCCCCGCTGGCAAGCGTGGTCATCTGGGCGACGATCCTGTGCGTCGCACTCTATCCGGTTTTCGATTGGCTGCAGTCCAGGTTGGGCGGAAGAAAGAAGCTTGCGACGACGATACTGGTGTTGTTGGGCCTCGTTCTGACCTTGGGGCCGGTCGCGACAGCGGTATCCGGAGCAGCCGAACTTGGGTCTGGATTTGCAGAACAAGCTGACAACGGCGAGCTAAAAGTCCCACCGGCACCCGATGGCTTAAAGGAGCTGCCGCTGGTCGGAAACAAAATTGCTGAAGTCTGGGGCTTGTTTGAACGAAACCTTGACGGCGCGCTTGCCAAATACGGCGCGCAGATTCTTGAGATCACCAAATCACTGTTCGGAAAGGTGCTAAGCATCGGGCTTGGGCTCTTGGCGTTGGCCCTGTCCGTCTTGATCATGGGGGCTTTGTTCAGCCCTGGTCCAAGTCTGGTGCAAGGCCTGCAGCGCTTTGCCAACCGTGTCTTTGCGCCCCGTGGCGGTGAGTTCGTTACACTTGCCGGCGCTACGATCCGCAACGTGACAAAAGGTGTGATTGGCGTGGCTGCGATTCAGGCGGTCGTGGTTTGGATATTGTTGGCGCTGTTCGGAATTGGCTCGGCCGCCACGCTGGCGTTTATCTGTTTGATCCTCTCGATTATCCAGATCGGGCCCGGCTTGGTTCTTTTGCCAGTGATTATTTACGCTTGGAGCACCATGTCCGGCGGTGCCGCGTTGATCTTCACAATACTGGCTATTCCCGTTGCGATAATGGACAGCTTCCTAAGGCCTGTATTCATCTCAAAAGGCCTCGAAACACCAATGCTGGTCATACTCATTGGTGTTCTTGGCGGCATGATGGCCTATGGCTTGATCGGCATTTTTATGGGACCTGTTCTGTTTGCCGTGTTTTATGAGCTGTTCAAGGTCTGGATCGACGCCCCTGCAGAAGCTGAAAGCGCGGCTGAAGGAGCCACGAAATGAGAAAGACGATTTGGACCACTTTGGCCGTCATTCTTGTTTTTCTTATCTGGTATCTTGTCGCTGACCGAAAAACGCCGTTTACCGGGAATGCCAGAGTAAAGGCCATTGCGACCCAGATCGTTCCACAGGTCACCGGTACAGTGACCGAAGTTCTTGTCGAAAACGGACAGATCGTCTCGGCAGGTGATATTCTGGTTCGGATCGACCCCAGGCCCTACGAAATTCAACGCAACAAGGCGGAAGCTGATCTAGAAGCGGCCACGCAGGAGGTGGGTGCATCCTCGGCAGAGGTAAGAGCCGCGCAAGCCAAACTGGCGCGGGCCCAGAGCGATCTGGACACAATACGCATTCAAACAGAGCGTGTTTTTGCGCTGGAAAGAAAGGGATTGATCGCCGTCTCAAAAGCCGACGATGCCCGAGGTCAACTGGCAGAGTCCGAGGCAAATTATGAGAACGCCAAAGCGGATCTTGAAAAAGCAAAGCAGAGGCTGGGTGACGACGGGATCGAAAATCCAAAAATTCAGCGCGCGTTAGCTGCCTTGGCGGATGCAGAGCTAAACCTGGAATGGACTGAACTGCGTGCTCCGGCGACGGGTGTCATATCCAATCTGTTGATCGCACCTGGTACGTATGCACGGTCCGGTCAGGACCTTTTGACGTTCCTGGATGCAACCGACATATGGATAGAGGCGTATTTTACGGAAAACAACCTAGGCCGGGCAGGGGTGGGTTCTCCTGTTGATGTCGTGTTGGATATGCACCCCGGTCAAATTATCCCGGGTGTCATTGAGAGCTTCAGCGCGGCTGTATCCTTGAGCGGTGGCGATGAACCTGGCCAGTTGGCCAGCCCGCCAAGTACCAAGGGGTTTCTGCGCGAACCAGAACGGTTTCCCGTTCGGATCGTGCTGCCGGGATACGAGGCCGGAAACGCCGAAGACGAACTGCGCTTCCAACTCAACGGGCAGGCCGACGTGATCATGTATTTGAGCGACAATTCCCTGCTGAATGTGGTCGGCCGGACCTATATCCGTTTGGTCTCAATACTATCCTATGCCTATTGAGGATCGAAAATCCGTTATCCGGCTTGCGTTGGGTGTGACCGGCGTTTTCGCCTTAGGCTTGTTTCTGGGGTGGCCGTTGGCGGTTGTGGGGGCAGTTTTCACCGCGCTGTTCCTACAAGCGCCCACCGCGCTGCCGTTGGCGGCATTCGCAAAGCTGTTTGTTTTCTCTATAGGATTGATGTTCATCTCATTCCTATTGTCGTCCGTTTTCGCACCCTATCCCGTGGTATTCCTTATTCTGGTTGCCATCGGGATCATCCTGTCCTTCATGTGGTCAGTTTCAGGGGCCGGTGTTCTACCCGGTGTCATAGCACTCATGGGGGCGTTGATGATCCCGAACCTCGTTTTGCAATCGCAGGATCTGGCGCTTGTGCTTGTATTTTGGATACCGATTAACCTGCTATTTGCAGGTTTCGTATCCACGCTGATGTTTGTGATGATCCCAGCGGAACCTCAAACAGTCGCCCAAAAGAAAGCCGACGCGCCACCAGATTTTGACCGGTACCGGCGGATCGTCAGAATGTCGCTTGTGACGCTTCCATTTGCCATGGTGTTTTTTGTGTCCGGGGCATCTGCTTTGTTGGTTTTGTTCTTTGTCGCTCTTTTGAGCCAGCAGTTGGCCGCCATGCCGTCGATGGGAAAAGCCGTCGCCAAAGCTATGCTTACGGCAAACCTGCTTGGGGCAGCGGTGTCGATCATTTGTTACGAGGTAAACGTGATCGCACCGGTTATTCTGACGCCCATTTTATTATGTCTGTTTTTCTGCTTCACCCTCGGAGCGCTTGGGAAATCTCAGGTCGCACTCGCAGCAGCAGCCGGTTCGGCGTTGACAACGGTTCTGATCGTTTACGGTGGGTCGGTTGCACCGTTTTCGGATGAAGCTGACGTCAAAAGTATCACGCGCGTATTGCAAGTTGCAGGGGCCGCTTTCTTCGTGATTGTCGCTTATGTCATAGTGGACGAGTTCTGGCCGGAGAGGGAAATGCAAGCTTCATGAGTTGCCTGAAGTAAAGCTTTCAGGCGTCCAATCCAGCAACAAGAACAATGTGCTTCGAAGTCAGTGTTACTATCCAAGCGCGCGTCGACAACTCAGGTTAATCCCTTTCAGATTCAACACTGTTCTTCCGAATTTGGCAAACACGGCGCGCTTATATTGCCGGCGGAAACACGGGTGCGATCGTATAAACCATCGTCTGCCTAGCCCGCCAAGTAGACACTCAAGCAAAGCTCAGCGAAAGTCGGCGATGCGGACAAAGCGGACGCTCAATCGTTTGGCTTTCGCTCTGGTTTGTATTCTGGAAGCTTGGACAAGGCCGATTTCAACGCGTCGCCCCACACCTCGGAAATGGTGCGAAAGTACTGATCGTCGGGTTCGAATCTGGACCGTGTGCCGCCTTCAAGACTGTCTTCATCGTAAAGAAGAAGGTCAAGCGGAGCTCCGACAGATAGATTGGCCTTGATCGTGGAGTCGAAGCTGACAAGCAGGAGTTTCACAGTTTCCGCAAAGCTCATCTCCGGATCATAGGCGCGCACCAGAATTGGACGCCCGTATTTCGTCTCTCCAATCTGAAAGAACGGAGTGTCAGCGCCAGCCTCGATAAAGTTGCCTTCGGGGTAGATCAGAAACAGGCGAGACGGGCCGCCTTTGATCTGGCCACCTAAAATGAGTGTCGCATGAAAGGCGCTGTCGGCTTGCTGACCGGATTGGGAATGCTCCTGTATGACGTCGTTCAACGTAGCCGCGACCAGTTGCGCGACTTGGAACATTGTCGGTGCTTCCAGTATGGACGGCGAGCGATCTTCTGGCGCTTTGGTCCGCTCTTCCAGAAGGCTTATGGTGGCCTGAGTAGTCGCAAGGTTTCCGGCCGTTAGGATAGTGATCGACCGATCGCCATCAACTGTCCAATTGAACATCTTGTTGAAGGTCGAAACATTATCGACGCCTGCATTCGTGCGCGTGTCGGACATGAACACCAACCCGCGATTCAGCCGCATACCCACAGCATAGGTCATCAAGTTCTCCGTTATTGCTGTGCGACCTGCAACTGCACTGTCAATTGCTCACCCGCTGCCCCAATTCTGTTCCCTATTACTGGGGCAGCTTGGGAATAGTCCAGACCGGTCGCGACGCGTACGTATCGATCGTCAGGTGAAATCCCGTTTGAAACGTCGAACCCGACCCACCCAAGCGCGTCCAAGTGCACTTCGGCCCAGGCATGGGTCGCGTCCTGTAGTTCCGTTTCGTTCATCATCAGGTAACCCGATACATAGCGTGCAGGAACTCCAATCTGTCGCGCGCAGGCAATGAAAATATGCGCGTGGTCCTGACACACGCCGCACCCGGATTCGAGTGCGTCTTCTGCGCTCCAGCCCGGGTGCGAACTTCCAATCTCGTACGCGACCTGAGTGCGAATGCTTTCGGAAAGGGCATGCATCTTTTCCAGCGGTTCGCCTTTGGGCAACGCGCCTATTACTTCGGCAACCCCTTTCCCCGGCGTTGTCTGCGGGGTGCTCCTTTTGAATAGCCACAATGGAGTCGACCCTTCGTGACGCCCGAGGACGCCATGTGTGTCTTCCACTTCTACAACGCCTTCTGAGATCAACGAGATGCTTTGGGTGTTTACGTCGAAACTGATCAATTCCACGGTGTTGCGGTGGTAGTCTTCAAAAGTCAATTCTTTGCGCCCGCCAGTGATTTGGGTGCTCCAACTTACAATGTTCTGATTGCGAAATGACTTTGGTGTCTTTCTCAGCTGTTGCAGCCCGAAGGGAACGGGTGCATCGAAATCGTATCGTGTCTCGTGTCGAATGTGCAGTTTCATTGGCTACTCGTAGAACCTGTAATCAACCTCGATCTGTCGACTTAAGCTGCCGAGATCTGTCAGAAAATCCTGAATGTACTCATGCAGACCAATTTCGAAGATATCAGAGATTTTTTGATCCAGGTATTTCTCGTAGAGGCCATTCGAGGCCTCGCAGGAAGGCCCGGCAAAGCCATAGTCTTTCTTTAGGTAAGAAAGGTTTTCTTGAATTTTTCTGCAGCAAAAGTGAAGGCTGCGCGGCATTCGCTGATCCAAGATCAAAAACTGTGCGATATCAGACGGCTGGGTTTTCTCACCGTGGGTCATTCGATATCCTCCGCCAGCGCCGACGGAACGGAGAATGCTTTCCCATTGGATGTTGTCCAGTGATGAGCCAACTGAGAAAGCTGTGGGCAGAAGAACGTAGTATTTCACGTCCAGAATGCGCCCGGTATTGTCGGCTCGTTCAACGAACGTACCAATGCGGGTGAAGTCGAAAATGTCATTGCGTAGCATCGTGCCCAATGTAGCGCCACGAACCAGAGCTGCCTGTTGGCGAATAAGCTCCAGCGTCGCTGGCAGGTCCCGCTCATTCACGCGGCGCTTCATGACATCATCAATCTGCATCCAGGTAGAGTTTACTGCGCTCCAAACATCGTGTGTCAGTGCGGTTCGAACAAGACGCGCATTGTCCCTTGCCTGCTTGATGACTGATTTGATCGAGGATGGATTATCCGCATCACGCAGCATCCAATCCACCGCGTTGTCTTTTGAAACATCATCGTATTTGGCGTGGTAACCATCGAGAACGCCGGCCGTTTTCAGAACAGAACCCCATTCTTCGGTCGAATTCTTGGTGCGGGTCAACGCCATCCGCTGACCTGTTTCAAGCAGCCTGGCCGTGTTTTCCGCTCGTTCCAGGTAGCGGGACATCCAGAACAACCCACCAGCAGTTTTTCCCAGCATGGTCAGTCCTCCAGAACCCAGGTGTCTTTGGTTCCACCGCCCTGGCTCGAGTTTACGACCAATGACCCTTTCTTAAGTGCCACGCGGGTCAGGCCGCCGGGAGTGATCTTGATCCCCTCAGGCGACACTAAAACGAAAGGCCGCAGATCGACATGTCTGGGGGCCAGCCCCGAGCGCGCGAAGATCGGAACGGTTGAAAGCGACAGTGTCGGCTGAGCAATATAGTTCGCTGGCCGCGCTTTGAGCTTGTCGCGGAAAGCTGAAATCTCTTTCTTGCTGGCGGTCGGGCCGATCAACATCCCGTAGCCGCCAGACCCGTGCACTTCTTTCACAACAAGGTCGGACAGATTGTCCAGTACGTAGGACAGAGATTCGGGATCGCTGCAACGCCACGTGGGAACATTTTGAAGCAGGGGCTTCTCACCCGTGTAGAATTCAACGATTTCAGGCATGTATGAATAGATCGCCTTGTCATCGGCTATGCCTGTTCCCGGGGCGTTCGCAATTGTGATACCGCCAGCGCGATAAACGTCCAGAATACCCGGCACACCCAATGCGCTGTCGGGGTTGAAATTCAACGGGTCCAGAAAGTCGTCATCCACTCTGCGATAGAGAACGTCAATGGGTTTATAACCTCTGGTGGTGCGCATGCAGACACGCCCGTTTACAACCCGCAGGTCGTGACCTTCGACCAATTCCACGGCCATCTGATCTGCCAAGAAGGCGTGCTCGTAGTAGGCTGAATTGTAGATGCCAGGCGTCAACACGGCGACAGTGGGTTCTCCCTCGGCGCAAGCTGGCGCGCATGCAGCCAGAGACCGTCTTAAACTACGCGGGTAATCGGAAACATTCCGGACATTTGTGGCGCTAAACAGTTCCGGGAACATTTTGAGCATCGTTTCCCGGTTCTCGAGCATATAGCTCACACCGGACGGTGTACGCGCATTGTCTTCCAGCACGAAAAACTCGTCCGGCCCGGTTCGCACCAAATCAACACCGACTATGTGCGTATAGACCTTACCAGGTGGCGTGATGCCCAACATCTGCGGCAGGAACGCTTCGTTTGCGGCGATCATCTCAGCTGGCACACGGCCAGCGCGAACAATTTCCTGACGGTGGTATATGTCATGAAGAAACGCGTTGATTGCTCGAACTCGCTGTTCGATACCTCGTTCCAGCCGCTGCCACTCTCGTGCCGAAATGACACGCGGCACGATATCAAACGGTATCAGTCGTTCTTCTGCCTCTGCTTTGCCGTAAACATTAAAGGTGATGCCCGTCAGCCTAAAAACTTCTTCGGCTTCACGCTGTTTCGCCCTCAGCCGTGATACGTCTTCAGCATTGAACCAGCGGCCGATCTCTTCATATGGACCTCTGAGTGATCCATCGCCGTTGAACATTTCATCAAAATACTCACTCATGTGTTAAGTTTCACGCTCAAATCAGAATTTTCAAGTCGTTCAGGCTCGATTTGATACTGTCGTCGTAAGTAACGTCTAATTTTCAGGCGAATTGAATATTGTGGTGATACTAACAAAGTTGCGTTATCCGCGTTTCCAGCTGTTGAAGCACAACGCAGCGAACGGGCAAACAAGGCCCATAGATATTGCCAATTTTCTGTGAAGGCTGACCGCCCAAACTCGGATAAAGAGGGTTAAGTTCGCGTCAAAACCCCGCGAACTCCTTCAATGGTTTCATCAATCAGCCTAGCCATTTTGAGTAGTCGCTGACCAGAAGATGTGTTGGCGCGACGTCCTCCTGAACCTCGGCAAATCGGCCAATTGGGTCGCGAAAAACATTGTCGGTCTCGTCGTCATTGACGGTCGAGACCTCGCCGATTAGCACATCGCCACCTTCGCCCCAAAACGCGTGCCAATCACCAGGGCGAAGGGTGACGCTTTCACCAGGGGCCAGGCGCAGTTTCTCGCCCGGGCCGTAGTCGCGGCGGATACCATCCAGCCAGACTACGCCGCCGCGATCCTCTGCAAAACCTCCGGCATCATCCGAGCCGAAAAGCTCGACCACTAGGGTCGCGCCACCACGGTTGATGATATCTTCTGCCTTCAGAACATGCGTGTGCATCGGCGAAAGCTGATCCTGCCGTGAAATCAACAGCTTCTCAGCGTAACACATGCCGCCGCCTTTCGCCAAGTCGCTCTGCAGACCGTTGCGCAGAGTGAAAAGAAACAGGCCCATCCGATCAAAATCACCGTCGCCGTAATCAGTGATATCCCAACCGCAACGCGCGTCAATCACGTGACGGGCATCGCTTTCACGAGCCTTAAATTCTTCCGGCGTCCAATAGGCAAACGGCGGCAATGTGAAACCGTGAGAGCGAATTAACTCATCTGCTTGAGCCATAATCTCGTTGATGCGCGAACGTTTCATGCGGGCACTTTTTGAATCTTGAGAATTTCAATCACCATTGCAGCTGTCCAAGTGAAATCTCCACCCCCACACGGTTCACCACTGATGGGATCATAGTATTCCGCAAAGCCGCTTTTCTCAATGAGGCGCAAGCTGCCAGCAAGGATACGTTGTGCCATTGCTTCCTGTCCTGATTGGATAAGCCCTTCGGCAATCATATAGTTCACGACCAGCCATGTCGGTCCACGCCAATAGCGTTTACTGTCAAAGGCGTCATCCGCCGGGTCGTGGCTTGGCACCAGATAATCGCATCGCTCGGACAGCAAGGCGATCCTTCGCACCAGGGCTTGGGCGCGCTCGGGAGGCACCTGAGCAATTGCCGCAAGTAACCCGCCGACCGTTGGCGTGTCTTGCAGAATCCCGGCGGCGCGATTGTAACACGTGTATTGTCCAAGATTTGCATTCCATAAGCTTTCCAACGCTTCACGGCCCTTGGTGGCCATTTCGCGTGCTTCAGAGGCCATAGCAGGAATACCCAAAATCTCCGCCAATTCCGCAACATCGTCACAAGACCGAATAAGGATGGCATTGAACCCTGGGTCAACCAGTCGGAAAGGCGAGGCGTCATGTAGTTTTGTGTTATCCCATCGCAATCCGCGGAAGTGTTCCACCAACCAGATATACCTTTGGTACTGATCATCTGTCGGGCGATGATCGGGATTGGCATGAGTTGTATCGCGTCGCGTGAACGGTGCTATGCCCTCAGTCGGTACAGCATCCAGCCCTTCGTCCCAGTCCACCGAGTTGTCTCGCCCGGATTCCCACGGGTGAATGATTGCCACCAGCCCGGTGTTTTCTGGATCGCGGTTGCGGTAAAACCACTGATGCCATGCGTGGACCTTGGGCAGAAGTTCAGCAAGCCGCGTCCGGGTGGCGGCTTTGTCTTCGGCCCGATTATAGAGTTTGCGCAGGGCAAGACCCGCAACCGCCGGCTGGGTGATACCGGTCGTCGGCACAGATTGGCCGGTTTGCCAGACGTCAGGACCGGGGAAATAGCCGTCATCGGGTTCGTGAAATACGATATGGGGCACCATACCGTCTTCCCACTGATGGGCCATTAGGGTCTCGACCTCGACCCAAGCCCTGTCCAAGTCAAAATGCGAAAAGCCTAGCGCAGACAATGCGCTATCCCAGTTCCACTGAAAGGGATAGAGACCGTGGGTAGGCACGGTATAACTGCCACGGTCGTTGCCTTCCATTACTTTGCAGGCCTGATCGATCAGCGCTTGGCTCATCGTGGTTCTCCTTTACGCAACGGCCAGAGTTGTTTTGGGGTCAAACCAGCGTCCGCGACCCTCTTGCGGCGCCAAGGTGAGTACGTCACCGGGTTTCACGTCGAGCTCACTATCCAGCACAGCGCGGAATTGGTGCCCGTCCACATCGCAAGTCACCAGCAAATGCGCGCCCAGAGGCTCCACAACTTTGGCCCGCGCTCCGAAACCCTGATCTGCAATGCGCAGATCTTCCGGTCGAATCGCCCATTTCAGTTCTTTGCCGTTTGCCGGCCCGTCAAAGTTTTGCCCCGCCACATTCCAGCGCCCGGAACCCGCTGCTTCGGCAGGAAGGAAGTTCATTGGCGGATTGCCGATAAAGCTGGCCACAAACTCGGCCGCTGGATCCCGGTACACCTCGATAGGCGAGGCGGCTTGAACTATCTTTCCCTGATGCATGACGCTGATCCGGTCAGCCATGGACATAGCTTCGACCTGATCGTGGGTCACGTAGATTGCTGTGGTTTTACTTTCAGCCAGAACACCCTTCAGCTCGGCCCGCATCTCCATCCGCAACAATGCGTCAAGGTTAGACAGCGGCTCGTCCATCAGGATCACATCCGGTTCCATCGCCAATGCACGGGCAACGGCGACCCGTTGGCGCTGACCACCCGACAGCTCGCCCGAATAGCGCTTCAGAAGCTGCTCGATATGCATCAATCCAGCGGTGCGTTCGACCCGACGTTTGACTTCCTCATCGGGCAGTTTCTGCATCCGCAGACCAAAGCCGATATTTTCGAACACAGTCAGATGCGGGAACACCGCGTAATTCTGGAACACCATCGAGATACCGCGATCCTTTGGCGACAGGTGATCCACCCGGCGACCACCGATCCAGACCTCGCCGGTGGTCGCTGTCTCGAGCCCCGCAATGATACGCAAAAGCGTGGACTTGCCGCAGCCTGAAGCACCCAAAAGCACCATGAATTCCTGATCTGAGATGGTTAGGTTGATGTCGTGCAGAGCCTGGTAGGACCCAAAGTTCTTGGCGATGTTTTTGATCTGTATTTCAGCCATAACAGTTTCCTTTCAGCCACCGCTCAGCGGTTGGCAATACCCCACATGGCAAAGAGATATTTGCGCACGGCGAAGATGAAAATCAGTGCAGGCACCACGAGAATGAACCCGCCTGCAAATTTCAGATGCAGCGGTGCTTCGCCCAGGGTCTGCAACAGGAACGCGGGAAGCGTCCGGTTTTCGATGGTCAGAACGGCGGCCGCGAAAACCTCGTTCCACGAGATTACGAAGGCAAAGATAGCCGAGGCCGTGATCCCCGGGAGGACCAACGGCAGGATCACCTTGGTAAAGGCGGTCAGCCGCGTGCAGCCCAATGTCCAGGCCGCTTCTTCCAGCTCAAGCGGAATGCCTGAGAATAGCGAAAAGGTTATGAGCACCGCAAAGGGGATTGCCAGTGTGGTGTGGACAAGGGCCAGACCGAAGGCTGTGTCATCCAGACCCGTGCGGATAAAGAGAACCGCCAGAGGCAACGCCAGCAGTGGCAGTGGGAAAGCCCGTGTCAGCAGGATCAACAGGCGGAACAGTTCCTTCCCCCGGAAGTCGAACCGTGACAGGGCGTACCCAGCCGGGGCTCCGATCGCGATGGACATCACCATCGTCATCAAAGCAACCACAACTGAATTCCACAGTGCCGCCAGCATTCCCTGGAACCCCGCAAAGAATTCCAAGGATCCCATGTCAAATTCCGGGAGGAAGCTCTTGGGGAAGCTGTTCACAGTATCCGGTGAGGACATCGTATTCACAAACAGCAGGTAGAGCGGGACGATCACCCAGGCGCACAGCAGGATAACCCCGGCCCGGTAAAGCCCTTTGCCCGCCTTACGCGCGTCGGGGGCAACTACGTCTGCAACAGCCGTCATATCGTGGCTCCTTTCGGGACGCGCAAGGCGCGCATAATGATCAGAGTGAAGACGATCGAGATAATCAGAACGATGATCGCGAGTGCTGCTGCCGCACCTCCATTTTGCAGATCAAACTGATAGGCGTAGATCTCGCCCATAAGCACCGGGAAAATCGTGCCCCCAAGGGCGGCGACCACGGCAAAAACCTCAAAGGCAAGGATGACGCGCAGGACCAGGGCCGTTTGCAGCGATGGGCGCAAAAGTGGCAGGGTGATCCGCGTGAATTGCTTCCAGCGCGAGGCTCCAAACACGTCTGCGGCCTCGTAGTATTCCTTGGGTATCAAGCCGATGCCTGCGACAAGGATCACAAGCATAATCGCGGTTGCGCGCCAAATCTCGGCCAGCATAATCGCAAGGAATACAATCCAGGGGGTCTGATAGCTCAGCAAACTCACAGGTTGGTCAGTGACACCCAATCCCACCATCATCGAATTCAGGAAGCCTGACTGCTCGAAGATTGCCAACCAGATGATACCAGCTGCAAGGTCCGAAATGCCCAGCGGGATGGTCCAAATGTACAGAACCAGATCGCGTCCCCTTTGCATCTTCGTGACCATTGTGGCCATCAGAAGCGAAAGGGCCAACTGGATCGGCACCACAGCCGCTGCCAGAAGAAAAGTGTTCTTCATTGAAATCGGGAACTTCCAGTAGTTCACAACCTCGCGAAAATTATCCAGTGAGAAACCGCTCTCGGTTCCAAAAGCCTGCTGCGCCACCAACGCAAACGGGTAAAGAAAGAACAGGCAGAGAAACAGAGTCACCGGGAGGATCAGAAGGTATGGCAATAGCCGCGCTTCCATCGGACCGCTCCTTCAAGTTGGGAAAATGCTGGGGAGCCGGGCCGCTATTTCAGCGGCCCGAACGTTGGAAAGGTCTTACTCAACCGGGCACGCGCCTTCCGAAGGCGCATCAGGTGCCCAGCAGGGCGCGCCGGTTTCAGTCATGATTTTTTCAAGCTGTTTCTTCTGATCATCCAAGACTTGCTCGATGGGCTGGCCAGCCAGAACAATGCGTTCAAACGTATCTACGTAGACACGATTGAAATCACCGCCCATGCTGCCCAGACCTGCGGGCAACAATCCAGGATTGGCATCTGCCGAACCGCTCATCTTGGCAACGGCTTCACCGGCAGCTTTTACCGAAGGCGGCAAATCGTCTGGCAACTCGACGTCAACTACAGGGAAGAAGTTAGTGGCTCTCAGAGTTGCGATCTGGGTCTCTGGCTGCATCAGATAAGTTACCAGAGCTTT
Source organism: Ruegeria sp. H8 (assembly GCF_056532905.1). Lineage (NCBI taxonomy): Bacteria > Pseudomonadati > Pseudomonadota > Alphaproteobacteria > Rhodobacterales > Roseobacteraceae > Ruegeria > Ruegeria sp. H8. The sequence goes on along the minus strand of NZ_JBQFNY010000003.1, from coordinate 159,719 downwards.
GGCACCTTCTGCATCCGGCGCGGTGCGCGGGATGGCAACACCTGCCAGAACAGGCATGAAGCCACGGCCGGTCGGACCTGCAGGTGCCGGGAAGGCGACGAAATCATCGGGGCGTTCATTGAATGCCTGCGCCAGGCGCGAGGTGTGATCGAAGACGATCCACGCATCTCCGTTCAATAGCTGTTCCTGCATAAACGAGAAGTTGGTTGATGCAGGGTTCGTATGGCTCCAAAGCTCTTTGAACTTCTCCCATGCGGTCACAGCCTCGGGCGAAGAAAACGTTCGCACGACACCGTTAGTGTAGGACGGGTAAAGATAGCCTTGGAAAAAACGGTGTTTCAGCCCTTTGGGCCCAGCCGGAAAACCGAATTTCTTCTGACCAGTCGCTTGTTCGACATTGGCTGTCCATGCGATCAACTGGTCATAGGTCAGCGCGTTAATGTCTGCACCTTCTGGCAGGTATTGCAGCGCTTCCTTGTTGGCGGCCATGATATAGCTCGCTTGCATCCACGGCATGTATTGCAGGCTGTCCGTTCCCAGCTTAGCCAGATCGTTGAAAGTGTCCGACGCCGACATCACACCCAGATCGCTGAGATCCATCAGATCATCGGGGTTCATTGCCGAGAAGTTGCCGTGCAAAGAGCCCAGCAGATCAATACTTCCCGAGCCCGCCTGCAACTCGGCTTGGAGCCGGGTCAACCAAGGGCCATCTTCGTTTGGCTGGTAATCAACTTCGCCATCAAATCCACCAAGCACCTCGGCCCGCATTGCTTGCGCCTCTTCAGCAGGACGGGCTTGGGTCGACCAGAACAGAGTTTCGGCTTGTACGGCAGCTGCGCCAACAAGAATAGCCAAACCTGATACGGCACCCGCAAGTTTCGATTGAATGGACATGTTTTCCTCCGTTTGTCTGAGGCTGGCCAAAATCTGGCAACCTCCCTCCCTCGCCGACAATCTTGGATCAGTCTATGGCGAATGTTGGCACTATGATATATCGTTTTATCATGAGTCAAGTCAGATAGCCCGTTTATATTCCCATATTTTACTTGAAGTATTCGATTTCGACTGCAAAATAGACAAAACGTTATATCTGTAAAAACTCATCCATGGCGAAGAAACCCACCCTTTCCAGCGTTGCCAAAGAAGCTGGCGTGTCAGTACCAACTGTTAGTCAGGTCTTGCGCGACACAGGTCGAATTTCAGAAAAAACGCGTCAAAAAGTTTTGAGCGCAGCTAAGCGGCTTCGATACGTTCCAAATCACGCTGCGGCCACAATGCGATCGGGCGACAATCGCGAAATCGGCTTTATCCTTAACAAGTTGGCAAACCCGTTCAACGCAGAGGTCGTTAGCGGCGCTGTTAACCTGCTGGAGGCCGAGGGCTTTATGGTTTCGGTCCTCGATGCTCAAGGAGACCTTCAGCGCCAGGACCGCCTTCTGGAAGCCTGCATCAGATTTGGTCGACGTGGTCTGATCTGGGTTCCGGCACTCAACACCAGCGGGGACGCCATGGGGCTTCTGGATGCTCACGGTGTTCCTGCTGTCACATTCATGCGAAAGGTGTCTCAGTCTCTGGATCACGTTGGTGTTCTAAACAAAGAGGCCCTCGTGCAGGCGACACAACACTTGATTGATTTGGGGCACAGGCACATCGCCTACTTAGGTGGAACCGAACAGACGTCTGTGCGCGAAGAGCGCATTGCCGGTTATCTGAGTGCCTTGGGAAAATTGGGCGGCGTGCATCCGGTTATCTGGCCATGCGAAGAAACCAAACGCTCTGGTGTTGAAGCAATCACCGCACTTCGTCAGCGACACCCTGAGGTAACAGGCGTTGTTTGCAATGGCGATGTTGTTGCACTTGGGGCATGCTTTGGCTTGATCCAATCCAATTTGAAACCCGGGCGTGACTTTTCAGTAGTAGGCTTCGACGACATCGAAGATGCCGCCGTCTCGACGCCGGGCCTCACAACAATGGCGATCAACCCAAAAAAATTGGGTACGCGATTGGCCGAGATCCTTCTGGACCGCATGCGAACACCTGAAATGCCAGTTCGTCATTTCGAGTATTCTGCAACCCTGACGATTCGAGGAACATCAGGGGCAGCCTCTGACCAATAAAATGTAAGTCTCGGCTGCTGTTCGCGTCCATTCCGGGTAACGCACTGTACTGTCCGTCTTGCTATGGGCAAGCAACAGTTGGACAGCGCGCAAAGTACCCGTTTCTGATAGATCAACTGAATCAACGCTGCTTTGGTGCGTCTGAGTGAATGGGTTCTCTGGCCTGATGACACTCATCCAATCGCTTACACCTACTCTCGGACAAGCTTAGCGTATTGGCTCCGGGCCCAAGCTTCGACACCGCGCCGACGAACACATTATCCACTGCCATGATTGATAAACCGGTCTGCGGACGATGAAGTCATCAGCTTCTGCTGCTCGCCGCAAGGGGTCGTCTACGAGGCGCGTGCCTGTGATCATGTTTTCGTTGGTTTTCCAGGTGTGCTGTCTTTTTGACTGACCGCCAGAACCTCTTCAAACTCTTGTAAGGGTGCTCAGGATCGGCCGCAGGGAACAGCCACGGGCATTGTGGGGCTCTCTCTTCTTGCGTTTTCGATGACAGCGTGATGGCCGGCGAGGACAAAGGCAGATGCTTGCGCCGCGTCTGTGAGATGGCGGGAAAGCGCCGGACGTCCGGCGACCCAATCCGGCCCGGATTCCGCAACGGACTGAAAAACCGCACCGAAAACCGCAGCGGGTGTCAGCCACGCTGCGGCTTTGATCGTGATGCGAAGCGCCTAAACCTCGACTTCGACCTTGCCGATCGGGTTCGAGCAGCAGGCCAGAATGTACCCCGCGTCGATGTCGTCTTCCGAGATCCCTCCGTTGTGGACCATATGGACCTCGCCGGCAGTTTTCTTGACCTTGCAGGTCCCGCATACGCCGAAGGTACAGCCTGACGGAATGTTCAGGCCAACCGAGCGGGCGGCGGCAAGGACCGTGTCGGTCTCGGCAACCTTGGCCGTCACGCCCGAGGTCGCGAACAGGATCTCGGCGCTGCTGTCGTCGTCCAGAACAACGTCATCCAACTCGGGCTGATCCGCCTTGGTTTCCACCGGCGCGCCGAAGCTTTCCTGATGGTAGTTGTTCATATCAAAACCAAGACCGGCCAGCGCGTCGCGCACCGCTTGCATGAAGGGCTCAGGACCGCAGCAATAGACTTCGCGCTCAAGGTAATCCGGCGCCATCAGGCCCAGCATCAATTGGTTGAACTGACCCTGATATCCAGTCCATGGGCGGTAGCGGTCCGGCTCTTCCACCACGAACTTCAGGTCCAAACCATCCGTGCGGCTGGCCATCTGTTCCAAGCGCTGGCGGAAGATGATCTCGGATGGCCTTTTGGCGCAGTTGATGAAGACAACGTCCAGATCGCGGCCTTCGTCCCACATGCAGGTGGTCATCGACGTCATCGGCGTGATGCCTGAGCCAGCCGAGATAAACAGGAACTTGCGCGCATCGCTCAATGCGTTGGTGAACAGGCCCGCAGGCCCAATGGCCTTGATCCGCATGCCGGGTTGAAGATTGTCCAGCATCCAGCGCGTGCCGATACTGTCGGGTTGCGCTTTGGCGGTGATGGTGATCGACCGCGGCCGCGACGGCGACGATGAGATCGTGTAGGTGCGATGCACAACGCCTCCGGGCTGGCCGGGCGCCGGAATCTCGAGCGTCAGGAACTGACCGGGGTGATAGGCGAACTGCGCCCCCGAGGGGGCACGGAACGAAAAGCTGGCGGTGTTCGGCATCTCGGGCACGACCGAGACACATTCCAGCATCTCTCCATCCTGCCAGACGGCTGATGAAAGCGTGTTCAGGTCTTTCATCAGCCTTACTCCGCCGCCATGGAGTCAGGCGCCAGGCGGGCCGAAACTGTGTTGCAATACCAATCCACGAATTGCAGCACGCCGGATTCCTGAATGGCTGAATACGGGCCGGGTACATAGGCCGGGCTGTTGATGCCCTGCTGGTTGTCCTCGACCACCTGACGGTCTTCGTTATTCGTGGCGACCCAGACTTCGGTCAGACGTTTCACGTCATAGTCAACGCCTTCAACGGCATCCTTGTTGACCAGCCATTTGGTCGTGACCTCGGTCTCTGTCGGGCTGATCGGCGTGACGCGGAAAACAATCGAGTGGTCGGCAAGAAAGTGGTTCCACGTGGTCGGATAGTGGAACTTCAAAAGCGATCCCGCATCCGCAAAGGGCGACCGGCCCAACCAGCGGCGCACGGCGGATTTCCCGTCCATCGTATAGCTCTCGGCGCCTTCTTTCAGCGGCATCCGCGCCAGACGGTATTGGCCGTCCTCGTGCAGGTAGAACTGCGATGGCATACCCGCTGCCTGGCACCTGTCGAAATGGGCTTGCATGTAGGCTGGGGTTTCACCGCCTTCGATCCCCGTCACGCCCGGATCATCAGGGAAGGTCCGGCACAGCGCAGGGTGGTTGCCGCCGCAGTGATAGCACTCGCGATTGTTTTCCCAGACCAGTTTCCAGTTGCCGTTCTCGATGATCGTGCTTTCGAAGGCGACCTTGGCATTCGCAAGATCATGCGGCTCAAGATACGGGCGCGCGATATTGGCGAACGTGTCAAAATCCGGGGCGACATCCGCCAGACAGATGTAAACCAACCCGGCCAGCTCGCGGCAATGAACCGTCTTCAAACCATGCTGTCTGGGATCAAACTCCGGCCCCATGTCGCGAGCCCACAGCAATGAGCCGTCAAGTTCGTAGGTCCATTGGTGATACGGGCAAACCAGCTTCGGCGCGTTGCCTTTTGCCGCCTTGCATATGATCGAGCCGCGATGGCGGCAGGTGTTGTGAAACGCCCGGATCTGGTTGTCGGCGCCGCGCACGATGATCATGCGATAGGCACCCACGTTGTATGTTACATAGTCGCCGGCTTTCACCAGTTCACAGGCCGGAATGGCAAAGAGCCACTCACGATAGTGGATGGCTTCCAGGTCGGTCTGAAAAATCTCGGGGTCGGTATAAAAGGCCCGTTCCAGAGCATAGCCCGGGATTCGACGCGCCAACAGGTTTTGGACATTGTTCACTTCTGGCTCTCCTGCCGCGCCCCGCGGCATTGCTTGGGCAGATGACAGGGAGGAACCGTCCGGAGGCGCGCGAGGACCACGTCCGAAACCCGTGCCCCCACCGCCACCCGCGGTTTGACATATCTGCAAGGCTGGTTTCCGGACTTGAAAGGGGCTTGCACCCGGTTGCGACACCTTCCCGGGATCCTCGTCCCAGTGGTTGATTGTCGAACCTGACCTTTCTTACCGTTGCGGGGGCAGTGCCGGAATTCCACCGGCTTCCCAATTCTCCGCTGTCTGAGAATCAAACAGCGGCACCTCACGATGGCAGCCTACTTTTTACCCGCTTGGGCGCTGAAATGCTTGCGACATTTCCGGTTTCAAAACAGACATAGAAATATTCCGGCAGAGTGGACGGCGCCGGGACCACAGTCCTTGGCACAGGGGCGTGGCAGGCCCGCCAGCATGGCGTTTTGCGGTGGCCGATGGCCTTGCGATGGATGCGGCCACGTCTGACATCCGCGCCGTAAAATTGACCCCCAACCGCGACGGCGAAGGCCGGCTGCTCTGATCAGAAACCAAACGCTGCGCGTCGCCAGAGCATGGCTGAAAAAGAGAGTGTCGGGCCAAGTGAAGGAGGTTTGCAGCAGGCCCTTTTGCGTAAAGTTGATCCGTTTGGGATAGTGCTGGCTTTCAATGGGGCAGGTGAAGAATGCGAATATCCGTCATGCGAGAGTTGTCAGTCCACCCTGTCAACGGCCGGTAGAAAACCTCATTTTGTCTATAAAAAATTGTCTTTTTCGGGAAAAACCATTACGTTTTCCGAAAATGGTGGAAAACACCGGAGGCAGTAAGAGAGCAGATGCCAAAACCGAAAACAGGTGTTTTGCGGACAACAGTTCCTTCGCGCCTCATGGGAAAACGGGATGGTCTGTTTTTCCTCTGGGGGCAGATAGAACGCGCGCGCTTGAAGGTCGAGGGCGGCGAACGCGCCGAGGGCGCAGCCTCGGACGGGCCAAGGGCAAACACGGCCGGTGAGGTCAAGGGATCGACGACAGCATTGGTGGACGAGTTTATTTTCTACTGACTTTTGTGATGAAACCGGGCCTGGCGGCCCTATTTCTTCTCGAAGAACAGAATGACTTCACCCAGACGGACGCCATAGCGTGAGACATACGCGCGGTTCAGCAGACGGTCGTCATCCAGCAGCCACATCCAATCGTCGAATTTGACACGCATGGTCCCGTCCTTGATCGGCAGGTCGATCTTGTATTTCCAGTTGAACGTATCCCCGCGTTCAATCCCGCTGGCGGTACCCAGTACGCCAGGCGCCGTACCGGTCCACGTATCCTCTCCGGTTTTGGTCAATGTCCAGATGCGTTGTTCCGTCGCGCCATCGTCGTAGACGAAGTCTTCGACCAGGGTCAGGGTTTCGCCGTCCCATGTCCCGTCGATATCAACCGTGAATCTGCGGGGGATATTTCCCAGAACATCCTGAAACTGACCGTAGGCCACTGTTTTGCCTTCGAAAAATTCCTCGAGGTTCAACTGTCGGTCCGACAGAAACGTTTTTGGTACCTTCGGTTTGCCGGAGCAGGCCGCCAAAACTGCAAGGCTTGCGATGGCAATGCAGGCGATGAAAGAGCGAAAGGTGATCATTGCAACGGTTTCCCTTCCGAAGTCGCGTCATACCCGTTTGACCCACTTGGATGAATCGGTTTCGATCTGGGGCTTGGACGCATTGTGGCGATCAGTTCCGCGACCTTGACGCCAAACTTGCGCATCTCGGACCGGTTCATGATGACGCCGGTTTCTGTCAGGTACATCCAATCGGTGACGTCCAGCGTATGTCCACCAGCGTCATCTGGCAGAATGATACGATAGGTCAGTTTCACCGTGGACCCCGAGATGATGCCCCGACCTTCGCCCACGATATCATCCGCCATTGCCGTGAACGTGTTGCCGGTTCCCAGCGTCAGGTACCATTTGCGGGTCATCTGTTTTCCGTTGGAATAGGTGAAGTATTCGGTCAGCGTGCCCGAGTTGCCTTGCCATTCGCCGGACATGCGCGCGACAAAGCTGTTCGACATTTTGCCGTTGGGGCCATAGATCAGGCCCTCGGACAAGATCTCTCCGTTCAGGTGCTTTTTCAGGGAAAAATCTGGCCCGGTGCCACTGTAATCGGACGGCGATTGCGCGCGAAAGCTCAGCAGCCTTGCACGGATGAAGACAGCGGTCAGAAGGACCAGAAGGATGACGGTGAAAGCATTCATTTGCTTGTGACCTCGGTGGGCAGGGTCAACACCATCCCGAACGCTCCGACTTTCAGGATGCAGGGCAGCACAGCATAGGCAAGATTGAGTGTATCCAGCGCCTGTGCGGAATTGGTTTGACCGGGGGTGAAACCGCTGCGTTCCAGCAGCGGCAGAGTGAAAAAGGCAGCCAGGGCGAGGCCCAGTTTGCCAGCGAAGGACCAGATGCCAAACGCAGCTGATGCGTTCAGCCCGGCCCGGGTAAGGACGATCGAGAACATGGCCGGCAACACGACCATATCCGCGCCCAGCGCCGCGCCCGAGGCGAGACAGATCATTGCAAACCCCGCAAGATTTCCTGCACTCAGTGTGGCGGCGCCGATAAAGCCGGCGATCGAGAGCGGCATGGCGATAATCAGAGTCTGTTTCGGGCCAATTTTGTTGCTGAGCTTTGCCCAGAGTGGGACGCTCGCGCCTGCGCTCAGGAAGAACAGGATCAACAAAGGACCCGCCTTGCCCGGCAGTTGCAGCCGGTCTTCCACAAAAAACAGAAACAGGGTGGAGGTTATGGCAACCGGGAGGCTGTTGACCAAAGCCAGCGCAAGAAGGCGCAAGCCACCGGCCTGACCCAGACCTGCAAAGGACAGGCCTGATCCGGTGATCGGTCTGCGCCGCCAGATCGGGATTGTTAGTATCAGGGTCAGAACGGAGAGCAGCCCCAGAAACGCTCCGAATGCGGGGTAGCCTTGGGAGTGTGCCCCGAAAGCAACCAACAGGGCCGGAGCGCTGGCTGCGATGACCACCCCGGTCAACTGCCCGCCTTCACGATAGGCGGCCAGTGTCATCAGCTCTTTCGGATCGGTTCGCTTCGCCAGAGTTGCGCTGCGACCATACAGAAGAATGGTTCCCAGGCTGTACGCCGAGAACAGCAAGATCAGGATCGCGACCAGTTCCGGCACGCTGGCACCCTGCGGCAGATTGAAAAGCAGGGGAAACCCGATTGCCAGCCCCAAAGCCGCCATCGCCGCAAATGCAAGCTGGCCGCCGGGCCATCGGTCGATTGCCCAACCGATCAGCGGATCCTGCACCAGATCCACCAAACGGATCACCAGCAGCACCGTACCAATGACCCCAAGGCCAATACCCAGGTTCACGGCTGCAAAGCGCGGCAAGTGGATATAAAGCGGGATACCCGCCGCAGCGAGCATCAACGCATAGAGACTGACCCGGGGATAGCGCATCACCGCCCCTGTAGCCTGCGCGTGAAGGACGCGGACCGCGTGTTGTCTCCCAGGAACACAGACATGAAACTGCGCTTGATGCCCGGATACGCCATGGTGCAGGTCTTTTGCCCGTTCAGCCAGAAACTGACCTTATCGGGACCATCAGAAACCGCCAGATAACTGTCCCCTTTTGCCACGGCTTTGAAACACCGGTTCAGTTGGTCGCGAACGGGTGCTGAACGGCCGATGCGGTCCATCTCGTCAAGTGTCGAGTTGACCAGCGCTTTCTTCTTGATGTTCTTGCGATAGGTCAGTTGCAGGGCGATATCTTCGCTCCAACTGAACGGCGCACCTTTGGGCGTGTAGAGTTTGGCGTCATAGATTGGCAAACCCAGATAGCGGAACGTCGCGGTTCCGCGCAGTTGGGCATCGTTCAGTTCTTCCGTGACCGGCGACGCGACCAGCCCATTGGGGATCAGCAAGGAAAGTGCAAGAAACGCTGTGCGCCATATCGCCTTATTCAGCGGCAACAGATAGGGCCGGGTCTTTCCCAGGAATGCCATTTTCAGCTCCGATGGTTTGCGGGGCACCATTTATTCGAGCAACGATATGCATCGCGCTGGCTATCCCGTCTTCGTGAAATCCGTGCCGGTTGTAAGCACCGGCAAACCAAGTTCGGTTCTGTCCCTGCATCTCGCGGATTTGCCCTTGCGCCTTCAGGGCGGCCTTGTCGAAGACCGGATGGGCAAATTCGACCTGGTCATAGATCTTTTCCGCGGGAATTTCTGATGAAGCGTTCAGCGTTACAAACAGCGGGTCACTGTCCGGAATGTTCTGAAGCCGGTTCATCCAGTAGGTTACCCCCACATCTCCGGCTTGCGAACGATAGGTCCAGCTTGACCAGCAGGCGCGCCGCTTTGGCATCTGACCTGGGTCACAATGCAATATGGCCGTATTGGGCTGGTAGCGGATTGCGCCCAATGCAGCGGCTTCCGCGGGGGTCGCGCCATCACCCAAAATGGAAAGCGACTGGTCCGAATGGGTGGCCAGGATGATTTCATCGAACTGATCCACGGCGCCCTGGCTGTGGATGGTGACGCCCATCTCGTCACGGGATACATTCTGAACAGGGCTGGCCAGACGTATTTCTGCCCCCCGCGCACGAAGGGCCGCGTCGATCCGGCGGACATACTCTATGCTGCCGCCTTTGACCGTGTACCATTGATGCTGGTTTGCGCGACCACTTGCCAGCAAAGCGTGATTGCGGAAAAACTGCACCAAAGAGCGTGCGGGGAACTGATCCACGAACTCGACCGGCGTAGACCAGATGGCACCGCACATCGGCATCAGATAATTGTGCCGGAACCAGTGACCCAGCCGCAGCTGGTCCACCAATTCGCCAATCGTGGTGTCATCGTCCTTGGCGGCTTCTGGGGCTTCTTTGCCAAACCGCAGAATATCAGCGATCATTTTATAGTAAGCCGGACGCGCCAGATTGCGCTTTTGAGCGGTCAGTGTGCGCAGATTGTTCAACCCGTATTCAATGCGGCCATTGTCGATTGTCGCGCCAAAGCTCATCTCGCTTTCGATCACGGGCACGCCCAGCTCATCAAACAGCCGGGTCAGGTAGGGATATGTCGCATAGTTGAAGACGATGAAGCCCGTATCGACCGGTTGATCCCCGTTCTTTCCGGCCATCACCGTGCGGGCATGGCCACCAAGCCGAGGTTCGGCCTCATAGACTGTCACGTCGTTGTTTTCTGAAAGATAGTAAGCGGCGGAAAGTCCCGAAATGCCTGCACCTACAATCGCGATTTTCTTCCGTACACCCCGGGGTTCGTCGAACATTCAAGCCTCTTTATGTGACAGTTTACAAAAAGATACGCAGGGTAGGCACAAGTGGATCAATCCGATTAGAAGTTTTTAACAGATGCACTACCTTGTGGCTTCTGGTTTGAGCTTCCGTGACCTGCGCCACCGTTTTGATCCGAAGCGGATGCGAGGCCGTATTATGGTGAAACACAACTGAATCGGCCCACACATGAGCAGCTTTGACGGCAAAACCATTTGGATCATCGGCGCAAGCGAAGGGCTGGGTCGCGCTTTGGCGCATGCGCTCGGCCAACAGGGTGCTTCCCTGATCCTGTCTGCGCGCAATCTTGAGCGGTTGTCCGAACTGTGTTCTGAACTGCCGGATGCGCGCGCGATCCGGTGCGATGTGACCGAGTTAGACTCTGTTCGTTCGGCTGTTGCCGAGGCGGGGCATGTCGACGGGCTGGTTTACAATGCAGGTGCGTATGACCCCATGCGTTCGGCCGAATGGGACACCGAGGCGTCGCTCAGGATGAGCGATGTGAACTATCTGGGTGCGCTGCGGGTTCTGGGTGAAACCGTTCCGGGTTTTGTCCGAGCAGGCCAGGGAGAGGTTACTTTGATCGGGTCACTGGCCGGGTATCACGGGCTACCCGCCGCCATCGGGTATGGCGCCAGCAAGGCCGCACTGATTTCTCTGGCCGAGACGATGCGGCATGATCTGGCAGGTACGGGCGTGACGGTGCGTATCGTCAATCCGGGCTTCATCAAGACCCGCCTGACCGAGAAGAACGGTTTCAAGATGCCGATGTTGATGTCGCCCGAGGATGCGGCGGATCGCGTGGTCAAGGCGATGGCGCGTCGTCGTTTCCGTACGGATTTTCCGGCACCGTTTTCCTGGTGCATTCGTCTGATCGACTGTCTGCCGGATCTGCTGGTTTATCGTGGAAAATAGACTCTAACAAAACTGCCCCTGACAGAACCAGCCGGCGGACATCGCGCCTCCGTGGCCATAGAACAACCACAGGCGCTCTCCCTGTTCTGTCACCACCACCCAGTAATCGCGTACTCCGCTGCGCCAGTTGGGGTCATCCAGCCACCATTCCGGCGCGATGCGTTCCGGGCCGGTGGCCTGCGCCAGTCGCCAATCTCGTCCACGCCAGCGAAAGGTGCAGGGCACATTCGGGGTTTCCGGGGCCATCACGGGTTCGGGCTGCCACATCTGCAAGGGGCGGGGGCGCGGCGGGGCAGGCCAGTCGCGCGCGGGTTCCGACCAGGCCGCCGCCAGCGTTTGCGCCGTTTTCTCGGGGATATGAGAGGCCGCAGGATGCCGCCGGGTGATCGCGTCCAGCCCGACCCGCGCGCCCAGCTTGGCCGTAAGGTCATCCACGGCTGTATTGCCCTCAAGCCGGTTGCGGGCCGCGCGGCGCGCTTCGGCATGACCGGCGATGGTACGGGCGTGGATGGGTTCTGTCTGGATCGCTTCAAGCCGCAGTAAGTCGATGCCATAGCCTGCGTCGATCTTGTCAATTTTCATCTCTAACAAAGGACGAATGCGATTTTTGTCATAGGTCGGACGGGCCAGGCCGATCTCGATGATTTCAGCGGCCTGATCCGCACGGTGGGCTTCCAGACGCAGCGTGCGGACCCCGCGCCCCTTCTCTTCCAGTTTGGTGCAGAGCGTTGGCAGAATCCGATCGACAGCGGCCATCACGTCTTCGACCAGGCCAATCGGGTTGGGCAGAGTCATCCGCACCGCAAAGTGATGTGGCGGACGGGCGGGCGAGACCGGCTCGGGCGCGCTGCCCATCGCCTGATCCAGACGCAACACCAGCCCGCGGCCGAACCGCCGTGCCAAACTGGCACGCGGCTGGCCCAGCAGATCACCGATCCGGCGCAGGCCCAGGCGGTTCAGTTGCGCCACGGTCTGATCGTCCAGCCGCAGCGCCGCGATGGGCAGGGGGCTGAGCGCGCCATAGGCCTGCCCCGGCGTGGCAATCCGCGCGCCACCGCCCAGCGCCATCACCTGTGGCGCGGCCCCGCCCCTGGTCCAGTGCCGCCGCTTGCTTGCCCGGGCGCGGGTGGCGCGGGCCTCTTGGTTGATGGCGTCGCCGTTGCGGTAAGACGTGGCCTCTTGCCCGGCATAGCGGGCCAGCGCCCAGGCCGCGCCCAGCGTGTCGGCGATACCCATCTGCACGCTCAGGCCCATGTCGGCGCAGTCGGTCTCAAGCACGCTCAGCAAGGTCTCTTCACCGCCGAACAGATGGGCACAGCCCGACAGGTCAACGATCAGGCCATCGGGGGCCTCTTCGGCCACCCATGGGCTGAACTTGCCCGCCCAGCGGCGCAGCGCGGTCAGAAACGCAGCCTCGACCGGGGCGTTGCGAGGGCGGGTGATCAAGCTGGCGCACATGGCATGGGCATCGCGTACCGGCTGACCCACGCGCAATCCGGCGGCCTGTGCCTCGGCATTCAATGACGTGACGATCTGCATGTTCGACTGTTCGGCCACAACGGCCAAAGGCCCGGCATGCAGGCCCCGCGCGGCGCGGACCAGCCGTTCGGCCCCCAGACGGGGAAACCACAGCGAAAGAATTCGGCGTTTGGGCATCGGCAGGCATCATTGATGTTCTTATTTTGTTCTTAATCCAGAATCACCTGCCGAGTCCACGCTTACCCGCAGGTCAGACGCTGAATAACACCAGCGTCGTTCACATAGACGTTCAGCCTGTCGATACGGTAATCCTGTGTGGCGATGTCATCCGGGCCCAAAACACGAGACCGTTCGGGAAGATCGGCCTGAATCGTCGACACGGGCTGACCGACCGTTTCGGCAAAGGGCTCGCCCTTGCAAAATGCCAGATCAACAGGAGCGTCTTCTGAGGTGGTGGCGACATCCTGCGGAACGCTTGTGTCTGCGCAGGCCGCCAGAAAGATAAAGATCGGTAAAAAACGGTGCATTGGCGTTCCTCATTCTGGCAATGTCGTTTCTGCAATATCAAACAATTAGCCAACCTGCCAAGAAAGCACAGTTGAAAACACCCTGTATTTGACGCAGGGTCGGGGCAAAAGTGACAGGGAGATAAGTACCATGCGTACCCGTGCTGCCGTCGCCGTACAGGCGGGCAAACCTTTGGAAGTGATGGATGTGAACCTTGAAGGCCCAAAGGCGGGCGAGGTTCTGGTTGAAATCAAGGCCACTGGCATCTGTCATACGGATGAATTCACCCTGTCGGGCGCCGACCCCGAAGGCCTGTTCCCGGCCATTCTGGGGCACGAGGGCGCCGGCGTGGTGGTCGAGGTCGGCCCGGGTGTGACCAGCCTGAAGCCAGGCGATCACGTGATCCCGCTCTACACCCCCGAATGTCGCGAGTGCGAATACTGTCTGCATCCCAAGACCAACCTGTGCCAGGCCATCCGCGAGACGCAGGGCCAGGGGCTGATGCCCGACGGCACCTCGCGCTTTTCGACGCTGGATGGCGATCCGATCCTGCATTACATGGGCTGCTCGACCTTCTCGAACCACACGGTTCTGCCCGAGATTGCACTGGCCAAGGTGCGCGAAGACGCGCCGTTCGACAAGATCTGCTATATCGGCTGCGGCGTGACCACGGGCATCGGCGCGGTGATCAACACTGCCAAGGTTGAAATCGGCAGCCGCGCCATCGTGTTCGGTCTGGGCGGGATCGGTCTGAACGTGATCCAGGGCCTGCGTCTGGCCGGGGCCGATCAGATCGTCGGCGTCGACCTGAACCCCGCCAAGGTCGAGATGGCCACCAAGTTCGGCATGACCGATTTCGTCAACCCGTCCGAGGTCGAGGGCGATCTGGTGCCCTATCTGGTGAACCTGACCAAGGGCGGCGCGGATTACACCTTTGATGCAACAGGCAATGTCGGCGTGATGCGCGCGGCGCTGGAATCGGCGCATAAAGGCTGGGGTGAGTCGATCATCATCGGCGTGGCGCCCGCGGGGGCCGAAATCTCGACCCGTCCGTTCCAGCTGGTCACAGGCCGGTCGTGGCGCGGTACAGCTTTCGGCGGCGCACGTGGGCGCACGGACGTGCCCAAGATCGTCGACTGGTACATGGAAGGGAAGATCGAGATCGACCCGATGATCACCCACACCATGGGTCTGGACGACATCAACACCGGCTTTGACCTGATGCACAAGGGCGAAAGCATTCGGTCGGTGGTGATTTACTGACACCCAGAAATTGCAAGGGCGGGGTTTAACCCGCCCTTTTTGTCTCCTATCTTCAGGATATTGATAAATATTTGAATAGAGTGACTAAATTGACCACTGAAGCAACGGAACGCTTGGCCGTTCTGATTGACGCCGAAAACGTTCCGGCAAAGCATGTTGCCGAGATTTTCGAAGAAGTTGCCACATTGGGTGAGGCAAGCCTGCGCCGGATCTACGGAGATTTCTCGGGCGGTACGCCGCAGGGTTGGAGCGCCGAGAAACTGGCGGAATACGCCATCGTACCGCACCAGCAATTCGCCAATACCACTGGCAAGAACGCCGGGGATATCGCCCTTGTGATTGATGCCATGGACATATTGCATTCCGGCCGGTTCGGTGGGTTTGTACTGGTGTCGTCAGACAGCGACTTTACCCGGCTTGCCAGCCGGATACGAGAACAAGGGTTGAGCGTGTTCGGGATCGGCGAAGAAAAGACGCCCAAAGCCTTTGTCGCGGCTTGCAACCGGTTCATCTACATCGAGAATATCAAAAAGGAGGAGGTGCAGGCGAACGATTCCCCGGAGAAAGCTAAGAAGCCCTCTGCCAAACAAGAGCTGAACCATGCTTATCAGTTGATCCGGAATGTCGTGCTCAAATCCGAGGAACCGGACGGATGGGCGGGCCTTGGCTGGGTCGGCAGTCAGCTCGGCATGAACTATCCGGATTTCGACACGCGAACCTATGGCTTCAAGCGGCTGAGCGACTTGGTACGAGCCACCGGGAAGTTCGAGGAAACAGGCGAAAACGGTGGCCGGAAGATCAGGCTTAAAGATCAGTAGCGGCCGCCCTACGAGCCCGGCCGCGCCGAGGCGCCGGTGTCGGAACGCGGCGAGCGGACGCGCAGAACCGGCTTGTTCGGCGATACATTGGCCCGGCTCTCGCGCCAGACAACGAACACACCGGACGCGATGATAATGCTGGCTCCGACTGCGACCCACATGTCGGGCGTTTCGCCAAAGAACATCATGCCGAATATCGTGGCCCAGATGATCTGGCTGTACTGGCTGGGGGCGATGACGCCTGCAGGCGCAGCCCGATAGGCCAGAATGATCAGGTGTTGGGCGATCACGGAAAACACGCCGACCAGCGCCATCATGGCCAGATGCAACAGGGACGGCGGCTGATAAACGGCCGGTTGGGCCAGGCTCATGACCACGATCGCCAGCAGCATCGGATACAGGATCAGGACGGCCGAGCGTTCCTCGTTCCCGATCTTGCGAACCAGCACCGATGCGAAGGCGCTACAGAATGCGGCCATCAGGGCGGCCAGATGGCCGAGCGTGATATCCGTTGCGCCGGGGCGCAGAACGATCAGCACCCCGATCAGACCCACGCCAACCGCAGCCCAGCGCTGGGCCCGGACGACTTCGCCCAGTATCGGAATCGACAGGACCGTGACGATCAGCGGGAAAGAAAACAGCAACGAATAGACCTCGGCCAGGGGCAGGACCGAAAAGGCATAGAACGCGCAGGACATGGCCGTGACCATCAGACCCGAGCGCAGCAACACCAACCAGGGGTGATGCGGCCGAAAGTTGCCCGTGGTCCGGTCCGTCAAGATCGTCACGGCCATCGGGACAAAGGAAAACAGCGTGGCAAAAAAGATGATCTGCATCACCGAGTAGGTCCCGCCCAGCGTCTTGATCAGCGCGTCATGGGTGGCAAAGACCGCAAAGCCCGCGAATGCATAGCCAAGACCCCGGAGGGTGGTGTTCTGAGTGCTCATGGGTCGGCCTCGGGTGATGTGTCGATGTGAAGGGGCAGCGCAAAAGGGGCTGTCTTGTCTCTGACTAACCCTATTTCCTCGACCCGCATAGCCCCTAATTTACCGCTAACATAGCAAGGCAGCCATGACGTGGGCTCAACGCAGGATCGGTGGCGCGTCCTTGGGCTGGCGGGCCGATTGCACCCCGGCCTTCATCCCAACACCGATGCGGCGCGCCAGAGCGACCCAGGGTGTGGCGGTTTCCGGGGGCAGGGTCTGGGTGGCGACCTCTTCGAACAGGTCCAGCCAATGGGCGAACATCTCGGGCTTTACGTCCGGTCGTTCGATATGCACCCGCTGCGGGTTGCCGTCATAGCTGCGCTCGAACAGGATGGCGTTGCGCCAGAAGGATGCGATCTTTTCCTCATGCGCGGGCCAGTCGGTGACATGGTTGGCGAATACCGGGCCAAGTACCGCGTCCTGCCGCACACGGGCGTAAAAGGCGCGAACCTGTGCGTTGATCTGCTCGGGCGTCGCGGGAAAGCGCGGCGGAAGGGTTGGTCTGGTCATGGTGGCCTGTTTTCGACTCTGTTTTTTTGGCAGATAGGCGGTTCCGGCGTTATGTGACAGAGGTGGTATTGTCGCGCTGCCCCGGCGTCAGCAGGTGCCGCAACAGGGCCACCGGGTGTGCCCGCAGGCTCAGGCGGGTGGCGACGTAATCCTCGACCACCTGTTCGTCCAGCGACATCTGCGGCAGATGGGCGGCGGGTTCGTCCAGCGCCTCGCCTTCCAGATCCTGCGCGAAGAGCGGCAGAGGCCGGGCGGTGGCGATCGCCTTGGCCTGCCATAAGGCCTCGCGTCGGGTCAGGCCGCAGGCGGCAAAGGCATCGGCCTCGGCCAGACGCTCGATCACCGAGGGGCCAAGGCCCGCGCGGCGCCAGACGTCATCAACCTGATGATAGCCATTGCCGCGCGCGGCGGTCAGCCAGCTGGCGTCCTCTTCGCTGAGGCCCTTGATCTGGCGAAAGCCCAGCCGCAGGGCCAGCCCGCCATGGCCGTCGGGCTCCATCACGTTGTCCCAGAAGCTGGCATTGATGCAGACCGGGCGCACCTGCACGCCATGTTCGCGCGCATCGCGCACGATCTGGGCGGGGGCATAGAACCCCATCGGCTGCGAATTCAGCAGCGCGCAGGCGAAGATGCCCGGATGGTGGCATTTGATCCAGGCACTGGCATAGACCAGCAGCGCAAAGCTGGCCGCGTGGCTTTCGGGGAAGCCGTAGGAGCCGAACCCCTCGATCTGCGAGAAACACCGCTCGGCAAATTCGGCGTCATAGCCGTTGCGCTGCATCCCGCGCAGGAACAGGGTGCGGAATTCGCTGACGGACCCATGCTTCTTGAAAGTCGCCAGCGACCGCCGCAGCCGGTCGGCCTGTTCGGGGGTGAAGCCCGCGCCGACGATGGCGATCTGCATCGCCTGTTCCTGAAACAGCGGCACGCCCAGCGTCTTGCCCAGCACCTCGCCCAGTGCGTCCGAGGGGAAGCTGACCTCTTCCTCACCATTACGGCGGCGGATATAGGGATGCACCATGTCGCCCTGGATGGGGCCGGGGCGGATGATGGCGACCTCGATCACCAGATCATAGAAATTGCGCGGCCGCATCCGGGGCAGGAAGTTCATCTGCGCACGTGATTCCACCTGGAACACGCCCACCGAATCCGCGCGGCACAGCATGTCATAGACCGCCGGGTCCTCGGGCGGCAGGGTGGCGAGCGTGTAACTCGTCTGGTGGTGCTGGGCGATCAGGTCAAAGGCCTTGCGGATGCAGGTCAGCATGCCGAGGCTCAGAACATCGACCTTCAGGATGCCCAGGGAATCGATGTCATCCTTGTCCCAGCAGATGACGGTGCGGTCCTCCATCGTGGCATTCTCGAGGGGCACCAGCTCGTCCAGACGACCCTCGGTGATGATGAATCCGCCCACATGCTGGGACAGGTGGCGGGGGAAGCCGTTGATCTGATGCACCAGTGTTAGAGTCTGTTTCAGGCGCCGATCCTCGGGGTCGAGGCCGATTTCGCGCATCCGTTCCGCCTCGAGCCCCGAGGCCGAGAAGAACCCCCACAGCTGCGAGGACAGGGCGGAAATCGTGTCTTCGGTCAGGCCCATGGCGCGGCCCACCTCGCGGATGGCGCGCTTGCCGCGATAGTGGATCACCGTGGCGCACAACCCCGCGCGGTGGCGGCCATAGCGTTCATAGATGTGCTGGATCACCTCTTCGCGGCGTTCATGTTCGAAATCGACGTCGATGTCGGGCGGCTCGTCCCGCGCCTCGGAGACGAAACGTTCGAACACCATGGTGCCCATCTCCGGGCTGACCTCGGTGATGCCGAGACAGAAACAGACCACCGAATTGGCCGCAGACCCGCGCCCTTGGCACAGGATACCGCGCGAGCGGGCGAAATGGACGATGTCGCGGACGGTCAGGAAGTAGGGTTCGTATTTCAGCTTGCCGATCAGCGTCAGTTCATGCGCCAGCATCTTTTTGGCTTTCTCGGACGCCCCGGCGGGATAACGCCATTTCAACCCTTCATGCGCCAGCCGATGCAGGCGCTGGGTCGGGGTTTCCTTGTCGCTGCCCTCGCTGGGATATTCATAGCGCAGCTCGTCCAGCGAGAATGTGAGTTCCTGGCTGAGCGCATAAGCGCGGGCCACGGCGCCCTCAAAGCCCTTGAAGATGCGCAGCATCTCGGGTTCCGAGCGCAGGCGCTGTTCGCCATTGGCCAGCGCGTGGCGGCCCAGATCGTCCACCTTGCGGCGCAGGCGGATCGCGGTCAGCACATCACCCAGCTTGCGGCGCGAGCCGTGATGCATCATCGGTGCGGCGCTGGCGAGAGTGGGCAGGCCCAGATGATGCGATTCAGCCTCTAACAAATGGAAAAATGCCGTGTCCGCCCCGTCATAGCGGGGATGCATCAGCAGATGCATGCGCCCGGCAAAGCGGCGTGTCAGCTGTTGCGCCTGTGTCCGCCACCCGCTCGCGCCGCCGGTCGGACGGCCCGCCTGTGGCCAGAGCAGCAGGTGCAGACCGTCGGAAAATTCCAGCAGGTCGGACAGGTGCAGGATGCACTCGCCCTTGGCCGCGCGCAGCCGTCCGGTGGACAGGAGGCGGCACAGGCTGGCCCAGCCCTGCCGGTTGATGGGCAGGGCGGTGACGGGCGGGGCATCGGTAAAAATCAGCCGTGCCGCCGGGATCAGGCGCGGCACCACATGCACCGGGAACGAGGGCGGTTTCGGGATGTGATCGGGGCAGGGCGGGCCGATGGGCGTGTTCTGCTCCTCCCACGCGCGGCGCTCACGCACCTTGCGGGCGATCTCGCGCGCCTGGGTGTGGGCGCGGACGATGCCCGCCACCGAGTTGTCATCGGCGATGGCGATGGCGGGCAGGCCCAGGGTGACGGCGCGCTCCATGTACTCCTCGGGGTGCGAGGCCCCGGTGAGAAAGGTGAAGTTCGACGTGATCGACAGCTCGGCATACATGGCGATTCGTCATTATATTCTTGTTTTGTTCTTTTTCGAGTCCTTTGCGCAGGAAACGGGTCGTCTGGACCAGGCCAGGCGCGCATGCTTGCAGAAAAAGGAGACCTGATATGTTCAAGATCACCGCTCTGCCCACTGACGAAGTCCGCGCCCTTCAGGCAGGTCAGCCTGATGCATATGGCGCCGCGCCCGAGCGCGCCGTTTCGTCGGGGGCTGGCAATCCCTGTCGCCACTGTCTGAAGAACATTCCCGAAGGCGCAAAGATGCTGATATTGGCGCATCGCCCCTTTTTAGAGCCACATCCATACGCTGAAACAGGGCCGATCTTTCTGTGCGCAACGCCTTGCGAGCGCTATGAAGGCGACGCCCTGCCCGAGATTTTGACCAGTGCACCCGACTATCTGATCAAGGGGTATGGACCGGATGACCGGATCGTTTATGGCACCGGGGCAATCACGCCCAAAGATCAGACCGACGCAAAAGTCAGCGACATTTTTACCCGCCCGGACGTGGCCTATATTCACGTCAGATCGGCACGGAACAACTGCTACCAAGCGCGGATAGACCGGGCTTAGAGCTTGACCCGGTGCATGCCCCGGCGCGGCTGGTCCTGATCGTCGGCCGGGGCATCGTCGGTGCGCGAGGATGTCAGGGCCAGGAACACATCCTCGAGATCGGCCTCTTCGGTGCGCACGTCGCGGATGCGGATGCCCGCCGCCCGGACGGATTCCAGAACCTGCTCGGCGCTGGTCCGGGCGCTGCGATATTGCAGTATAAGGCTGCCGTCTTCACGTAAGCTGGCCTCGACGCCTTCGGTCACCGGCAGGTCGACCACCGGGGTGTCCGGCACAATGACCATGGTCCGGCTGTCCATGCGGCCCAGCAGGTTGGCGGTACTGTCCTGCGCGATCTTTTCACCGTGGTTGATGATGGCGATTTGGTCGCACATCTCCTGCGCTTCTTCCAGATAATGGGTGGTCAGGATGATGGTCATGCCCTGCTGGTTCAGCTTGCGCACATTGGCCCACAGCATCTGGCGCAGCTCGATGTCCACGCCGGCGGTGGGTTCGTCCAGCACCAGGATTTTCGGGTGGTGCACCAGCGCCTTGGCCAGCAGCAGCCGCCGCCGCATCCCGCCCGACAGCGTGCGGGCATAGGCCTCGGCCTTGTCGCTGAGGCCGACCAGTTCAAGGATTTCATCGCTGCGCCGCTGCGATTTGGGAACGCCATAGAGCCCGGCCTGCACCTCGAGCGCGCCGCGCGGGGTGAAGAACGGGTCAAGGTTCAGCTCCTGCGGCATAACGCCGATGGCGGCGCGGGACTGTCGCGGATTCTGATCCTGATCGAAGCCCCAGATCGACACTCGGCCCGAGGACTTCACCACCAACCCGGCGAGAATATTGATCAGGGTCGATTTCCCGGCGCCGTTCGGGCCCAGCAGTCCGAAAACCGAACCTTTGGGAACAGTCAAATCAATGCCTTTAAGCGCGTGTTTCTCAGGCTGACCCTTGCCGCCTCGATAGGTCTTGCGCAGACCTTCGATCCTGATTGCCGCATCGCTCATGTGGCTCTTGCCCCCGGATTGCTCATCGCTCATAAACGCACCTAATACATGCCCGCGAGGCCGACAACCGAAGAAGGATCGCCAGCCGTGACCATCGAAGCGCCGGAAACCAAGATCGTCGAAACCGCCCGTGTCGCCTGTGACGGCGGCGAAGGCGCATTGGGCCATCCGCGCGTCTGGCTGCAAATCCCCGAGGATACGGGCTGGGTCGAATGCCCTTATTGCGACTGCAAATATGTGCTGAAGGGCCGTGAACAGGGCTGATTGCCCGACCAACCGGGTTTTGCCCAAATCTTGCCTCGGTTTTCATGTTAGTGCTTTGGCGCAACCAAAGCAGGGATACGTGATGACCGGAATTTCGGCCACTGACAATGTGAACCCGGTTTTCGGCTGGGTTGGGTTCTGCATCGCGTCTTTGGCGTTGTTTGCTGCGTTGTTCGTATTCTGGGCGGGGCCCTTTGCACCTCAGCAGACTGCGGGTGTGTCGCTGGGCGAACTGGCGGCCGAGATCGGCAAATCGACCCTGAGGGCCGCTGCGGGGATGGAACAGCCCGAACCCGTTGCCCGCGCCCGCGATCTGGATGATTTCCTGCGGATCGGTGTCGCCATGCTTGGCGGGCTTGCGATCGTCATATCAGCCGTTGGTATCCTGCGTCACGAAAAGCGGCGCCCTGCCATCGCCGGAATGGTTATAGGTACGGGGGCAATCCTGTTCCAGTTCTTTGCCTTTGCGTTTTTTGCCTTGCTGGGGGTGTTGGTGATCATGGCTTTGCTGAACAGTTTCTCTGACGTCTTCTCGGGATTGTTTGGCGGTTAGGCTGCGTTCTTGGCTGGTCACCCGCGCGACCCTGTGGCAGAACCATCCCTGACCGACAGGGAGCGCGCGCATGAGCAATTTCGGAAAAGGATGTCACCTGCATCTTATCGACGGATCGGCCTTTATTTTCAGGGCCTATCACGCGCTGCCTCCGCTGACCCGCAAGTCGGATGGTCTGCCGATTGGGGCGGTGTCCGGGTTCTGCAACATGCTTCAGAAATATGTCGAAGGGAACACCGGGCCGGATGCGCCAACCCATGTGGCGGTGATTTTCGACAAGGGGTCGCACACATTCCGGAATGATCTGTACGACCTGTACAAGGCCAACCGCGAAGCGATGCCCGAGGACCTGCGCCCGCAAATTCCACTGACCCGCGAGGCGACAAAAGCGTTCAATATCGCCTGCAAGGAACTCGAAGGCTATGAGGCCGACGACATCATCGCCACCCTGACCGTGCAGGCGCGCGAGGCTGGGGGCCGCGTGACCATCGTAAGCTCTGACAAGGATCTGATGCAGTTGGTCGGTGACGGCGTCGAGATGCTGGATGCGATGAAGAACAAGCGTATCGACCGGGACGGCGTGATCGAGAAGTTTGGAGTTGGCCCCGAGCGCGTTGTGGATGTTCAGGCGCTGGCCGGGGATTCCGTTGACAATGTGCCGGGCGCTCCGGGCATTGGCGTTAAAACGGCGGCCCTCCTGATCAATGAATATGGCGATTTGGAAACGCTGCTGGATCGCGCGGAAGAAATCAAACAGCCCAAGCGCCGGCAGACCCTGATCGAAAAGCGCGATCAGATCGAACTGTCGAAGAAACTGGTGCAGCTGGACGAGAACACACCGGTGGATTTCACGCTGGATGACCTTGAAGTGAGAGAGCCCGATGCCGAGACCCTGCTGGGTTTTCTGGCGGATATGGAATTCCGCACACTGACCAAACGGATCGCCGACAAGCTGGGGGCCGAAGCACCGGCCATCGCCGACGCTCCGGCGCCTGCGTCCAAGGAAGTTGAGGCCGAGACGATCCCGTTTGACGCGGCAAAGTATGAATGTGTCCGTGATGCAGCGGCTTTGCAAAAATGGATCGATCAGGCCCATGAACGAGGCTGGATCGCGGTTGATACCGAAACCACCGGTCTGAATGAAATGATCGCCGATCTGGTCGGTATTTCGCTCTGTGTCGAGGCCCGCGAAGCCTGTTACATCCCGCTGACCCACCACGATGGCGCGGCGGATGATCTGTTCGGGTCGGACGCGCTGGCTGAAGGGCAAATGCCGCTGGATGAGGCGCTGACGCTGCTGAAGCCGGTGCTTGAGGATCCGTCGATCATCAAAATCGGGCAGAACATGAAATACGATGCCAAGATTTTCCGGCGTCACGGTATCGATGTGACCCCCATCGATGATACGATGCTGATGTCCTATGCCATGCATGGCGGTGAGCACGGGCACGGTATGGATACACTCTCGGAACGGTATCTCAGCCACACGCCGATCCCGATAAAGCCGCTGCTGGGGTCAGGCAAATCTGCGATCACCTTCGACAAGGTGCCGATCGACGAGGCCACCGCCTATGCCGCCGAGGATGCGGATATAACGCTGCGCCTGTGGAAACTGTTCAAACCACAATTGCACCGGGTGCAGGTGACGACTGTCTACGAGACGCTCGAACGACCACTTGTGCCGGTTCTGGCCGAGATGGAGATGCATGGCATCAAGGTCGACCGTGATGTGCTGAGCCGTATGTCGAACGCCTTTGCCCAGAAAATGGCCGGTTTAGAGGCTGAAATCCACGAGTTGGCGGGTGAGAATTTCAATGTCGGTTCCCCCGCGCAGTTGGGTGAGATCCTGTTCGACAAGATGGGCCTGGAAGGCGGCAAGAAGGGCAAGACCGGCAAGTACTCGACCGGGGCCGATATCTTGGAAGATCTGGCGACCGAGCATGAACTGCCGCGCCGTGTGCTGGATTGGCGCCAGCTGTCCAAGCTGAAATCGACCTATACCGATGCGCTTCAGACCCATATCAACCCCGACACGGGCCGGGTGCACACGTCTTATGCCATCACCGGGGCGAATACCGGGCGTCTGGCCTCGACCGACCCCAATTTGCAGAATATCCCCGTGCGCACCGAGGAGGGCCGCCGCATCCGCGAGGCCTTTGTCGCCGAGCCGGGCAATGTTCTGGTCAGCCTCGACTACAGCCAGATCGAGCTGCGCATCCTGGCGCATATCGCCGACATTTCGACCCTGAAACAGGCCTTTGCCGATGGGCTGGACATCCACGCCATGACCGCGTCGGAAATGTTCGACGTGCCACTGGACGAGATGACGCCGGACATCCGCCGTCAGGCCAAGGCGATCAACTTTGGTGTGATCTATGGCATCTCGGGCTTCGGCCTGGCGCGCAACCTGCGCATACCGCGGGCCGAGGCGCAGGGTTTCATCGACCGCTATTTTGAACGCTTTCCGGGCATTCGCCAATATATGGATGACACGGTGGCATTTGCCAAAGAGCACGGCTATGTCCAAACCTTGTTCGGGCGCAAGATCCACACGCCCGAGATCAACGCCAAGGGGCCGCATGCAGGATTTTCGCGCCGGGCGGCGATCAACGCGCCGATTCAGGGCACGGCGGCGGATGTGATCCGGCGCGCGATGGTGCGGATGCCGGGTGCGATCAACGGGCTGCCCGCCAAGATGCTGTTGCAGGTCCATGACGAACTGTTGTTCGAAGTCGCCGAGGATTCCGTGGATCCGCTGATCGACGTGGCGCGCGCGGTGATGGAGGGTGCCTCGGACCCGGCAGTGAAACTGGATGTGAAGCTGAGCGTGGATGCCGGCCAGGGTGCGAACTGGGCCGAGGCGCACTAGCGCCAGGTCGGCCTTCCGGGTCAGCCCTGTGGCCTGACCCACCCTTCGACCATACGTTTGACCGAAGGTCCAAGGACCAGGATCACCGTAAACGCGATAGGCCAGCAAAAGGCCCAGGACGCCATCCAGTCACCCAGCGTTTCAGGATGGAACCCAACTGCCTTGACCGTAGCGATCCCGGTGACAATGCACGACATCAGCCCTGACATGATCAGTCCAAAGATGGCATGGGCAAAGCGGGCAGGAATCATATCGGGCATCCTCGAAAACGGTTTGCCTGTTGTGTGCGTCATCCGGGCAGCGAATTCCAGCCCGATGAACGGCGTCAACGTCGCATCCAAGCCAGGGTCGCATCCGTTCGAGCCGTAGAAGGCGCGTATTCGGCGCTGACCCAACCGCTGTAACCAGCATCATCCATTGCCGCGAAAAGCTGCGCGAAATCCGTAGGCCCGCGCCCCGGTTCAGAACGTTCGGGGGCGGCCCCAATCTGGGCGTGGACAACACTGGGGTGAAAACGCTCCCAGACGGCCAGCGCGTCGCCGTGGATCATATGTGCGTGAAAACTGTCATATTGCAGACCGACATTCGGGCGATCCACGCGGCCCAGTACCTCGGTCGCCAGATCATAGTCGTTCAAGAAATAGCCGGGTTGGGACATCGGATTGAGGGGTTCGATCGTGAAAGTCTGCTGCGGTGCGAAATCGGCGGCCCACTGCAAGTTTTGCACGAAGCAGTCCAACGCATCCGTCCCGGCTGCGTATCCGGACATGATATGAATGAAGCCCGGCCGCAGCACCTGAGCGTAGCGCAGAACGCGGCGGATATCAGACTGAAACCGGGACGCACCGCCGGGGATGGCGGCATAACCCGGTGCGCCACCGGTATAATTCGGCGGGGGCGCGTTGATCAGAACCAGTTCGAGCCCGTTGGCCAGCAAGGCACGCCGGGTTTCTTTTGCAGCAAGTTCGTACGGAAACAGGATCTCGACCGCCTGGAACCCGGCATCTGCCGCTGCCTGAAACCGATCCAGATACGGAAGTTCGGCAAAGAGCAATGAGATATTCGCGGCGAATTTTGGCATAGGCGGCCCATGGATTTCTGGTGGCCCGACCTTATCCGCGCGTTGATTTCTGTGAAAGTGACAGAAAACGACAGTTTGTCGAAATTCGACCAGATCGACCCGATGAAATCGGAAACGCTTCCTGCATTGCGGCGAATCAATTTTCTGACGCCGTGCCAATGGAAGGTTTGAAAACGATGGCGATGAGCCCAGACCCCGTCCGCGGGAACAGCCTTTCTGCGCCGGCGGGACAGCATTCTGCCTTGTCGGGCAACGGGTTGGCCGTGGCATCGATGCTGACATGGGCGGCCGGGTTTCCGGCGGCCGAAGTGCTGTTGCAAACATGGCCGCCCGTCGCCCTGTTGGCCGCGCGACTGTCGCTGGCCGTGTTGGTGATGGTGCCGGTCTGGGTGATTCTGGACGGGCCGCGCCGGGTTGTTTCAGCCCGCTGGGGTCATGCAATGACCGTCGGCGGCCTTGGAATCGGGTTAGGAATGTTCCTGTTGATCTTGGCGCAAAAGCTAACCGACCCGGTAACGGTGGCAATCATCGTCTCTTGCGCACCTTTGGTGGCCACATTGCTTGAATTGGCTGCTGGCACACGCCGGCTTAAGTGGAATTTTGCGCTGGGCGTAGCTGTATCGATTGTCGGCGGGTTGATCGCCACCAGCGCCTTGGCCCCGGCCCAGTTGGGTCTGGGCGCGGCCTGTGCGGTTGGATCAACGGTGCTATTTTGCTGGGCCAGCATGGCAACCGCCCGGGATTTCGCCGAACTGAGCCAGACTGGACGCACGACGATCACCTTTGTCGGAGGGCTGGCCATGGCATCGCTGCTGGTTTTCGGATCGGCGCAGTTTGGTCTGGACGTGATGCCTGCAACTGCGTTCGACATGCAGCAGGCAGGCATGCTGATGATCTATGCGCTTATCTCCATGGGTCTCAGCCAGGTATTTTTCATCACCTCCGTCGGCAAGCTGGGCGTGGCGCTGGCCTCTTTTCACATCAATGTCGCCCCGTTCTACGTGATGCTGATCATGCTGATGCTGGGGGACGAATGGAACTGGACCCGGGCACTGGGTGCGGGCATTGTTGCAATGGCTGTCGTGCTGGCACAGGATCGCGCGCCACGGTCAGCTCAGGTCGGCTGAAGGGATCAGGCCAAAGAACTGCCCGCCTGACCAAACACCGAACCAGCCGTCATGGTGCGTTCCGATCTCGACGAGGCGGTAAAAGCTTTTGCGATCTATGCGGGCTTCGAGGTTGTCGCGGATCAATATGTAGGGTGAGGGTTCGTCTGTCTCCGGGTCGATTACAATTCGGATCGGATGATCAACTCCGGCCACGGCCCTGTCGCCAACATGGGTTGTGAAGGTCAAGGACTGGTCCTTTCCATCCCCGTCCCGGTCGAAATCCACAGCGACAAACGGCGCGTCTTCGACAGTGATTCCCACCTTCTCGACCGGGGTGACGAGGAAGTATTTGCCGCCTTCCTTCTTAAGAATTGAGGAAAAAAGCTTCACAAGCTCGAAACGGTTGATGGGTGAGCCTAAATAACTCCATGTGCCATCTTTTGCGATCTTGATGTCCAGATCGCCGCAAAACGGAGGATTCCAGAGGTGAACGGGCGGTAAACCGTTGGTTTTGGCCGCTTTGACCGATGCCGCCAGACCATCTGGCGACGGTTTCACAGGTTTTTGTCCGCTCATTGCTTTTGCCATTTCCTCTCAGCGCGATACACTTCAATCATAATAGTCCACGGAAGGGAAAGTCATGACCGAACCTGCCGACCTCGTAGCCGAGATCGAAGCGCTGGAAAACAAGCTGCAAGAGGCCAAGGCCTCGATCACCCGCCGCTTCATCGGGCAGGAGAGGGTCGTGGACCTGACGCTGACCGCACTTTTGTGCGGCGGCCATGCCCTGTTGATCGGTCTGCCGGGTTTGGGCAAGACACGCTTGGTCGAGACTCTGTCGACGGTGATGGGCCTGCATGGCAGCCGCATTCAGTTCACGCCCGATCTGATGCCCGCCGATATTCTTGGGTCCGAGGTTCTGGACACTGCCGACGATGGCAGCCGGCATTTCCGGTTCATTCCCGGCCCGATCTTCTGTCAGTTGTTAATGGCGGATGAAATAAACCGGGCAAGCCCGCGTACACAATCGGCACTGTTGCAGGCGATGCAGGAACGCACCGTTACCGTGGCGGGCGAGGACCGTTCATTGGGTACGCCGTTCCACGTGCTGGCAACGCAAAACCCGATTGAGCAGGAAGGCACCTATCCGCTGCCCGAAGCCCAGCTTGACCGGTTCCTGGTACAGATTGACGTCGAATACCCCGACCGCCAGACCGAGCGGGATATCCTGCTGGCCACGACCGGGGTTGAAGAGGAAGAGGCACATCAGATTTTCAGCAAGGAAGAGTTGCTGGCTGCGCAGGTCTTGTTGCGCCGGATGCCGGTCGGAGAATCCGTCGTTGAACTGATCCTTGATCTCGTGCGGGCCTTCCGCCCCGAAGAACCCGGTGTGTCCGAACGGGTTGCCGAAACCGTGGCCTGGGGTCCGGGCCCCCG
Source organism: Ruegeria sp. H8 (assembly GCF_056532905.1). Taxonomy (NCBI): domain Bacteria; kingdom Pseudomonadati; phylum Pseudomonadota; class Alphaproteobacteria; order Rhodobacterales; family Roseobacteraceae; genus Ruegeria; species Ruegeria sp. H8. The sequence continues at coordinate 130,984 of NZ_JBQFNY010000003.1, read as the reverse complement.
TGCCGCGCAGGCGCTGATGATGACGGTGCGGGCGCGTGCCATGTTGCAGGGACGCCTGGCACCAAATGCCGAGGATGTTCTGGATATGGCGCGCCCGGTGCTCAGCCACCGGATGGCACTGAACTTTGCGGCAAGGGCGCGTGGTGACAGCCTTGCAGAGCTGATTGACTCGACCGCTGTCGGGCTGATCCGGACCGAGGCCGCGGCGTGAATGCCGAGCTGACCCTTCGCGAGAGATCCGAAGCCGAGGCATCACGGCTGCCGCCCCTCTTGGCGCGGGCCGAGCACTTGGCCGGAACCGTTCTGCTGGGCGACCACGGTCGACGGCGGTCCGGGATGGGGGATGATTTCTGGCAATACCGCCCGGCGCAGGTCGGCGACAGCCGTCGCATGATCGATCACCGCCGCTCGGCGCGGGGGGATCAGCAGTTCGTACGTGAACGGGAATGGCAGATCGCGCAATCCGTGATGTTATGGGTCGATCAGGGGGCTTCGATGCGGTTTGCGTCCGACAAGACCCTGCCGACCAAAGCGGATCGCGCGCGGCTGTTGGGGCTGGCGACATCCATCCTTCTGGTGCGCGGCGGTGAACGCGTAGGTCTGACCGGCACCACCTTGCCGCCCCGGCGCGGCAATGCGCAGATCATCCGGCTGGCGCAGGCCTGGTCCGAGGATAATCAAGCGGATTACGCCCCGCCCGAACACCGCGCCATGATCCCTCATGCCCGCGCCGTGTTCATCTCGGATTTTCTGGGCCCCATGGATGAGGTTGAACTTGCCTTGACCAAAGCCGCCGACCGTGGCGTGCGCGGCGTGGTTCTGCAAGTGCTGGATCCGGGTGAGGAGTCGTTTCCCTATCGCGGGCGCACCATTTTCGAAAGCGTCGGAGGGTCTGTCCGACACGAAACGCTCAAGGCCGCCGAGCTGCGGGACCGTTATCTGGAACGCCTGGCGCATCGCAAGGACGCGCTGAGGCAACTGTGCCGAGCGACGGGCTGGCAACTGGGCCTGCACCACACGGGCGACAGCGCACAAGCGGCTCTTTTATGGCTTTATCGGGCCTTGGATGGGGGCACGCGATGACGGTTCTGGCGGGCATCGGCTTTACCGTGCCATGGGTGTTGCTGGGTCTTCTGACTCTGCCGATCCTGTGGCTGATCCTGCGCGCGGTTCCGCCGGCACCGATCCGCCGCTTGTTCCCGGCGGTCACGCTGCTGTTGGGCCTGAAAGATGACGAAAGCGTATCCGACCGCACCCCATGGTGGCTGCTGCTGCTGCGGATGCTGGCGGCGGCTGCGATCATCATCGGGCTGGCAGGGCCGGTTCTGAACCCGTCACGGGATGAAACCGGAACCGGGCCGCTGCTGCTGGTGCTGGACGCCAGTTGGGCCGGAGCCGCGCGCTGGCCGGCGACACTTGACCAAATCGACACGCAACTGTCGGAGGCCGGGCGCGCGGGCCGAACGGTTGCAATTTTGCGCCTGACAGAACCGGAAACACCGGTATTTCAGGCTGCGGAAGCGTGGCGCGGGCGTTTGCCTGGGCTGACCCCGAACCCCTGGCAGCCGAATGCAGATCAGATTGTTCAGACCATTGCCGCGTTGAACGCCGTTGACGGCGGATTTGATACCCATTGGTTCAGTGACAGGCTGGACTATGCAGACCACGCTGAACTGGTGTCCAGCCTTCAGGCGCGCGGAGATGTGACGGTCTATCAGGCGGCCTCCCGGCCCGTTGCGATCCGGCCTGCGGCCTATCAGGACGGGCTGATCCAATTGACCGTTCAGCGCGCGGGCCCCGGACCGGAAGACCGCGTGACGGTACTGGCGCAAGGCCGTGATCCGGCGGGTACGGCCCGGGTGCTGCATTCCGTTGAGCTGACCCTTGAAGCCGGCGAAACCACGGCGCAGGCCGATCTGGCGCTGCCGTCGGAATTGCGCGCCCGTATCACGCGGTTTGAAATACAGGGCCAAAGGTCCGCCGGAGCCGTGACTCTGACCGATGACAGTCTGCGCCGGCGCGAGGTTGCGCTGATTGCCGGAACCCGCAACCGTGAAGGGCTGGAGCTGTTGTCACCCCTGCATTACCTGACGCAGGTCCTGGTCCCGACCGCGGATTTTGTCGATGGCGGCCTGCTTGAGGTTCTGCCCGCCAACCCGGATGTGATCGTCCTGTCGGACGTGGCGCAGATGTCGGAGCCGGAAGAGGCCGCTTTGATCGAATGGGTCGAACAGGGCGGGCTTCTGCTGCGTTTTGCCGGTCCGCGCATGGCGGCCAGCGATCTGGGCAGGGACACCGAAGACACCCTGTTGCCGGCGCGGCTGCGCAGCGGTGGACGATCCGTCGGCGGTGCGATGAGCTGGGGCGAAGCCAAGACGCTGGCTCCATTCCCCGAAAGCTCTCCGTTTTTCGGCCTGGATATCCCAAAGGACGTGGTTGTTTCGACCCAAGTCATGGCTCAACCAGACCCTAACTTGGCGGATCGCGTGATTGCTTCGCTGTCCGACGGGACTCCGTTGGTGACACGCAAGGCTTTGGGGCTTGGGCAGGTGGTGCTGTTTCACGTCACTGCGGATGCCGAATGGTCCAGCCTGCCGTTGTCGGGCCTGTTCGTCGAGATGCTGGATCGTTTGGCCGTGGCTTCGGCAGCCAAGTCGCGGCAAGAATCGCAACTGCAAGGCACCACGTGGGAGCCGGTTCAGATCATGGACGGGTTTGGCGCCCTGTCAGATGCCGGAACCCTGGCCGGTGTGGATGGCGTTCAGCTGATCTCGGGCCGGATCGGGCCAGATTTGCGTCCGGGTCTCTATGAAAGCGGAAAGCAGAAGCTGGCATTGAACGTGGTCTCGGAAGAAACCGAGCTGCGCCCGGTGACCTGGCCCGCCAATGTGCCGATCAAAGGGCAGGAGGTCAGCACGGAAACCCCGCTTGGTGGCCTGTTACTAAGCCTCGCACTGATCTTGCTGACGGTTGACGTGATTGCCTCGCTGGCCTTGTCGGGCAGGCTGGGTCTGGCGCGAACGGCGGCTGCCGCGCTGGCCGCTTTTCTGCTGGTGCCGGACGTACAGGCGCAGACGTCCGAAGATACCGAATTTGCCCTTGCCGCAACGCACGAGCTTGTGCTGGCGCATGTGCTGACCGGTGAGACGCAGGTGGACGATATTGCCGAGGCCGGATTGCGGGGCTTGGCGCAAACCCTGTTCTTTCGCACCTCTGTCGAACCGGCGGACCCAATCGGCGTTGATCTGGAACGAGACGAGCTGGCATTCTTTCCGCTTCTCTACTGGCCCATTACGCCGAACCAGCCGCAACCTTCGGCCGAGGCGTATATCAAACTGAACGCCTATTTGCGTTCGGGTGGGATGATCCTGTTTGATACGCGCGATGCGGATATTGCCGGTTTCGGCGCATCCAGTCCGAATGGCCGCAAGTTGCAGCAACTGGCCGGACCGTTGAATATCCCTGCATTAGAGCCGATTCCCCGCGATCACGTCCTGACCAGAACATTCTATTTGCTCCAGGATTTCCCGGGCCGCTATTCCGGCGCAGAAGTCTGGGTCGAAGCTGCACCCGGGGATGCAGAACAGATCGAAGGGATGCCTTTCCGAAACCTCAATGACAACGTGACACCGGTGGTTATCGGCGGCAATGACTGGGCCGGGGCCTGGGCCGTGGATCGCAACGGCCAGGCCCTTTTGCCTGTCGGTCGTGGGTATGCCGGGGAACGGCAACGCGAACTGGCCAATCGTTTTGGCGTCAATCTGGTGATGCACGTGCTGACCGGGAATTACAAATCCGATCAGGTCCACGTGCCCGCTCTTTTGGACAGGTTGGGACAATGACCGGAACCGTCATATTCGACCCGCTGATCCCGTGGCCGCTTTTGGCTGCTGTGGGGGCGATTGCCGCTGTCGGAGTAGCTCTGGCCTTGTGGCGCGGCTTGTCGGGCTGGGCCCTGCGGGGATTGGCGGCCCTGGTTGTCATCGCGGCACTGTCCGGTCCGGTCTATCAAGTCGAGGACCGCGCGCCGCTGACGGATATCGTTTTGATGATCGAGGATGAAAGCGCCAGCCAGACACTTTCGGACCGGGCCGAACAAACGGCGCAGGCCGCCGAAGACCTGGCCGCCGAGATCGAGGCGCGGGACAATACGGAACTGCGCCGCATTCGGGTCGGCGACGGTGAAGGTGATGAGGGCACGCAGGTCATGGCCACCCTGAATGAGGCCCTGGCCGAAGAACCGCGTGCGCGCATCGCGGGCATTCTGGTGGTATCGGACGGGATCGTGCACGATGCCGATCAGGCCCCGGAATTGCCGGCGCCGATGCATCTGCTGCAAACCGGGCGTGCGGACGACTGGGATCGCCGGCTTATCGTCCGAAATGCGCCTGCTTTTGCCATCATCGGTGAATCGGTGACTTTGACCCTGCGCGTTGAAGACAGCGGAGCAGCCCCCGCGGGTGCCGCGACAGCGCCGTTGGAGATTTCCGTGGACGGTGGTGAGCCTCAGCAGCTGAGTATTCCAATCGGTCGGGATGTCGAACTGCCTGTCACCTTGCCTCATGGCGGGCGCAACGTGATCCAGTTTTCCGTGCCCCTGGCCGAAGGCGAGTTGACCGACCGCAACAACACCACGCTGATCCAGATGAACGGCGTTCGGGATCGCCTGCGCGTTCTGCTGGTCTCGGGCGAGCCGCATCCGGGCGGGCGCACATGGCGCAATCTTTTGAAATCCGACAGCTCGGTCGATCTGGTGCATTTCACCATCCTGCGCCCGCCCGAGAAACAGGACGGCGTGCCGGTGGACGAATTGTCTTTGATCGCCTTCCCGACACGCGAGTTGTTTCTGGAAAAGATCAACGATTTCGATCTGATCATATTCGACCGCTACAAGCGGCGCGGCATCCTGCCTGCGATCTATCTGGACAACGTCACCAGTTATATCAATGACGGCGGCGCCGTTCTGATTGCGGCCGGTCCCGATTTCGCCGGAGCTGACAGCATTTTCCGGTCGCCGCTGGCGCCGATCCTTCCGGCGCAACCGTCCGCGCGTGTCTTCGAGGAACGCTTTGTTCCGAAGGTCAGCGCGTTGGGTCAGCGCCATCCGGTGACAACAAATCTTGGCGATTCCGAGGATTGGGGGGCCTGGTTGCGCCAGATCGATGTGAACCATCGCTCGGGCGAGGTTCTGATGACGGGCATTGACGAACGCCCCCTGCTGGTTCTGGACCGAGTGGGAGAAGGGCGTGTTGCGATGCTGGCATCGGACCATGCCTGGCTGTGGAGCCGTGGCTTTGAGGGTGGCGGCCCGCAACTGGAGCTTTTGCGCAGGCTGGCCCATTGGATGATGAAGGAACCCGAACTCGAGGAAGAGGCGCTGTGGGCCGAAGCCAACGGCCAGTCCATGCGCATCATTCGACAGACGCTTGGGGATGATGTGGGTCCGGTGACTGTGACGCGCCCGAACGGCGAAACGCTGGAAATCACCTTGCAAGAGGTCTCTCCGGGGCGGTTCGAAGCGCAATACTATGGTCCCGAGATTGGTCTTTACCGTTTGCAGGAAGGTGACCACATGGCCGTGATCGGGCTTGGTCCCGCCGCGCCGAAGGAGTTTGAACGCACCATCGCAACGGGGGATGTTCTTGAACCGGTTCTGGCCGGCATGAGGGGCGGCGTGATCCGGGTGGAAGATGGGTTGCCGTCGATCCGCAACGTGCGCGCCGGGCGCCCGGCGGCTGGTCGGGGCTGGATCGGCCTGACCCCGCGCGATGCCTATGAGACGCGGGATGTTACCCAGGCGGGTCTGCTGCCACCTTGGCTGGTTTTGCTGTTGGCAGGAGGTTTCCTGTTGGGCGGTTGGCTGCGCGAGGGGCGGCGCTAATCGATCCTGATTGACGCCCTGTCGGATTGACCTTGCGCATCCACCACGACAAGTGAGGTGAAGCCGGTCCCCGGATTGGGGATTTCGAACTCTCGTCGCCGCTGCCCGGTCAGCACCGGCACGCCATCCGCCAGTACGGAAAACGGCCCGACGCCGCCACGCAGTTTGACCGTCAGAGGTGCTCCTGATGTCTCTAACACGGCGTTATCGGGCGGGAACAGCAGGTCCGGCGCCGAGGGATCATCCTTGAAAGCTGTCGTGCGGGGGCGAAATCGCTGCAACGGCTGAGGCAATTGGGCCGCGCCGACAAGCAGAGTCGAAGGCGGCGGTGGGCGCAAGGGCGTGAGCTCGGGTTTAAACAGGTTGAACGCCTCGGCCAACAGGGGTGCGGCAAGGTCGCCCCCGAATGCACCGGGAACAGGCGTTCCATCGGCGCGGCCCAGCCAGACCCCTACGACGTGGTGCCCGTCAAAGCCGATGGCCCAGGCATCGCGGTGGCCATAAGACGTGCCGGTCTTGTAGGCCAGCGCCCCTGTCGCACCGCCTGCCGGTGGCGCAATCCCGGCCAGAATGTCGGAAACCTGCCAGGCCGAGCTTTCTGACAGAACGCGCCGGGTGCGCTGGGCGTCTGCCAGAACGTCATGATGCAGGATCGGGCCTGTTCCGCCAGCTGCCAGAGTGGTGTAAAACTGTACCAGATCGTGCAGGCTCAACCCCACGCCACCCAAAGAAATCGCCAATCCGGGTGCTGCGCCATTCAGGCGTGGCTCTGACCCGGCCAACCGCAAAGCCGTCATCAACCGAGCGGGCCCCAGCTCATTCGTCAGGCGCACGACGGGGATGTTCAGCGACAGCTGTAGGGCGTCCCGCACCCGGACATCGCCACGGAAGGCGCCGTCGAAATTGCGCGGTGCGTATCGGCCAAACATCACTGGACTGTCGCTGATCAGGGTCTCGGGATGGGCCAGCCCCTGATCGAAGGCCAGCCCGTAGACCAGAGGTTTCAGGGTCGATCCGGGCGATCGTACGGCCCGGGTCATATCCACGAACCCCTGACGGGCATCTTGATACCCGGCAGATCCGACCGATGCCAGAACCGCGCCGCTGCGATGGTCGGCCACGATCAGAGCCCCGGAAACGCGTGGTCCGACGCGGGTGGCGGCCTGGGCCACCAAGGTTTCCAGCCGGGCCTGCAATCCGGCATCCAGGGTCAGATCGAAGGCCTGGATTGCGGGTGCTTGCCGCCTTGCACGGTCAGTCAGATGGGGTGCAAAGCGTGGAAACGGAGTCATCCGATCCGGAAGGGGTTCGGTCATGGCCGCGCGCGCTTGGGCATCGGTCAGGACGGTGTGGCGCACCAGCCTGTTCAGAACCCGGTCGCGGGCCTGTCGGGCAGCTTCTGGCTTGCGATCCGGGCGCCGGGCCTCGGGGGATTGCGGCAACGCAACCAACAGGGCGCTTTGTGCGGGGGTCAGCCGCGTGGCGTCCTTTCCAAACCACGCGCGGGCGCCGGCACGGAGCCCTTCCAGATTGCCACCATAGGGGGCATGGGTCAGATAAAGGTTCAGGATTTGCTGTTTGCTCAGACGCCGCTCCAACGCCAATGCGACTCTGATCTGGCGAAATTTCCCGCTCCAGCGCCCGGTTGGGCCATCTTCGATCAACCGCGCCACCTGCATGGTTAGGGTGGACCCGCCCGACACGTTACGCCCGTTCCACAGGCTTTGCCCCGCAGCCCGCAGCATCGCGATGAGGTCCACTCCGGCGTGGGTCCAGAACCGTTTATCCTCGTACCGGATCAGCATTGCGATGAAATCCGGGTCAACTGCGCCGGGCCGCAGCCTCCAGATGCCATCCTCGACTGGAAACGCACGCAAAAGCTCGCCATTCCGGTCCCGCATCTCGACTGAAGTTTCAGCCAGAACGGAAGGCAGGGTTGTGGCATCGACCCAGCGGTCAACACCATCCCGTGCCAGTGCCGTCAAGTAGAGTGCTCCGGCCAGCGCAAACAAGAGCCGCGACCGCTTAGGCATGACGACCACCCAAACAAGGGTATGGCGCATGGCCGGTCACTGGATCTCGACCCGTCCGGTAGATGTCCGCGCCCGGTTCTGTGGGCGGTACATGTCCTCGACCGAGGCCGCCGGATGATGGAACACGCCAGGTGTCACGGCGCGCGCCACGTAGGCCAGCGTCACGGTTTCACGACCGGACAAATCAACGGCGGCCAGGAACCGGTCCGAGCGGAACTCGGTATGGGTGGCGTCGGACAGATCCAGCCAGTCCAGCGAGCGGACATCGCCCGAGCGCAGCAGGCTTGGGTTGTCAATCTCGATCCCGGCGGCCAGTGGATCGTTCACCATCAGCCGCGCACCGCCGTTTTCGAACGGTGTAACTTGCAGCACAGTGACGAACCGATCACCCACGGCAAAGCTGTCTGAATCGATCAGATCGCCATCCATCGAGTAATACCGCCGTTCGATTGCATAGCCGGTGCCGCCTGCCTCGGGCGGAATCTCAGGGATGCCTGTGACCGTCAAGGTGATATCCGTCGCCTGACCGTCGGCGGCCGTGACGTTGATCTCGTCCGCCTGTCCGGATTGCAGAACTTTCACGAACGGACCGGAAACCGGCGCCCCGTTGACCATCAAGCCCGACCCCGTTGGGTCAGACACAAGCGCGTGCGCCGCCAGCAATGACCACGTGGCCTCCTGAGTGGACAGCGGCGTGCGGCCCGTGCTCACCCGTTGGATCAAAGCATCGCGGTCAATCGCCTCGCTGCCCGCGTCCAGGGCAAGGCTCAACAAGCCCGCTGCATCCCGCAGGTGGGTGCCGTAGTCAGCGCGCCAGACGTTCTGTTGCTGGTTCTGTTGCCGATCCAGCATCCGCGCGGCACGGTTGAACATCGCATCCGCGCGGGTCTGGTCGCCGTAAGAGGCCAGAGCTGCGCCCAGTTGCGCCGCCGCCAGAGGGGTGTCGAAGGCATCCCCTTTGACATCCGCGTAATAGCGCAGATCGCCCATCGAGGCCGCGCCTTCCCGCGCAAGAACCATCAGGGCATAGGCTATGTCCTGACCGCCTTTGTCGAAATCAGGCGCGGAATTGACCCTGTTCCGAAGATTGTCCATCGCCTGAGCAAACGCCCGGTCCGGCACGGGATGCCCCTGAATGCGGGCACGGGACAGGAAATCGGTCACATAGGCGTCCAGCCAGAAATCCCCGCTGTCTGCGCGCCACAGGCCAAAGGCGCCGTTTGCGGCCTGACGGGTCAGGATACTGCGGATCGAATCGGCGATGCGTTGATCTACAACCGGGCCATCACCCAGCCCCGTGGCTTGCGCAACGGATGACAGGTACAGCAACGGCAGCGCTTTGCTGGTGATCTGTTCGGTGCAGCCATAGGGGTAATGGTTCAGCTGATCCAGCAGACCGGGCGTGTCGAATTTGGCCAACGCTCCGGCGGACAGGATGGCCTTGGCCGAACCCGGCTGGAACCCGTCAAACACATCCTGCGAAAACAGGAAGCTATCGCCTGCGCCCAAGGCAAAACGCCGCGTCTGTGCAATCACCGGGTCATTGGCCCGCACCGGCATGCGCAGGGTTTGCGACAGGTCGCGCCCATCAGGTGTGGTGATCGATACGCTGATTTCAGGATCGCCGATGGCGCTGGCCGTGATCGGGGTCTCGAAAACCGCCTTGCCACCGTCCTCCAGCACAAAGCTGGCCGGTGCCGCGCCCAGTTCCAAACCATCGGAGGCGGTCAGGCCAAGTGCCATTTCTCCGGATGTGCCATCCGCATGGACGATCTCAATACGCATCCGGCTTTGATCGCCCGGGGCAAGGAAGCGCGGAAGGCTGGCGGTAGCAACCACCGGGTCGCGGACGATCATTTCAGCTTCGGCCTGACCGACGGCTTTGCGCGACCACGCGACGGCCATCAGCCGGACGGTTCCGTTGAAGGCAGGAAGGGGAATGTCGATCTCAAACTCTCCATCCGCGCCGATCTCGACAGGGCCACTGAACACGGCCATCAGGTCTTGTGTCGGTGGCGGAGACTGGCGACGCATCCCGCTGTCATTGTCGCCGCCCGAGCGCACTGTGCCCATGGCTCCGTTCATGCCGTCGATCAGTCGCCCGTAGACATCCCGCAGATCAACACCCAGGCGGCGTTGCCCGAAATAGTATCCTTGCGGGTCCGGGCTTTTGAACCCGGTGAGGTTCAGAATGCCCACGTCGACGGCGGCCAGCGTCAGCCAGACCGGTTCGTCGTCCACGGTATTTTCGACCCTGATACGGGCTTTTTGCGTCTGACGAGGTGCGGTGACCTCGGGCACATCGACAATTACGGAAAGTCTGCGGTCCCCTGGATCGATGCTGGCATGGGCCACGCCCATCGCCCGCGCCGGGTTCCGACCGGCTGCAACATCCATTGGGCGGATCACGGTTGCGGTGACATAAGCCCCGGCGCCCCAATCCTGGGTCACCTCAATCGGGATCAGAGTTTCCCCTTCGGGCACCTCCACGATCTGGCGGTGGATCAGACGGTTCGAAAGGACTTCGATCTGAGCGACACCGGCCATGCGGGGCACGATCCGCAACTTCGCCGTATCCCCGATGCGATAACTGTCGCGATCCAACGACATTTCAAGCCGGTCCGGCGTGGTCGATGCATCGGCGGCCTGATACCAGCCCGCATAGAAATCGACGGCGGTTTCGGTATATGTTCCGTCAACTCGCTGCACCACCAGTTCATAGCGCCCCCATTCCACCGGTTGGGTCAGTGTCAGAGGGTCAGAGGAGACGTCCACTTCGCCGGTGGCGACACGGCTGCGGCGCGTTGTCGGTTCCCAGTTCCAGTCGCCGTGAAGCTGGTACCACTGATAGCGCGTTTCTATCTTGTTCAGCGTCCAGCGGAGATGCATCGGAATGGGCGTCAACTCAGGAGACAGGCCAACGATCTCGAATGCAGCTTCGGTGCCTTCCGGAATGACTTCGTCGAACAGAGGTTTGACACCAATAACAGGGTGCGGCGGCAGGACGGGCGCGGTCAGGCGACGCTCGACCGGGCGGCCTGAGCCATCGGCAAGCCGGGCGATGATTTCGGCCTCGATTGGCTTTCCCTCAGTCTCTAACACGGGGATTTTGACTGCTACGGTCGCGTGCCCCGTCGCGTCTGTGCGCGTGTCTCCGAAATATGTGCTCTTGATCGAGGTTTCTGCATCATAGCGACCAAAGCGATATCCGTCGTAGCCCGGGACCGTGTCCGCCGGGCGTGCGATGACCTGCCCGTCGATGCTCAGGTCCGACCCCGGCGCTCCAAACAGATAGCGCGCGTCGATCGAGAGCGGTGGGCTGTCGCCGGGGCGCAGGGGTGCGTCGGGCAGGGTCAGTTCGAAATCGATCCGTTCGGGCAGGAAATCCTCGACAAGAACGGTCTGACGCGCCAGCGCATCGCCTTTTGGATCGGATTTGATTTCAATTTTCCATGCGCCGCGCGGTACGTCTGCGGCCACGGGCAGGGCAAAGACATGGCCCCCGGCAACACCGCCATCCGAGACAGACCGGCGGTATTCCACCCCGTCCGGGCGATACAGGATCGCCGTCAGAGGCAGGCCCTCGATGGCCTGCGCCTTGCCATCGCGGGACAGGGCGGTGACATGGATCACTTCGCCGGCCCTATAGGCACCTCGGTCGGTGGTCAGAAAGACATCGACCGGCCCCGCCGGTGCGCGCCCTTCAACGCCGCGATCCGACAGGTCAAAGGCAGGATCGGTCAGCGAGAGAAAGCTGAAATCCCTATCATCGATTGCCGCTGTCACCAGAGCAGGCGCGCTGGCCCCCTTGCCGCGTGTCAGGCCCGGATCGAACCTTGCATAGCCGGTTTCATCGGTCTGTGCCGATGAGATGACGGCGTTCGCCCCTGAGATCAGCGAAACTTCGACACCTTCGCGCGGTGCCGCGTCGCTTAGCCCGCGCACGGTCACGTGCAGCCCGTCAGTGCCCAAGGCGGTGCTGATCCCCAGATCAGAAAGCACAAACCATTGCGTTGCGCCGGGATCGTCATAGGGATCGGCCTCCGGAACCCGGGCGGTCAATGCATAGATACCCGCAGGTTGATCCGAGATCGCTTCGGCCATGGGAAGACGTGCCGTCATGGTTTGGTTCAACTGGTTTGAAACCTCGGCAGTACCCGTCCAGATGTCTTGGGCAATCTGGTCCGAGAATTCTTCCTCCTGCCATTCGCTGAGCGGGCGGCCGAAAAAGTCCTGTTGCACGGCCCGCAACAGGTTCCGGTCGCTGACCCGCCGCAGGGTCAGGTCAAGTTCGGTGACATTGACCGTTTCGACGGGCAAGGCTGCGTCGGCAGATTTCGGAAGGACATAGCTGCGTCCGGGAAACCGAACCGAAGGCGTCCGGTCGCGTACATAATGGGTCAGTTCGATGCTGCGATTCAGTGCTTCGCCCGAGGCGGCAGGCAAGCCTTCGCGCAGCGTCAGGCGATAACGCTGGCCATGCGCGACCCCATCGATGCAAAGCTGGCTGTCTTCGGCCTGCACGACCAGCCCGTCGGCGTCACGTTGAACGAAGGGATCATAGTCAACCCCGGCCTTGACCAGTGATTCCGAGAATTCGATACAGATCCTGGGGGCTGCCGCATCGCTTTCGACCGAGCTGTCGACCACGCGGAAACCGTATTTGCCGATCGCTTTGTCCAATGCGGTCAGCACGTCTTCGCGCGGCTGCACCTGCTCGGCCAACCGAAGAACGGGAATCATGTCGCGCCCGCGCTCAACCTCTTCCAGGGCGTCCGCAAGGGTCACCAGGGCAGCGATCTGGGTGCCGGGGGTTTCGGCGCGCAGATAGCCATTGATCGACGCATTCAGCGCGCGGTTGCGCAGGTCGCGCCGCTCGTTCCAACCCGAAGGGTTCATGGCCAGCAGCAGGCGCGCATATTCCACCCAAACATCCGCGCTGTCGCTGAGCGACACGGCGACACCGGTCCACTGCATCGCTTGTGCGACACTGCCCGTGTCGCGCGCCGCATCCAGAACGGCCCGCAGATCATACCCCCCTGCCGGGTGCAGGAATCCCAGACCGCGGGCTTGTTTTCTTGCATGCCCCAGATCGCCAGAACTCAGGACGCTCAGCGCTTGTGCGCGCGTTTTTCCCAAGGTTAGGGTCTGTTCGCTGCTTGGCACCTTTTGCGCGGACAATGCGCCTTGATACGCCTCTTGTCGGTTCACGCCACTTTTGGGAAAGCAGGCATCGGATCGAGTGTTGTAGGTGAACGCCGTACATTGCGCGTTGGCCGAGCAGGCCTGAATACAGGACTTCAGATCGGTGTCGAACAACGGATCCAGATCCGACCCGTAAAAATCCGTGTCCCGAGAGGTGACATAGCGGAACTCGGGCACTGCACTCTGCGCCAGAACGGCAGCGGGAAGGATCAGAAGGCAAATTGTGTAAGTTATTGAAATAAAAACAAAGCGGTGCATCGTGCTCTCCTCTTTGCGCTCAACCTTGCATGGCGCGCGCCTGTAGCGCAACGGCTTAAACAGTTTTTCATTCTCTGTCGCGATGCTGAGATCCGAACGTCCCGGAATCGATCAAAATGAGTCTTGCAAACAAACTGGCACAGGAACGGCGTGCGCGTCTGGCAGCCGAACGAATGCTTGCCTTGAAACAGGCCGAACTTTCGGCTGCCAATCGCAAACTGGGCCAACACGCCATGGCGTTGACCAGGCGCATTGGTGAAACTCAGGCCGAAGTCGAAACCGTTCGTGGCGAAAACGAAAAGGTCAAATCCGATCTCACCGTCGCTCATGCCAAGATCGAGATTGCCGAACGCCGCCTTTGGCATTCGATCCAGACGATTCAGGACGGGTTTGCATTCTTTGACGGCGACAGCAGGCTCATTAGCGCAAACGCTGCATATCTCAGCGTGTTTGAAGGGCTGGATGAGGTGGCGCCGGGGATTTCCTACCAGCGCATTCTGCAATTGCTGACCACCGAAGGAATTGTCGATACCGGTGACGAAACTGCCGAGGAATGGCAGGCCAGAATGCAGGCACGCTGGAATCGGGCCAATCCACCTCCGATCGTCATGCAACTGTGGAACGGTCACTACATCCGCCTGATCGATCAGCGTGGCAGCGGCGGTGACGTGGTCAGCCTGGCGCTCAACATCACCGCGTCGGTCCGGCACGAATCAGAACTGAAGGCTGCCCGCGAACGGGCGGAAGCGGCCAACAGGGCCAAATCAGCCTTTCTCGCCAATATGAGCCATGAAATCCGCACGCCGATGAATGGTATCGTGGGTATGGCCGAACTGCTTGATGAATCTCCGCTGGACGAAGAACAGCGGCTCTATGTCAACACCATCCGCAATTCGGGTGAGGCATTGTTGGTTATCATCAACGACGTGCTTGATTACTCCAAGATCGAGGCGGACAAATTGGTTTTGCACCCTGAACCCTTCGATCTGGAGCGCTGCATTCTTGAAGTCGCAATGCTGTTGCAGCCAAGCGTGCGTGACAAGGGGCTCACGTTGCTTGTGGATTACGACCTGTTCCTGCCCACCCTTTTCGTGGGCGATCCGGGCCGAATACGGCAGGTTCTGACCAATCTGGTCGGCAACGCAGTCAAATTCACCACGGAAGGGCATGTCCTGGTCCGTGTGACAGGCGTTCCGCATGCCCAGGCTCAGACATGCGACATCCATGTTGCCATCGAAGATACCGGCATCGGTATCGATGCGGACAAGATCAACCACGTTTTTGGTGAGTTCAATCAAGTCGAAGATGAACGCAATCGCCAATTTGAAGGTACCGGATTGGGTCTTGCCATCAGCAGGCGCCTGATCACCATGATGGGCGGTTCGGTCTGGGTCGAAAGCGAACCGGGTCAGGGGTCCTGTTTCGGGTTCAGGGTGTCGCTGCCCACGGCAGAAGGCCCACAGCCCGAACCTCCGAAACTGGCGGATTGCGTGAAACACGTCATGGTGGTCGAGGATCTGGCCGTAAACCGTGCCATCTTGGCGAAACAACTTGGCCGTTTAGGAGCCGAAGTGACGGTTTGCGCGTCAGGGGCCGAGGCGCTGGCAGAAATGCATGACGCGATTGAACTTGTCCTGTGCGACCATGATCTGCCGGATATGGATGGCTTGGATCTTGCCGTCACCCTCAAAGACCGTGGGTGGGGCGACGCCTCGGTCATCGTGATGTCTGCAAATCCATCCCTGATCCACACGCACCCAGCCCGCGAACTGATCGACGGTGTGTTGCAGAAGCCGATCCCCAGGGCCGAGTTGTATTCCAGGCTCGTGGCTCTCAAGGACACTCCGCCGCCGGAACGTCGCTCGACGCAGCGAAAACCCGTCGCTGACGGCCAAGAAACCAAAGTCTTGGAAACAAGGCGCATGAAAGTACTTGCGGCCGAGGACAATCTTACCAACCAGCTGATCCTGAAAAAGATGGTCAAAGACCTGCATATAGACCTGCGATTTGCGTCCAATGGAATTGAAGCCGTTGAGATCTTTCAGGAGTTTGACCCGGACTTGATCTTCATGGATATTTCCATGCCAAAAATGGACGGCAAACAGGCCACTGCTGAAATCCGCAGGCTTGAGGTCGAAACAGGGCGTCATGTCCCGATCGTGGCCTTGACGGCTCATGCAATGGCCGGTGACGATCAGGGTATCCTGTCCGCGGGGTTGGATCACTACATGACGAAACCGCTGCGCAAAAACCATATTCATCAAATGATCCTGCAACACCAACCGGATGGCGTAAGCGAAGTCATGGACAATCACCTCGCCCAGGAACATGCACCCATGAGTGACCACCACCAGAATCCCACTTCATCTGGCTGAAAATATCCCGGGGAGCGCGAGGGGCTGGCCCCTCGCTCGGACCCACGGCCCGAAACCGTGGAAGGAAACATCAATCAGGCTGTCAGCGTCTCAGGCCGAATAAGGTCGAACAAAGACAGGTTTGTCCTTTTCCGACAGGTCAGCACGATACGCGTAACCGCCCGTTTCGAAATCCAGCAGGGCATCGGGGTCGGTCAGGCGGTGCTGAATGACATATCGCGCCATTGCGCCACGCGCCTTTTTGGCAAAGAAACTCACGATTTTCGGAGTGCCGTTTTTGTCTTCCATGAAAACCGGCGAGATGACGCGCAATTTCAGAGCGTTCGGGTCCACGGCGCCGAAATACTCCTGACTGGCGCAGTTGATCAGAACGTCGCTGCCGATCACGTTGCCTTGTGCGTTCAGAGCTTTGCTCAGCTGGTCGCGCCAATACTCATACAGGTTCTTGCCGCGCCGTGTTTTCAGCTTGCTGCCCATCTCCAGCCTGTAGGGCTGTATCGCATCCAGTGGCCGCAAGACACCATAAAGACCTGAGAGGATGCGCAGATGATCCTGCGCCCATGCCAGTTCGTCAGGATCAAGCGAAGCTGCTTCCAGACCCTGATAGGTGTCCCCCGCAAAGGCCAGCGCGGCCGGGCGCGTTGCTTCGGCGTCTGGCATGTCGGAAAAAGCACGATAGCGATCGCGGTTCAGACGCGCCAGATCATCGCTCAGACCCATCAGCTTTTTCAGATCGCCAAGGGTCAGATTGCGCGCGGTTTTGGACAGTCTGATCGCATCATCCTGAAAATCGGGCTGTGTGACTTCAACGTCCCGCTCTGTCCAGTCCAGCCGTTTGGCCGGAGAAATCACTACCAGCATACCTGCCCTCTTTTCTTACCTGCTCTGACGTATCTAGCCCGCCCCACGCAGCACGTCCAGAAAGGCGGTGCCAAACCTTTCGTGACGCCGGTCGCCCAGCACCTGTTCAAGCCCGCGCAGGTCATCCGGGCGCATCTGTGCCACCTTTGCCAGTTGCGAGGCCGAGCAGGTCAGAGGCTTGTCTATCCCGTCGGGACCGCGGGACAATTGGGACTGTACTTCCAGCAAGCGGTCATAGATGTCGCCCTGATCGCGACCGGCCAGCTTGCGGCGCGCCGGGTGCAACGCCTGGGCCTCGCCCGCGATCACTTCAAGGAAGGTGTCGCCATACCGTTCCAGCTTCTTGGCGCCGACGCCGCCAATCCGGGCCATCTCGTCCAGCGTCATGGGGCGCTTTTCCGCCATTTCGATCAGGGTGCGATCCGGGAAAATGACATAGGCCGGGACCCGGGCGGATTCTGCCAAAGCGCGTCTTTTGGCCTTGAGAGCCGACAGCAAGGGCGCATCTTCATCGGACACCATGGCTTTCACGGCGGGGCGACGGGTTGCCTTGCGCAGGGCGTCCTTGCGCAGGTTGATCTTTGCCTCGCCCTTGAGAATTGGTTTGGCGGCCTCGGTCATCCGCAAGGCCCCGTGGCGTTCGGGGTCGGGGCGCACCAGATCGTGCCCCATCATCTGGCGGAATATCGCCTGCCATTGCGCGCGCGACCATTCCTTGCCGATGCCCCAGGTGGACAGACCATCATGACGGCGCGCGCGGATCTTGTCGGTCTCGTTCCCCAGAAGAATGTCGATCAGGTGACCGCTGCCAAACCACTCATCGGTACGAAGAATCGCGGACAAGGCCATTCGGACGGGTGTTGTGCCATCAAACACTTCGGGCGGTGTATCGCACAGGTCGCATTTGCCACAGGGTGCCGCCTGTTCTCCGAAATAGCCCAGCAGGGTCTGGCGGCGGCATTCCAGCGCCTCGGCCAGCCCAAGTAGAGAATTCAACCGGGCATGATCCGCCATGCGGCGTTCGGGTGGCGCCAGCCCCTCGTCGATCTGGGACCGCCGCAGGCGGATATCGTCGGGGCCGAACAGGGTCAGGGTCTCGGCCGGCCCGCCGTCGCGGCCGGCGCGGCCGACCTCCTGGTAATAGGCCTCGATGGATTTCGGCAGGTCCGCATGGGCGACCCAGCGAATGTCGGGCTTGTCGATGCCCATGCCGAAGGCCACGGTCGCCACCACGATCAGCCCGTCCTCGCGCGCGAAGCGGGTTTCGACGATGCGGCGGTCCTCGGCCTCCATCCCGCCGTGATAGTGGCAGGCGCTGTGGCCCTGTTCGCGCAGCGCCTGCGCCAGCACTTCTGTCTTGTTGCGGGTGCCGCAATAGACAATACCCGACTGGCCCCGGCGCGCATCGGCGAAATCCAGGATCTGCTTGCGCGGGCTGTCCTTGGCGGCAAAGGCCAGGTGGATGTTCGGGCGGTCGAAGCCGCGCAGGAACTTGCGCGGAGGCGTGCCGTCGAACAGTTTCTCGACGATCTCGTCCTGTGTTTCGGCGTCGGCGGTCGCGGTGAAGGCGGCCAGAGGCACGTTCAGGGCGCGCCGCAACTCTCCGATCCGTAAATAATCAGGCCGGAAATCATGGCCCCATTGGCTGACGCAATGGGCCTCGTCCACCGCGATCAGGCTGACATTGATCCGCCGCAACATGCCCAGCGCCGAGCCCGCCGCCAGCCGCTCGGGCGCCATATACAGCAGTTTCAGCCGCCCGGCCTCGAGTGCCTCCCACACGGCGTCGGTTTCCTCGGGGGTGTTGCCCGAGGTCAGCGCACCGGCCTCGACCCCGGCCTCCTGCAACCCGCGCACCTGGTCGCGCATCAGCGCGATCAGCGGCGAGATCACCACCGTCACCCCGTCACGCAGCAGGGCAGGCAGTTGAAAACACAGGGATTTGCCGCCACCCGTGGGCATGATCGCCAGCACGTTCTGGCTGGCGGTTACGGCATCGACAATCTCTTCCTGCCCGGGGCGGAATTCATCGAATCCAAAGACATCTCGCAGCAAAGGCGCGGCGTCGAACATGTGCGGGGGTGCCCTGTTTCAAGATTTGACTGCTCTTGAAAGGACAATCACACAGTCGGAATCGGGGAACAAGAGGTCAGTAGAAATAGACCGCGTTGTTGATCAGGATGATCCGCAGCGCATAGACCCCGATCAGCACCACCAGCGGCGTCAGGTCCAGACCGCCCATATTGGGCAGGATGCGCCGGATCGGGCCATAGATAGGCTCTAACAGGCGGTTCAGCCCGTACCAGATTTGCGCGACCAGCTGTTGGTGCAGGTTAAGCACCTGAAAGTTGATCAGCCAGCTCATGATCACATGGGCCAGGATGATGAACCAGACAATGTCCAGGATCAGCAGCAGGATTTGGATCAGCGACAGCATGGGTTCTCCGTATTCTTGTTGGCCGAGACCTAAGCACCATGGCGACAAAGAGCAAGTGTCTGGCACTCAACGCTTGCGATTTGAATTAAAGCTCAGTCATATAATCGCAACGATAAACAGGGGCAGAGATGGCAGAAATATCCAAGCGCAGGCGCATCTGGGGCTGGTGGTTCTTCGACTGGGCCAGCCAACCCTACCACACCCTTCTGGTCACCTTTGTCTTTGGCCCATACTTCGCAGGCGTCGCCGCCGGGTATTTCACCGCTGAAGGGCTGGATGCGCAGGCGGCTGCGGCGCGCGCGCAGACTGTTTGGGCGAACTGTCTGACGATCACCGGGTTGATCATCGCTTTTGGCGCGCCGCTTCTAGGGGCGATGGCGGATGTCTCGGGGCGGCGCATCCCGTGGATATTTGCCTTTTCGGTCATGTATGCGGTCGGGTCTGCGGCGCTTTGGTACACGATGCCCGATGGCTCGAACATGTGGTTGATGCTGTCGGCTTTCGGTTTTGGCTTCGTCGGCGCGGAATATGCGCTGATCTTCATCAACTCGCAGCTACCCGATCTGGGTGATGACAGCGAAGTGGGCGAGATCTCGGGCTCGGGCTTTGCCTTTGGCTATTTTGGCGGACTGATTTCGCTGGCGATCATGCTGGCGCTGTTTGTGGAACAGCCAAACGGCAAAACCCTGATCGGGATGACGCCCGCCTTTGGTCTGGATGCCGCCACCCGGGAAGGCACGCGTTTTGTCGGCCCCTTTACCGCAATCTGGTTCATTCTGTTCATGGTGCCGTACTTCCTGTGGGTCCGCGATGATGCGGCGATAGACAGGAAAGGAAGCGTGGGTGAGGCGCTGCGCCTGTTGTCGAAATCAGTGTCTAACTTGCGCTATCGCGTCAGTCTGGCCAGTTACCTCGGTTCGTCCATGTTCTATCGCGACGCGCTGAACGGGCTGTACAGTTTTGGTGGTGTCTATGCGCGGCTGGTGTTGGAATGGGATCTGATCAAGATCGGAGTATTCGGGATCGTCAGCGTTCTCGCCTCGGCCGTTTTTGCGTGGATCGGGGGGAAGGCAGACAAGAAATACGGCCCGAAGCCGGTTATATTGGTGGCGATCTGGGTATTGATTTTTGTCTGCGTCACAGTGGTGTCGATGGACCGGACGCAGATCTACGGCATCGGCCTGCCTGACGGATCCAACCTGCCTGACCTCGTCTTCTTTGGCTGTGGTGTGCTGATCGGTGGCATGGGAGGCATTCTGCAATCGGCCAGCCGTTCGATGATGGTGCGCCACACCGACCTCGAAACCCCGGTCGAAAGCTTTGGTCTTTATGGTCTGTCGGGGCGCGCGACCGCTTTTGCGGCCCCGTTGTTGATCGGGATTGCAACAACCGCAACCGGCAGTGCGCGTCTGGGGGTGTCACCAATCATTCTGTTGTTTATTCTGGGTCTATTCCTGATGCGCTGGGTCAGACCTGAAGGGGATCAGAGCAGATGATTTTACTACGTTTTTTGGCACTACTGGTAATAACCGCGCTGGCGAATACGGCATCAGCGCAGCCCTTGGCAAAGCAGTTGTTCGGGGCACAGAAGGTAAGCTCGCAACAAAAAGCAGCGGCGTTCGGCAGTTATTCGCGCGGATGTGCGGCCGGATCGGTTCAATTGCCCGAGACCGGGCCCACGTGGCAGGCAATGCGGCTGTCGCGCAATCGCAACTGGGGGCACCCCGAAGCGATCGATTACGTGCAGGACCTCAGCCGGTTTGCAGCGAAACAGCCGGGTTGGAACGGTCTCTATATCGGGGATATCAGCCAACCGCGGGGCGGGCCAATGACTTCGGGCCACCGCTCGCACCAGCTGGGGCTGGATATCGATATCTGGATGCTTCCGGGTGACAACATGCGCCTGTCGCGCAAGGCGCGCGAGAATATTTCGTCTATATCGCTGCGCCGCTCGAACGGTGCCTACGTCAACAGCAACTGGACCAAACAGCACCACGCGGTGCTGCGCGAAGCCGCCAAGGACAAGCGCGTGGCGCGTATCTTCGTGTTCCCCGGCGCGAAAGTTCAGATGTGCAACGATGAAAAAGGCAACCGGGCCTACCTGCGCAAGATCAGGCCCTGGTGGGGGCATCACTACCACTTTCACGTGCGCCTGAAATGCCCAAGAGGATCAAAGGGATGCGTCAACCAGGATGCACCACCCAAGGGCGATGGCTGTGCCGAGGCGCAACAATGGGTGCGTAACATCCTGAACCCGCCGCCGCCCGACCCGAACGCGCCGCCGCCCAAGAAACGCCGGGAATATGTGCTGGCCGATTTGCCGAAGCAATGCGCCTCAGTCTTGCAATCCAAGTAGGTGCGGCACTGTTTCTGGCCACGGCGGCCCTTGGAGTGGATGTAAAAACCGCCACACATCAAAGCAGTTTTGCATGGCGTGACAAGGCGGATTGGTTCGGTGGATTCTCGGCGCTGCTCATTTCGGACAATGGGCAGCAGATGATGGCGCTGAGCGACCGGTCACGGTTGGTGACGGCGCGCATTGAGCGTCTTGATGGCGAGATCACCGGCATTCGCATTCTGGGGCAATGGCCGGTTCTGTCCAGCAACGGGCATCTCATGTCCGGCGGCGTTGGCGATTCCGAGGGGATTGCGGCGGCTCCTGACGGTGGGTTCTATATCTCATTCGAAGGGGTGCACCGCGTCGCCCATTACCCCGCACCGGGCACGAAGGCCCGTGTATTGCCACGCCCGCAGGCATTTCAGCATCTCGCCGACAACGGGTCCTTTGAAGGTCTGGCCATCGACAGGCGCGGGCGGCTGTATACGCTGCCGGAAACGAACCGCACTGCGGGCGGAGATATTCCCGTCTATCGCTGGAATGGCCAAGCCTGGTCGACCCCATTTGTTCTGCCCCAGCGTGGTTGGTTCAAACCGGTTGCCGCTGATTTCGGTCCTGATGGGCGGTTCTACGTGTTGGAGCGAAACCTCTCGGCAATCGGCTTTCGCTCGCGCCTGCGGCGATGGGATCTGACAGGCGACGTGCCAAACGCCGAGGAAACCCTGTTCGAAACCGGAACCGGCGCCCATGACAACCTCGAAGGCTTGTCGATCTGGCGGGATGATCAGGGACGTTTGCGGGCCACGATGATCTCGGATGACAACTTTCTGGCACTGCAACGGACCGAGTTGGTCGAGTATCTGCTGCCCGATTGACACGCGGCAGATGAAGGTCTAAACGCACAGCCTGCCTTGGGACGGTCCCTTGGCCAAGTCGCCGCTACCTTGTCAAAACGGGCATCAAAAAATGCAACGCAACTATATTCCCGGCATTCTTGCCATGGCCGCCATCGTCGTGGCCTCGAACATCCTGGTCCAGTTCCTGATCTTTGATGGCCTGTTGACTTGGGGTGCCTTCACCTATCCGCTGGCCTTTCTGGTCACCGATATCATGAACCGCGTCTACGGTGTGGGCCCGGCCCGCAAGGTTGTCTTCGCGGGCTTCGTCACCGGGGTGATCTGCTCGCTGATCGGCAGCCAGATCATGCTTCAGGGCGACGGGTTCACCTATGCCGCCGTGCCGCTGCGCATCGCCGTCGCCTCGGGCACCGCGTTCCTGATCGCACAGCTGACCGACGTCACAGTGTTCAATGCCATGCGCGGCGGTCAATGGTGGCGTGCGCCGCTGGTCTCGACCCTGGTAGGTTCAGCGCTGGATACCGCGATCTTCTTCACCATCGCCTTCTCGGCCTCGGTCACCTTCTTTGGTGCCGATGCGGATGCGGCCATCAATTGGGCGTGGGAGCCCGTGCCCTTCATGCTGTCGGGCCCCGAGGCGCCGCTGTGGGTGACGCTGGCCTTTGCCGACTGGTTGGTGAAACTGTCGCTGGCCCTGATCGCGCTGATCCCGTTCAAGGTGATCGTTGCGCGACTGACCGCTGCACAGCCTGCGTAAAAAAGTGCTTTGAGAATGGCGCATCTTGTGTCACGCTACTTTTCAACCGCAACAGATAGAAAAGGAGGTGATCCAGTGTCGAGAAAGAGATTGGAGAGAGGTGTCGGAACAACCGGGGGGAAAGCCTGCTAGGGCAGCCCTTGGCCGAGCGTACGCTCCGGCTGGTCGATTGATCTAACCGACCCGACCTCCTGAACTTTCGAAGGGCCGTCCCATCGGGGCGGCCCTTTCTGTTTTTACCCGCTCCAGCTATGGTCTTGCCCATGTTGCGCATCTCTGACGATATCACTCTGCAAGACTGGGAAATGACCGAGAGCTTCATGCGTTCCTCCGGGCCTGGCGGGCAGAATGTGAACAAGGTCTCGACCGCGGTCGAGCTGAGGTTCGAGGCCGCGCGCTCACCCTCGCTGCCCGATCCGGTCAAGGCGCGGCTGAAACGGCTGGCCGGGCGCCGATGGACCAAGGATGGCGCGATCATCATTCAATGCGAAGAAACACGTTCCCAAGCCCGCAACAGAGAAATTGCGCGAACAAGGCTGGCCGAGCTGATCGGCAAGGCGCTGGTCAAACCCAAGCGGCGCATCGCGACGAAACCCACCTATGGTTCGGTCAAACGCAGGCTTGCGGCGAAAAAGGCGCGGGGCGACGTCAAGGCGCTGCGCGGCAAGGTGTCCGAAGATTGATCTGGCATCTCGTCCGGGCGTTGATAGTCTGGCCTGCAAAAGGTGCAGGAGAGTAACACCATGAGGCTGGAGGGAAAAACCGCAATCGTCACTGGCGGTGCATCCGGGTTTGGTGCGGGGATCGTAAGGAAGTTCCTGGCCGAAGGCGCGCGTGTCATGATCGCTGACATCAATGGCGATGCTGCGCATGAGCTCGCAACCCGGCTTGGGTCCGAGGCGGTTGACCAGCAGGTCGATGTAGGCGAGGGCGCTTCGGTTCAGAAGATGGCGGATGCGGCTTTCTCAACCTTCGGCCATCTGGACATACTTGTGAACAACGCCGGTGTGACCCACTTGCCGGCGCCGCTGGAAGAGGTAAGCGAAGCGGATTTCGACCGTGTTTTCAACGTGAACATGAAATCCGTCTATCTGACCGCCCGCGCATTGGTTCCACCTATGAAGGCGCGCGGGGCGGGTTCTGTACTGAACGTTGCTTCAACCGCGGGCCTGTCACCGCGCCCGAACCTGAACTGGTACAACGCTTCCAAGGGCTGGATGATCACCGCAACCAAAACGATGGCGGTCGAGCTCGCCCCGTCCGGCGTGCGGGTGAACGCGATCTGCCCGGTTGCCGGGGAAACGCCGCTATTGAAATCCTTCATGGGCGAGGATACGCCCGAAATCCGTGCCAAATTCCTGTCGACCATCCCGTTGGGCCGCTTCTCAACCCCCGAAGATATGGCCAATGCCGCCTGTTTCCTGTGTTCGGACGAGGCCAGCATGATCACCGGCGCCGCGCTCGAGGTGGACGGAGGCCGATGCATCTGACCCGCTCTTCATCTGGCCAAAAATATCCCCGCCGGAGGCAGCGCGCGCCAGCGCGCTTTCCCGCTCAACCGCCGAGGCTTGCATGATCCCCGGACCCAGAAACCTGATCACGGATGTCCCCGGCCTGAAGGTCGGCAACGCACAGAACGCAACTTTGAAATCAGGCGTCACCGTCCTGACCGGCGCGCAACCACTCCGAGCCTCGGTGCATGTGATGGGTGGCGCTCCCGGCACACGCGAGACAGATTTGCTGGCCGCCGACAAGACCGTTGAAAAGGTGGATGCGATCGTGCTTTCGGGCGGGTCGGCCTTCGGGCTGGATGCCTGTTCGGGTGTCATGGACGCGCTGCATGCCCAAGGCCGCGGGTTTCAGGTGGGTTCCGCCGTGGTGCCGATCGTGCCCGGGGCGATCCTGTTCGACCTGCTGAATGGCGGCGACAAGGCGTGGCACGAGAATCCCTATCGCGCATTGGGCCGTGCGGCGTTCGAGTCCGCGTCGGACCGGTTCGAACTCGGAACAGCAGGTGCAGGAACCGGGGCTTTGACCGCGATGCACAAAGGCGGGTTGGGTTCGGCCTCGGTTGTTTTGGACAGTGGTGTTACCGTTGGCGCATTGGTTGCGGTCAATCCGCTGGGCAGTGTCACCACGCCGGGTGACAGGCATTTCTGGGCAGCCCCCTTTGAAGTGGGCGGCGAGTTCGGTGGGTTGGGGCCTGATCCCAATGCCGGACTTGGCCAATCAACGGTCAGTCGCAAAGCGCAGGTGATGCAGTCCGCGAACCCGGACAAGGCCAATACCACGATTGCCATCGTTGCGACGGATGCGGCCCTGACCAAACCGCAATGTCAGAGACTGGCCGTTTCCGCCCATGACGGTATTGCCCGTGCTATTGTACCCGCCCACACGCCGGGGGATGGTGATCTGGTATTCGGGGTCAGCACGGGCGCGCGGGGTGTCGCAACCGACACCGAACCAGGTGTCATCGGGCATGCGGCCTCGCTGTGCCTGGCGCGAGCCATTGCGCGCGCCGTTTATCTGGCGACTCCGGCCGCGGGCGATCTGTTGCCTTGCTGGTCCGAGGTACATGACAAAAGTTAAGGACATCCTATTTGTCGCAGTGGCACAGTAAGCGCGCGCGGCAATCTGCGCGTTGACTCTTTTTTGCGCCGACGGTCCATTCGGTGCAGCCAATTTCTATCGGAGCAAAAGCTATGAATCGCATCCTCGCTACCGCAATCGTCGGCCTTCTGGCCCTTCCTGCTTATGCTGAAGGCGACGCTGAGGCGGGCAAGAAAACCTTCAACAAATGCAAGTCCTGCCACATGATCGCCGACCCGGCAGGCGAAGTGATCGTCAAGGGCGGCAAGACCGGCCCCAACCTCTATGGAATCGCGGGTCGCACCGCCGGTACCGTTGAGGGTTTCAAATACGGAGACAGCATCGTTGCCGCCGGTGAGAAGGGTCTGGTCTGGGACGAAACTACTTTTGTCGAGTATGCTCAGGACCCCAAGGCATTTTTGAAAACCTATCTGGATGATACATCCGCCAAATCGAAAATGACCTTCAAGCTGAAAAAGGGCGCCGAAGACGTCTATGCCTATATCGCAAGCGTGTCGGGTGAATAACACCTGATACTGTGCACCACTGCACAAGGACCAAAGGCCGCAGCCCCTGCGGCCTTTGGTGCGATTGATAACAGTGTGGAACAGCGACACTTTGAAGTCAGACGGCGGATTGCCAAGCAACGCCGCAAAGCCAAGCCGATCCGGCAACAGCTATAATCAAAATCAGGGCTCGTCAGGCGGATTGGCAGCAGGAGAGGACAGATGGGTATCATGATCCCAGCTTGGGTCGATGGTGAGTTGACCCCTGTAGACAAGCTTGAAGTTCACGAGAAGGGGCTCAAGCACAAGGCTGTGTCGGTTTTTGTCGTACGGGGGACCGAGATCCTGTTACAGCGTCGCGCATTGGGCAAGTACCACACGCCCGGCCTTTGGGCGAACACCTGCTGTACGCATCCCGATTGGGACGAAAGCTCGTCCACCTGTGCCGTGCGCCGCCTGCGTGAAGAGCTGGGGATCACGGGCCTGTATCCCGAATACCGACACCGGCTGGAATATCACGCCGATGTGGGCAACAGCATGGTGGAAAACGAGGTTGTCGACGTCTTTCTGGCCCATGTCCGCGGCTCGCTGAAAATCGCGCCCAACCCGGATGAAGTCATGGATATCCGTTGGATCGACTATCACGATCTGTTGGCCGAAGTGAAACGTCACCCGGATCGTTTTACGCCCTGGTTGAAGATATATCTTCACAACCACGCGGACACGATTTTTGGCCCGGATCTGATCATTTCTGCCAAATCATGACCGCGGCTGGAAATCCGTGCCTTGCAAGGGCGGCGCAAGCCGCCTAAATCAACGCGTCATGGCCAAGCAGAAGACAGACCCGAATTACAAAGTGATCGCCGAAAACCGGCGCGCCCGCTTCGATTATGCCATCGAGGACGACATCGAATGCGGTATCGTTCTGCAAGGATCCGAGGTCAAATCCCTGCGCGCGGGTGGCTCCAACATCGCGGAAAGCTATGCCACCGTCGATGATGGCGAGCTCTGGCTGGTCAACAGCTATATCGCGCCATACGAGCAGGCCAAAGTGTTCAAGCACGAAGAACGCCGCCGTCGCAAGCTGCTGGTGTCCCGCAAACAGATGTCCGATTTGTGGAATGCAACCCAGCGCAAGGGCATGACGCTGGTGCCGCTGGTTTTGTATTTCAACCACAAGGGGTTGGCCAAGATCAAGATCGGCATCGCCAAGGGTAAGAAAACCCATGACAAGCGCGAAACCCAGGCCAAGCGCGATTGGTCACGGCAGAAACAGCGTTTGTTGAAAGACCACAGCTAGAACGCCATCGCAGCCTGTACCGCACGTTGCCAACGCTCATAAGCCGCATCGCGTTCGACTTGTTCCTGCGTTGGCTCGAATCGGCGGTCCAGCGCCCATGTTTCCGCAAACCCGGCCTGATCCGAATAAATTCCGGCTTTCATGCCTGCCAGCCATGCGGCGCCCAGGGCTGTCGTCTCTTGCATGACAGGGCGGTCCACAGGCGCGCCAAGACAGTTCGACAGGCCTTGCATGGTCCAGTCAGACGCGGCCATCCCGCCATCGACGCGCAGGATGACATCGGCATCGGCGCCCCAGTCGCCCTGCATGGCATGCCACAGGTCGCGGGTCTGGAAGGCGATGCTTTCCAGCGTGGCGCGGGCAATCTCGGCCCGGCCGGAATTGCGCGTCAGCCCGAACAGCGCTCCGCGACAGTCAGGTTTCCAATAAGGCGCCCCGAGGCCGGTGAAGGCGGGCACAAGCACCACATGCTGGTTCGGATCGGCCTGAGCCGCCAGTTCGCCGCTTTGTGGCGCCGCATCAATGATCTGCAACGCGTCGCGCAGCCATTGCACTGCGGCCCCCGCTATAAAGATCGAACCCTCCAGCGCATAAGTTCGTCGGCCGTCCAGTTGATACGCGATCGTCGTCAGCAGGCGGTTTTTCGACTGAACCGGCTGTGCGCCGGTGTTCAGCAGCGCAAAGCAGCCCGTGCCATAGGTTGATTTCATCATACCGGGCTGGAAACAGGCCTGCCCGATGGTGGCGGCTTGCTGGTCGCCTGCAACGCCCAGAATGGGAATGTCGCCCCCGAGCAAAGTGGTGGTTCCGAAATCCGCGGCGCAATCCTTCACTTCGGGCAAAAGGTTCAGGGGCACATCCAGCAGGTCGCAAATCTCGGCGCTCCACGTGCCCGAGTGAATATCGAACAGCAGAGTACGGGCGGCGTTGGTGGCATCGGTTGCATGAACACAGCCTTCGGTCAGCCGCCAGATCAGGAAACTGTCGATCGTGCCGAACAGCAGGTCTCCGGCTTCTGCGCGCTCGCGGGCGCCCGAAACGGTATCCAGCAGCCATTTGACCTTGGTGCCCGAGAAATAAGGATCTAGCAGCAGACCGGTCTGAGCTGTGACGTCATCCTCGCACCCGGCCTGTTTGTAGCGCGCGCAGATATCGGCGGTGCGGCGGTCTTGCCAGACGATGGCATTGTGGATGGCCTTGCCGGTCTGTTTGTCCCAGACGACCGTCGTTTCGCGCTGGTTGGTGATGCCGATACCGGCAATCTGATCCGCTGAAACACCGGTGGTTTCCATCACCTCACGGCACACGTGCAGAACGCTGGACCAGATATCCTCGGGGTCGTGTTCAACCCAGCCTTCCTGCGGAAAGTGCTGAGGAAACTCCTGCTGGGCGGTGCCAACAGGCCGCATCTGCGCGTCAAACAGAATGGCGCGCGAGGATGTGGTGCCTTGATCGATTGCCAGAATATGGGTCATTTCCGCTCTCCCCCGGTATCGTTTTGCCGGACTTTAGCGCAAACAATGGCGAAGGGGCCAGCGCAGAAATCAGGCCGGATTGACAGGAATATTGTCGATCAGGCGGACGCCGTCGGCCCAGGCCGTGACAAAAAGGCGGGCGGGCTGGGTGGCGCTGGACAGGCTTTCCAGTGTCTCGGCACAGCGCAGGTCGACATACTCGACTTCGGAAAACCCGATATTCAGCAGGGTTTCCTTGGCATCCTGCGCCAGCATGGCAAAGTCCGCGCCCTTGGCCAAATCGTCCGCCACCTGCCGCATGACGCCGTTCATTTGCTCTGCGATCTTCAACCCTTGGGGGGAAAGAAGAAGATTGCGCGACGACATCGCCAGGCCCGAAGGTTCTCGGACGGTCGGGCAGCCGATCACCTCGATTGGGATGTTCAGATCGCGCGCCATCCGGCGGACAACCAGCAGCTGTTGATAGTCTTTTTCCCCGAAATAGGCTCGATCCGCCTGTGTTTGCAGGAACAGTTTGGCGACCACCGTGGCCACGCCTTCGAAATGTCCGGGGCGGAAAGGTCCTTCCATCACGTCGGTCAGACCGGCAACCGATACCGTCGTCAAAAAACCTTCCGGATAGATTTCCTGCGGGTCCGGCACATAGATCGCATCCACGCCATACGGGGCCAGCTTTTGGGAGTCTTCATGTTCGGTGCGAGGGT
Organism: Ruegeria sp. H8; assembly: GCF_056532905.1. Lineage (NCBI taxonomy): Bacteria > Pseudomonadati > Pseudomonadota > Alphaproteobacteria > Rhodobacterales > Roseobacteraceae > Ruegeria > Ruegeria sp. H8. Next base: position 101,408 of record NZ_JBQFNY010000003.1, on the reverse strand, counting down.
AATTTGCCAAGTCTTCGGGATTGTTGAACTGCTTGGGATTCACAAAAATCGTCACGATCACCCGGTCGCAGCCCTGTTTCGCAGCCTGCGCCAGTGACAAATGCCCCTCGTGCAGCGCACCCATGGTCGGAACCACGCCGATCACCTCACCGTTTCGGCGCCATGTAGTGGTGTTGGCATGCAGCTCGGCCAGAGAGCGCAGAATCGGTGCGGTCATGTATTTTGTCCTTTGGCCGGAGCCTGATCGGCAAAGACATGTTCGTCCGCCGGGAAGGTCCGCGCGCGGACTTCGGCCGCGTATTCCGCGATGGCCGCTTCGGCCAACGGACCAAGCTCGGCATAGCGTTTGACGAATTTGGGTTTGAAGGCGGTGAAAAAGCCCACCATGTCGTCCACGACCAAAATCTGCCCGTCACAGCCCGCAGATGCACCGATGCCGATGGTCGGGATTGCAATCTCTTCGGTGATCTGGTTCGCCAGACCTTGGGGCACTTTCTCCAGAACGACCGAGAACGCGCCAGCCTCGGTCACGGCGCGGGCATCCGCCATGACGGCTTCAGCCTGCTCGTCACGGCCCTGCACCTTGTAGCCGCCCAGCGTGTTGATCGACTGCGGCGTCAGTCCGATATGAGCCATCACCGGGATGCCTCGTTTCACCAGAAAGCGAATGGTTTCAGCCATCTCCACACCGCCTTCCAGTTTGACCGCGCCTGCATTTGTGTGCGCCATCAGGCGTGCGGCATTGCGAAAGGCCTGTGCCGGGCTTTCCTCATAGCTTCCGAAAGGCATGTCGATGACTATCATCGCACTTTCCAGGCCGCGTGATACGGCCTGACCATGCAGGATCATCATCTCCATCGTGACCCCCAGCGTGGATTCCAGCCCGTGCAGCACCATGCCGACGCTGTCACCGACCAGCACGAAATCGCAATGGGCGTCCATCAGGCGCGCCATTGGCGTGGTATAGGCGGTCAAAGAGACCAGAGGTTCGCCGCCTTTTCGGGCGCGAATGTCCTCGGCGTTCGGGGCTTTCTTGCGGGCGGTGGCGCTCATGGATCGCTCCTGCAGTATTATGTTGCAGTGCGGCATAGCAGATCGGGAGGGGCCGAAGAAACCCCGGTTGCGCGAACATTCCCTTGATTGACCTGAGGTTTACAGGAAGACTGTCAGTAAAATGGCCCTGAAAACAAGGGCACAACCTGTTTCAGTAGGGAGAGTTCACATGACAAAATTCCTGTTCCGGACATTTGCATCGACCCTGGCCGTAGGGGCCAGCCTGCTTGCCACGCAGGTTTTGGCCAAGTCGGACATCACCATTGCGATGCAGCTTGAGCCTCCGCATCTGGACCCGACAAGCGCCGCGGCGCAAGCCATCGACTCGGTGGTTTACACCAATATCTTCGAAGGCCTGACACGTTTCATGGGCGACGGCTCGGTCGTGCCCGGATTGGCGGAAAGCTGGGAGATTTCCGAAGACGGGACGGTCTATACCTTTAACCTGCATGACGGGGTGACCTTCCATGATGGCACCACCATGGACGCCGAGGATGTCAAATTCAGCCTTGACCGCGCAACCGCGGAAGACAGCGCCAACGCGCAGAAGGCCCTGTTTGCCGGTATCGAAACCGTCGAGGTCGTCGACCCGCTGACGGTGAAAGTCACCCTGTCAGAACCGAACGGAAATTTCCTGTTCAACCTGGCCTGGGGGGACGCAGTCATCGTCGCGCCTGAGAGCATTGAAAACATCAAGACCAATCCAGTTGGTACCGGTGCCTATACCTTTGGAAACTGGGTGCAGGGCGACAGTATCACGCTGAACCGAAACCCCGATTACTGGGGCGAACAGCCCGCATTAGAGACTGCTACGTTCAAGTTCATCTCGGACCCGACCGCCGCTTTTGCCGCCATGATGGCAGAGGATGTCGACGTGTTTGACAACTTCCCGGCGCCGGAAAACCTGCCCCAGTTCGAGGCCGACCCGCGCTTTCAGGTCCTTGTGGGGTCGACCGAAGGTGAGACGATCCTGTCCACCAACAACAAGCAGCCTCCGTTTGATGATATCCTTGTTCGTCAGGCATTGGCCCATGCCATTGACCGGCAGGCTATCATCGACGGCGCAATGTTTGGCTATGGCACGCCGATCGGAACCCACTTTGCGCCGCACAATCCGGCTTACGTCGATCTGACCGCGCAATCCGCTTACGACCCCGAAAAAGCCAGACAGTTGCTGGCAGAGGCGGGATTCGAAAATGGGTTCGAGACGACATTGCATTTGCCTCCGCCGTCTTACGCCCGTCGTGGGGGCGAAATCATAGCGGCGCAGCTGGCCGAGGTCGGCATCACGGCCGAGATCATCAATGTGGAATGGGCCCAATGGCTGGAATCCGTGTTCAAGGGCAAGGAATTCGGTCTGACCATCGTCAGCCATACCGAGCCTATGGATATCGGTATTTATGCGCGGCCTGATTATTACTTTCAGTATGACAGCACGGATTTTCAGGCGCTGATGGACACTCTGAACACCACCACCGACCCCGAAGAACGCACCCGTTTGCTGGGTGAGGCGCAGCGCCTGATCGCAAGCGACTATGTCAATGGCTACCTGTTCCAGTTGGCCAAACTGGGCGTTGCGAAAGTCGGCGTTCAGGGCCTTTGGGAGAACGCGCCCACCGCTGCAATCGATCTGACTCAGATCAGCTGGTCCGAGTAATGTTACAGCCCGGGCCGCGCCGGGCGGCCCGGGCCTTCCATTGTGTCAGGGTGTTCTCAAGTATGTTCTTGCTCCGTGCCATTCCCGTCTTGGTTTTAGGTTTTTTCCTGGTGTTCGGTTCTTCTGTCGCGGCCACGGCGCAGAATGTGTTGGGGGGCCGGCTGGATGCCCTGCCCGGAACGCCCGAGAATCCGTTGAACGTTGGGATTGGCATTCGCATCGACCAGATCACCGGTGTTGATCAAAAGGCTGAAAACTATGGCGCGGTTGTGGTCTTGCGGGTGGAATGGACCGATCCGGCGCTGGCGTTTGATCCCGAGGAACTGGGGAGGGATATCAGGGTCTTCAACCCGCCCGACCTTGCCAATCATGCGGCAAGTATCGGGTCCGTTCTGCCGGCTTTTGTCATTCACAATCAGCAGTCCAACAAGTGGATCCACGAATCCGCCGCATCCCTGCGTTACGACGGGCGGGTGCTGTATGTCGAAAAATCGTCTCTTACACTCCAGGCGCCTCATTTCGATTTCCGAAAATACCCGTTCGACACGCAGGAGTTTCATTTCGAGGTCGTTTCGGTCTTTCCCTATGAATACGTAAATTACCATCCGTTGAACGAATTCTCTGGCCTCGGAGATCAGTTGGGCGAAGAAGAATGGATTCTGAACAATGCACGGTTGGAAACATCCAGGGTCCTGGGTCTATCCGGCAAAGAAAGCGATCAGGTCGCGCTTGTTTTTGAGGGCAATCGACATCTGACCTATTACGTCATTCGGGTTTTCCTTCCGATGCTTGTCTTGATCTCGGTCGGCTGGGCGCTGTTTTTTCTGGATGAATACCGCCGGAGGATCGAGATTGCGGGCGGCAACCTGCTGGTCTTCGTCGCGTTCAACTGGGCAATATCCGCAGATCTGCCCAAGCTGGGTTATCTGACTTTTCTGGATTTTGTCCTACAGTGCATGTTCCTGATGACCGGGGCGCTGATCGTGTTCAACGTCGCGCTGCGACGATTGAAAGTGTCCGGCAAGGAGGGGGCGGCGCGCACTTTGGACAATTATGCGATCAAGTGGATCTATCCACTGGGCTATGCTGCGATCGTTGCCTATGCGGTTTCCGCTTTCCTTCTGGTGCCTTAGACGCTGGACCCGTGCCTGATGTGACCCTAACGTGGTGCCAATGCTCCGCTACGTCCTCAAACGACTGATTTCCTTGCTTGTCAGCCTGGCCGTCGCCTCGGTGGTCATCTTCGCCGTGATCGAGGTTGCCCCGGGTGATCCGGCTTCGTTCATGCTGGGCGTCAATGCGCAGGAGGACACGCTGGCGGCGCTGCGGGCCGAGTTGGGCTTGGATGGGTCCAGGATACAGCGCTATTTCCACTGGGTTGGCGGCATGCTGGTGGGCGATTTCGGCACGTCATACACCTATCGCACACCGGTGTCGCAGATGATCGCTGACCGGCTGTGGGTATCGTTGCCCCTGGCACTTTATGCGCTGACGCTGTCCACGTTGATCGCCTTTCCCGCCGGAATTTATGCCGCTGCGCGTCGGGGCAAACCGGGGGACCTTGCAGTGATGGGGGCGACGCAGCTTGGCATCGCAGTCCCGAACTTCTGGTTCGCGATGATGCTTGTGCTGATCTTCGCCATCAACCTGCGCTGGTTCAATGCGGGCGGGTTTGCCGGTTGGAACCACGGTCTGTGGGCCGGCCTGCATTCCCTGACCCTGCCTGCCGTGGCTCTTGCCTTGCCACAGGCGGCGATTCTGGCGCGGGTCATGCGGTCGGCCTTGCTGGACATTCTGGGTGAGGATTTCATGCGCACGGCTCGGGCCAAGGGCCTGTCCCGTCGTCAGGCCCTGTGGCGGCATGGGGTGCGAAATGCGCTGATTCCGGTGCTGACCATCATTGGCTTGCAGTTTTCCTTTCTGCTGGCGGGATCGATCATCATCGAACAGGTGTTCTATCTGCCGGGCCTCGGGCGGCTGGTGTTTCAGGCCATTTCTGCCCGAGACCTCATCGTCGTGGAATCGGTCGTGATGCTGCTGGTCTTTGCCGTGATAACGGTCAACTTCCTTGTCGATCTTGCTTATGCGGCCGTGGACCCTCGACTGAGGAGCAGGACATGAACCGGAACCTGATCCTTGGGGCCTTGTTGTCGTCGCTGGTGGTTCTGGCCGCGTTGGTGTCGTTCATCTGGACCCCCTACGACCATGCCGCGCTGGACATTCCCAATAAATTACAGCCACCAAACGGGCAGCATTGGTTTGGAACCGATCATTTCGGCCGCGACATGTTCTCGATGATCATGGTCGGTGCGCGCACGTCGATTGCGGTGGCGCTGGTGGCCGTCGGCATCGGCATGGCACTTGGCGTTCCTCTTGGTCTGGCAGCGGCCGCGCGCAAAGGCTCATGGCTGGATGAGGTCATCATGCGTGGCAATGATCTGGTCTTCGCTTTCCCTTCGCTGGTGATCGCCATCCTGATCACGGCCGTCCATGGAGCCGGAGCAATCAACGCCATTGTTGCGATCGGCATTTTCAACATCCCCGTCTTTGCCCGTATCACCCGCGGGGCCGCTTTGTCGCTTTGGGAGAGAGAGTTCATCCTTGCCGCCCGTGTGTCGGGCAAAGGGGCCGCGCGGATATCGGCTGAACATATTCTGCCCAACGTGGCCAACCTGCTGATCGTGCAGGGCACCATCCAGTTCAGCCTTGGCATTCTGGCTGAAGCGGGCCTGTCATATGTCGGTCTGGGCGCTCAACCTCCAACGCCCAGCTGGGGCCGGATGCTGGCAGACGCGCAGACGATGGTCAGTTTTGCCCCGCATTTGGCTCTGATTCCGGGTCTGTCGATCATCGTCACGGTGCTGGGTCTGAACCTGTTGGGCGACGGAATGCGAGACTGGCTGGATCCCCGGATCAGGGTGGCGCGGGCATGAGCTTGTTGCAGATTGAAAACCTGTCGCTGACGATCCATGGGATACCGATCCTGAAACAGGTCAGCCTCTCCATCGCTCCCGGCCAGATCGTGGCGGTGACAGGTGAAAGCGGCTCGGGCAAATCGATGACCGCATTGGCGGTGATGCAACTTTTGCCGCATGGGGCCAGCACGGAAGGTGCGATCTGGCTGGACGGTCAGGATCTGTTGACACGGTCAGAGCCCGATTTGTGCGCCTTGCGCGGCGCGTCCGTGGGGATGGTGTTTCAGGAACCGATGACAGCGCTCAATCCGGTGAAAACCATCGGTGATCAGGTGATGGAGACGATCCTGATCCACAAGGCGATGCCCCCGACCCAGGCCCGAACACGCGCCAAAGAGGTGTTGACCCGCGTCGGCTTGCCGCCTGATCGGTTCCCCCTTTCCCGCTATCCGCACGAACTGTCCGGCGGGCAACGGCAACGCGTGGTCATTGCCATGGCCATCGCTCTGCGCCCCAGGCTGCTGATCGCGGACGAGCCGACGACAGCGCTGGACGTCACGACACAGGCGCAGATCCTCGACCTGCTCAAGGGGCTGGTGCGCGAATACGACATGGGGCTGCTGATGATCACCCATGATCTGGCCGTTGTCTCTGATATGGCCGACCAGATCATCGTCATGCGCCACGGAGAAGTGGTTGAAAGCGGGGCCACACAGCACCTGCTGCGTCACATGCAACACCCTTATACCCGAATGCTGTTCGAGGCGTCTGGCCATCAGGTCACTTTGCCGGAACCCGCGCAACCGCAAACGTTGCTGGAGGTATCCCAGGTTGTCCGGGATTACCGATTGCCCCGAAAAGGCCTGTTGGACGCGCCGCGCCATCACCGGGCGGTGGATGGTGTCAGCTTCTGCCTCAACCGAGGCGAGCGGTTGGGGCTGGTCGGGGAATCCGGATGTGGAAAATCGACCCTGACACGGGCAATTTTGGGCTTGGAGGAGGTTCAGTCCGGTCAAATCCGGTTGGGTGGTCAGCCGGTATTCACCGGTCACAAACCCAACCTTGCCGTGCGTCGGAGGATGCAGGTTGTGTTTCAGGACCCATATGGCAGCTTCAACCCCCGCCATCGTGTCGCGCGCCTGATCACCGAGCCTTTCCACTTGCTGGACACCCCGCCCACCGGATCAGAGCGACAGGATCGGATCTCGGAAATATTGACGGCCGTCGGCCTCAGCCCCGACGACGCGGGCAAGTACATCCACGAATTCTCGGGCGGGCAACGACAACGGATCGCCATCGCGCGCGCCCTGATCATCCGGCCCGATCTGATCCTGTTCGACGAGGCGGTTTCGGCGCTTGACGTTTCTGTCCGTGCTCAGATCCTCGATCTGCTCGCTGAACTGTGCGACGCCTATGACCTGACCTATCTGTTCATCAGCCATGACCTGAGCGTTGTCCGCACGATCACCGACCGTGTGCTTGTGATGCAGTCCGGGCGGATCGTCGAACAGGGAAAGACCAAGCAGGTGTTCGAAAACCCGCAACATTCCTATACGCAAACCCTGATTGCCGCTGCGCCCCGGTTGCCCGAGATAACGCCACTGACGGCATAAAGTTCCTTGTTAGAGCCTGATTGGAGGCCCCAAAATGACCCAGAACATTTGGTTTGATCCCACCTTGTGCCTGATCGGCGGGCGCTGGATACGGGCGGCTGCGGGCGACAGCCTGCCCTTGATCAACCCTTCGGACGGGGCCGAGATCTGCCGGATCGCCCGAGGGTCCGAGGCGGACATCGACGCGGCGGTACAAGCCGCCCGATCTGCGTTGAATGGTGATTGGGGGCGAAAGACGGCGTTGGAACGCGGCCGCATCCTGACCCGGCTGGGCCAGCTGGTGCTGGAACGGGTGGACGATCTGGCGCGGCTTGAGGCGATGGATGTCGGCAAACCGCTGACACAGGCCCGGGCAGACGCGGTCGCCCTGGCGCGCTATTGCGAGTTCTACGGCGGCGCGGCCGACAAGGTGATGGGCGAGACCATTCCCTATCTCGATGGCTACACCGTCTATACCCTGCGCGAACCGCATGGGGTGGCGGGCCATATCGTGCCCTGGAACTATCCGATGCAGATTATCGGGCGTTCCGTCGGGGCGGCGTTGGCCATGGGCAACGCCTGTGTTCTGAAACCGGCGGAAGAGGCCTGTTTGACCGCGTTGGCCTTTGCCCATCTTGCGCAACAGGCCGGGCTGCCGGCCGGTGCTTTGAATGTCGTGCCCGGTCTGGGGGCCGAGGCGGGTGCGGCGCTGTCCGGACATTCGGGTGTAAACCACATCTCGTTCACCGGTTCTGTTGCTACAGGGGCCCTTGTGCAGCAGGCGGCGGGTCGCAACGTGGTGCCCGTGACGCTGGAACTGGGCGGGAAATCCCCGCAATTGGTTTTCGACGACGCCGATCTGGATGCGGCGCTGCCGTTTCTGGTGAATGCGGGTATCCAAAATGCGGGCCAGACCTGTTCAGCCTCGTCCCGAATCCTGGTGCAGCGTGGCGTTTATGAGCAGGTCAGATCGCGGATGTCCCAGGCCTATGAAGAACTGACCGTCGGCCCGGCGATGCAGGATCTGCGCGTTGGGCCGTTGATCTCGGACCGGCAGAAACAGATTGTCGGGGGTTTTCTGAAAACCGCCACGGACCTGACGATCGCTGCGCAGGGACAGATTGTCGAAGACGCGCCAGAGACCGGGGCCTATGTCCGGCCCACTTTGTTCGCGGACGTGCCGCCAGATCATCAGTTGGCACAGGACGAGATCTTCGGCCCGGTTCAGGTTCTGATCCCGTTCGACACCGAAGAACAGGCTCTGGCCATAGCGAATAGTACAGAGTACGGCCTGGTCGCCAGCGTCTGGACGCGGGATGGCGCGCGGCAGATGCGGTTGGCGAAAGCGCTGCACTCGGGTCAGGTTTTCATCAACAACTACGGTGCAGGCGGCGGTGTTGAACTGCCGTTTGGCGGGGTGGGAAAATCCGGCCATGGCCGCGAAAAAGGGTTCGAAGCTTTGTACGGCTTTTCACAGTTGAAGACAGTTGCCGCGTTTCACGGATAACATTTTAAGGTCTTTCAAGTCAGCATGTTCTCAATCTGGTCACTTTGCCAGGTTTCTGACTTGCGTGTGTCCGAGTGGCTGCCAAAAAAGCTTCCGACTCGCCGTTGTTCCACCAAGTTTGCAGAGCTCGGGAACTTCTGCGCGCCCCAATCAGCTAATACGACGAAGTCAAACCTGACTCGCGCCGCGTAAGCTTGGGTGATGTTTCCATGTAGTAGGTTGTACTTGTCCCAATGCACCGGGCAGCTCAGAAACAGGACCCGGCGCAGTTTCAAGCCAGATTCTGCAGCTTTCATGACGACATTACCCCCATGGCTGTGAGTGACGACATCGCAACCTTCAAGACCTTGGTACCGTACCCATGTCGAAAAATTTTTTGCTGCAATATCACGACCACGATCCGACCAACGCCCCTCCCATTCGAAGAAGTCAGCTCCAGAGAAAATGTCGCTGCGATGTGGCGCAATATACGTGTGAAGGTCTCCGGTTCCGGGATAATACCAATCTGGATCTGAGTTGATGTCAAAATGAGTACCGTGGACCAGTGTGAGTCCAATATCGTCCCTGATGCCCGGCTCAGGCGGCTGCGGAAACCTCATCGGCAGCGCGGACGGCTCTGATCCGAGGCTTAGAAAGAGAGTTGAGTAAACTTCGCGTGTCAAATCTGACAGGTTGTCGAACCTCTGTGCAAACCACTCGAACCGAGTCAACGGGGTCAACGAAGGCAGCTGAAATAATTTCATACCTGAACTGAGTGCCGCCACTCTGACAATGTCGCTTGGGGCAGAAAGACCATATTTGACTGCAGTCAGAACGTCTGGAACTGTACCTGACTCTTCGGCGCGCTCGATAAACTCCGCTAGCTGATCGTAGTAGCTGATTGGCGCGGAAACGGCTTGTTCATTGGCGGAATCCTCGTCTGGACCAGGTACAGAAGGCAGGGGCACTCGTCCGTCCAATTGTTGAAAGGTTGCAACATCTCTGAAGCCAAGTTCAGCAGTGTCCTCTTCTGGCAAAGTTTATTCGAAGGCATCCTTCGGGGTAGTCAGTGCTGACGCTCGGCTGATCAAGTACGCAGCAACTGTATGCAGCCCAAGTTCGTCACGCTCGATCAATGCAGTTTCAAGTGAAACGGGATTCTCAATGCCTGCCATCTTCGTACTCCAAATATTAGTAGCTATTTGGGTATTTTAGCACACGATAGACTTTTTTTTGCTAAAGAGTTTTAGGGGCTAAACCACAACCTTTATGGCTTCTTGCGCACCGACACCGAACACCCGCTTGTAGCGTTCGATCTGGTCTTTCGGACCCATCGCCTTTTCCGGGTTGTCCGACAGTTTCACCGTCGGGCGGCCATTGGCGGATACCGCTTTGCAGACCAATGAGAACGGTGCCAGCGCGTCATTGGGGACGAGTCCGCGAAAATCGTTGGTAAGCAAGGTTCCCCAACCGAAGGAAATATTGGCGCGGCCCGCGAACTGGGCGTGCAATTCCTGAATTTTCTCGACATCCAGACCGTCAGAGAAAATGATCCGTTTCCCTGTCGGGTCTTCGCCGCGTGCATTCCACCAGTCTATTGCGACCTCGGCCGCTGCTGCCGGGTCTCCGCTGTCGATGCGAATGCCGGTCCATCCCGCCAGCCAGTCAGGAGCATTGTCCAGAAACCCCTTGGTGCCATAGGTGTCGGGCAGGATGATGCGGAGGTTGCCGTCATGTTCGTCATGCCAGTCGCTGAGCACGTCATAAGGCGCCTGCGCCAACGCGTCATCCGTATCGGCCAGCGCGGAATAGACCATGGGCAGTTCATGCGCATTGGTGCCGATCGCCTCGACCTCGCGTCGCATGGCGATCAGGCAGTTTGAAGTTCCGGTAAAGGATGCGCCCAGCCCTTCGATCATCGCCTGCACGCACCAATCCTGCCAAAGGAAGGAATGCCGCCGTCTGGTGCCGAAATCCGCGATCCCAAGCCCGTTTATCGAGCTCAACTTTTCGATCTTTTCCCAAACCCGGGTCATCGCGCGGGCGTACAGTACCTGCAATTCGAACCGGCGCATATCGTTCAGCACCGCACGCGAGCGCAGTTCCATCAACACCGCCAGCGCGGGGATCTCCCACAGCATGACCTCGTGCCATTTGCCTTCAAAGGTCAGTTCAAATTGGTCACCTTTGCGTTCAAGGTGATAGGGCGGCAGGCGCAAATTCTCGAACCACTCCATGAAGTCCGAGCGGAACATCTGCCGTTTTCCATAGAACATGTTGCCGCGCAGCCAGGTGCTTTCCCCACGGCTGAGGCTGAGAGAGCGGATGTGATCCAGCTGTTCCCGCAGCTCTCCCTCATCGATCAAATGCGCCAGAGGTACGTGATTCGACCGGTTGATCAACGAAAAAACGACATCTGTTTGAGGCTTGTTTCGAAACACTGACTGGCACATCAGCAGTTTGTAGAAATCAGTATCGATCAAAGACCGTACAATCGGGTCAATCTTCCATTTGTGATTGTAGACGCGGGTCGCGATGTCGACCATGGGGAACTCCTGCGATTTCCGTAGTTAGATCAATCGACTCTGGAAATAGCAAGAGTCACTGATTTGGTGACAATGCCAGTTTGACGTCACAATACCGGCATATTGTGCATTGTTTTTACCGGTTAGTGAGAAGAGGGGATGGAAAGTCGAAACTGAGTTTGTGAATGGGTATCGAGTACGATTTTGATATTGTTAACGTAGCGCTGGAAGATCTGGACCCCGAAAAGCTGGGGTCTGCCTCTGATACGGAACGCCAGGTATGTGCGGTATTCCGCGATATCAGAGCCGCGGACGCGTTGCGTGGAACATCGCCGAAAATCCGCAAGATTTTCATGGATGCCGGGTTCAGCCTCGAGTCGCGCAACAGCGGCATCGTGCCGGGTGTTTTTCCGGCCGAGGATCATGCGGATCGGGTGCGAATTCTGCGGTCGCTGTTTGACAACATCAGGACGCGTGGAATTCAGGGTGAATATTGCGGCGATTTCAACCTTTGGGATTTCCTGCATTATGTGCGAACCGCGCATCCCATGGCTGGGATCGTGCGCAGCCGACCGATGCCCGTTCCGTCATCTCCGTCAAACCAGACCAACCCGGAACGTCGCACGATACCAGGGCGCATTGGGTTCGCGCTGGGTCTGGCGGTTGTTCTGTTCGTGATGATCAAGCTTCTGGCCGCCGCAGGCGCCACACCTTAGGTCAATACGACTCCGGCATCCCGCATCGCCTGTTCGGCGGCTGCCAGCGAACCGTCTATATCAATCGCGCGGCACGCGCCCATGCGGACCGTGACATCGAAACCCAACCTGGCGGCATCTACCGCGGAATAACGCACGCAGTAATCGGTGGCCAATCCCACAAGGGTCAAACGGTCGATGCCGCGTGTATCCAAATAGCCTTTCAGGCCTGTCGGTGTCTGGTGGTCATTCTCGAAGAATGCGGAATAGCTGTCGATGGCACTGCGGAACCCCTTGCGAAGGATCAGGTCGCCATCCGTGCGCAAGTCGGGATGAAAACCGGCGCCGCGCGTGCCCTGCACGCAGTGGTCGGGCCACAGAACCTGCTGGCCATAGGGCATTTCGACCAGGTCGAACGGGTTTTTGCCATCGTGAGAACTGGCAAACGAAGAATGCCCCGCCGGATGCCAGTCCTGAGTCAGGATCACGGCATCGAATTCATCCATCATAGCGTTTATCGGTGCGACGATCTCGTCCCCTTCTGCCACGGCCAGTGCCCCACCTGGGCAGAAGTCGTTCTGGACATCGATCACGAGCAGGGCATGGGTCATGGCGGTCTCCTTTTACCGCTCTATCGGTAGGCGGCGGCGCGCGGGGCGTCAATGCAATCCCTTGCGACTCTGGGTCTGCAAAGGTAGATCGCGCGTATGTACACAATCGCTGCCCTCTATCACTTTACACGTTTCGCGGACCCGGCCGCGTTGCGCGACCCCTTGCTGGACCTGTGCCGCGCGCAGTCTGTCACAGGTACGCTGCTGCTTGCCCAGGAAGGGATCAACGGCACGATCGCCGGCCCGCGTGCCGGAATTGACGCTGTGCTGTCACATGTCCGATCCTTGCCCGGTTGTGCCGATCTGGAGTGGAAAGAAGCGACCTCGGACCACCCGCCTTTCGGCAAGATGAAGGTGCGGTTGAAGAAAGAGATCGTGACCATGGGCCAGCCCGACGTGGACCCGCGCGCCCGTGTCGGCAACTATGTTGACCCGCAGGAGTGGAATGACCTGATCCGTTCTGACGATGTGGTTTTGATCGACACGCGAAACGATTACGAAGTGGCAATCGGGACGTTTGAAGGCGCAATAGACCCTGAAACAGCCAGTTTCCGCGATTTCCCGGCATGGTGGGAACAGAACAAGGACCGCTTTCACAACAAGCGGGTCGCCATGTTTTGCACGGGCGGTATCCGTTGCGAGAAATCCACCAACTACCTGTTGGGGCAGGGGGTCGAGGATGTCTATCACCTCAAAGGCGGTATCCTGCGATACCTTGAGGAAATCCCCGCCGAAGACAGTTCGTGGCAGGGTGAATGCTTTGTTTTCGACAATCGCGTTTCGGTTGGCCACGGGCTTGTTGAAGGGCCGCACAAGCTTTGTCATGGATGCCGGCGTCCAATCCTGCCCGAGGATATGAAGCGCCCGGAATACGAGCATGGCGTTTCATGCCATCAATGCATCGATGAGACGTCCGATGCTGACAAAATGCGCTTTCGCGAGCGGCAAAAACAGATCCTGCTGGCGCGGGAACGGGGTGAGGCGCATCTGCGGCAGGATTGAATTCGGGTTGCGGGCGATGCCTTTAGGTCGGATGATTGCCCGAAGACCGGATTGAAGGGGCGTTCATGCACCATAAACCCACGACATTGGACGAATGGAAATCGACGCTGATTGCGGCACTGGGGCTGGTCCTTGCTAGCTTCCTGGCCTGGTATGGCCTGTCCCGCTTGAGCGAGGCGGCTGCGGGTGACACGATTGGCACAGTCGCCTCGATCGGGCTATTGATCTGGCTGGTGTCACAATCCTGGTACTACATGACACAGGTGAAATCGCCCCGCAGGCTTTTGTTTCTGATGGGTGTTTCGTTCATACAGGTTGTTCCATTCCTGTTCGCCGCAGTTTACGGGGCCTTTGGGTATAACGACCACTGTGTCATTGGTGCGCAGGGTCCGGGGGATATCCTGTATTTTTCCTATGTCACCTTTACCACAGTCGGATATGGCGACATGTCCCCGACCGGTCTGTGCCGTGGGCTCGCCGTGTCCGAGGCCGTAACAGGCTATATCCTGCTGGGTATGTTTGTTGCCGCAGCAGTTTCGCTTTATGCCCGCAACCACAATCCGGATAGACCCTAATTCGGGGCTATTTGTTGTGATCGATCCAGCGCGACATCATTTTCTTGTCGCGGAAACACTCGGATGGGATCGGGCGGCGCTTGCTGCGTGAAATCCGCTCGGCAAACGCGACTTGTTTTCCCGTCGGGTAATTGTCGAATTGCGAGGTCCCGCGTGGTTTGTGGGCAGAAATCCAGTCAGACAAAAGCCGCCGGTCGCGCTGTGCCTCAACCGGAATCTCAAGGGCTGACTTCTCGGCAATCGCACGCGCATACCGCATCTGCCGATCGGTCACCGGAAGCAGGTGATAGTCGTTGTTCGGCCCGTTCAGGGCGGTGGGGCGTGTTTGCTGGGCCATCGGTTTGTCCTCTGACTGTGTAGAACATAAATAGAACATTAACCAAAAATTTCAAGGTTTGCGGGGTTTGGCAGGCGTGAAACCGCCCCTTTGATGATTTTATTGACTGGTCAATCAATAACCGATAGGCCGATTTTCGACTGACCATTTGTCCCGTCCTGACGGGTGCGAAAGAAAAGGACACGGTATGAAGTTTCAGCCCCGGGCCAGCCATTTCATTGACGGCGAATATGTCGGAGATACAAACGGCGCGGCCATCGAAGTGATCTATCCCGCTACAGGCGAAGTGATTGCACGGTTGCATTCGGCGACGCCGGCGATCGTAGAACAGGCTCTAAACAGTGCAAAAAACGCTCAGGCAGCATGGGCGGCCCTGTCCGGGACGGAACGTGGCCGCATCCTGCGCCGCGCCTCTGATATCATGCGCGAACGCAATTACGACCTGTCCGTTCTGGAAACCCATGATACCGGCAAACCGATTCAGGAAACCACCGTGGCCGATGCCACCTCGGGGGCCGATGCGCTGGAGTATTTTGGTGGATTGGCCGCCTCTCTGACTGGCGAGCATATTCCGCTGGGCGGGGGTGATTTCGTCTATACCATCCGCGAGGCGCTGGGCGTTTGCGTCGGGATCGGCGCCTGGAATTACCCCACGCAGATCGCCTGCTGGAAAGGTGCCCCTGCACTTGCCTGCGGTAACACGATGGTATTCAAACCTTCGGAAACCACGCCCCTTTCGGCATTGAAAGTCGCCGAAATTCTTGTCGAGGCCGGCGCGCCCAAGGGCGTCTACAACGTGATCCAGGGGTACGGTGATGTCGGTGCTTCGCTGGTCTCTGATCCGCGCGTGGCCAAGGTCTCTTTGACAGGTTCTGTGCCGACGGGCCGCAAGGTCTATGCTGCTGCGGCGGATGGCATGAAGCATGTGACCATGGAACTTGGCGGCAAATCCCCGATGATCGTCTTTGACGACGCCGACATCGAAAACGCTGTTTCAGGTGCGATCCTGGGCAATTTCTACTCTTCGGGCCAGGTTTGTTCCAACGGCACCCGCGTCTTCGTTCAGAAAGGTATCAAAGAGGCATTCCTGAAACGCCTGTCGGAACGTCTAGCGCACGCGAAAATCGGCGATCCAATGGACGAGGACGTCAGCTTTGGCCCGATGGTCAGCGAGAACCAGATGAACATCACCCTGGGCTATATCGAAAAGGGCAAAGCCGAAGGCGCAAGATTGGTTTATGGCGGTGAACGGATCGAAAGAGACGGTTATTTTGTGCAGCCTACGGTTTTTGCTGACGTCACGGACAACATGACCATCGCGCGCGAGGAAATCTTTGGCCCCGTCATGTCGGTGCTGGATTTCGAGACAGAGGAAGAGGTGATGGCCCGCGCCAATGACACCGAGTTCGGTCTGGCCGCAGGTGTCTTCACGAATGATCTGACCAGGGCGCATCGAATCGTGGCCGGATTCGAAGCTGGCACTTGCTATATCAACACCTACAACCTTGCCCCGGTCGAAGCGCCGTTTGGTGGATCGAAGATGTCCGGTGTCGGGCGCGAGAACTCGAAACTGGCGATCAATCACTTCTCGGAAATGAAAACCGTCTATGTCTCGATGAATGATGTTGAGGCTCCGTACTGAAGCAAGGACGGTTGTCCGCTGTTTTTGACGTCTCAGCTCCCGGTGTGTGACGCCGGGAGCTGAGGAAACGCCAGCCAGTGGCGTGCAATACTGCACTGGCAATACCGATGCCTGTCAGCGTGTCGGAAAAGGCGGGCTTGCAGAATTTGTGTCCAAAGACGTTGCCATCCCAAGCCGGTTGGCCAGGTTTGATGAGGAGACACGTCCGCGATTTCTCTGACCACTGAACTCATTGAAGGCGCGGAACTCTTACCGCCGAATTTCGGATGTGGCGTCTCGTTTTCACGCATCTGCCGTCAGTGCCACGGCACCGGTTGCTTCACGGGCGGTCAGCCGTCGTGACCTTTGTGGTTGAGGAACGCGGCCTGAAGTTCGGCGGCCTGTTCTTCTGTGTCATGTCTGGAACACAACATCCTTGAAAGAAGTTGGAGCTTTTTTGCATCCCGCCTGATCGGGCGTTCTGATTGGACCCGCTTTGAAGCAACGGCGCCGGGTTGCCAGCGGTTGAAACGCATCGCAGGGGATACCGGTTTAGGGACCGGCGTTCACTTTGCCGGGTGCGGCCGGAACAGTCGCGATATACGTCATTTTACCCCAACTGCGTTCAACATCTCATCGATCCGCTGGCGGGCCGACCGGCTGTCCTTCAACAGGTTTTCCGCATCCGCCAGCGGCTTTTCCGCCAACCGTTCCGGCAGGTCAGACAAGGCTTGGGTCATTTGATTCAATGCCGCGTATTTCCCGCCCGCAGGTTCCAACCTTTTATCCGATACTCCGGCCAGCCAGAAGTACCGGTTTGCCGCTTCGTTTTGTTCGAGATCTCGGAGCATATCGCCGGCGGCTGCAAAATCTTCTGTTGAAACCATCGCCTGCGCGCGCAAGGCGATCGCCTCTTCGGAATTGTCATCAGCCAGTTCCAGCAGGGCTTGATGAGGGCGCCCCGACAGCAAAGCGGCCCGAGCCCGCAACCGAGCCCGATCCGAGCGCCGAGACTGATCTTCCGGTTTGTTCGCCAGCGCGAATGTCTGCTGAGCAAAGCCCAGATCAGCAAGACGGCTTGCCAATGCAATTGCAGTATCGGTTGTCAGCACTGCCGTCATGTCTAGCTGCATTACCTCCATCGTCTGGCGTAGAAAGGTTGCGTCGTCCGATCTCTCGGCAAGCAATTGCAGATGCCGATTGATCGCGCCGTCACTATCGGGTCCGGGTGGCTGCGCTTTGATCACGTCAAATGCGCGGTCGAATTCCTGGCTCAGGCTCAGAGCGATCGCATAGGTGCGGTTCATCATCGCGCCCAGCTCCGATCGTCTGAACTCGACCGCATAAGATGCCGCCAGATCAAGCTCCTGAGAAGAAACAGCTTTGCGTTCAGACCAACGTTTTTCCACCAGGCGCGCCAAAGCCAGCGGAGACTCAGTGGCGGCGTCGGTAGAGGTTATAACCTCGGTCAACAACTCTTCTTCACGGTCACTGTCCCCTTCCGCCTTGGCAACGCTGGCTTTGGCCTGAGCGAAACGGGATGTCGTTTCCGGTTCAATCCGGTCAACCGAACGAAGGATTCTGCGGGCAGCCTCCAGTTGTTGTGCGCTCACCAGTATTTCTGATAACCGCGGCCCCAGCTGGCGGCGAAGATGATCCGGCAGTCTTGAATACGCGTTTTCGATTGCTTCCACGTTTGCGTCAGGTGCCAGTTCCCCATCGGACAACACAGCCCAAAGTGCGGCATCGCTGTCACATCGTTGCAGGTAGTTGAATGGATTCCTGGGCAGCGGCGGCCGGTTTTCTACAACCCGCGCAATTGCCGCAACGGGCTCGAAGCCCTTTGGCGGCGCCTCCAACAGCCTCAAGACACTCAACGCTTCGGCTCCGAAACCGAAAGAGGCGTAGAGCCTGGCCAAGTTCATGGCCTTTTCGCCGTCAAGTTTGTCAAACTCTTTGTACAGCCCAGAGCGGAGAGCTGATACCTGATCCGGAAAAGGCGTGTCCCCTGACCAGGCCGCAAAATTCAGCTCAGCAGTCGAGATGCAGGCCGGTCTTTGGTCAATTGGTTGCAGTTCTGCGTTCAAAACATTCTGCAAATCGTCCAGAACCGTGGTGAGACGTACGTTCGAACGCAATTGGGAAGGCACAACGCTTGTACCCGACGGGGCGGTAGTGCGAGGCCCGACAGGAGCAAGCTTCAAGTCCAGCAACTTGCGATCGGTCCCTTGCAGAAGACGAGTGGACAGCTGGTTTTTTATCCCCTGCTCAGTCATGGTGAGGAGCGGAAGATGCAACCCTGTCTCAACCGATGGCGGTTTGCCTTCGGCCGTTTTTCCGATCAAGGGTGGCGGTACATTCTCAAGAAGCGGCGGCAACAATTCCCCTGGCGCGATGTCCAGTACGATCATCGAGTTTCTGTACAGAAACGCCGACGCCACGCAGTCGCACCCGAACTCCAGCTCCAAAGCGCTGCCGGGGTTTTCCTGCGACAATGAGGCCAGGCGGTTCGTGGTCAAACGCCCAAAAACCGAGCTGGTTTTGAATGTCACGTCGTCCAGGGCAATGGTAAGGCTGGCGCCGTTCTTCCGTTGCGCCAGCACCCAGCGGGTATCCGGTGGCACGTCGAAAACCAGACGTGTGAATCCGTCATGCTCACCGGATCGCACCACCACGTCCTGTGCGGTCACGGCAGATGCAGCCGTGACCAAAATCGCAATCAGAAACCCGAAGCGCTTCATGCCGCGGCCTGCTTAAGCTCTTTCAATGCGTCTTCCAGCTCGGAAAAGCCCGGGCGGTTATGGGTTGGGGTGTTCTGGCGTCCGACTTCAATGCACATGGCGGCATTGTGGTTGTGCAGGTTGGCCACCAGTACTTCTTTGATCAGCTGATAAAAGTGGTTGTCTTCTTCAACCACGGCTTTCAGTTTGCCTGCGAAGGGGCCGACCAGACCATAGGCCAGAAAAACGCCCAGGAACGTGCCTACCAGGGCACCCCCAATCAGCTTCCCCAGCACTTCGGGCGGCTGATCGATTGATCCCATCGTCTTGATCACGCCCAGAACCGCAGCAACGATCCCCAGCGCGGGCAGGCCGTCTGCTACTGTTTGAAGCGCATGGCTTGAGTGCATGGCGTGATGAAAATTCGCCTCCATGCGCTTCTCCAGAACCTCTTCAACCTGATGCGGATCGTCATAATTCATCGCCGCCGACCGCATGGTGTCACAAATCAGGTCGACGGCCTCCTTGTCTGATTGGATCTTGGGGTATGCGGAAAACAAGCTGGAGTTTTCGGGGTCTTCTATATGCTGCTCGACCTCAACAGGGTTGGCGCGGGCAATGCGGATCAACGAAAACAGAAGGCACAGAAGGTCACGATAGTCTTCGGGCTTCCATTTCGGGCCCTTGAAAACCTTGGCCATGTCTTTGATCGTATGTTTCACGCCGCCCATGTCATTGCTGATCAGAAAGGCTCCTACGGCGGCGCCACCGATCATCATCATTTCGAAGGGAAGAGATTTCATGATGATGGTCATCTTGCCACCTGCCGCGAGATAGCCGCCGAAGACCATTACGAAGATGACAACAATTCCAACAATTCCAATCATTTGAGATCTCCAGATGAGTTCTGTGCGTTACCGGGCAACACGGGCGACTACTCCTGTGGGGCAGAGGCGTTGCGTCCGGCCATGACAACGCTGATCGTATAGGCCGCTTCGGGGCTCAGGCCCGCCAGTACGCCAGCCGCTGCGTCCGCCGGCATGCGGGACAGGAACCCTGCGGCAAAGGTCGGGTCCATAGTTTCAAACAACGCGGCTGCGTCCTTGGGTTTCATGTTCTGGTAAACATCCGTCAGGCGCGCCAGATCGTTCTCTGCCGCCTTGTCCGCAACCGCCAACGTGGCACGCAGGGCATCTTCTGCTTCCTTCAGGGCCGTCAGACGCGTTTCAACGGCCTGGGTTGCGATCTCCAGTGCTTTTTCCTGATCGCGCAATTCAGCCTCTCGCTGTTTGACGCGTTCCTCCCGGCGCAAAAGCTCTGCCAGCACAACCTGAACATCGCGTGTTTCGGATGCGGCAGGCTTGTTTTCCACGACTTCGGGTGTCGCCGGTTTGGCGAGCGCGGGTCCTGCCTCCAAGCCAACGCGAATGGCTGCCGAGCCGATCATCAGCAATGAGATGACAGCAAGCACACCGCCGCGCGGGCGTGTATCGTGTTTGGCGTTGCGCGCAAGGCTCATGCCTGCGCCCCGTTCTGCTTGCGGTCATGGCGGAAGAACATCAGGCCCTCTGGCGCCTTGGGTTGCTCTTCACGCGCACCAGTTTCGGCCGGTTCCGCTGCTTTCTCGTGCTTGGTGCCCTGTTCCTCTTCAGGCTGGGGATCGTCTTGGACAGGCTTTGCCGTTTCCGGGGCAGCAGTTTCTTCTTCGGGTATGACATCATGCAGAGATGCCATCATCAGCTCTAGGTGCTGAGCCACGGTCTCAGCCCTTTGCGTCAGCGCCTTCAGCTGATCCCCCGATTGATCCGAGGCATTTCGCGCGCTGTCCAGGGATTTCTTCAGCTCTTCCGCCTGGGTCGACAACACGGCCACCGCGCCACCGACGCCTTTTTCAAGATCGGTGAACCGCCTGAGGCGGCGCGACAGCACAAAACAATAAAGACCCGCGCCCAACGCACCGGCGACCAGCAAAATATCCGCAATCAGCTCCAATTCCGCCTCCTAATTCAGTACAAATTCCATCACCAGCACATCGCGAACGCGCCCTTCGCCAACAACAATTCCAATGCGTCGCAGCAGGTGACCTCGGATGCGCGTCAATGCCAGCGAATCCTCAAGGTCCTTCAATTCAACAGCTCGCAGGTATCCGTTCAGGACATCCATGATTCGTGGCTGCATTTTTTTCACATCAGCTATGTACGGCGCGTTAACTTCGAGCTGAGCGTGGAACTTCAAATGTCGCGAATTGCCGGAATTCACCGATACAACAACCGGCGGCAGATCAATGAAACCGACATCCGCCAGCGCTTTGGCAGGTTCCTCTTTCGCCTCGTCCTTGCCGGCCTCAACCGCGGCCTTGCCACCCAGCGGAATCAATCCGGATGACGTCAGGAAATACCCGCCCGCAGCGCCGGCGATGGCAAGAAGCATCCCGATCAGCATTCCCTTTTTCCCTTTTTTCCCGGTGGGTTCCGCCAGTTCGTCGGTTGCGTCGGTCATGACGTCCTCATTCATCAGTTCCGACCCCGTCATAACCGCGCAGGGACTAACCGATTGTTAAGAGCAATCGTCCAAACAGAGAGTGCGTCGGGCAGAATGCCGGCGAGTCGGAGGTGAGCGTGCAGCAGATCGGAACTGTCTGGGCTAATTTGGACAGGCGTAAACAAATCATCGTCGCCGGTGCGGTTGCGCTGGTGTTTCTGGGAATCCTTGGCATGTCGCGCCTCGTGACGGCTCCGTCCATGACGCTGCTTTATGCGGGTCTGGAAAGCGGTGCCGCCGGGGAAATAGTACGCGCGCTGGACCAGCGCGGCGTCACATATGAAATCCGGGGCGGATCGATCTACGTATCCGGCGCGCAGCGCGACGAGCTGCGAATGACCCTGGCCAGCGAAGGCCTGCCCGCAAACGGCAACAAAGGGTACGAACTGCTTGATTCGCTAAGCGGGTTTGGCACCACCTCTCAGATGTTCGATGCTGCCTATTGGCGCGCGAAAGAGGGTGAACTGGCGCGGACGATTGTCGGAAGCCCGCATATAAGTCAGGCGCGCGTCCATATTGCCAACGGGACGGCAAACCCGTTTCAGCGCAGCGTGTCACCAACGGCTTCGGTCTACCTGGTGCCATCCGGGACCGAAATTACCGGGGATCAGGCCAAGGCCATCCGGTTCCTTGTTGCCTCGGCCGTCAGCGGCCTGACGCCCGAGAACGTTACGGTGGTTGATTCGCACGGGGCCGTGATTGGCGGGCAGGATACCGCAGCGCCTGCGGACACTGCGGACGACAAGTCGCGCCAGTTGCGGGAACGTGTTCTGCGTCTGGTCGAGGCGCGTGTCGGTACAGGCAATGCCGTGGTCGAGGTCAGTGTGGACACCGAAACCAAGACGGAATCCATTCGCGAGCGGCGCTTTGACCCCAAAGGCCGCGTGGCGATCAGCACGGATGTCGAAGAACGTTCGGACAGCGCCCGAAACCAGTCATCGGATGTCACCGTGGCGTCGAACCTGCCGGATGGCGATGCGGCGGGCGGGGACGAATCGAACTCGACGGCTACCCAAACTCGTGAGCGGGTGAACTACGAAGTCTCCGAGACTGAGTTGGAAGTTCATAAGGCTGCCGGCGCGATCAAGCGCCTGACGGTTGCAGTTCTGGTTAATGGGAAAAGATCGGTGGACGCCTCCGGTGCCGAAGTCTTCACGCCCTTGCCCCAGGAAGAGCTTACCGCTCTGGAAGAGCTCGTGGCGTCGGCAGTCGGGTACGATGCGGCGCGCGGGGACGTTATCACACTGAAATCCATGGATTTGCCGTCGGTCGAACCACAGGGCACCCTAGTATCGTCGTCGCTCTGGCAGAACATCCATCTGGACGTCATGTCCTTGATACAGATGGCTGTGCTGGCTTTGGTTTCGCTCGTGCTGGCCCTGTTCGTGATCCGCCCGATCCTGACGAATGCAACACCGACACCGGCGCTGCTGGCGGCGTCAGGAGGGGCGGATTCGGATACCTTGGCGCTGACAGGTGAAATCGCGCCGGAGGAACCGGCAGAGCTCTCGACCCTGCCGGCAGAGCGTGGTGTTCCGGCTCTCGGCTCGAACGCCACGGAGGATCCTGTCGACCGGCTGCGCGCCATGATCGGTGACAAGCAGGAAGAAACTGTCGAGATCCTGCGCAGTTGGCTTGAAGAAGGTGAGGAGCGGGTGTGATGTCGATTGCCCATCTT
Source organism: Ruegeria sp. H8 (assembly GCF_056532905.1). NCBI lineage: Bacteria > Pseudomonadati > Pseudomonadota > Alphaproteobacteria > Rhodobacterales > Roseobacteraceae > Ruegeria > Ruegeria sp. H8. Next base: position 78,400 of record NZ_JBQFNY010000003.1, on the reverse strand, counting down.
CTTGAGGATTTCACCACCCAGACCGGTACGGGGCCTGTTCTGATCTTGAATGAGGACACGCTGGAAGAACAACGGCTCGCTGCCTTCGAAGACGGGTATGGGGCCGGTTGGGAAGATGCCTCGCGGGCGCAGGAGCAAAGCCGCGGCCAGATTTCGGCTGAATTGGCAAGGTCGCTTGAGGATATGTCTTTCACCTATCACGAAGCCATCGCCCGCATGACCCTGTCGTTGGAGCCCATGTTCACCAGCCTGGTTCAGACCGTACTGCCTGAGATGGCCGAGCGCGGCCTTGCAGCCCGCATCGTGGAGCAACTCTGTGAAATGGCGCGTTCGCGGATAGAGCAGCCGATGCAGATTTTGGTGCCGCCGGGTTGTGCCGAGAGTGTCGCAGCGCTGTTGCCGCAAGATCTGCATTCCACTCCTCAGGTGATCGAACACTCGGACCTGGAGCCGGGTCAGGCCCGCATTCAGGTCGGTACGAGCCGGCGTGAGGTTGATTGCACCGCTTTGCTCGCCGCCATCGAACAGATCTTTGACGCTTATGTCTTTGAGACAAGAGAGGCTTTGTCCAATGAATGACACCCAGATCCCGAAATCTGAAAAACCCAACCCCTTCGACTCGGTCCCGATTGAAGTGACCGTTTCTGTTGGTCGTGCGCGCCCATTGATCAAGGACCTGTTGAAGATGGGAGAGAATGCCGTGCTGACCCTGGACAAACGGATCGAAGATCCGGTTGACCTCTATGTTGGGGATCAGTTGGTGGCACGCGGGCTGTTGGAGGAAATGGAAGGCGATCAGGCAGGGCAACTTGCAGTGCGCTTGACCGAGATTGCGGATTTGCACAACGGAATCGGTTGATGCGCTATGTAATCTGCCTGGCTTTGGTGGCCGTGTTGACGCCCTCACTGGCCGCTGCCCAGGATTTGACCTTGTCCCTGGGCGAGGGCGGGTCGATTTCCGCCCGGACGATCCAGCTGATTCTGCTGATCACAGTGCTGAGCATCGCTCCGGGGCTGGCGATCATGATCACCTGCTTTCCCTTCCTGATCACCGTTCTGTCGATCCTGCGGCAAGGGATCGGCCTGCAACAATCGCCGCCCAATATGCTGTTGGTCAGCCTGGCGTTGTTCCTGACCTATTTCATCATGGACCCGGTGTTTTCAGAGGCATGGGAGACAGGGATACGACCGATGATGGAAGAAACGATGGAAGTGGAACCAGCGTTGGAGCGCGCGTTGGAGCCGTTCCGTGCCTTCATGGCGGCCCGACTGGATGCGGACACGTTCTATGCCATGGCGGCTTTGCGCCCCGGTGGTGAGGCTATGGAGTTGTCCGCACAAGCGCCGTTGTCGGTCTTGATGCCGTCCTTCATGCTGTCGGAAATCGCACGGGCGTTTCAGATCGGGTTTCTGATTTTCCTGCCGTTTCTGATCATCGATCTTGTCGTGGCCGCTGTATTGATGTCGATGGGCATGATGATGGTGCCACCGGCCATCGTATCCTTGCCATTCAAGCTGGCGTTTTTCGTGATCGCCGACGGGTGGGCTTTGATTGCAGGCGCTTTGGTGCGCAGTTACATGCCGTGACCTCGACATGTAGCCGCGGCGCGCTGAAAAAACTGGCGGTCAGACGCCTCTGTCCCAATGGTGCCAAAGGCGTAATTCAATGCCCGGCCGCAAGTGAACCGGATCAACCCGTCTTTTTCAGGTCTTTGATCAACTGGTTCAGGTTGCCTTTGCGGGCGTCCAGCATCGCGCCGATTTCGGTGCGTTCGGTCAGCAACAAATTAACGCCTTCGATGAACATGTTGTAGAATTTTTCACGCCCCGACTTGTCCGAAACAAGGAACGTCACATCAAACGGCGCCGAGCCGCGCAGCTTGACCATTGTGCGCACTTCATATCCGGCCTTGATCTTGCGTGCATTGCGCACGTTGACCTCACCGCCAATGAACTCGCGGAAGCGGCGACCATATTTGCGGGAGATATAGCCCTGAAAAGCCTTGGTGAATTGCCTTAGCTGGGATGGGGTGGCCGTACGGGCATCGGCACCGAGGGCATAACGCGCCATGATCGGGACGTCGGCATATTGCACAAAGATCTTCTCGAAATCACGCAGCATCGCATTCTCTGACTTGCCCGATGCGATAACCCTGTTGATGTCGTTGACCACACTGTTGACCAGTGCCTTGGCTGATGCCTCGGTCTGGGCAAATGCGGATTTGGGCAGGACCGCCAAGGCCAGACCAGCTGCGACAAAGCTACGGCGGTTCAACTCGTTATTCAGCATAGGGGTCCTCGTATGGGTCTAAATAGGGGTCCCTGACCGGGTCTGTACCGGTTTCGGCATAGGGGTCGGAATACAAATCCAGATAGGCGTCTTCGTCATCTCTCGCCAGTTCGAAGCGGCGGTTTTGCAGATAGATCAGGCGGGCCTGCGCGTAACTGTCTGCGCTTTCATACAGAATCGAGTCTACGGTATCTGAGAACCGCCCACGATCGCCCATGCGGCGAACGACTTCGGCATAGACGCCCAGATTGTCAGCGGGCCGGACCGGGGTAAAATTGATCGGATTCGAGAACAGGTTGATCACGACCCCGATGGCATCCCTTTGGGTCGACGGGCCATAGAAAGGCAGTTCAACATAAGCCCCTTCGCCGACCCCCCAGACGTGCAGGGTCTCACCGAAATCAGTATCGACGGGCGGCAGGTTCAGCTCATCTGCGGGCGCGGACAGGCCAAAGCCGCCCACGGTCATGTTGATCACAAAGCGCAGCAGCGCATTGCCCATCTGTTTCGGGTTGCCCTGAAGCAGGTAGTCGACCGCTTGTCCGGGCAGCGAGATGTTTTCGGCGAATGTGCTGAAACTGGTGACCATGGGATCAGGAACGATCTTCACGTACCCTTTCGACGCAGGTCGAAACAGAAACCGGTCAACGCCCAGATTGAACTTGTGAATTCCCCGGTTCGCGTTTTCGTAAGGGTCAAACACGTCGCTGCGTGAGGCGCCCTCGGGCGGTGTCGTTGCACAGGCGGACAGAATGGCCATGAGTGACAGGACAACCAGGTGTTTCAGGCAAAATCTGCTCGACACGATCTTTGCTTCTCCCAAATGCCCGACATCCGTTCTGTCGGGCCAACAATCACAATTCACCAATACTAACACGCCGGTAAGGCACAAGTTCTTGTCACATAGTCGTTTCAGGTCTCAAATGAAACACCTAGCGTGTAACCTGTTCGTCAGGTCCGGGTAAAGCAATTGAGCATCTGCAAGTCATAATAAGTAAAGATATGCTCAGATCGCATGCAAGCCGGAATTTGCCGCATTCCGTCTTTCCACGGATGTGCTTCCCGGTTAGCGTCCGGCAGAGTCAATCAGGGAAGGACCCTCTCAATGAGCATCGCTGCAAAATTGGAAAGCCTCGGTGTCACGCTGGGCGACGCACCCGCGCCAGCGGCAAATTATGTGCCGTATGTACGTGTGGGCAATATCGTGTACGTGTCCGGCCAGATATCGAAATCAGACGAGCTGATCACCGGCAAGCTGGGCGATGACATGGATGTCGCGGCCGGAGCCGCAGCGGCGCGGGTCTGCGCGATCAATCTGCTGGCACAGGTCAAGGCGGCCTGTGGCGGAGATATCGACAAACTGGTGCGTGCCATCAAGCTGACCGGTTTCGTGAACTCGACCGCAGATTTCACTGCGCAGCCGCAAGTGATCAACGGTGCATCCGACTTTCTGGTCGAAGCGCTGGGCGACGCCGGTCGCCACTCGCGCTCTGCCGTAAGTGCTGCGTCGCTGCCTTTGGGCGTGGCAGTCGAGATCGAAGGCATTTTCGAGATCGAATGATACCGCCCCTGCCAGCTGCGTTTTTGCAGGCCCCGATTGCTCATCGGGCGCTGCATGACGTATCGAACAACCGCCCGGAAAACAGCCGGGCGGCCATTCGTGCCGCCATTGATGCCGGATACGGGATCGAGATCGACCTTCAGCTGACATCTGATGATCGTGCCGTCGTGTTCCATGATTACGACATGGGGCGTCTGACCGGCCAGCCCGGGCCGATCCGGCAGGTGTCGGCGGCGGCGGCGTCCGAATTGACCCTTCTGTATGGTGATGACGGCATTCCAACGCTTGATGAGGTGCTGGATATGGTCGCAGGCCAAGTGCCGCTGCTGATCGAGCTGAAGGATCAGGACGGCGTTATGGGTATGAATATCGGTGCCCTCGAGCACGACACCGTGCGCGCATTGCAGGGCTATGACGGCCCGGTGGCCCTGATGTCCTTCAATCCAAACTCGGTTGCGGAACTGGCGCGGCTGGCCCCGCACCTGCCGCGCGGCATCACGACTTGCGCCTATGAGCCCAGTGTCGAGCTTCTGCCGCATGACGTCTGCGACACCCTGCGCGACATTCCTGATTTTGAACGTGTCGGGGCCGGTTTCATCAGCCACGAGGCGGAAGATCTTTCCCGCCCGCGTGTGGCCGAACTGAAGGCGCAAGGCGTGCCGATCCTGTGCTGGACCGTCCGAACGCCCGAACAAGAGGCAGAGGCCCGCATTGTTGCCGACAATGTGACCTTCGAAGGGTATCTGGCTGCGCATTCAGCTTGAACCCTGCCGCTTCGGTCACAGATAAAGGGCTGGTGCGGAGGAAACATGGATCAGGCCCAAATCGAAGTTCAGGTCATTGGGTCTCTGTCGCGGATTTCAGCGGCCGAGTGGGATGCCTGCGCCTGCCCCGAGACCGCCGATGGTGGACGGCCCCTTGATCCCTTCACCACGCATCGCTTTTTGCTGGCGCTTGAGGAAAGCGGCTCGGTCGGGCGCGGTACGGGTTGGCAACCGCAATACCTGACCGCCTTTCTTGACGGGATCCTGATCGCAGCGGCCCCTATGTATGCCAAATCGCACAGCCAAGGCGAATACATCTTTGACCACAGCTGGGCCCATGCCTATGAAAGCGCAGGCGGGCGGTATTATCCCAAGCTGCAAATTGCGGTGCCGTTCACACCCGCCACCGGGCGGCGGTTTCTGGTGCGCCCGGGCTATGACAGGATCGGAATGTCGGCTTTGGTGCAGGGTGCCGTTCAACTGGCGGCCGACAATCAGGTTTCTTCGGTTCACGTGACCTTCTGTACAGAAGCCGAGGCATTGGCGGGTGAGCAGATGGGGCTAATGCTTCGCAGCTCGCAACAGTTTCACTGGCTGAATGATGGCTACGCCGAATTCGATGACTTCCTTGCGGCCTTGTCCTCACGCAAGCGCAAGAACATCCGCAAGGAACGGGCGCAGGCCAATGGCTTTGGCGGTGAAATCCGCACATTGACGGGCGATGACCTGCGCCCGGAACACTGGGATGCGTTTTGGCGGTTCTATCAGGACACCGGGGCGCGAAAATGGGGCTCACCCTATCTGACGCGCCGGTTTTTTGACATCGCACAAGAGACGATGGCGAATGACATGGCCGTGGTTTTGGCTGAACGGGATGGTCATGCCATTGCGGGTGCGCTGAACTTCATAGGCCGCGAAACGCTTTTTGGGCGGTATTGGGGCTGCATTGAACATCATGCCTGCCTGCATTTCGAACTGTGCTACTATAGGGCGATAGATTTTGCCATTGCCCACGGTCTGGCCCGGGTGGAAGCGGGCGCTCAGGGCGAACACAAGCTGGCGCGGGGCTATTTGCCGACGCGCACGCATAGCTTGCACTGGGTCGGCGATCCGGGTTTTGCCGATGCCGTCAAAAAATATCTGGACGCCGAAGGCCGCGCAGTGGGAGAAGAGATCGAGATTCTGACGGATTACGGCCCGTTCAGGAAATCGAACCCGGAGGAACAGCAATGACTGAACTTTTGTCCGCCGAGACCCGTGGCCCGCTGCTGGATCCGCTGTTCAAAAACGGCTGGACCATGGTCGAAGGCCGCGACGCGATCACCAAGACCTTCATTTTCGACAACTTCGTGCACGCATTTGGCTGGATGACGCAAGTGGCGATCTGGGCCGAGAAATGGAACCATCATCCAGAATGGTCCAACGTCTACCGCACGGTTGAGGTGGTTCTGTCCACCCATGACGTAGGTGGCCTGTCGTCACTGGACGCCAAGCTGGCCCGAAAGATGGACAGCCTGTGCTAGCGGTCGTTGCCTGACCCCTGGCCACCGGCAAGCGACGCAGCCGTGCCCATCTGCTTGAATTCCGCAGGTGTGACGGTGCCATCGCTGACATCGATGGACCGTGGAATGCCAGTGGTCTTGTTCCCGATCTGGCGCACGCTGCGCGCCGCTGGGTTGATATCCAGACACCGGTTTTCATAGCAGGTCAGGCCAGACGAATTGATCTGGATGCGGACCTGTCCGTCCGGCCCCGTCACCACGGGAGCTTGCGGAACGTCACAGGCCGCGGCCAGTGCCAAAGCACCCATTCCGATCCATTTCTTCATAGCAAGCTCCTTCAAGCGGGCTTAGTCCAGTTGACCATTGCCGTTCTGGTCTGCCGCGCCGAAATCTTCATTCATCTGTGCATCATATTCCGATCTTGAAATAAAGCTGTCCTTGTTGCGGTCAACATTCTGGAACTGCTTTATGTCCAGAAACGGCTTGGCCTCGGCCTGACCCAGTGTGCCGTTCTTGTCTTCGTCCATGGCCTGAAACGCATAGTCCGAAAAAGCGTCGAATTCATCTTTGGACAGGAACCCGTCATTGTTTGCGTCGATGGCATTCAATTCTTTTTCATGCAGCTCGGCCACGGTTTCGGCATTGGTGGCCGAGGCCAGGAATGCAGCTGTGAATACAAAAATCGCCCGTTTCATGTCCAATCTCCTCAGCATGCAAATCTTTGGCCTTCAATGCCACCGGCGGCAGCGCCGGCTGCGGTCAGGATCGTCTTGCCCGATCCGCCGCCGAACTGGTTGCCGATTGCGCCGCCGATCAAGGCGCCGCCCAGTGTGCCGCTGAGGCAGGCAATCTCGTGCTGTCGTGCGGCTTGCTGTTGCGGGGTTGGGGCCGGACCGCAGGCTGCCAAAAGCGCTGCGCCGGTCAGGATGGATGAAAATACCTTAAGTTTCATAAAAATCTCCCCAATTTTGTGCTACGAGTATTCGCGCATTGAGGCAGTGCTTCAAGTTAAATTGGGTTCACGCGGCCCCGGACAGACCAGGGCCGGCCAAATTCAGATCACCTCCAGCAGGCCTTCACCCGCCGAGATCCCGCAGGCACCGGGGTTTTCTTCCAGGTTCAGGGCCGTGATCTTGCCGTCCTCGACCAGCATCGCATACCGTTTCGAGCGCGCGAACAGGCCAACGGGCGGGGCGTCGAAATCCATGCCGATGGCTTTGGTGAATTCTGAGGCTGCGTCTGAAACCATGGTCAGTCCGGCCGCGGTCGCGCCGGTGGATTCACCCCAGGCCTGCATGACGAACGGGTCGTTGACCGACAGGCACATGATCTCGTCCACGCCCTTGTCGTCGAACTGCTTTTTGGTGCGAATGAAGCTTGGCACATGTGCGGTGGTGCATGTGCCGGTATAGGCGCCGGGCACAGCGAAGATGACAACCTTGCGCCCTTTGGTCTTGTCTGAAATCCGAACTTCCTCCGGCCCGTCGGCCCCCATCTGGATCAGTGTGGCTTCGGGCAGGGTGTCTCCTGTTGAAATCATTTTTCAGCTCCTGTCGTTTGGATTTGCAGAATTGGGCTAAGCCGCAATATAGGTGGTCAAATCAGAGAGACCACGGGAAAACTGCAGGGTGGGCAAAGCATGAGCCATATTGTCGTGATTGGCGCGGGTCAGGCAGGAGCGTCCTTGGTGGCGCGGTTGCGCAAGGACGGGTTCGACGGAAAGATTACTCTGATCGGGGCCGAGCCGCATCTGCCGTATCAGCGCCCGCCTTTGTCCAAGGCCTATCTTTTGGGAGAGATGGAGCTGGAGCGCCTGTTCCTGCGACCCGAAAGCTTCTATGCCGAAAACAACATCACTCTGCGGCTTGGCCAGCGCGTGACCGGCATCGACCCCAAGGCCAAAACGGTCACTGTTGGGGACGAAGTCATCCCGTATGACGAACTGGCGCTGACCACCGGGTCAGATCCGCGCCGCCTGCCTGCCGCCATCGGAGGCGATCTGGACGGCGTGCACGTGGTGCGCGACCTGGCCCATATTGACGAGATGGAACCCAAAGTGACCGAAGGCGCCCGCGCATTGATCGTGGGCGGCGGTTACATCGGGCTCGAGGCGGCCGCCGTCTGCGCGAAACGCGGCGTCAAGGTCACCTTGGTCGAGATGGCCGACCGCATCCTGCAACGGGTCGCTGCGCCAGAAACCAGCGCGTATTTCCGCGCGTTGCACAGCGAATACGGTGCCGACATCCGCGAAGGCGTCGGGCTGGATCGTCTGATCGGCGAAAATGGCAGGGTTGTGGGGGCCGTGTTGACGGACGGCACGACGCTGGACGTTGATTTCGTCGTGGTTGGTGTGGGCATCACCCCCTCCACCCAACTGGCCGAGATGGCAGGGCTCGAACTGGACAACGGCATCAAAACCGATGCCCATGGTCGCACGTCTGATCCGTCGATCTGGGCGGCGGGCGATTGCGCCTCTTTTCCGCATGGCGAAGGGCGTATCCGTCTGGAAAGCGTCCCCAACGCCATCGACCAGGCCGAAATCGTGGCGCAGAACATGCTAGGCGCGGCCAAGGATTATGTGGCAACCCCATGGTTCTGGTCGGATCAGTACGACGTCAAGCTTCAGATTGCGGGCCTGAACACCGGATATGACCGCGTGGTGACCCGCAAGGGCGAGGGTCAGACCGTGTCCTTCTGGTATTACAAAGGCGACAGGCTGATTGCTGTGGATGCGATGAATGATCCGCGGGCATACATGGTCGGCAAGCGATTGATCGAAATGGGCAAGACCGCTGATCCCGAAGTCGTGGCAGACCCGAACGCGGACCTGAAACCGCTGCTCAAGGCGTGAGGATCATAGCCGGAGAATTCCGGGGCCGCGCCCTCGCCTCGGTCGGCAAGGGTGATGCGGGCGCGCATCTGCGCCCCACCACCGACCGCGTACGTGAAAGCCTGTTCAATGTGCTCAACCACCAGATCGATTTAGACGGTCTGCGGGTGCTGGATCTGTTCGCGGGAACCGGGGCGCTGGGGCTCGAGGCGCTGTCGCGGGGGGCGTCGCATGTCACCTTCGTCGATGACGGGCGGGTGGCTCAGGGGTTGATACGCAAGAATATCGACCTGACCCGCAGCGCCGACCGAACCGACTTGGTCCGCCGCGATGCGACCCGGTTGGGCGACAATCCCGGCGCGCCTTATGATCTGGTTTTTCTGGACCCGCCTTACGGGAAATCCATGGGGCAGAAGGCCGTCGCCGCCTTGGCCAATGGCTGGATTGCGGATGATGCATTGTTGGTTTGGGAAGAAAACGCCCCGATGCAGGCGCCGGCGGGGTTCACATTGCAAGACAGTCGCAAATATGGCGACACGCATATTTCCCTGATGTGGAAAGGTGTGCCAGGCTGAGACGTTCCGCGCGGTTTCGCCGGCGGCCTGTGTTTGCAATGACCAGACAGCTTGGATAGGCCAAGCGCGAGGCACAGCAGGAATCCCAAATGCACGATCTTGTCATTTTCGATTGCGACGGCGTTCTGGTGGACAGCGAGGTGATCTCGAACCAGGTGCTGGTGGACAATCTGGCGCATCATGGCCTGCATCTGGCACTGCGTGAATGCATGTCCCTGTTCGTGGGAGGAACCATGGTGGGGGTGCGGGACAAGGCCCGCGCGATGGGTGCCGTTCTGCCCGAAGACTGGATAGATCAGGTCTATGCCGAAACCTATGACCGCCTGCGCGCAGGCGTGCCATTGGTCCCCGGTATTGCAGACCTGCTTGCGGGGCTGGATCAAAAGGGTATCCCCTGTTGCGTCGCGTCGAATGGCAGCCCGGACAAGATGAAGATCACTCTGGGTCAGAACGGGCTTTGGGACCGTTTCAAAGACGTGATGTTCTCGGCCCATGTGCTGGGTACCGGAAAGCCGGACCCAAAGATGTTCCGCCTGGCCGCCGAGCACTTTGGCGCGACGGATCCGGTGGTGATCGAAGACAGTCACAGTGGTGTCACGGCGGCGATCCGTGCCGGCATGCGTTGCCTTGCTTATGCGCCTCATGGAGGCGGCGAAAAGCTGGCGGATCTGGGGGCCGAGGTGATCACGGACATGTCACAGGCGCATGGGTTGTTGGGACTTTGACCCGCGGTTGTGCTAATGTGCACGCATGGACCGCACCCTGACACCTTTTGCCTGGACCTTTTCAAGCGACAGCGAAGCCTCAACCGGCCCCGAGAGCAAACCCATGCGCGCGCCGGTCTTCATCCACGACGCGGTCACGCCGTGGGGGGCTGAAACGGTGCTGCTGAAACTTCTACGTGAGCAGGCCGCTGATCAGGACGAATAAGTCGGGTGAAACTTGCCAGCGGGTGACAGGGTAAAGATATCGACCCCATCCGAGGTGACGCCCACCGAATGTTCGAACTGTGCCGACAGCGATTTGTCGCGGGTTACGGCTGTCCAGTCATCGGCCAGGGTCTTGGTTTCGGGACGACCCAGATTGACCATGGGTTCGATGGTAAAGAACATACCCTCTTCCAGAACGGCACCGGTGCCCGGGCGGCCATAGTGCAGCACGTTCGGTGGCGCGTGAAACACACGACCCAGACCATGACCGCAGAAATCACGCACGACGCTCATCCGGTGTGCTTCGACATAGGACTGGATGGCATGGCCGATGTCACCAAAGGTATTGCCCGGCTTGACCATCTCGATGCCCTTGAACAGCGCGTCATGGGTCACCTGGATCAGCCGTTCCGCCTTGCGCGGCAGCTTGCCCGCCACATACATGCGTGAGGTGTCGCCAAACCAGCCATCGACGATGACGGTGACGTCGATATTCAGGATATCGCCGTCCTTCAGCTTTTTCTCACCGGGAATACCGTGGCAGACCACGTGGTTCACGCTTATGCAGCTGGCGTGCTGATAGCCTTTATAACCGATGGTGGCCGAGGTCGCACCGGCGTCTTCGACCATCTGCGTGATCAGCCCGTCAAGTGCGCCGGTGGTTTGACCGGGAAACACATGTTCTGCAATATCATCCAGAATCCGCGCAGCCAGCGCCCCTGCCGCGTGCATCCCGGCAAAGTCACCTTGTTCATAGATGCGAATGCCGTCCTTGGTCAGGCGGCCACGATGCTCTTTCATCGACGCTAAGCTCCAAATGTTGCGCGCAGCATTCCTTTTACGCTGCTTGTGCAGAAAGTACCAGAGGGCGCGCGTTCAGACTGCGTAAACCATGCGAGAAACTTGGTTCCGTTGGCTCAGGATTCAAGAGTAGGGGCTGCATTGCAGCATCTCGGGCCCCACCGCCTCGACTGCAATCCGTACGGCTACTGGCTTGGACACTTTTCACGGCAGGCGGATCAGTATCTAATGATTGCACTTTTTCTTGAGAAAATCAGGGAACCGGATGCATGTCACAGAAACGAGAATTGATCTCTAACGGAAACCCCATGGAAAGCATCGTTGGGTTCAGCCGAGCGGTTCGGGTCGGGAACTTCATCGCGGTCGGGGGAACCGCACCAGTCGATGCTGAGGACAACACAGTGGGTGTCGGCGATGTCTATCTGCAAACCAGACAGTGTTTCGAAATCATCAAAGATGCGCTTGAGCGTGCCGGGTCAGGGCTGCACGATATTGTCAGAACGCGTGTCATCCTGACCGAAATCGAAAACTGGAAACAGGCGATCGAAGCCCGAAAGCTGTATTGTCTGGATGCTCGCCCTGTAGATACTATCATGGCCATCGAACGATTTGTGAATCCCGAGTGGCTGGTCGAGATTGAGGTTGATGCTGTCGTTGCGGACTGACTCAGCCGGCCAAAATCCTCATTTCAGTCTGCACCCGAACCCCCGACGGCGTTATCCGCGTCCCGCAAACGATCCGTTCCACCCCCTGCGCCTGCGCGACCTCAAAGGCCGCCGCATAGGCCGGGTCGATATCGGCCGCCAAAGCAAACCGGTCGCAATCGGTTCGCTGAACCAAATACAGCATGATCGCCCGATGCCCTTGCGCGGCCATTGCGGCCAACTCGCCCAGATGCTTGGTGCCACGGGCTGTGACGCTGTCGGGAAACTCGGCCAGTCCGGGCTGGCGTGACAGTGTCACGCTTTTCACCTCGACATAGGCATCTGGCAGGCCCGGCCCCGTCAGCAGGAAATCGATGCGGCTGTTGTCGCCGTATTTCACCTCGGGCCGGACGGTGTCATAGGCGGCCAGTTCGGGAATCTCACCGGCTTCCAAAGCGGCCCGCAGCGCCCGGTTCGGAACCGAGGTATCGACGCCGGTAAAATGCCCGTTCTCGTGGTCCACCAGCCGCCATCCGAATTTCAGCTTTTTCTTCGGATCGTCGTTGGGCTCCAGCCAAATCTTTTCGCCGGGCTCGGCCAGCCCCATCATCGATCCCGGATTGGCGCAATGGGCCGTTACCTCACTCCCGTCCTCAAGCCTGCAATCGGCCAGAAAGCGTTTGTAGCGGCGGATCAGCCGGGCGGGGACAAGAGGGGTTTCAAATCGCATGGTTCAGGGCCTATACCTGCCCCTGAGGACGATCAAGAGGGGACAGTGCCATGGCCAATCCAACCGCAGCGATGCTGGTGATCGGGGATGAAATCTTGTCGGGTCGCACCCGCGATGCGAATATGCATTTTCTGGCGCAGGAGCTGACCAAACACGGCATCGACCTGAAAGAGGTCCGCATTGTCAGCGATGACGCCCCTGCCATTGAAGCGGCCGTCAAAGCGCTGTCCGACGCTTATGACAATGTCTTCACCAGCGGTGGCATCGGCCCGACCCATGACGATATCACGGCCGATTGCATTGCCCGCGCTTTTGACACACCCATTGATGTGCGCGATGACGCGCGCGCGCTGTTGCAGGCTCATTACGACAAATCCGGGCTGGAACTGAATGCCGCCCGCCTGCGCATGGCGCGTATTCCGGACGGTGCGACGCTGATCGAAAATCCGGTTTCGACGGCGCCCGGGTTCACGCTTGCGAATGTGCATGTCCTGGCGGGTGTGCCGTCGGTTTTTCAGGCGATGGTGGCGAGCGTGTTGCCAACATTGACCGGAGGCCGCCCTTTGCTGTCGCAAACTCTGCGTGTGGACCGCGGAGAAGGCGATATCGCCGCAACCCTGGCGGCCTTGGCCGAAGATTTCAGCGACCTGTCCATCGGGTGCTACCCGTTTCAGATCAACGGTGCCTTCGGGGCCAATGTGGTTGTACGCGGCACCGACGGGGGCCGGATCGACGCGGCCACCACCCGCCTGGCGAAAGAGCTTGAGCTTTGAGCGATAACTGGGCGGAAATAGTCGACGGAACCTGGCCCGCTGCACGCTATCAGCGGCTTGGCCCGTTTCTGCTGCGTGAGGGGCAGGGCGGAGGGTCGCGCGTGTCTGCGGCCAGTGCATTGGGTCCGGCCAATGAAGACGATATCGACGCCGCCGAGGCCGCGATGCTGGCCATGGGGCAAAAACGCATCTTCTGCCTGCGGCCCGGGGATGAAGCTCTGGATGCAATGCTGGCCCAGCGGGGATACGACATTCTTGACCCGGTCAACATATATGTCTGCCCCGTCTCTCGGCTGATCGATCAGCCGATCCCACCGGTCATGGTGTTTTCAATCTGGGAACCGCTTGAGATCATGCGCGAAATCTGGGCCTCGGGTGGGATCGGGCCCGAACGGATCGCGGTGATGGAACGTGCCAAGGGCCCCAAGACAGGATTTTTGCTGCGTCACAACGACAAACCCAGCGGCGTGGCTTTTGTGGCGATGCATGCAGACACTGCGATGGTCCACGCGCTGGAAGTGTTGCCCGAACACCGTCGTCAGGGGTTGGGCCACTGGACCATGCGCGCGGCGGCATTCTGGGCGCGTGATCACGGTGCGCAGAACCTCAGCGTGATCTGCACCAAGGCCAATGAGGGCGCCAACGGTCTTTATCGTGCCCTCGGGATGGAGATCGCGGGCGAATACCATTACCGTCATCTTGTCTGAACCGAAGAGGCCGCCGTGACACAAAAAGACATGCCTACCGCGCTGAACCTGCCCATGGTCGATCCGCTGCCGCCGGAAACGCAGAAATACTTTGATATCTGTGTCGAAAAACTGGGCATGGTGCCGAATGTGCTGAAAGCCAACGCATTCGATATCGACAAGCTGAACGCCTTCACCGCGATGTATAACGACCTGATGCTGGCTGACAGCGGGCTGACCAAACTGGAACGCGAGATGATCGCGGTCGTCGTCTCGTCGATCAACAAATGCTTCTATTGTCTGGTCGCCCATGGGGCGGCTGTGCGTCAGCTTTCGGGCAATCCGCAACTGGGCGAAATGCTGGTGATGAACTATCGCGTCGCCCCGCTGGAGCCGCGTCAACGGGCGATGCTGGACTTTGCCGCAAAGATGACTACCGCCAGCGCCGAGATCGAAGAGCCCGACCGCCAGCGCCTGCGCGATGCAGGCTTTTCCGACCGCGACATCTGGGACATCGCCAATGTCGCCGGGTTTTTCAACATGTCAAACCGGGTCGCCAGCGCGACGGCGATGGTGCCCAACGAAGAATATCACGCACAGTTTCGATGATCCGCGCCGCCGCCCTTGTTGCCCTGCTGATGACAGGACCTGTTGCCGCGCAGGACCTGACCCTGCCGGCCAGTGCCCGACAGATCAGCGACCGAACATCGCCACTGGACAGCTATGACCTGCCGACGGGGTCTTATGCAAATGGCTCGGTTCCCGCAGAAACGCGCGAAGGGCGCGTGGAGCGCTATACGTGGCGGCTTCAGGCGGGGTCGAGCACGACATTGCAGCTGCTGGCACCGTTGCGGGATCAGATCGAGGCGCAGGGCTACAAGATCCTGTTCGAATGCGACGCGCGGGTTTGCGGTGGTTTCGACTTTCGCTTTGGCACCGAGGTCGTGCCAACCCCGGACATGTATGTCGCCATTCAGGATTACCGTTTTTTGTCGGCCACCAAGGGGCCGGTTGCCCTTAGCCTGCTGGTCAGCCGCAATCCCCCGGATGGCTATGTGCAGATGATCCGGGTCACACCCCAGGACGCGCCGGACCCGGACCCTGTGGTGGTCGAGCAAGCCGTAGAAGGCTCGGTCGGATTGCTGGAGGCCTTGGCGACAACAGGCCACGTGATCCTGGATGACCTGCATTTTCCGACGGGCGAGGTTGCCCTGGGCGAAGGGCCGTTTGACTCGCTGACCTTGCTGGCCGGATACTTGACCGACAACCCGAACACACGCCTGGCGTTGGTGGGGCACACTGACGATACCGGTGCCCTACAGGCAAATATTGCGGTCAGCAAAAACCGGGCCGAGGCGGTGCGAACCCGCTTGATCGATGCGCATGGCGTGGCACCCGACCGGATCGAAGCACAGGGCGTTGGCTATCTGTCTCCGCTCACATCGAATGCAACCCCGGAAGGGCGCGATCTGAACCGTCGGGTCGAAGCCGTATTGCTGGTCAACTGACCCACCACAGGTACAGCGGCAATCCGACGGTGATGTTGAACGGAAACGACACCCCCAGCGACAAGGTCAGATAGATCCCGGCCTCGGCCTTTGGAAGGGCGATCTTCATCGCGGCGGGAACCGCGATATACGAAGCCGAGGCGGACAGCACCATGAACAGGAACAAGCTGCCCTGTGGCAAGCCGATTAAGGCACCTACCGCCCAGGCCATAAATGCGCCGATCAGGGGCATCAAGACACCAAAGGCGAACAGGCCAACCGACAGCTTGTCTCGGTTGCTGATCAGGCTGCGCCCTGCCGACAGGCCCATATCCAGCAGAAACAGGCACAGAATTCCGGTGAAAGGCGTCACGATGAAGGGCGCGATCATCTGCATGCCTTCACCGCCGGTGATGGCTCCGATCAGGAAGGCACCGGTAAGCAGAACGATCGAGCCGTTGGCCAGCAGATCGCGCCACAGCTTGTCATCCTTGACGCCATTGCTTCCGGTCTTGTGCGCCAACCAAAGCGCCGACAGGATTGCTGGCACCTCCATCGCAGCCGCAACGGCCACCATGAATCCGTCATGGGTCAGCCCCACCAGATCCAGCAGGCTGGTGGCGGTGACAAAGGTGACGATCGAGATCGAGCCATAGTGCCCTGCCACCGCCGCCGCGTTCAGCGCATCCAGCCGTGTCATCACCCTGAGCAGGCCAAAGGCCACGAAGGGGATGGCAAAGGACAAGGCGACACCGCCCAACAGCGTCAGGAACAGTTGCAGGTGAATGCCATGCGCGGCCAGACTGGCACCGCCTTTGAACCCGATGGCCAGCAGCAGGTAAAGCGACATGAACTTGGCCGCGCCCGCAGGAATGGACAGGTCACTGCGTACAAAGGCGGCCAGAAGCCCAAGGGCAAAAAACAGTATGGTCGGCACCAGCAGGTTGCTGGAAAGTGTCTCGATCACTCCGGGCATAATTGACTCCTGATCCCTCGTTTTCGGGTTAGGTGCCTTGCAGAACTGATTTCGCCAAATACTATCTTTCTAAGTTATAAATAGTTTCAGGCTATGAAATGCGCCCGACATTGCGACAGTTGGAATACATCGTTACGGTCAGTCGCCTCGGGCGATTCAGTTTGGCTGCCGAGGTGCTGAATGTCAGCCAGCCCAGCCTGTCGACGCAAATTGCGACTGTAGAACAAGAGCTTGGCGTTCGGATCTTTGAGCGTAACCGTGGTGGTATCCAGGTGACGGCGAAGGGAGAAGAGTTCATCTTGCGCGCACAGAAGATCCTGGCAGAGGTCAAGGACCTGCGCCACGCCATGTCGAACGATATGCCCGTCGGAGGAAGGTTGCGACTGGGGGTTTTGCCTTCGATCGGGCCTTATCTGTTGCCGCAAGCCATCAAACAGGTGCACCGGATTCGCCCCGGATTGCGCATTGCGGTGCGCGAGGAAAACACACTGGATCTGGAACAGGGTCTGAAATCCGGTCGCTTTGATCTGATATTGTCCACGCCCGAAGACCATCCGAATACCGTGCAACACCGGTTGTTCAACGAACCTCTTTGGGTCGCGGTTGCCGTTGATGACGTTCTGGCGCGGGACTTGCAGGGTGTCAGCGCCACCGATCTTCAGAACCGGATCTTCCTCACCCTGGATCAAAGCCACCGCCTGTCGCGCATCGTCTACGCATTGGCGGCGGAATGCGGTGGGGTTGTTTCGGATGAATATGAAGGCACGACGCTTGATTCCATTGTTCTGATGGCGGCTTCGGGTGTTGGTGTTGCGGTACTGCCTGATCTTTATGCTCGCAGACAGGGGATCTACCGCGACGAAGTGCGCTTGCGACCGCTGTCCATCGCCAATGCAAATCGCGATATCGCTCTTTTGGCTCGCAGTTCCGAGACCCCACCGCCGGGTCAGAATGTGCTGACCGACAGCCTGCGCTCTTCCGCCCGGTCCATGGGGCTTTCGGTGATCGACCCGTAAAAAAAGGCCCGCACTTTCACATGCGGGCCAAAGGTTGGTCTTCAGGGAGAAATTACCAGTCCATCGGACCCTTCCCGTGGAAGGAATCAACAAGGAAATCGATGAAGGCCCGCACTTTGGGTTGCGTAAAGCGGCCCGGCGGGTAGACAGCGTAAACGCCTTGAACTTCGTCAGGCAGGGACGGCATTGCATCGACAACCAGCCCGGCCTTCAGGGCTTCAGCGTAAAGATAGCTGGGCAGATAGGCGATACCCAGGCCGGAAACCGCTGCGTTCAACAGGGATTGGCCATCATTGACACTCAACCACCCGGCGGTACGAACCTGACGTTTTTCGCCGGATGGCGCGGTCAGTTTCCAGACATTGCCCGAGGATTGGCTGGAATAATGCAGCAGCTTGTGTTCGTTCAGATCATCGATCTTCTGCGGCCGGCCGAACCTTTCGACATAACTGGGCGCGGCGACCATGCGTTTGACCGTCTCGGTCAGTTTGCGGGCGCGCAATGTGCTGTCTTCCAGCTCACCAATACGCACTGCCACGTCAAATCCTTCGGAAATCAGCTCGACATAGCGGTTGTTCAAAACCATGTTCACAGTGATGTCGGGGTAGGCTGCAAGGAACTCGGACAGAACAGGTGACAGGTGATTGACGCCGAAATCCGTGGCAACGCTGATGCGCAAAAGACCAGACGGGGCCGATTGCATTGACGTGACCAATGAATCCGCTTCTCCGGCATCATTCAACACGCGCCGCGCGCGGTCATAATAGGCCAGCCCGATTTCCGTTGGTGAAACCCGGCGCGTGGTGCGGTTCAACAGCCGCGCTCCCAACCGCGCCTCAAGGCTTGATACGTGTTTGGACACAGCTGATTTGGAGATGCCCATCTTTTTGGCCGCATCGGTGAAGCCACCCTGGTCCACCACATTGGCGAAGGCTTCCATTTCGGTCAGTCGGTCCATACTCGTTCCCCAGATCTTGATTTCCGTCCTGACTATGGCGCTGAATCTGGGCGGAAACGGGGCAGACATGGGATAATATCAGGGATTTGAATCGGATCGTTTGCGTATGGGAAACGTAGAAACAGTGGTTTCCAAACGCGCCTCAGGCATTGTGATGCTGTGTTTTTCAGACAATCGCGCTAAGATCTCACATTGAGAATGGCATTTTTGTGACCAGGGAGGAGATCATGAGAACCTTTTTCGCCATTGCTGCGCTTTGCCTTTCGGTGGGCTTTGCGCATGCCGGAGGAGAGACCCCATCGAATCCTGATGCAAAGGTCTATTTCGTCAACTTGTCGGATGGCGATACCGTGCAATCACCGGTCACGGTTGTCTTTGGCCTAAGCGGCATGGGCGTCGCGCCCGCCGGAACCGAGAAAGAAAACACCGGGCACCACCACCTGTTGCTTGACCGTCCTCCGCTGGGTGAAGGCGAGGATGGCGCGGATGAGTTGGCCAATGGCCTGCCCGCCGACGATAATCACATGCACTTCGGAGGCGGTCAGACCGAAGTAACATTGGATCTGTCGCCGGGCCAACACACCCTGCAATTGGTTCTGGGCGACGCCGGGCATGTGCCGCATTCCCCGCCGATTGTATCCGAGGTGATCACGATAACCGTGGAATAGCCGCAGGTCGTTGAAACCGTCCGTTCGGTTCATGTGATGGAAAGGCATTTACATTTTCGGCGCACTTAGTGAATCTGCCTGCGTTTGCAGGGGGTAATAATGTCGCTGGAATTCTTCGTCACATCATTGATTGTTGTTTTGCTGCCGGGTACCGGCGTCATCTATACTTTGGCTGTCGGTCTTGGGCGCGGGTTTCGCGCAAGCCTTGCCGCAGCCTTAGGATGCACACTTGGGATCGTTCCGGCGGCCTTGGCCAGCATCATCGGACTTGCAGCCTTGCTGCACACCAGTGCCGTCGCGTTTCAACTCATCAAATATCTTGGCGTCTTGTACTTGTTCTACATGGCATGGGGAATCCTGAAGGACGGCGGTGCCATGGACGTCGCGGCGGAGAAATCCGCAAAAAGCGACTTTAGAATTGCCGTGACAGGAACGCTGATCAACGTTTTGAACCCAAAGTTGTCGCTATTCTTCCTGGCCTTTCTGCCTCAATTCCTGCCGGCGAATGCAGCAAATGCAGGAATGGAACTGGCCAAACTGGCGCTGGCCTTCATGGCCATGACATTTGTTGTTTTTGTCGGGTATGGCGCATGCGCCGCACTGGCGCGGGACTATGTGATCCGACGCCCTGCTGTGATGGCGTGGATAAAGCGGTGTTTCGCAACCGCTTTTGGTGCCTTGGGTGCAAAGCTCGCGCTGTCGGACTGAAGACACTCTGAACGAGTGGCTTCAGAACTCTGCGGCAAGGCGTGTGCCCTGATTGATCGCGCGTTTGGCGTCAAGTTCCGCGGCCACGTCCGCGCCGCCGATCACATGCGGGGTGATCCCGCGTTCGATCAGCGCGTCGGCCAGCGACCGCTCGGGCACCTGTCCTGCACACAGAACGATCGTATCCGCCTTGATGACGGTCGGATCGGCGCGCTCTTCTCCGAACGAGACATGCAGCCCCTCGTCGTCTATGCGTTCATAGTTCACGCCGCCCACGAAGTTGACATCCTTCATCTTCAGCGTGGCGCGGTGGATCCAGCCGGTGGTCTTGCCCAGCCCCTTGCCATGCGCCTGCTTCTTGCGTTGCAACAGCGTGACCTGCCGCTTGGGCGCCTCGGGCTGCGGGCCTTCGGGCGCAAGGCCTGCGCGGTGCTGCTCGGGGTCGGCGACGCCCCATTCCTTCATCCACAAGGGCAGGTCGGTGGTGGGCGAATGGCCTTCCTCCAGCAGGTATTCCGACACGTCGAAGCCGATGCCGCCCGCGCCGATCACGGCCACCGATTTGCCCACCGGGGCCTTGTCGCGCAGCACGTCGATGTAGTTCACGACATTGTCGCTGTCCTCGCCCGGGATCTGCGGGTCGCGCGGGTTGACGCCCGTGGCGATCACCACCTCGTCGAACCCGACCAGATCGTCGGCGCCGACTTTGCGGCCCAGTTCGACCTTGACGCCCAGATCGTTCAGCATGGTGCGGTACCAGTCCACCAAACCCCAGAACTCTTCCTTGCCCGGCACCTGCTTGGCCATGTTCAGCTGGCCGCCGATCTCGTCGGCTTTGTCAAACACGGTAACGTCATGGCCGCGCTCCGCCGCCGTCATCGCCGTGGACAGGCCCGCCGGCCCCGCGCCCACGATGGCCACGCGTTTGGGCGTGGCGGCCTTTTCGATCACCAGCTCCGTCTCGTGGCAGGCGCGCGGGTTCACCAGACAGGAGGTCAGTTTGCCGCTGAAAGTGTGATCCAGACAGGCCTGGTTGCAGGCGATGCAGGGCGCGATCCTGGCCGAGTCACCTGCCATCGCCTTGGCTACGAAATCCGCATCCGCCAGCATCGGCCGCGCCAGAGAGACCATGTCGGCACAGCCCTCGGTCAGCACCTGCTCGGCCACTTCGGGCGTGTTGATCCGGTTCGAGGTGATGACCGGAATCCCCACCTTGCCCATAAGCTTCTTCGTCACCCAGGCAAAGGCCCGGCGGGGCACCGATGTGGCGATGGTCGGAATCCGCGCCTCGTGCCAGCCGATGCCGGTGTTGATGATCGTGGCCCCGGCCTTTTCGACCGCTTGCGCCAGCTGCACCACTTCTTCGAAGGTCGAACCATTGGGTACAAGGTCGATCATCGACAGCCGGTAGATGATGATGAAATCGGTGCCCACCGCCTCGCGGGTGCGGCGCACGATTTCCAGCGGCAGGCGCATCCGGTTCTCATAGGACCCGCCCCAGCGGTCTGTGCGCTTGTTGGTGTGGGTCACCAGAAACTGGTTGATGAAATACCCCTCGGACCCCATGATCTCGACCCCGTCATAGCCCGCCTTTTGGGCCAGCACGGCGGCGTTCACGATGTCGCTGATCTGCTTCTCGATGCCGTCCTCGTCCAGTTCGTTGGGGGGGAAGGGCGAGATCGGCGACTTCACCGGGCTGGGCGCCACGCATTTCGGCCCATAGGCATAGCGACCCGCATGCAGGATCTGCATCGCGATCTTGCCGCCCGCCTGATGCACACGGTCGGTGACGACGGAATGATTGGCCACGTCCTTGTCGCTGGTCATCATTGCAGCCCCCGGCAGGACCGAGCCTTCGAGGTTCGGCCCGATGCCGCCCGTGACCATCAGCGCCACGCCACCGCGCGCGCGGGCGGCATAGAACTCGGCCACCCGGTTCCAGTCGCCGGTTTCCTCCAGCCCGGTATGCATCGAGCCCATCAGGACCCGGTTCTTCAACGTGGTAAAGCCCAGATCCAGTGGTGCCAGCATGTTTGGGTACACAGTCATGGCAAAACTCTCCCTCCTGAATTTGCGTGATAGATTGACGTGCGCGTAAACTTTGTCACGCGAAACCCCACGTCACCCTCTTTGCTGTTGCGCCGGTGATTGCTAGAGGTGGGTGAAACAACACGATGAGGCCGCGCGTGACCCCCGAAGAAATTGCCAAACTGCCCTATCGCCCCTGCGTCGGGCTGATGCTGATGAACGATCAGGGCCAGATCTTCGTCGGTCAGCGCAACGACCGGTTCGAGGACGCGTGGCAGATGCCACAAGGCGGCGTGGACAAGGGCGAAGACCCTCGTGATGCGGCCTTGCGAGAGCTGTGGGAAGAAACCGGTGTAACCGGCGATCTTGTGGAAATCGTGGCCGAGACCGAAGGCTGGCTGCCCTATGACCTGCCGCATGATATCGTGCCCAAGATCTGGAAGGGCCGATATCGTGGGCAGGAGCAGAAATGGTTCCTGATGCGGTTTCTGGGAACCGACGACCAGATCGACATCGAAACCGACCACCCCGAGTTCACCCGCTGGAAATGGCAGGACCCCGAGCGCCTGATCGCCGAGATTGTGCCCTTCAAGCGCGAGGTTTACGAGCAGGTGTTGAAGGCGTTCGGCGCGCATATTCGTCGCACTTGACGTGGTATTGAATTAGGTACAAGTCTGATGCGCTTTTATGGCCGCCCGACAGTGTGCGGCCAAATGGAGTGGTGGATTTCATGCGCCAGCCAAAGATCCTGACGACGCTCAAAACCTATGACATGACCCAGTTCACGGCGGATCTGATCGCCGGGATCTCGGTTACCATGGTGGCCCTGCCGCTGAGTCTGGCGATTGCCATCGCCTCGGGTGCCGACCCGGCGCAAGGGTTGGTCACGGCCATCGTCGCCGGGTTCGTCATTTCGGCGCTGGGGGGCAGCCGGGTCCAGATCGGAGGCCCGACCGGCGCCTTCATCGTGGTGGTGTTCGGCGTGATTGCCGAACACGGCTATGACGGGTTGGTCATGGCCACCTTCATGGCGGGCTTCATCCTGCTGATCGCGGGTTATTTCCGGGCCGGGCGGTTGATCTCGTTCGTGCCCGAAGCGGTCGTCAACGGCTTTACCATCGGCATCGCCGTCATCATCGCCGCCAGTCAGATCAAGGATTTCTTTGGCCTGTCGATTCAGAATCTTCCCGCCGAATTCCTTGAAAAAGTGCCCGCGCTGTGGGCTGCGCGCGACACGCTGAACCTGCCGGACACGGGAATCGCCCTGCTGGCGGCGGTGTTGATCGTGGCCCTGCGCCAGATCGCGCCACGTTTTCCGGGGCTCATCATCGCGGTCGGCGTTGCCTCGGCGCTGGTCCCGCTGATGGGGCTGGGGGTCGACACGATCCATTCGCGGTTCGGCGATCTGCCTTCGACCCTGCCGGCGCCGCAGCTGCCCGATCTGTCGCTGTCGCGCTTTGTCGAGCTGTTCCCCTCGGCCGTCACCATCGCCTTTCTGGCGGGGGTTGAATCGCTGCTGTCGGCCATGGTTGCTGATCGCATGATCGGCGGACAGCACCGGCCCAACGCAGAACTGACGGCGCAGGGCGCGGCCAACATCGCCTCGGCCCTGTTCGGAGGGCTGCCGGCCACCGGCGCCATCGCGCGCACGGCGACGAACATCAAGGCTGGCGGCAAGACGCCGGTGGCCGGCATCATCCACGCGCTGGCCATCCTGCTGATCATGCTGGTCGCGGCCCCGGCGGCGGGCTATCTGGCCATGCCGGCATTGGCCGCACTGCTGATG
The DNA here is from genome assembly GCF_056532905.1 of Ruegeria sp. H8. Lineage (NCBI taxonomy): Bacteria > Pseudomonadati > Pseudomonadota > Alphaproteobacteria > Rhodobacterales > Roseobacteraceae > Ruegeria > Ruegeria sp. H8. Next base: position 54,688 of record NZ_JBQFNY010000003.1, on the reverse strand, counting down.
ATCACCGCCTGGAACATGAGCGAGCCGCACAAATGGGGCGAATACGCCCGCGCGCGCCCCAGCGATCGGGCGCTGCTGTTGCTGACCATGCTGCTGACCGTTTTCATCGACCTGACCGTTGCCATTGGTGTGGGTGTCGCCATCGGCCTGGCCTTGCGGCTCAGCCGACGTGAGTCGGTTCAGACGGACTGGACCCCGCCCGACCGGTGAGTAACCGGCGTGCCGTCGGCCTCATAGCCGATGACCCCCGGTTCCCACCACCAAATCGGGTTTGCCTTGAAACTGTCGCGCGCGTCCAGCCGGTCGAGCAGCGCCGAAACCTTGTGGTACCGGTCCAGCTTCAGATCTACCCCAAGCGGCCTTGCCTGCACGAAACGCACATGGGCGGCCAGAAAGATATCCTGCATCGACAGGTAGCCCGGCACGAAACCGTCCTCGCCGGTCAGCCGGTTCTCCAGCCAGTCCAGGATATGGGCCAGCTTCTCGGCTGACCGCTGAAGATGCGTGTTCTGGCCCACGCTCACGCCGGACCACTTCATTTGCGAGATGGTCGTGGCCGCGTTGCCGAAGGTCTGGATAGTCGAGAACACCAGCTTGTCCTGCCACTGCGCGTCCCCGGGCCGAAAGGCAAAGGGCGCCAGTTTCGGCGCGGCCTGCGGCCTGTCCGGATAGGTCGACAGCAGGTATTCGACGATGGTGCCGCTTTCCCACAGCACAAGATCGCCGTCCCAGAATGTCGGCACCTGCAATGTTGGAGTAGCCTGCGCGCGTTGCTCGGCGCTGGGCGTGGTGATTTCCTCTCGCCTTTCGTAATCTAGCGAAAGTTCGTCCAGAACGATCCTGACCGCCCTTGCAAATGGCGATCCCGTCGTGAACAGCAGTGCTCTCATGACAGCCCCCCTTTTTTGATGCGAAAAGCATAACGCTGTCAGAGCCGGCCCTGCCAGTAGAAAAGGGGCGCCGCGGCCCGGTGTTCAGGCCGCGCTCGCAGAGTCGAGCCGAATTTTTTCCCGAAGAAAGGCGCGGGAAACCCGCGTCCTCAAACCAACCGTTCTTCCCTCAGCAGCTCCAGCATGTTCGCCTCGGGGCGGGGGCCGATATGGCTGATGACTTCGCGGGCACAGACATTGCCGATGCGGGCGCAGGTCTCGTAATCGCGTCCCGTCGCCATGCCGAACAGGAACCCGGCGGCAAACTGGTCGCCGGCACCTGTTGCGTCAACGGGGACGACCTTCTCGACCGGTACGTCAATGCGAGCATCGCCGTTCATAACCGTCACCCCGTCACCCGAACGGGTGCAGACCACCAGCGGGCAGATCGCCGACGTGCGCCGCAGCGCCTCTTCCAGGTCGTCGGTCTCGAACAGGGATTTGATCTCGGCCTCGTTGCCGATCACGAAATCCAGCTCGTTTTCAATCAGCAGCAGGAAATCCACCCGATGCCGTTCCACGCAGAACGGGTCGGAAATGGCGATCCCGGCTTTGCCGCCACCTTTGTGACAGGCACGTGCGGCCTCAAGGAATGCCGCCTTGCCTTTTTCCTTGTCGAACAGATACCCCTCGAGAAACATGATCTGGCTGTTTCCTGCGACCTCGTCCGGAACGTCCTGAGACGACAGTTCCGAGGAAATGCCCAGATAGGTGTTCATCGACCGCTCGCCATCAGGCGACACAAAGATCATCGAGCGTGACGTGGGCAATTCGCCACCCGGAACAGGCGGGTTCACGAAGTCGACGCCATCTTCGTTCATCGCATCTGCATAGAACCGGCCCAGAGCGTCATCGTGTACCCGGCCGATAAACGCTGCATCCAGCCCAAGCGCGCCTGCGCCCGCAATGGTATTGGCCACCGAGCCACCCGGCGTTTGAACGCGGCTTTCCATCGAGGCGTACAGCACCTCGCCGCGTTCCTGTTCGATCAACTGCATGATGCCTTTTTCGATGCCCATCAGCTCCAGAAAGCTGTCATCGGCCTGGGAAATCACGTCCACAACGGCATTTCCGATGCCGGTCAGTTGATAAGTCTTCATAGGGTTTTGTCCTCGAATTGGCAGAGATCACGGATGATGCAGGTCGGGCATTGCGGCTTGCGCGCCTTGCAGTGGTACCGACCATGCAGGATCAGCCAGTGATGCGCATGAAGTTGAAAGTCAGCGGGAATATTGTCTTCGATGGCGCGTTCGACCGTGTCCACATCCTTGCCGGGGCAAATACCGGTGCGGTTGCCGACGCGAAAGATATGGGTGTCCACCGCCTGCGCCGGTTGCCGCCACCACATGTTCAGAACCACGTTGGCCGTCTTGCGGCCCACACCCGGAAGGGATTGCAGGGCAGCCCGGGAATTGGGAACCTCGCCACCATATTCGTCAACCAGGATACGGCTGAGCTTGATGACGTTCTTGGCCTTCTGGCGGAACAAGCCAATGGTCTTGATGTGCTCGATCAGGCCGTCCTCGCCCAGATCCAGCATCTTTTGCGGCGTGTCGGCGATCTTGAACAACTCGCGCGTCGCCTTGTTGACGCCCGCATCCGTGGCCTGCGCCGAAAGGGCCACGGCGACGACCAGAGTATAGACGTTCACATGCTCCAGCTCGCCCTTGGGTTCCGGGTCGGCCTCTTGAAAGCGCGTGAAAATCTCGCGGATCGTATGATAGTCGAGTTGCTTTGCCATCCGGGCCTTAATGCCGTCCACCGCGCCCTGACACAAGCACAAAGCCAATGCGCAAGTTCCGGGTCGCGGCAGCGTGGCCGTCGCGCTATGGTTTTGTCAGATGATGAGGTGGAACCATGAACGTCCAGACCCCAGAAAGCGGTTATCATTACAACGTCATGCGCCGGGCAATCGAGTTGATCGATCAGGACGGTGAAGGCCTGAGCCTTGATGAACTGGCACGCCAGATGGATATGAGCCCGGCCCATTTCCAGCGTTTGTTCTCGCGTTGGACCGGAGTGTCACCGAAACGGTATCAACAATACCTGACGCTGGGCCATGCGAAGGCATTGTTGCGTGAACGGTTTACGACATTGGAAACGGCCCACAATGTGGGCCTGTCCGGCAGCGGGCGTCTGCATGATCTGTTCCTGAAGTGGGAATCGATGAGCCCCGGCGAATATGCCCGCAAGGGCGAAGGCCTGACGATCTATTGGGGGTGGTTCGAATGCCCCTTTGGCCCTGCGCTGGTCATGGGGACCGACAAGGGCATCTGCGGCATCGCCTTCGGTGCCGAGACTGGCGAAGAGGCCGCGATGGACGACATGATCTCGCGCTGGCCCAAGGCGACGTTTGTCGAAGATCCGATGCGCCTGCGTCCTTGGGCGCTGAGTGCTTTTGGCGCTGCCAGCGACCGGTTGGAGCCGACACCGGTTTTCCTGATCGGATCACCTTTGCAAATCAAGGTGTGGGAAGCGCTGATGCATATCCCGTCCGGGCAGGTCACGACCTATTCCGAGATCGCCCAGCGAATCGGCTCGCCGCAAGCCGTTCGCGCCGTTGGAACGGCAGTTGGCCGCAACCCGGTCAGTTGGTTGATCCCCTGCCATCGGGCATTGCGCAAATCAGGTGGTCTGGGGGGCTACCACTGGGGCTTGCCTGTAAAGCGTGCCATGCTGGCCTATGAGGCGGCGCAGGCAGACGCCTGATTGACATACGGCCCGGCCGCTGCCAAAAGGCACCTCAGGTTCGGGTCCCCTGCCGTTCGCGGCCATTGGCTTTGGTGAAACCCGGTTTGAAAAGCATCTGTTGCCCTTTCCCGGCGCGCGGATGGAAATGCGAGCCCCGTCCTGACTTCGCGCCCGTTCAAGGACACGAGGCACATGATGACACGATCCCGAACCGTTGCTCCGGTTGAAGAGCTGAAAGCGCAGGCGAAACGCCTGCGGGAAGACTTGAAAACGAAGGGCGTTTCGCTGTCGCACAGTGCGGCATTGGAACTGCTGGCCCATCAGCATGGCGTTCGAGACTGGAACACCTTGCACGCAATGGCCGGAAACCGGATGCATCTGCGCGTGGGTGATCGGGTCGAAGGGCGCTATCTGGGTCAGGCGTTCACGGCCGAAATTCGCGGTATGACCATTCTTGGCGATGGCGCGCGTCGCCGAGTGACCCTGCATTTCGATGCGCCGGTAGATGTGGTGCGCTTTGACAGCTTTTCTGCATTTCGACAGCGCGTCACCGGAGAGATTGGGTGGGACGGTCAATCCCGGCGCCGCACGTCCGATGGCGTACCCCAGCTTGTGGTACGGCCCCTATAGGGGGTTGTGGGCGGGGCCAACCGCGTTGCCCCGCCCGATCTGTCTGCTTTGCAGGTATAGTTACTCTGCCGCCCAACCACCGACAGCTTTGATCTCGAGGAAGTCCTCAAGCCCAAAGACGCCGCCTTCACGCCCGTTGCCGGATTGCTTCATGCCGCCGAACGGTGAGCCCGCGCTGCGCGATTGTCCGTTCATTTCGACCATGCCCGACCGCAGCGCCCGCGCCATGCGATTGGCACGCGCGCCGTCCTGCGTCTGAACATAGTTGGTCAGGCCATAGGGTGTATCATTGGCAATTTCGACAGCCTCTTCTTCGGTGTCGAAGGGGATCATGGTCAGAACCGGGCCAAAGATTTCTTCGCGGGCGATGGTCATCTGGTTGTTTGCATCGGCAAAGACCGTGGGGCGGACATAGTAGCCCTTGTTCAGCCCCTCTGGCCGTCCGGTGCCACCTGCGACCAGCCGCGCCCCTTCATCGATGCCCTTCTGGATCAGGTCCTGAATCTTGGTCCACTGAACTTCATTCACCACCGGGCCGATATGGCGGCCTTCCTCTGAGGCAGGGCCAACCTTGACCATGTTTGCGACCTCGGCCGCGGTTTCCACAGCCTTGTCATAGATCGGGCGTTGCACCAGCATCCGGCTGGGGGCGTTGCAGCTCTGGCCGGTGTTTTGCATCATGTGCAGCACCCCACGCTTGACCGCTTTTTCGTCCGCGTCCTCAAAGATGACGTTGGCCCCTTTGCCTCCAAGTTCAAGATGTACTTTCTTGAGGGTTTCAGCCGCATTTTTGGAAATCGCGGTGCCTGCGCGGGTCGAGCCGGTGAAGCTAACCATGTCCACATCCGGATGGCCCGAAAGTTGCGAACCAACACCCGCGCCGTCGCCGTTGACCAGATTGAACACACCGGGCGGGAAACCTGCCTCGTCCATCATCTCGGCAAAGATCATCGCGTTCAGCGGGCTTTGTTCCGACGGTTTCAGCACCATCGTGCAGCCCGCAATCGCAGCAGCCCCAACCTTGAGCGTGATCTGGTTCATCGGCCAGTTCCACGGCGTGATCAAAGCGGCAACGCCAACCGCCTCGTAAATGATGCGATCATTCGGTGCATGATCCCCCAGTGGGCGTTCAAATTCGAACGACCTGGCGGCGCGGATGAAGTTCTTCAGGTGATAGGTGCCGGCACCCGCCTGCGCCGAGCGCGCCAGATCGATCGGGGCGCCCATTTCCAGCGACATCGCCTGCGCCAGATCCTCTGCCCGGGTTGCATAGAGTTCGACCAGTTTTTCCACCAGCGCGACGCGGGTTTCCACTGGCGTGGCCATCCAGCCCGGCAGGGCGGCCTTGGCCGCGGCAACGGCCGCATTCGTGTCGGCTTCGGCGCCAAGCGAGATCACGGCGCAGGGGTCTTCGGTTGACGGGTTGATGACCTCGAAGTCATTGGGCTGCGATGGGGCCACCCACTGACCATTAATATAGAAATCCCGCTTTTCGATCATCCTGAGCCCTCCTGAAGGTCTGCCTGAAACCGGCTGTTCGGGGCCACTCTGTCACCCATGCACAGGCTGAGCAATAGTGAATTTGATCAAATTATTTTCTGACAATGCCCACGAATTCCGTATCCCCAAGCGTGATGGACGGTTTAACCTGCACACAAAGTGATTAGGTTCCAAACAACCGATTCAGGTTTTTCACAGAGAAGGAGATGCCCCATGGGTTTGCGTATCAACGACACCGTTCCGAATTTCACGGCAGAAACGGATCAGGGCACCATTCAGTTTCACGACTGGATTGGCGACAGCTGGGCCATTCTGTTCTCGCACCCAAAGGATTTCACACCTGTTTGCACCACCGAGTTTTCGGCCGTTGCGCAGTTGAATGACGAATGGGCCGCGCGCAACACCAAGGTGATCGGCGTATCGGTCGATGGCGTCGAAGACCACAAGAAGTGGAAGAAGGACATCGAGGAATACGGCAAGGCCAACCCCGGCTTTCCGATCATCGCCGATGACGGTCTGGCTGTGTCCAAGGCTTTCGACATGCTGCCTGCCGAAGCCTATCTGCCCGATGGCCGTACACCGGCTGACAGTGCCACGGTGCGTTCCGTCTTTATCATCGGCCCGGACAAGCAGCTGAAGCTGTCGATGACCTACCCGATGACAGTGGGCCGGAACTTTGCCGAAATTCTGCGCGCGCTTGACGGTTTGCAGATGTCGGCCAAGGGCGTTGCAACACCTGCCAACTGGGTGCCGGGTGAAGACGTGATCATCCCGCCAACCGTGTCGAACGAAGACGCCAAGGCCAAGTTTGGCGAGTTCGAAACGATCTTCCCCTATCTGCGCAAGACCAAAGCGCCGTCGTAAACCGGTTGCCGGGTCAGGGGGGCTGTCTGCCCCCCATCGTGCCCGCAGGCACGATCCCCCCCGAGGATATTTTAGCCAGATGAAGCAGGCGGTTGTTGCAGATCGGGCAACCACAGGCATATCCAGCGCGCGCTGCATTATTCGGGGTTTTCCGGGTGCCCCCGCGCCTGAGGCGCGAGGGCGAAGAGGGGCAGGAAACCGGAGAGAAACCTGACACCCGAAGCAATCAGAAATTATGGCGAAGTCCGAAATTGATGCTGAAAGTATCCAGATCGTCCTCTACGTTGCCGGTCAAAGCTCCGTTGGGGGCCAGGCGCTGCGACGAAACATCAAAGGCACGGGCGTAACGGGCATCAACGGTGAACGCTGTCGACGCGTTGATGTCATATGCCACACCGGCGATCAGCTGGGCGGCCAAGGTGGTGTCGGTGTCGTTCAGCGCCACACCCGGCCCGTAAGAAAAATCCAGATCCGAATAGGTGGCCCCCAGACCAAACCCGGCAAACGGTGTCAGCGCGCCGGCCTGTTTGAAATCGAACAGCAGATTGGCAAATAACGAGGTTTGCGTGACGTCGCCCGAGATATTGCCCTCGGGCCCCGGACCATTGCCGGTAAAGTTCACACCATCCACGTCACTGTCGCGATAAGACAGTTCCAGCTCGATCCGCGTTCCGATGATGTCGTTGGACCATTGCGGGATTTCCTTGCCTATCGCGAGGCCCAGTCCGAAACCTGCGTCGAATTCGGTATCGACCGATTGCGTCGCGCCACCGATGGTCCCGGTGAAATCGCTGTCCTGTAGCTGGCTGTAGCCGATGAAGCCGTGAATATAGGTGCCGTCGCCCAGGCTTTGCGCGGCAAGCACCGTTGCGCTGATCGCCAGTGCCGAAGAGGCGAGAATGAGGCGCGTGAACATAACCATCTCCAGTGTTCCAAAGTCCGCATGCCATGGATGTGGACGAGGCTGGCCCAAAAAGAAAGGCGCCGGGCCTTCACTTCGTTTCACAGGTTTTTAGGAATGTATGAGTGAATAGGCACGAGGTTCAGCCACTGTTTCAGGGCACATCCCTGACCAAGGGTTCTGAAAGAAGTTCGTCGACAAAGAAACTGAGCAACTGCACCCTGCTGGAAACGCCCGCCTTTCGATAGACCGCGGCGCTTTGGGCCTTGATCGTTCCTTCTTTCGTCTGTCGCATTCCGGCGATTTCCGCGATGGAAAGACCCTTGATCGTCAGCATGGCGACGTCACGCTCAGCATCACTGAGCTGCCACGCGCTGAACTGGGTTTCGATGACCTGGGCAAAAGCCCCTTGCGCCACTTGCAGTTGCCGCTGCACGTCGCGCACCCGTCTGGACTGGGAACGGATCAGGGCGATCGTGGCGCTCAGGCCGCCGACAAGCGCCAGCGACAGAAACAGCTCGAACGAATGAAGGTGACGAAACCCTGCGCCGTCGCCGCCTGTCCAATCCAGCAGCGCATCGGTCATGAAAAAGGCGGCGCAGAGGGCCTGCACCACCAGAAGAAGCCAGAGCAAAGACGTTTGAGGTACTTTCATGCGGCCCCTTGGACGTTGCAGGTTCAGTCGTCGTCTTCTTCGAGCTCGATGGCCGTCACCACCCCGTCCGTGTCAGACAGAACCAGTTCAGTTTCCACGCCATCCTTGGTGAGTTCAACCTCGATCTTCCCACCTTCGAATTCGATCTCTTCGATTTGGTACCCCTGGGCTTCAAGGGCCGCGCGGATATCGGCTTCGCTTGTGCCCAGTTTGTCGCCCAGTCCGACATTGGCCAAAGCAAGAACCGGTGCGGTTGCGATCAATCCCGTCAGTGTCAGCAGTTTCAAGGTTTCCATATCGCATCTCCTTTTTGCGTTGTGGCGATGCGATCGAACTGGGGATGGCAGCGGACACCTGCGATTGGTTTTTGGTTGAAACAGGGCGAATGGAACCAAGGTTTATGCCATTTGCGGCCGTTTGCGCGCGTCAGGTTCAGATTGCAATCAAGTTGTGATAGTTTGTTTTGCGGAAACATACGGGCATGTGACCAACGATGTCGGGCTTTCTGACTGTCCTGAACAGGAGAAAACCATGGCTTTTACAGATTGGTACGTCGAGGGAGAAAGCTTCGGAAACTGCAACTGCGGCTATGCCTGCCCCTGCCAGTTCGAGGAATTGCCGACGCATGGCGATTGCCGCGGCTTCGAGGTGCTTGAAATATCCACCGGATATTTTGGCGAAACGGATCTGAGTGGAACCAAGGCTGCGTTGATCTATGCATGGCCCGGGCCAATATTCGAGGGTGGCGGCGAAATGCAGGTGATCGTCGACCCCGCGGCCTCACCGGCGCAGCGCGATGCGCTGGAAAAAGTCTTTCACGGCGAAGAAACCGAAGAGATGGCAACCCATTGGTACGTGTTCCGGGCCATGTGTGAGACGGTGCACGACACGCTGTACCTGCCGATCGAGCTTGAGATGGATATCGAAGGACGAACGGCCAGCGTTGCCGTTGGCGACGTTCTAAAGTCGACCGGGCGCCCAATTCAGGCCCCGCATGGTGGCGGCGAACACCGTGTACGTATCGATATTCCCGGTGGGATCGAATTCACCATTGCCGAGATCGGCAGCGCCTCGACCCGAGCCGATGCGGCGATCAAACTGGATCTGAAAGACAGCTACGGCCAGTGGCACCTGTTGAAACATGGCCCCGGTGGTGTCGCGCACTGACCTGCGGTCAGGCGGCTTTTGCGGATTCACTGGGGCGGATCTTCCAGCCCGGAACCGCCAGATCCGCCGACAGCACTCGGACTTCGAAGGGTTTGAGGACCGGCAATGCGGTCGAACCGTAGCTGCCTTCACCATTGGCCAGTTCCGGGAACAGTTCGAACAGCTCGCTTCGGGTGGCGGGCGCCATTGCCCCAAGGCTTGTGTCACCGGGGTAAAAGGACTCGGACCAGAGTCCTTCGACATTCACCAACTCATGCTGATCAAAGAGGATATGAATGTACTCTACCCCATGTGCGGGCGTTTCCTGAACGATGGTATGCCCATTGATCAGCCCCTTTGCAGGGGCCAGCATCGCTGCTTCGCAATGCATAAGCTCCATCATGGTCGAGGTCACGGCAATCCGGTGCTGTGGGGAAATGACGAGATCGCGGCTTGGGCTGTTCGGCCCGAAACAGCCCGCCTTGATCCGTACAGGGGACAGGTGCGTGTTTCGCCGCAACTCAGCCGCGGACAACCGGCGCTTGCCGATCCAGCGGACCGGTCGGGCATGGCCTCCGGCGGTGATGACCGGGTCGCCGGGCTCCAGCGCCTCGACCCGGCGCAGTCCTGTCGGTGTCTGGATCAGAGATCCTGTGGTGAAACACACGAAAGAAGGCAAAGTGTCATACGCGGATGGCGGCGCGGTGCCGGCAAAACTGGTGTCTGAAATCGTGTCATTCAGTTCGGCCTGACCCGAAGTGACTATGATGTAACGCGGGTTTGAAAACTGGATCAGGATGAACGTGACCGGCGCGCCATCGACCGTGCCTGTGTAGTTTTCGAACGTGCTGAAATTCTGGGTCGAGCCGGAAAAGCCGGGAAGAGACCCAAGGTCAAGTTGCGAGCTGCCATCCGGGTCGGGATCTTGCAGCAGGGCGTCATTATCCGTGACGTCGACCGAATACGCAGCAGTAATATCAACACTGCGGTTGCTGAACGGGTCTGCGCTGATTTCGTAAACAGTAATCGATGCCACGGTCGAACAGCTTCCTTGAAAACGGCAATATCCCCCTTAAGGTTGAGCCAATACACGCAATAAGTGTTAATAATTGATTTACCAAAGTTGCGACGCAGTTAACCGTCCTGCTGCCGCGCAAACAAAAAGGCCCCGGATGAAACCGGGGCCTTCCGCTGTGGGTCAGAGGGGCAGATTACTCTGCGTTTTCCTCTTTCTTTTCTTTCTTTTCCGGAACGATCTCTTCGCCGGTTTCCTGATCGACGACTTTCATCGACAGGCGCACCTTGCCGCGATCGTCAAAGCCCAGCAGTTTGACTTTGACTTCCTGACCTTCTTTCAGAACATCCGACGGATGGTTCAGGCGGCGGTTTTCGATCTGCGACACGTGGACCAGACCGTCACGCTTGCCAAAGAAGTTCACGAAGGCGCCGAAATCGACGATCTTGACGACTTTGCCGGTATAGATCTGACCTTCTTCAGGTTCTGCCACGATCGAATGGATCATGTCATAGGCCTTCTTGATCGACTCACCATCGGGCGAGGCGATCTTGATCACGCCATCGTCGTTGATGTCGACCTTGGCGCCCGAAACCTCGACGATCTCGCGGATGACCTTGCCGCCCGAGCCGATCACTTCGCGGATCTTGTCGGTCGGGATGTTCATGGTCTCGATGCGCGGGGCGTGGACCGAGAAATCGTTGGTCTCGGACAGGGCTTTGCCCATCTCGCCCAGAATGTGCATCCGGCCTTCCTTGGCCTGTGCCAGGGCGGTTTCCATGATCTGCGGCGTGATGCCGGCAACCTTGATGTCCATCTGGAGCGAGGTGATGCCGTTTTCGGTGCCCGCAACCTTGAAGTCCATGTCGCCCAGGTGGTCTTCGTCACCCAGGATGTCGGTCAGAACAGCGTATTCACCGTCATCTTCCAGGATCAGACCCATGGCCACACCGGCAACCGGCGCTTTCAGCGGAACACCCGCATCCATCATCGACAGCGAACCGCCGCAGACAGAGGCCATCGAGGACGAGCCGTTGGATTCTGTGATCTCCGACACCACGCGGATGGTGTAGGGGAAATCGGTCGGCGCAGGCAGAACCGCCTGAAGCGCGCGCCATGCCAGTTTGCCGTGGCCGATCTCGCGACGGCCGGGCGAACCAACGCGGCCAACTTCACCCACCGAATACGGGGGGAAGTTGTAGTGCAGCAGGAAGTTCGATTTGAAGTTGCCATGCAGCGCGTCGATGAACTGCTCATCGTCACCGGTGCCCAGCGTGGTCACGGCCAGCGCCTGTGTTTCACCACGGGTGAACAGGGCAGAACCGTGGGTCCGGGGCAGAATCGAGGTTTCCGCAACGATCGAGCGGACATCGGTGGTCGAACGACCGTCGATCCGCTTGCCGCCCCTGACGACGTCGCCGCGCAGAATGCCGGCTTCCAGCTTTTTCATCGCGGAACCGAGGTTGCCGTCTTCCAGCTGCTCTTCGGTCAGCGCCTCTTTGATCGCTTCGCGGGCGGCGGAAACGGCGGCGGTGCGCTCTTGCTTGTCGGTGATCGCGAAGGCGGCGCGCATCTGTTCTTCACCGGCGGCCTTAACGGCGGCATAAAGCTCGGAGTAATCCGGCGCCTGGAAGTCAAACGGCTCTTTCGCGGCTTCTTCCGCCAGCGAGATGATCAGGTCGATGACCGGTTGGATCTGCTCATGCGCAAAGTTCACCGCACCCAGCATTTCCGCTTCGGACAGTTCGTACGCTTCCGATTCCACCATCATCACGGCGTCTTTGGTGCCGGCCACAACCAGGTCCAGACGCTGTTCGGGGTTCAGGCGCAGGTCCTGCATGTCGTCCACGGTTGGGTTCAGGACATATTCACCGTCGGTGTATCCCACGCGGCAGCCCGCGATCGGGCCCATGAACGGTGCGCCCGAGATGGTCAGAGCAGCCGAAGCAGCAATCATCGCAACGATGTCGGGATCGTTGACCAGATCGTGGCTCAGCACGGTACACATCACCAGGACTTCGTTTTTGAAGCCGTCAACAAACAACGGACGGATCGGACGGTCGATCAGACGCGCGGTCAGCGTCTCTTTCTCGGTCGGGCGCGCTTCGCGCTTGAAGAAGCCACCCGGAACCTTGCCGGCGGCATAGTATTTCTCTTGGTAATGCACGGTCAGCGGGAAAAAGTCCTGACCGGGCTTCTGTTCCTTGGCGAAGGTCACGTTGGCCATGACGCTGGTTTCGCCCAGGGTGGCAATCACGCTGCCGTCAGCCTGACGGGCAACCTTGCCGGTTTCCAGTGTAAGCGTTTCCTCGCCCCACTGCATCGATTTCTTCGTTACATCAAACATATGCGTATCCTAGATGGGAGCACTCCCGCCCCTGCGGGTCTCCCGTTTTGCGTGGCGGCCCCATTGCCGCCGACCCCAATTTATCTTCCATTCGAGTGCCGGGGTCAGGGCACAACGTCTCAGATACCGCGCGCATACATGAGAATGCGTTGGAAGGAAAGCGAAACTGCATCGGATGGCCGTTTCATGCCGGAACTGGCTAATGCTGCCACCGGGTGCAAAAGTTTCAAGCCCGAACAACGTTCAACTTATCAAGTCGCTGTTGGTTCTTCAGGTCCGGGGTTACGGGAACCCGGAACAGCATGTAGCGCTAACATATCCGCAATCGAATGCATTTTGTAAAAATATGAAGGCAGTATAAGCTCTTATCATTAAGCCTGCGGTCGAAATGACGGAAACGCGCCAAGGGGGTTAACTAACTCATTCCCGTCCGCCGACCGAATACCTTGGCGTTTGCAGACAGCGAACAGAAGGGCAATCGAATGGCACAAACAAAGAAGATGCTGGATCCGGACCCCCGGATTTACGACTTCGAAACGGAATATGAACTGGGGCAGGATAACGTCCGGCCGTTTGGCTTGGACATTCACAACCCGGTCTTTCTGATCTCGAGTATCATGATCTTTGCGTTCGTTCTGATCGCATTGGCCAACCAAGAGGCCGCAGCTACGTTTTTCGGCTGGCTCCGGCCTTGGCTGACCAGCACGTTCGATTGGTTTCTGGTCCTTTCGGTAGATGCAATCACCCTGTTTTGCCTCGTTCTGATCATCCTGCCCGTCGGCAGTGTGCGGATCGGCGGCAAGGACGCCAAGCCTGATTATTCCTACGCCGGATGGATTGCGATGATGTTCGCCGCCGGTATTGGTATCGGTCTTTTGTTTTTCGGTGTGATGGAGCCGGTCTACTACAACTTTGCCGAAGACGGGAATGCGCGCCCGCTGGGTATCGATATCGCTGTTCCGGGCAATGAGTATATCGGCGTTGTTGGTACTATTCACCATTGGGGGCTGGAAGGCTGGGCGGTTTACGCCGCAGTCGGCCTGAGCCTGGCGATCTTCAGCTATAATCTGAACCTGCCCCTGACTTTGCGTTCGGCCTTCTATCCAATTCTGGGTGAACGGGTCTGGGGCTGGTGGGGCCATATCATCGACACGTTGGCGGTTTTTGCCACGTTGTTCGGATTGACCACATCGCTCGGTCTGGGTGCTCAGCAGGTTGCCGCTGGCCTTTACGAGGTTTTTGGCATCGAACCCAGCCCCACCGTCGTAGTTCTGCTAATCATTGGCATTACGTTGATCGCGCTGGGCTCGGTTTTGCTGGGCATGGATGCGGGCGTCAAACGGCTGAGTGAGATCAATATGATCATGGCCGTGGGGCTGTTCCTTTTCGTCATCGCTGTGACAGGAATAGGCACCGCCATCGCGCGGTATTTTAACGTGATGACTGATTACGTGCTGCACCTGCCCGCGCTGTCGAACCCGTTCGGACGGGAAGACACCAGCTATTTCCACGGTTGGACAACCTTCTACTGGGCGTGGTGGATTGCATGGTCACCGTTTGTTGGCATGTTCATTGCCCGCATTTCAAAGGGCCGTACGGTGCGCGAGTTCGTAATCTGTGCGCTGCTGGCGCCAACAGCCGTCTGTGCCCTGTGGATGTCGACCTTCGGTGGCGCAGCCATCGACATGCTGAACGCAGGCGGAGCAGAAGGTGTGCGCGCGACCGTGATCGACAGCTACGCCCCTGAGGGAGCGTTGTTCGGTTTCCTGAAGGAGCTGCCGCTGTACGGCATCGTGGCCCCGATCGCCCTTGTCCTGATCGTGATTTTCTTCGTCACTTCGTCTGATTCCGGATCTTTGGTGATCGACACGATCACCGCAGGCGGCAAGATGGACGCACCCGTGGTTCAGCGCGTGTTCTGGTGCACTTTGGAAGGCCTGGTTGCCATCGCATTGCTGTTGGGAGGCGGTCTTTCCGCATTGCAGGGCGCGGCGGTTTCAACCGGCATCCCCTTTACGCTGGTGGTTCTGATAATGTGCTACTGCCTGTGGCTGGCGTTGAAATCAGAAAAGGCGAAAATGTAGAGCCGAAGATTTTTCCATGAACGAGACGCCCGCCGATTGGTGGGCGTCTTCGGTTTTGTGGAGCCTGCATAAAGTAAAGAGATCTGCGCGAAGTCTTGACCGGAATTTTACACCCGTCAGCGCGAAGAAAACCGCAAGGGCCGGGCGCTGCGCTTGATGCCGGATGCCGAACACCCGGGCGCAGGATGTCAGCAAGGCAGGGAAGCTGCCAACTTTACGCTGGCCGGGAAACTTGCCCGCTTTGCCGCATGTTCCGGGACGTTGCTATTGCGTTGACATTGAATACGCAGAATAGGACGTTCACGCGAAGAAAACCGCTTTGGACCACCCTTCGGAGGAATGAGTGTCAATTGTTGATGTCCTGGCTGCGCGACTGATCGAAGATGTCAAATC
The DNA here is from genome assembly GCF_056532905.1 of Ruegeria sp. H8. Classification (NCBI taxonomy): domain Bacteria; kingdom Pseudomonadati; phylum Pseudomonadota; class Alphaproteobacteria; order Rhodobacterales; family Roseobacteraceae; genus Ruegeria; species Ruegeria sp. H8. Next base: position 39,533 of record NZ_JBQFNY010000003.1, on the reverse strand, counting down.
CAATGACCTGTCAGGTAGCTTTCTGATGCTTGGGCGGCAGGATTGGATTGGTGCGCGCCGGTCTGCGTCCGCCGCATTGTTCAGGGAATCCTTGCAGAAATACCTGCCCGGAGTGGCCGAAGCTGACCTTTGCAACCCGGATGATGGATATTCGGAAACGTTCTTTCGAAAGCTTGGGTTCTCGGAAGTGGATTCGCTGGATTTTTCGGATTTCGAAGGTGCGAGCATCGTTCAGGATCTCGCGGGGGACCTGCCTGAAAACCTGGTTGGTCGGTTTGACGTTGTCTATGACGGTGGAACATGCGAGCACGTGTTCGACTTGCCGACCGCCTACAGGAACATCGACAAGATGCTGAAGCCCGGGGGTGTGTTCATCGCACATTCGCCATCGAACAACTGGATCAATCACGGCTTCTATCAGATTTGCCCAGAGATCGTGTACGGCTTTTGGGTCAACGCCATGAACTATGAGGCTCTGAAATGCGTGTGGCAGCCATTGAGGCCATACGCCGCCCGTGACGTGGTGAAGATGACGGATCCCAACAAGACAAAGAAACGTCCGCGACCGCTGGGAACTTTTGGTCCGGGATTGCCTGTTCTTCTGGATTATGTGGTTCGAAAACCTGTTGCCGGCACCAAGACAAGTGCAAGTGTGTCGCAAAGTGACTATGCCACGCGCTGGGAAAACACGCAGAAAGCTTAGAACCAAGTGCCGCAACGGACATTCCCTGACGGCCACGGAATGCTCAGCTGCTCTGGCAAGTTAAGAGGGATGTATCGCTTGCGGCGGATCCAACGGAAAACGCCCGCCGGTTGGCGGGCGTTGAACCGGAAAACCCGGTTTCAGGTCATTTGCAAAAAAGCGCTTAGCGGCGGATGCCCAGCTTTTTGATCAGGTCCTGGTAACGTGCTTCTTCTTTGCCTTTCAGGTAGTCCAGCAGCTTGCGGCGCTGGGCAACCATCTTCAGCAGACCGCGACGACCGTGGTTGTCTTTCTTGTGGGTCTTGAAGTGCTCGGTCAAAGTGGTGATGCGCGAGGTCAGGATGGCAACCTGTACTTCAGGCGAACCGGTGTCGCCCTCTTTGGTTGCGAATTCTTTCATGACGCGTGCTTTTTCTTCAGCAGTGATCGACATCGGGGTCTCCTTCAAAGGTTAGAGTTGATGGCGCAGGCCGGGATGTCGTCCAGCACAGGCCCATGGAGAAAACCGCACCGATTCCGATGCGGATGGGCGCGTATAAGCGCATTTTCACTAAATGGCAAAGGGAATTTGCGGGCTCAGACCATCTGCCCGTACTGGGCCAGTTGCGCTTCGGTGATCAATTGAATGTCGGCCACCGTCATGCCTTGGGCCCCGTATACCTGCGCCACTTCCTGACCGTTGATCATGACCCGGGTCAGATTGGCGTTTTCAGCGTCAGGTTCCACCTCAATCTCCGGGTCAGCCTCATCCTCCCAAGTGACAAGCAACTTGTCCTCACCGGGTTGGAATCCCATGACGGTCACGTCTTCGTCACCCGGGCTCAGCACGATGTCATCGGCGCCCTGCCCACCGTTAACCACATCCCCGCCGCCTGCCAAAATGGTGTCGTCACCTGCGCCCCCATTCAGGAAGTCTTTTTCGGCTGCGCCTTCTTCGAGGCCAAAGACAAAGTCATCGCCGTCGCCGCCAAAGACCGTATCTTCACCTGCGCCACCGTTCAGGGCATCGTCTCCGAAACCGCCCTGCAACGCGTCATCATCGGCCCCGCCCGTCAGAGTATCGTCGCCCTGACCGCCATAGAGCTCGTCTTCGCCTTCGCCGCCATCCAGGGTGTCGTCCCCGAAATGGCCGAACAGGGCGTCGTCCCCCTCATTGCCGAACAGAAAGTCGTCATCCGCCTCTCCGTGCAGAACATCATCACCCTGACCGCCCGAAATCGTGTCCGTACCTTCGCCCCCGTGCAGAACGTCATCGCCCTTGCCGCCGTCGATGGTATCATCGCCGCCAAACCCGTTGATCTGGTCAACACCGTCCTGACCGGTGACCTGGTCCGGGCCATCGCTGCCGGCAATCACGAGATCTCCTTCGAATTCAGAGATTACGGTGCCAGTGGATGGGGTTTCGATGTCGGGGTTTACCGGGTCTTCGACGTTTTCGCCAATATCAAGAAACTCTCCGGTGTCGGGTTCCGTTTCCGGGTCCTCGTTGGGCCCGTCCTCTGAAACGTCCTCGTCTTCGATCAGCATGTCGCTCATCGCGTATGCGGCACCGCCGATGGCGGCGAGTCCGATCAATCCGGCCAGAAACATGACACCTCTCCGATCGCAGAATGCTCCGAGGGTGAACATCCCATGCAATTGGCGATCGGGTCAAAGTCAAGTTATTGAAATGGTTAATACTTTATCACCATTGCTCGGGCTGTTGGCTGTAGGCGACATAAAGCGGGTGCTTGGGGTGGCCGTCTTTGGTCAAGCCCAGATGGAACAGCGGCTGGCCGGTGTTGCGCAACAGGGTCTCCACCGCCGGGCCCCGGTCCAGATGCGCACCATGGGTGCCCCAGGCGGCGATGACCTGATCGGCCCACCGAACACCTTCAAGAATGGCGGCGTCATTTTCCGGGCCTACCGGATCGGCAGCGGCACGCATCTTGCGCGGATCGGTGTCGCGCCAGGCAAAGATGTTGGTCACCTGAAACGCGCCGAACCCCAGCGCCCGGGCACGACGTTCGCAGCGTTCAACCGTCGGGTCGTTCTGCACTTCGGTCGCGGTAGACGGGTTCAACATGACAAACAGCGCCTTGCGCCCTGCCGGGTCCCACACGCGGGTCAGGCTATAGCGGTATTTCTCGCAGTCGGAGTAGATGGCGGTCGAGGGCGCATCGCCCTTGGTGTGCGTTCGGGTGATCATGCCTTTCGCCTAACACGCGGTTCAGGCGGCGAACACCCGGCTGGGATGCAATTCGCCCGATTTGTAAACCCCCACGGCCACGGCCTTGCCATCCAGCGAGGCCCATGCCTCGTCGCCGTATTCAACATCCGAGGCCAACACCATGCCCGGGTTGCCATTGCGCAGGCGGGTTGCGCCTTCGGGGGTGCATTTGAGCTCGGGCAGGTCGGACAGGCCGGCTTCCAGCGGGTGCAGATAGTCGTCCAGCGCCGTGGTCTTTGCCATTTCGTCGATCTGTTCGATGCTCAACCCGTCTTCGGCGTCGAACGGTCCGGACCAGATCCGGCGCAGTTCCCGGACGTGGCCGTGGCATCCCAGCGCTTCACCCAGATCGCGGGCGATCGAGCGGACATAACCGCCCTTGCCGCAGGTCATCTCCAACACCACGTGATCCGGGTCGGGGCGGTCGACAAGGATCAGTTCTTCGACCCAAAGAGGCCGGGCTGTCAGTTCCACGTCTTCGCCGTCGCGGGCCAGTTTATAGGCGCGCTGGCCGTCGATTTTCACGGCGGAAAACTTGGGCGGAACCTGCATGATGTCGCCCAGAAACGGGGTCAACGCCCGCTTGATGTCTTCGTCTGACGGGCGGGCATCGCTTTCGGCGATCACTTCGCCCTCGGCATCGTCAGTGTTGGTGGCCTGGCCCAGACGGACAGTGAAGGTGTAGGCTTTCAGAGCATCCGTGATGTAGGGAACGGTTTTGGTCGCCTCACCCAGAGCCACAGCCAGCACGCCGGTCGCTTCGGGGTCAAGCGTGCCCGCATGGCCCGCCTTTTTGGCATCCATCGCCCAGCGCACCTTGTTGACCACAGCGGTCGACGTCATGCCCGCGGGTTTGTCCACCACCAGCCAGCCGGAAATGTCGCGACCCTTGCGTTTGCGTCCCATATAGCACCTTCAATCTTGCTGAGGCGCGCGACCTAGCGGATCGCCATCGTCCTGTCAATTTCAAGGTGCGTCTTCTACCACACCCACGATCGGCCCCAGCGAAAACCCGACATCGGACCGATTGTTCGCGCGGTCATACATGCGAGAGATATTGCCATCGAAGAACAGCGCATTCGGAGTTTCCAGCACGTCCCGGAACAGACGGCCGAATTCGTGGAATGTGACGTAATCTTCGGAAATCGCAAACACCGCACGGGTGCCATCGGCGCTGGTGCCCACCCCGTTGCGCACATAGAGCGAGGTCGAATCGGGCAGGAACCGGGGGTGCAGTTCACCATCGATCACCAGCATCGGGCCAGATTGGCTGGCGAACCGGCAGTCGGGGGCCCGGTCGATGAAATCCAGCGTCTCGAACACGTCAGCGCGGCCCTCGCGGATGCAGAACACGCCGTTGGGCAGCAGGCCGAAATTGCCGGGGCCGGGGTTGGAGATCACCCGCATGACCTCTTTGCCGTTCTCGACATAGTGGCCGACGGGCGAACGGTCATCGTGGTACATGCCCGCGTTCATTGCAAAGGCCAGACGCTTGCCGCCGGGGGCCAGCGCCTCGTTCACCGACGAGAAATGCCCCAGCAGATCCCCGTTTTCGTCGTTGAGAAACAGGCGCAGGTCTTCGTTTTCCGCGTCGACTTCGCAGACGGTATAGCGCTTGTCGTCATGGGTCAGCTTTTCGCAAGTGACCGCAGAGGCTTGCGCGGCCCAGACAACCGCGCCCAATGTGACGAATGCTCGGATCACTCGTCCAGATCGCGGCGCACCGCGTCCTGTTCGAACATGCGGCGGGTGTCGTCCAGGCGGTCAAACGTGTCATCAAGGCGGAACCGAAGATCGGGCGAGAATTTCAGGCCGACCTTTTTGCCAACCATGCGCCGCAGTTCACTTTTGTTGCGGGCGAGCAGATCGATCACGTCCTCCCGCCCTTTGCCGCCCAGCGGCAGCACATAGGCGGTGGCGATTTTCAGATCGGGCGAGGTGCGCACCTCGCCCACTGTGATCGACATGCGGTTCAGGTCGGGGTCGTGGACATCTCCGCGCGCTAGAACCTCGGACAGGGTGCGGCGGATCAGTTCGCCGACGCGCAGCTGTCGTTGGGACGGGCCGGGGCCATCGTGGAATTTGTTCTTTGCCATAATCCCCGATCTAAGCGCAAACCGGGGCTTTGCCAAGCGGGCGCGAACGGGGTAGGAGGCTTTGAGCAGTTTGCAGCAAGGGAATACCGCCATGACCCATATTCCGGGTATCGTCATCACAGGGGCTTCGGGCCGCATGGGGCAGATGCTGATCAAGACCGTAACCGACAGTGATCAGGCGCGTCTGGTCGGCGTGGTCGAGCGCAAAGGGCATGACTGGGTCGGTCAGGATGTGGGCGAAGCGATGGGTGGCCAGGCGCTGGGCGTCAAAGTTACCGATGACCCGCTGGAAGCTTTTGCGCAGGCACAGGCGGTGATCGACTTTACCGCGCCCGAGGCGACGCTGGACTTTGCCGCTTTGGCCGCACAGGCGCGTTGCGTGCATGTGATCGGTACGACCGGCATGACGGATGAGCAGATCGCCGCGCTGGAACCGGCCTCGCGCCACGCGGTGATCGTGCGGGCAGGGAACATGAGCCTTGGCGTCAATCTGCTGGTGCAACTGACCAAGAAAGTCGCGGCTGCACTGGATGAGGATTTTGATATCGAAATCATCGAAGGGCATCACCATCACAAGGTGGACGCGCCATCCGGCACCGCGCTGATGTTGGGCGAGGCCGCCGCCGAGGGGCGCGGCGTCAAACTGTCGGATGTGGCCGACCGGGGGCGGGATGGCATCACCGGTGCGCGCAAGCGTGGTGACATTGGCTTCCACGCCATTCGCGGCGGCGACATCGTTGGTGAACATGACGTCCTGTTCGCCGCGCCCGGCGAGCGCATCGTTCTGCGCCATCTGGCCAGCGACCGCGCGATTTTTGCCCGCGGCGCGCTGAAGGCGGCGCTGTGGGGGCAGGGGAAGGCACCCGGCCAATATGACATGGTGGATGTGCTGGGTCTGTGAGCCATAGACGAAGCGGTCGCCGACGCTAAGCTTTGATTCATGAGGATTCGGCGCTCTGGACTGGCAACCGGCATTCTGCTTGCGGTGTTTTACCTGACACTGTTGCCATTCGTTGCGCATGGCGTTGGAATGATTGGCAAAGGCCTGTCGCAGGACGCCGCCCGGAACAGCTATTTGTTCGCTGATGGTGAGAATGTCGGCAATGCCGCGATGTTGGTGCACATTCTGGCAGGAACTTTTTTGGTCGCACTCGTCCCGCTTCAACTGTTGAAGGGGCTGCGGCTCAGGTACAATCGATTTCACCGCATGATGGGAGCCTGTCTGGTGGCGCTGGCATGGATCACCGGGCTGGCGGGCATGATCTATATTCCCCTGCGCGGAACCATCGGAGGGCCGCTGATGTCTGCCTCCTTTTTTCTGTACGGGCTGTGTCTTTTCACGGCTGCGCTGATGGTGGCGCGCAGGGCTTTGGAAGGGGATCGCGCAGGCCATTGGGCATGGGGATTGCGGCTCTTCTGGCTGGCGTTGGGGTCGTGGCTTTACCGCGTGCATTACACACTGTGGTATCTGCTGACCGGAGGGGTGGGGTCAGAGCCCGATTTCTCGGGCCCTTTTGATCTGGTGCAGAATTTCGCGTTCTTTGTGCCTTATCTGCTGGCCGTGCAGATCTGGATCGCCCGCAGCCGTTCCGCTCATCAAAATGCCCTAGTCACAGGTTCCTGATCTTGTCGGCCCGCAAGGGGCAGGCGAGGTAGACGCCGAACTCGTTGCCGATATCCGCGCTGATGCGCGCGTGAACGGCCCCTTGCCGGTCAAGGAAACGCTGGTTGTCTTCAACCGGGAAAATCCCCTCGTGCCAGATGCCGGGATGGATATAGAGCCCCTTTGACCCGTCGCACCAGAATGCCACCACCTTTTCGAGGGTCAGATTGTCGCCGGGCAGGGCCGCGGGCACGATGAAGGGCTTGTTGTCCAGCGGCCAGAACATCTGCCCGCCATCGGGGTGATAGTTCATATGCCACAGCAACACTTGATCCCGCGGGGCCGTTTGTCGGTCGGTTTGCGCCTGTTGGGGGTCGGCGGACCAACCCAGCACATAGTGGCCTTTGACCGCCTCGTTCTCACCGTAAAGCACGTCACCCTGCCAATCGCATTTGAACGTGCCTTCAACCCAGCCGCCTTCGTCACCCGTGCCGTCGTCAATCGGTCGCCAGCCCTGCTGCGGCCAGCGTACGATCTCGATTTCAAAGGTTTCGGGGTCGTCGACCAAACAGCCGTACCCCTTGACCGTGCTGTCCGTCGCCCGGATCAGGGGAACCTCGTGCCACGGCAGGGATGGCTTGGAACTGGCCTCGAAGATGTACTCGGGTGCGGTCATGATGCCCCCAGGTGTTTGTCGACCATGCGCTGCACCATCGGTGCGAAATGGGCGAAATCCGGCGTCTCCATATCCGCCCGTTTGCCGGCCTCATCCAGATACCGGACCTGAATGATCTCTTTCAGGTTAGGATTGGATTCGAAGGCGGCGACTTCTTCGGCGCTCATCGGGCCGCCTTGCAGTTTCAAGGTATGGACCGAGGCGGCAGAGAGGCGGTTGAAATATTCGGGCTTGGTGGCGCAGAGATACCGTTTGGCGGCCACGTGATAGCGGCAGCAATCGGTGATGACCGAAGGGAAGAACTGTTCCAGCACCTCAGCACCCGCATCTTCGTGGTGGCGATCTTCGGTATCATCGGGGTGGTAGGTCCCGAACTCGGATGTGAAATGGCCGATATCATGCAACAAGGCGCCGACGATGATCTCTTCAGGCTGGCCGTTCTGTTCGGCGATGGTGGCGCCTTGCAGCATGTGCTGGGCCATGGTGACGGGTTCTCCAAGATATTCCTCACCGCCGCGGCGTTCGAAGATATCTCCGATGAAGGCGACGATATTGTCCCGGTTCAGGGTCGAGAAATCGGGCTTCATTCCGCTGCCTCCGGCTGCATCATCTCCATCGCCGCCAGTGTGGACAGCAACCCGTCCTTGTCGGCATAGCATCCCTGCAACCAGCGCGAACCGGCACCGGAATAGCCCAGCCGTGCATGCAGGACACGGGTGTTGTCGACGATGAAGCTTTCGCCCGGCTCCAGTTTGAACGACACGCCCATGGCCGGGTCGTCGATGATCTCGCCCAGTTGGCGATAAGCCGCGTAATAGGCTTCCATCCTGTCGAAAGGCACGTCCACGAAAGGCGCTGAGGAACGGTTGTTGAAGCGAATGCCAACCAGTTCGCCATCCGGCGACAATTCGATCATCGGACGGCGGGACCGCAGGCAGACACCGTCAGACCCTTTGTATTCAAACCGTGCCGGGTAGCCTGCCAGCAGCGCAAAACCTTCGGGGTTCTGCGCACGCAGCTTTTCGGCAGCGCGAAAGCCGTCGACCACGATCGAGTCGCCCCCTTCGGCGCTGTTTTCCAGACAATAGAGGATTTGCAGCGTCGGCACAGGGTCGCGATAGGGGTTGTCGGTGTGGGCCTGCAAGCCAAGCCCGGTATAGGCGAGGTTGGTCGGGTTCACTTCCGTCCGAACCTCGAAATAAGGGCCATAGTTGGTTTCGCGGACATAGCCGAACAGGTCGGCCACTTTCAAAAGCGACTCTGGTTCGGTTGGCCCGCCCGTCAGCTTGGCAAAGCCGTAACTCGCCACAGACGCCAGCCAGCTGCGTTTGGCCGCAGGGCTGGCATGAACCTCGTTCCAGTCGCCAGAGGGTGCGGCGATCCCGCCTTCCCAGGTGATGATGCCGGGGCCGGTGCGGCCCAGCGTGTCGTCCCGTTCGCAATCATAGTTGTGTTCGGCCAGCCATTCGGCCGGGAAAGTAACGGTTTTGTCTTCGGGCTGGAACGTAACCTGAAGGCCGCCCGCGACAACCTCGGCTGAACTGACCGAGATGTCAGCAGGGATATCGCCGATGGTGATCAGCCGCTGGCCGTTGCCCGGGGCCCGGGTTTCCGGGTCCAGCGCGTTGTCGCGCAACCAGACGGCGTGAAAGCGGGCTTGCGTTCCTGTGTCGAACGCGACGGTGACGACCGAAGTGTCATGGGTGGCGGTGCGCAGCATTTGGGGTCTCCTGTTCGGCGCGAGCTTCGGTTGAGCAGATACGCTTTTCATGGCATTACGACAATTAATCCTTATTTCGGCTGAGGCTTGGAAAATCTAATGGCTAAGAAAAGGATCGGGCTACCGCCACTGGACTGGCTGCGCGTGTTCGAGGCCGCCGGGCGTCTTGGTGGGTTCTCGGCAGCAGCCAAGGAGTTCGGGCTGACGCAGGCCGCTGTCAGCCAGCGGATCGGCAACCTCGAAGCCTGGCTGGGCCGATCCTTGTTCGTGCGCGAGGCGCGGGGCGTGTCACTGACGGTCGAAGGTGAAAGCTATCTGCCCTTGGTGCAGGACAGCCTTCGCGCGCTGGAGCGCAATACCGAGGACCTGTTTGGCAAATCCCCGCGTGAGCTGCGCGTGGCCGGCTTGTCGTCGAACATCCACGCACTGGTTCTGCCTGCGCTGACCCGGTTTCACGAGATGCAGCCAGAGGTTCGGGTGATGACCGACTCGGTCGCGCGCCGGTCGTCTTTGGACGAAGAACGAACCTGGCTGCAAATCCGATATGGTCGGGGCATCTGGGCCGGGCGTGATGCCGACCTGATCGCGCCTGAGGTCCTTGTCCCCATGGCGCCGCCGGGTGTCGACTGGGGCGCTCCATTGATTGACCTGCGCGGAGAACGCCCCGGCTGGAGAGAATGGAGCCAGAAAAACGGCCAGCTGGACCTGCCGCAATCAAAAATCAGCTTTGATTCGATGGAACATGCGATTTCGGCTGCGCGGCGCGGCATGGGTGTGGTTTTGGGATCTGTTCCCTTGGCCCTTGCCGACCTGCAAGAGGGGCGGTTGCGGCGGCTGGACTTACCCGAATTGCTTACCAAAGACGGGTACTGGCTGACCTGGCCTGAAGACCGGGCGAAGTCCAGAAAACAGCGTGCCCTGATCGAGGATTTCCTGAATGCGCTGCGTGGTTGACCGTTCAGAAATCGATGGCGATGCCCTTCTTTTCCCAGTCACCATAGCGGGCCGGATCCGGTCCGTCTCGGCCACCCAGCTCTTTCGGCAATTCCCGGGCCTCGGCTTTGGCTTTGCGGCGGCGTTCTTCCGCTTCGGCCAGGGCGCGCTGGGCGGCGGGGGGCAAGTCTTTGCGGTCGTCACTCATGACATCGGGTTCCTTTCCTTGCGCAGTCTTGATATACGCCCGCGTCCGCCATTGGCAATGCGGACGCAGGTCACATGAAGGCGGTACCATGTCTAACAGCGCGACAGCAGCACGGCGCAGCGCAATCTATCTTCTGGATCAGGTTCTGGGCGAAGGTCGCCTGCTGGCCGAGTGTCTGGCGGCGGGCGCAGTGGATCGGTTGGAACCCGAGGATCGCGCGCGTGCCCAGCGACTGGCGTTGGAAACACTGCGTGGGCTGGAACGGGCCGACCGCCTGCTGGCCAACCACCTGAACCGAACACCCGCTCTGACGGTCCACAACGCGCTGAGACTGGGTGCGGTCGAGCTTTGCAACGGCGAAGCCGCCCATGGCGTCGTCAATTCCATGGTCGAGATCGTCAGCCGTTCGCGCAAGCATGGTCGCCTCAAGGGGTTGGTGAATGCCGTTCTGCGCAAGGTTGCGGTAGAAGGCCCCGAGGCGTGGCCGAAGATGCGCGTTCCGCGTTTGCCGGACTGGTTGCGTGAACCGCTGATCGCAGCGTGGGGCACGGATGCCGTAACCGGAATCGAGCAGGCACATTTCGCGGGTGCGCCACTGGACCTTACCTTGAAACCCGGGGCGGAAGGCCCTTCAGGCGAGATCCTTCCGACCGGGTCGGTGCGGTTGCACGATGTGGGTCAGGTCTCGACCCTGCCGGGGTACAAGGCCGGAGACTGGTGGGTGCAGGATGCGGCAGCCGCATTGCCGGTTCGCATTCTGGCCCCGAAGGCGGGCCAGAAAGTTCTGGATCTGTGTGCGGCGCCGGGTGGGAAAACGATGCAGCTTGCGGCCGCAGGGGCTGATGTCACGGCACTAGACGTGTCGGAATCACGGATGGAACGGGTGCGCGAGAACCTTGCAAGGACCGGCCTTAGGGCGAAGGTCATCGTGGGCGATGCGCTGGAACACGAAGACCGGTACGACGCGATCCTGCTGGACGCGCCGTGCTCGGCCACGGGTACGATTCGCAGGCATCCTGACTTGCCGTTTGCCAAGGACGGTTCGGAATTCGGCGGCCTGATCGAGCTCCAGTCGCGCATGTTGGCCCATGCGTGGGGCTTGCTCAAACCCGGTGGGCGTCTGGTCTATTGCACGTGTTCCCTGCTGCCGGACGAGGGGGAAGTTCAGGTGGAAGAGGCGCTGGACATGTATTCGGACATGAGCGTGGATCGCGACGCGCTGAACGTACCCGGTGTCGAAACGGATTGGATCACCGAAGAAGGCGGCTTGCGGTTGCGACCGGATTATTGGCCGGATCGGGGTGGTATGGACGGGTTCTATATCGCGTGTCTGACCAAATCCGTCTGAACGCACGCTTTTCGATGACTTGACGATCGGCGCGGTCTATCGTTGGGTCTCAAGCGCCAGCAGAGCGCAAGGGGCAGAGTAACACGCGTCATGTCGAAATCAGACACCATGGCCAGTCGGTGGATGCGGTTTCAGAACCGTTTCTACGCGCGCCTGAGCCAGCGGCAAAAGGCGGTCACAGGGTTTGTTGCGCAACCGGATCCGCGCTCGGTGGGTTCGTTCGCACGTGGCCGGCAACTGGTTGCCGGAAATCTGTTGTTCGCCGGCTATCTGGTCGAGGCCGAAGATACCGGGCTTTGGGATGTCACCGCCCCCAGTGCCGGCTTTGACGAAGAACGTCACGGCTTTGCGTGGCTGGATGATCTGGCCGCGGTCGGAGACATGCGTGCGCGGGAAAAGGCGCAGCGCTGGGTCTGGGGATGGATAGAATCTCATGGCCGCGGGCAAGGGCCCGGCTGGGCGCCTGATCTGACCGGACGTCGGGTGATGCGCTGGATCAACCATGCGCTTTTTCTGCTGCGAGGGGTGGATGAAAAACAAAGCAAACTGTTTTTCCGCTCGTTGGCCCAGCAAACATGGTTCCTGTCCAAGCGCTGGCATGCCGCGACCCCGGGACGGCCCCGGTTCGAGGCGCTGGCCGGACTGGTGCAGGCCGGGCTGGTGCTGGAGGGGCTGGAGCGGATGGCCGACCCGGCCCTGCGCGCCCTGGCCGGGGAATGCGACCGTCAGGTGGATGCGCAGGGCGGAATACCAACCCGCAATCCGGAAGAATTGCTCGAGGTGTTCACGCTGCTCAGCTGGACTTCGGCGGCGCTGAATGATCTTGGTCGCGGGACGCCTGCCGCCCAGGCCAATGCGATCAAACGGATCGCGCCGACCCTGCGCAGCCTGCGACATGCGGATGGGGCCTTGGCGCGATTCCATGGTGGCGGGCGCGGTGTCGAGGGGCGACTGGAACAGGCCCTTGCCCAAAGCGGCGTCAAACACAAGGCGGCCACCGAATTGCCGATGGGCTATGCCCGTCTGTCGGCTGCACGCACCACGGTGATCGTGGATGCCAGCATACCGCCGTCGGGGGCGGCCTCTTACAATGCGCATGCCTCTACTCTGGCGTTCGAGTTGACCTCGGGGCGGCGGCCGCTGATCGTGAATTGCGGGTCGGGGGCCAGTTTCGGGCTGGAATGGCGCCGCGCAGGACGGGCGACGCCGTCGCACTCGACGCTTTGCCTGGATGGATTCTCAAGCGCCCGGCTGGCCAACCCGGTGCCGGGGCGTGAAGCGCAGGCGCTGGTGGACGCGCCACAGGAGGTGCCCGTTGATTTCGAGGATGCGTTCGAGGGGATCCGCTTTATGGCGGGGCACGATGGATACGCAAAGGTCTTTGGTCTGACCCATGCGAGGACCTTTGAGTTGCGATTTGACGGGCGCGAGCTGACGGTCGAGGATATTCTGCTGACGGCGACCGACAAGGCAAAGCGTCAATTTGACAAGGCGATGGACGCTTCGGGCCTCAAAGGCATTGGCTATGACATCCGGTTTCACCTGCATCCGGATGTCGATGCGGCGCTGGATTTGGGCGGTGCGGCGGTGTCGATGGCGCTCAAAAGCGGTGAAATCTGGGTTTTCCGCCATGACGGCGTTGGAAAATTGTCCGTCGAGCCAAGCGTTTACCTTGAAAAAGGGCGTTTGAAGCCACGCGCGACAAAACAGATCGTTCTATCCGGGCGCGCAATGGAGTATGCGACGCGCACCCGGTGGACTCTGAGCAAGGCACAGGACACAGCCTATGCCGTGCGCGATACGCATCGGGACGAGCCCGAGTTAGACTGACGCCAAAAGGACCTTTGGACCCATGACCGATCTTCACCCCGTGCGCCGCGCGTTGCTTTCCGTATCCGACAAAACCGGGCTGATCGAGCTGGGCAAGGCGCTGGCCGAGCGCGGGGTCGAACTGCTGTCGACCGGCGGCACGGCCAAGGCGCTGCGCGATGCAGGGCTTGTGGTGAAGGATGTCAGCGAGATCACCGGTTTCCCCGAGATGATGGATGGCCGGGTCAAGACCCTGCACCCGATGGTGCATGGCGGGCTGCTGGCCCTGCGCGACAACGACACCCATGTTGCAGCCATGAACGAACACGGCATCGGTGCAATCGATCTGTTGGTTGTGAACCTGTATCCGTTTGAAGCAACCGTGGCCAAAGGCGCAGGTTACGATGAGTGCGTCGAGAATATCGACATCGGCGGTCCGGCGATGATCCGCGCGGCGGCCAAGAACCATGCGTTCGTAAACGTGGTCGTGGACGTTGAAGACTACGAAAAACTGCTGGGCGATATGGATCAGCACGACGGCGCGACCTGTCCGAAATTCCGCCGCAAGCTGGCGCAGAAAGCCTATGCCCGCACCGCGGCCTATGACACGGCAGTATCCAACTGGCTGGCCGATGCGCTGGAGCTGGAAGCCCCCAAGCGCCGCGCCTTTGCCGGTGAATTGAAACAAACCTTGCGCTATGGCGAGAACAGCCATCAGCAGGCTGCGTTCTACACCGACGGCACCAATCGGCCCGGTGTGGCGACCGCGATCCAGCATCAGGGCAAGGAACTGAGCTACAACAACATCAATGACACGGATGCGGCTTTTGAACTGGTGGCCGAGTTTGACCCCACTGAGGGCGCCGCCTGTGCCATCATCAAGCACGCCAACCCCTGTGGCGTGGCCAGGGGTGCAACCCTGCTTGAGGCCTACAAGGCTGCCTTCGACTGCGACCGCACCTCTGCCTTCGGCGGTATCGTGGCGTTGAATCAGCCTCTGGACGCTGAGACCGCGCAGGAGATCACCGGGATTTTCACCGAAGTCGTGATCGCTCCGGGCGCATCGGATGAGGCCAAGGCAATCTTTGCCGCCAAGAAAAACCTGCGCCTGCTGACGACCGAAGCGCTGCCGGATGTGACCGCCGGTGGGAAAACCGTGCGTCAGGTGGCCGGTGGGTTGCTGGTGCAGGACAAGGATAACGGCTTTGTCGGCATGGATGATCTGAAAGTTGTGACCAAGAAGGCCCCGACCGACGAACAGATGCGTGACCTTTTGTTTGCCCGGAAAGTGGCAAAGCACGTCAAGTCCAACGCCATCGTCTATGTCAATGACGGCGCTACGGTGGGCGTCGGCGCGGGTCAGATGAGCCGTGTGGACTCGGCCCTGATCGCCGCCAAGAAAGCCGAACGCATGGCCGATGCGCTGGGCTTGGCCCAACCGCTGACCATCGGTTCGGCCGTTGCGTCGGACGCGTTTTTCCCCTTCCCTGACGGCCTGATGGAAGCGGCCGCGGCAGGCGCAACCTGTGTGATCCAACCAGGTGGGTCCATGCGGGATGACGAAGTCATCGCCGCTGCGGATGAGGCCGGCCTGGCCATGGTCTTCACCGGCATGCGCCATTTCCGTCACTGATGCGGTCACGCCTGCTTCTCTGGGCGGCGCTGGCCGCCTTTGCGATCGACCAGATCAGCAAATATCTGGTCGTTCATGTCATGCGCGTGGCCGATCAGCCCGGCGGCATTGATGTTGTGCCGCCGCTGCTGGTGTTCAAATACGGCGAGAACCGGGGCATCAATTTCGGCCTGTTCCAAGGAAATTCAGAGGCTGCGCGCTGGATTCTGATCGGTATTTCCGTGGCGATCTGTGTCGGCGTGCTTGTTTGGCTGGGCCGTGCAGCCCATTCGGGGCTGATGCAGTTTTGTGGCGGCCTGCTGATCGGCGGTGCGCTGGCGAATGTGGTGGATCGGGTTCTTTACGGCTTTGTTCTGGATTTCCTGAACATGTCCTGTTGCGGCATCAACAATCCGTTTGTTTTCAACCTCGCAGATGTCTTCATATTTGCAGGAGCCATCGGGCTGGTGCTGTTTGACGGCAAAAAGGCCTCGTGACGCGCGGAATGATATGCGATAAAAGCGCCTGAAACAGGCTGGAGACACCAATGCGGATGCCGCGCGCCCTATTTGCTTTGACTGTTGCCGCTGCGGTTGCGGCGTGTTCGAATCCCGGTCTGCGGGATCTGGAGGCTCCGGGCCCGGGGCCGGATGAGTTTTCGGTGCTGCCGGTCAAGCCGCTGACCCAACCTCAGGACTATGCGTTCTTGCCTGCACCCACGCCGGGTGGCGCGAATCTGACGGATCCGAACCCAAATGCCGATGCGGTGGCTGCGCTGGGCGGCAATGCTGCTGCGCTGAATCCGAACGCGGCTGTGCCATCCTCGGATGCAGCGCTTGTCACGGCCTCCAGTCGCTATGGTGTTTCTCCCGATGCGCGGCAGGTGGTCGAGGCTGATGACGCCGCGTTTCGCAAACGCCGGGGGCGCTGGACCGGCCTGCGTCTGTTCCCGGTCGACCGCTATGGTCAGGTTTACGAAAAACAATCGATCGATCCGTTCGCGGAAACAGAAGCCGCCCGCCGGGCCGGCATCGAAACTCCTTCTTCGCCACCGGGTGAATAATTCTTAACTTTCCGTCATCGGGCTTGAACCCGGGCCGCGTCACCGTAGTTTGAATACCAGAAACGAAACGGAGGATGCCCTATGGTTCGGGCCCTGGCCTTGTCGGCTGCCCTGATCGCTGCCGCCCCGGTATTTGCCGAGGATGGGAAAGAAGCGGTTACCACATTCACATTGGACAACGGCATGGATGTCGTCGTGGTCGAAGACCACCGTGCCCCGGTCGTGCAGCATATGGTCTGGTACCGGGCCGGATCCGCTGATGAGCCGATCGGATCATCCGGCGTGGCGCATTTCCTGGAGCACCTGCTGTTCAAAGGCACCGACACGCTGGCCCCGGGAGAGTTCTCTGCCATCGTCGCTGCCAATGGCGGCAACGACAACGCCTTCACCTCGTATGACTACACCGCCTATTTTCAGCGTGTCGCCGCCGACAGGCTAGAGCTGATGATGCGGATGGAATCCGACCGGATGCGGAACCTTCGGCTGAGCGAAGAGGACATTCTGACCGAACGGGACGTGATTCTCGAGGAACGCAACCAGCGCACCGAAAACAACCCGCGCGCCCTGTTCGGCGAACAGATGAGTGCGGCCCAGTATTTGAACCACCGCTACGGCGTGCCGATCATCGGCTGGATGCACGAGATGGAGGATCTGGACATGGAGGACGCGCTGTCGTTTTACCAGACCCATTATGCGCCCAACAATGCCATTCTGGTGGTCACAGGTGACGTCGATCCCGACGAAGTCCGCGCGCTTGCCGATCAGTATTACGGTGTGATTCCCGCCAACCCGGACCTGCCCGAGCGGGTTCGGTCCCAAGAACCGCCGCAAACGGCCGAACGTCGCCTGACCTTCAAGGACCCGCGCGTCGCCCAGCCTTACGTTCAGCGCAGCTATCTGGCCCCGGAACGCGATCCGGGCGAACAGGAAAAAGCGGCGGCTCTGTTTCTGCTGGCCGAGTTGCTGGGCGGCAGCACGACGTCTTACCTGAACGAAAAGTTGCAGTTTGATCAGCGAAAGGCCGTCTATGCCGGTGCGTTCTATCGCGGTGTTTCACTGGATGACACGACCTTTGATCTGATCGTCGTTCCGGCCGAGGGGGTTTCCCTGCAAGAGGCCGAAGACGCCATGGACCAGGCCGTGGCCGACTTCATCGCTGAAGGTGTGAACGAAGAGGATCTTGAGCGCATCAAAATGCAGCTGCGCGCCGCCCAAACCTATGCGCGCGACAACGTGGACGGCATCGGCAACCGCTATGGCCGGGCCCTGACCAGCGGCCTGACGGTCGAAGATGTTCAGGCCTGGCCCGAGATCCTTCAGGCTGTGACCGGGGATGAGATCATCGCCGCGGCCCGCGAAGTTCTGCAACCCGAGGCGTCGGTCACCGGCTGGCTGATGCGCGATGACGAGGTGACGCAATGAAACGGTTTGTTGCAACGCTGATTGCCTGCCTGGTCGCCCTGCCGGCTTTGGCCGAGATTCAGATCGAAGAAGTGACCTCGCCCGGTGGCATCAAAGCCTGGCTGGTCGAGGATCATTCCATCCCATTCACCGCGCTGGAGTTGCGGTTCCGTGGTGGTACGTCGCTGGACGACCCTGACAAACGCGGCGCGGTCAACTTGATGAGCGGGCTGATCGAAGAAGGCGCGGGCGACCTGGATGCGCGGACCTATGCCCGCGAGTTGGAGGCTCTGGCGGCTTCGTTCCGATACAATGCCGGCGACGATTCAGTCTCGATTTCCGCGCGTTTCCTGTCTGAAAACCGGGATGAAGTGGTCGATTTGCTGCGCACGACGATCCACGAACCGCGTTTTGATCAGGATGCGGTTGACCGGGTGCGCGCGCAGGTTCTGTCGGGCCTGCGCTCGGACCAGACTGACCCGAACGAAATCGCAGGCCTCACCTTTGCGCGGATGGCCTACGGCGATCACCCCTATGGATCCGAAGGGAAAGGCACCATCGAAAGTGTCTCGGCCCTGACCCGCGATGACGTGGTCGCGGCTTACGAAGGCGTGTTCGCCAAGGATCGTCTGTACGTGGGGGCCGTCGGCGATATCACGGCAGAGGAGCTGGGTATCCTGCTTGATACCCTGCTTGGCGACTTGCCGGACACCGGCAAGCCCATCCCGGGCAAGGCCGAGGTGAACATTCCCGGCGGCGTCAGTGTTGTCGAATTCGACACACCTCAGTCCGTGGCCTTGTTCGGTCAGGCCGGGATTGATCGGGATGACCCGGATTTCTTTGCGGCCTTTGTTCTGAACCATATTCTTGGCGGCGGCGGGTTTGAGAGCCGGCTGATGCAGGAGGTGCGCGAAAAGCGTGGCCTGACCTATGGGGTCGGGACCTATTTGGTGCCCAAGGATCTGGCTTCGGTCTATCTTGGGTCCGTGTCCTCGGCCAACGACCGTATCGCCGAAGCCATCGACGTAATTCGCGATGAATGGGCGCGCGCGGCCACCGAGGGTGTGACGCAAGAGGAACTTGACGACGCCAAGACCTATCTGACCGGCGCCTATCCGCTGCGGTTCGATGGCAATGGTCAGATTGCCTCGATCATGGTCGGAATGCAGATGGAAGGCCTGCCGATTGACTATATCGCCACCCGCAATGACAAGGTGAACGCGGTGACATTGGAAGATGTGAACCGCGTTGCTGCCGAACTGCTTGACCCGGACGGTCTGCACTTTGTCGTCGTTGGCAAGCCGGTGGGCCTGGAAACAACGAACTGAACCTTTTGGGGTAAGCTGCGGCTTACCCCTTTTTCATGCTGCGCAGCATGTCTCCCATCATCTGGCCGAACTGGCCCGAGCCGCGCTGATACAACGCCCCGTCCACTGCCAGAACCGTACCGCTGATATAGCTGGCCATGTCCGAGGCCAGAAACAGGCAGGCATTGGCCACGTCTTGCGGCGTACCCCAGCGGCCCAGCGGCACGTCCCGGCGCAGCTGCTCGCCCGCGTCGGGGGTGGGGGCCAGCCGTTTCGCGCCTTCGGTGCCCTCGATGAAGCCCGGCACCACCGAGTTCACCCGGATGCCTTCCACACCCCATTCCATCGACAGGGTACGGGTGATCTGATCGACGCCCGCCTTGGCGGCGCAGACATGGGCCTGGCCCTCGTAGGGCAGGTAGGATTGTGGGGCCGAGATGTTGATGATGTTGCCGCCGGGCCGTTTCAGATAGGGATAGGCGCCTTTCAGAACATGCACGGTGCCCATCAGGTCGATCTCGACCACGGTGCGGAAGGCGTTGGCCGACATCTCCGCCATCAGCGCCGGGAAGTTGCCCGCCGCCCCCGAAACCAGCACGTCGAAATCGCCGAGCGCCGCGTGGAACTGTTTCAGCCCCTCGGCGACCGCCTCGGCGTCGCGCACGTCAAAGGCCGCGCCGATCGCCTCGGCCGCGCCTGCCGCCTTCAGCGCGGCGACGGTGTCATCCACCTTGTCCTGCGAGCGGCTGGCCACGGCCAGTTTCGCGCCCGAGGCCGCGAAGGCCTCGGCGATGCCCCGGTTGATGCCACTGGTGCCACCGATGACGATGACGGTTTTTCCCGAAAAATCCATGTAGGCCTCCCTTGAAGGGGAGCCCTACTCGCCGTAGGGCACCCAGGTGTTTTTCACTTCGGTCGAAGCCTGAAGGAAGCGGCGGGAATGGTCCATGCCCCAATCGAATGCCGTCGCGTTATTCACCCAGGTCCGTTTCAGGTTCCCGGCCGAGACGACCTCGATCTGCGCCGACAGGTCCGTCGATGAGAACGACCACACCGCGTCCACGTTCAGGTGCGAGGCCAGCGGTTTGGCCAGTTCCGCGTGGCTGCCGGTCAGGATGTTGACCACGCCTGCGGGCACGTCCGAGGTGTCCAGCACCTGATAGAAATCGGTGGCCGCCAGCGGATAGGGCTCGGACGCCACCAGAACTGTCCGGTTGCCCATCGCGATCGCCGGCGCCATGGCCGAGACCAGACCCAGCAGCGGTGCCTCGTCCGCACAGAGCGCGCCGATCACGCCCACCGGTTCCTTCATCGCAATCGCCACGCCCCGGATCGGAACGCCATGCACCTGGCCGTCATACTTGTCGGCCCAGGCGGCGGCGGTGAACAGGCGCTGGATTGCGGCGTCGACCTCTTTCGCGCCGTCCTTGCGGCCGGTCATCGCGTCGATGCGATGCGCGAACTCGTTGGAACGGGCCGAGAGGTTCTCGCCGATATAGTACAGGATCTGCGCCCGCAGATGGCCGGTGGTCTTGGACCAGCCCTTGGCCCCCGCCGCAGCCTCGACCGCGTTGCGCACATCCTTGCGGTTGGCCTGACCTACAAGGCCCAGCAGCCCCGCCTTGCCCCAGACCGCGCGGGAATAGCCGCCATCGGGCCGCGCCTGCTTGCCGCCGATGTACAGCTTGGCGGTGCGGTCGATCGGGTCGACCGGGCCACCTTCGCCCGCGACAGGTTCGATTTTCGCCAGCGGCTTGGCCTTGCCCTTGGGCTTTGTATAGGCGCTCAGCCCTTCCCAGCCGCCTTCGCGGCCAAAACCGCTTTCGCGCACGCCGCCAAAGCCCGCGGCCGCGTCGAACAGGTTGGTGGCGTTGACCCAGACCACGCCCGCGACCAGCTTGGGCGCGATGTCCAGCGCAAGGTTGACGTTCTCGGTCCAGACCGTGGCCGCCAGCCCATAGCGGGTGTTGTTGGCCAGCTCGATCGCCTCGGCCGGGGTGCGGAAGGTCGACGAGACCAGAACCGGGCCGAATATCTCCTCTTGCATCAACGGGTCCGAGGTTTCGAGCCCGGTGATCAGCGTCGGGGGGTAGTAGCAGCCATTCGCGGGCAATTCGCAGGCAGCCTGATGCACATGACCCACCGTATTGCTGTCGACCATGGAGGTGATCGTCTGCAACTGAACCGGATCCACCACGGCACCCACGTCGATGCATTTGTCCAGCGGGTTGCCGATGCGCAGCGTGTCCATGCGGGCGCGCAGCTTGGCATAGAACCGTTCGGCGATGCCTTCCTGCACCAACAGGCGCGAGCCCGCGCAGCAGACCTGGCCCTGGTTGAACCAGATCGCATCGACCAGACCTTCAATGGCTGAATCGATGTCGGCGTCATCAAAGACGATATAGGGCGACTTGCCGCCCAGCTCGAGCGTCAGGGCCTTGCCAGACCCGGCGGTGGCCTCGCGGATGCGGCGGCCCACTACGGTCGAGCCGGTAAAGGCGATCTTGTCTACGTCTGCGGCCACGATCATCTCACCCACTGCACCGTCGCCGGTGACGATGTTGACCACGCCCTTGGGCAGACCGGCCTGCATGCAGATATCGGCAAACAGCAGCGCCGTCAGCGAGGTGTATTCGGCGGGCTTCAGAAC
The DNA here is from genome assembly GCF_056532905.1 of Ruegeria sp. H8. Lineage (NCBI taxonomy): Bacteria > Pseudomonadati > Pseudomonadota > Alphaproteobacteria > Rhodobacterales > Roseobacteraceae > Ruegeria > Ruegeria sp. H8. Next base: position 18,195 of record NZ_JBQFNY010000003.1, on the reverse strand, counting down.
CACCGTGTTGCCCATGGCCAGCGCCGGGGCCACCTTCCACGCCAGCATCAGCAGCGGGAAGTTCCATGGGATGATCTGGCCGCAGACCCCCAGCGCCTGTGCGTCGGGCAGCTCGGTTTCCATCAGCTGGGCCATGCCCGCGTGATAGTAGAAATGCCGCTGCACCAGCGGAATGTCGATATCGCGCGATTCCCGGATCGGCTTGCCGTTGTCCAGCGTTTCCAGCACCGCGAACAGGCGGGCGTGTTTCTGGATCAGCCGCGCGATGGCATAGAGGTATCGGGCGCGGACGGGGCCACCCAGCTTTTCCCATTTGGGTTGGGCCTTGCGGGCGGCGGCAACGGCGGCGTCCACATCGGCCTGTGTGGCCTGGGTCAGCTTGGCCAGAACCTCGCCCGTGGCCGGGTTGCGGCTTTCAAACCCTTTGCCGGGCTTGGTGAAGGCGCCGTCGATGAAATGGCCGAACGTGTCGCCCTGATCGACCAGCCATGCCAAGGCCTCGGCGGCACTTTCCGGGGCGGGTCCGTATTCCATGGTCTCGAAAATCTCTTTGACTGTCATTGTTCCTGTCCTCAGCCCATCGGGTGCCGGTAGCCGGCCGAGTATGCCCCGGTGACGAAATGTTCCAACTGCCGCTCGATATCGCCCAGCAGGGACGAAGCGCCAAAGCGGAACAGGTCGGGTTGCAGCCAGCGGTCGCCCAGTTCGTCCTTGATCAGCGACAGGTAGACCAGCGCATCCTTGGCCTTGGAAATCCCGCCGGCGGGCTTGTAGCCCACGCGATGGCCGGTGCGGTCATAAAAGTCACGGATGGCGCGGATCATCACCAGCGACACGGGCAGGGTGGCGTTGACGCTTTCCTTGCCGGTCGAGGTCTTGATGAAATCCGCCCCCGCCATCATGCAGACCAGCGAGGCACGCGCCACGTTGCGCAGGCTGCCCAGCTCACCCGTGGCCAGAATGGCCTTCACATGCGCCTCGCCGCAGGCTGCGCGGAACGCCTTCATCTCGTCATACAGCGCCTGCCAGTCACCTTTCAGCACATGGCGGCGCGAGATCACGATGTCGATTTCCTCGGCCCCGGCCTTCACGCTTTCCTCGATCTCGGCCACACGCAGGTGAAAGGGCGACAGGCCCGCCGGAAAGCCGGTGGACACGGCCGCGACCGGAATGCCGGTTCCTGTCAGCGCATCCACCGCCGTTTCGATCATGTCGTGATAGACGCAGACCGCGCCGGTGGTGATCGGCGGCATGTCCAGCGCTTTCAGCAGGTCGGGCGACACGGGCTGGCGGGCCTTGGAGCACAGGCGGCGCACGCGGCCCTCGGTGTCATCGCCCGACAGCGTGGTCAGGTCGATCATGGTGATCGCCTTCAGCAGCCAGGCGGCCTGATGTTCCTTTTTCACCGACCGGCGCCCGGGCAGGGTCGCGGCCCGGCGTTCGATGGCCGAGGTGTTGGCCTGCACGGCGCGTACCCAGTCCAGGTCCAGATCCATGCCGGGGTTTCGGGCTTCGGTCACTTGCGGCAGATGCGCGGTGCGCACGGGGCTTTCTGAGCTCTGCGTATCCATTGTCACGTCCTTTGGGAGGTTTGCGACAAAATCGCACGGGAGACCGGGGAATGGAAGATGCAGGCGGGCAATGTTTGGAAAATTTTTGACCAAATGGACAAAATGTAACCGCTTTCTTGCGAATAATTCGCATTAGCGTTGACTTACTTGCGAATGGTTCTCATATTCAGTTCGAATGAGATGCAAAAACTGAGGTAGAAGATGATTCGCCGGAATTTTCTTGCGGTATTGGCGCTGGCCTTTTCCCTGCCGGTCACGGCCTGGGCCGATGCACCCCTCAAGGTTGTGGCCACGACGGGCATGATTGCTGACGCGGCCCGTCAGGTTGGTGGTGATCAGGTAGACGTCAAGGGGCTGATGGGGCCGGGCGTCGACCCGCATGCCTATCGTCAGACCCGCAGCGATATCGTGGCGATGACGCGCGCCGACCTGATCCTGTGGCATGGTTTGTACCTCGAAGCGCAGATGGAAGATTTCTTCCATGACCTTGAACGCAAGCGGACCGTGGTTGCAGTTGCCGAAGGTATCGACATGTCGAAGCTGCGCGCGCATGACGATTACGCCGACAAATATGACCCGCATGTTTGGATGACGCCCGAATTGTGGCGGGACGTGGTGCTTGAAGTGCAGGCGGCCCTCACCGAGGTACGTCCTGAAGCGGCCGAAGTTTTTGCAGCGAATGCGCAGGCCCACCTGGCAGATATCGATCGTCTGACAGCCTATGCAGATCAAGTTCTGGCGTCTGTTCCAGACAACAACAAGGTTCTTGTGACCGCCCATGATGCTTTTGGTTACTTTGGTGAAAGTTTCGGGTTCGAGGTTCTGGGAATTCAGGGCATCTCGACCCAGTCCGAGGCGGGACTGAACCGGATAGGCGAATTGGTCGATCTGCTGGTTGACCGCAAGATCACGGCTGTTTTCGTCGAAAGCTCGGTCTCGGATCGTTCGATCCGCGCGCTGATCGAGGGCGCGGCCGCAAAGGGTCATGAGGTGCACGTGGGGGGCGAGTTGTTCTCGGACGCCATGGGTGAAGAAGGAACCTATGAAGGTACCTATCTTGGTATGCTGGACCATAACATCACGGTCATTGCCAGTGCTTTGGGTGGCGATGTGCCAGATCGTGGCATGGACGGAAAACTGTCGGCGGGGTTTTGATCGATGCTGGGCCTGATCAGCAATGAAGGCGTGACCGTCGGTGACACGGGGTTGGCCGACAGCCCCCTGGCCCTGCGCGGCCTGACGGTTTCATACGGGCAGAAACCTGCGGTGTTTTCAGTCGACATGACCGTACAGCCCGGAGCGATGACCGCGATCATCGGGCCGAACGGGGCCGGGAAATCCACATTGCTCAAGGCGGCGCTTGGCATCGTTTCCCCTTTGTCAGGTCAAGTGACCGTGTTTGGCCAGCCATTGGACACGCAGCGCGCGCGCATTGCCTATGTTCCTCAGCGTGCCAGCGTGGATTGGGATTTTCCAACGCGTGTCATCGACGTGGTTCTGATGGGCCTGTCGCGCGAACTTGGCTTGCTGGGCCGTGTGCGTGCCCGCCACAAGGCGTGCGCGATGGATTGTTTGCACCGAGTGGGAATGCGGGATTTCGCGGATCGCCAGATCGGGCAGCTGTCCGGCGGGCAGCAACAACGTGTCTTTCTGGCGCGCGCGCTGGCGCAGGGCGCGGATCTGTATCTTCTGGACGAACCTTTTGCAGGCGTCGATGCCGCCACCGAGAAAGCCATCATCTCGGTGCTGAAATCCCTGAAAGAGGCGGGCAAGACGGTTGTCGTAGTGCATCACGACCTTGCGACCGTGACCGATTATTTCGACCATGCCTTCCTGATCAACACCCGCAAGGTGGCCGAGGGACCAGTGGCCGAGGCCTTCACGGCGGAAACGTTGCAATCAGCATATGGCGGTCGACTGGCAACCGCGCAGATCGACCAGATATCGCGCGCGCTGGGGTAACGCATGCTCTGGGATGCTCTGACCCTGCAACTTGGCTACAACGCCAAGCTGGTCGCCATCGGTGCAACCTTGCTGGGTGTGTCTGCCGGTGTGACGGGGACGTTTCTGTTTCTGCGCAAGCGTGCCTTGGTCAGTGACGCAATCAGCCACGCAACCCTGCCGGGCGTCTGTCTGGCTTTCATGGTGTTGGTCGCGCTGGGAGGAGACGGGCGCAACCTGCTGGGCCTGTTGGCAGGATCGGCCATCTCGGCCTGGATCGGCCTTCTCTGCATGAACTGGCTGACGCGTCACACGCGTTTGGCCGAAGACGCCGCCATCGGAGCGGTCCTGTCAGTCTTCTTCGGCTTTGGCATCGTGTTGCTAACGGTCATACAGACGATGGGCGTAGGCCGTCAGGCCGGGCTGGAAGGCTTCCTTTTGGGGTCCACTGCCGGGATGCTCTGGGCTGATGCGATGATCATTGCGGTCGGCGGCGCTGCGACGCTGCTGCTGGTCATGATCATTCGTCGCCCGATGATTCTTGTGGCCTTCGATCCTGAATATGCCGCAGCCCGCGGGTTGCCGGTGTACAGGATCGATCTGGCCATGATGGGTTTGGTCATGGCCGTGACCGTGGTCGGCCTGAAAATCGTGGGTCTGATTCTGATCGTGGCTTTGCTGATCATTCCCGCCGTGACCGCGCGGTTCTGGTCCGAACGCTCGGACCACGTGGTTCTGCTTGCGGGATTGGCCGGCGGGTTGGCGGGGTACATTGGCGCGGCCATTTCGGCCTCGGCGCCAAACCTTCCGACGGGGCCGATCATCGTTCTGGTCAGCTTTGCCTTCTTTGTCGTGTCTTTGTTTCTGGCGCCGATACGTGGCGTTCTGGCGGCGGTGCTGCGCCATTTGCGCTTTCAGCGTCGGGTGCATATTCGTCAGGGTCTTTTGGCCTTGGCGCAGGGGCAAAAGATCTACGAGCCCCTGACCCTGCGCTTGCTGCGCCGCGCTGGGCTGGTGCGCGCGGACGGCGTTGCGACCGACATCGGCAAAGCCCGCGCGGCCAAGGCGTTGCGGGACGAAAAGCGCTGGGAAATCGTGCGCGCGGATCAGGCGCATGAGGCAACAGCCGCGCTTTACGACGGGTTGCGGGACATCGAAACCGTCCTGACCCGCGACCAGATCGCCGAGATAGACCGCCGCATCGGCGGGCCAATGGGGGTGCCGGTATGAGTGGTGAAGAATTTGTCCCCCTGTCTCTGACACCGTTGTTGATCGGTACGTTCGCGGCCATTGCCTGCGCGTTGCCCGGCAATTTTCTGGTGTTGCGCAAACAGGCATTGATCGGAGACGCGATCAGCCATGTGGTGCTGCCGGGAATCGTCGTGGCGTTTCTGATCACAGGGGCGATATCGACCTGGCCGATGATGCTGGGCGCGGCGGGCGCTGCCGTTGTGGCCGTGGTGCTGATCGAAGCCATTCGCCGATTGGGTCAGATCGAACCCGGGGCCGCCATGGGCGTGGTCTTTACCACCATGTTCGCCGCGGGGGTCCTGCTGCTTGAGCAGACGGATACGTCGACGGTGCATCTGGATGTGGAACATGCGCTTTACGGCAATCTCGAAAGCCTGATCTGGCTGGACGCCACCGGATGGTCGTCCTTGCTGGACACAGAGGCGCTGTCCGGGTTGCCCCCGGAACTACCCCGCATTGCGCTGACACTGGTCGGTGTGTCTTTGTTCACCTGGCTGTTCTGGCGGCCGCTGAAGATCTCTACCTTCGACGAGGGCTTTGCCCGGACCGTTGGCATTCGCACCGGCGTTCTGGGCATGGCACTGGTCATCACCGCGGCAATTGCGGCGGTGGCGGCTTTTGACGCGGTGGGCTCGATCATCGTGATCGCCATGTTCATCTGCCCGCCCGCCGCGGCGCGAATGTTGACCAACCGGCTGGAAGCGCAGATAGCTTGGAGCGTTGTGTTCGCCATAGCCGCGGCAGTGTCGGGCTATGTGCTGGCAGGTTATGGCCCGCTGTGGCTGGGCGGCGCGGATGCCGTCAGCGCGGCGGGTATGATCGCCACGATGTCAGGCCTGATTCTTGCGGCGGCAGCGATGTTCGGACCCTGCCGGGCCAGAATCGGCATGCGCACATCTGGCTGATCAGGCATTTTCCCGCCACACTTGCCCGCACGTCATCGGCCAATCTCTGCCAAGAAACTGAGCGGGAGAATCTTAAGCAGATTTTCCGACACGTGCATGATACATCCTGCCCCATTGGTTAGCTGAAACACACCACTCACTTGGCACGCCCGGGTGATCCGGAATGAGTTCTTATTCGCGGACACCCGGGCGCCCCCTCTCTTTGAAATCTGCGGTTCAAACCGGTGGCAGAATCGTGCGCGACTATGCTAGGTGTAGGGGTATGGCGCAGGCAAACCCCAATATCGGCGAAAAACGCCCCGTAATTAGGCAGCTCGACGATGCCGCAATCAACCGTATCGCGGCGGGTGAGGTGGTGGAACGACCGGCCTCGGCGGTCAAGGAATTGGTCGAGAATGCAATCGATGCCGGGGCCACGCGGATCGCCATCGATATCGCGGATGGCGGCAAGACCCTGATCCGGGTCACGGATGATGGCTGCGGTATCGCGGCGGAAGATCTGCCGCTGGCCCTGTCCCGCCATGCCACGTCAAAGATTGACGGTTCGGACCTGCTGAACATTCACACTTTCGGCTTTCGGGGCGAGGCGCTGCCGTCCTTGGGTGCTGTTGGGCGTCTGACCATAACCAGCCGCGTTCCCGGCGCGGATGCGGCGCAGGTGCACGTCGCGGGTGGCAAGATGGATGCGGTCAAACCCGCCGCCCTGCGCGCGGGGACTGTGGTCGAGCTGCGCGATCTGTTCTACGCCACACCGGCCCGCCTGAAATTCATGCGCACGGACCGGGCCGAGGGGCAGGCGATCACCGATATTGTGAAACGGCTGGCCATGGCCGAACCTTCCGTGACATTCGCCCTGCGGGATGTATCCGGCGGCGGAGAGGGGCGCGTGACCTTCCGCGCGGATCGCGAAAACGGAAATCTGTTTGATGCGCTCCACGCCCGACTGGCCCGCGTGATCGGGCGCGAATTCGCAGAAAACGCTTTGCAGATTGATGCCTCGCGTGATGGCATCCGGCTGTACGGCTATGCCGCCCTGCCGACCTACTCGCGGGGGGCTGCCGTAACACAGTATCTTTTCGTCAATGGACGCCCCGTGCGCGACAAGATGCTGACCGGCGCGCTGCGGGCGGCCTATTTCGATTTCCTGAGCCGCGACCGCCACCCGGCTGCGGCGTTGTTCATCGACTGCGACCCCACGCTGGTTGACGTGAACGTCCACCCCGCGAAATCCGAGGTTCGGTTCCGGGATCCCGGTGTCGCGCGGGGGCTGATCGTGTCCAGTCTGCGCCATGCATTGGCGGAAGCCGGGCACAGGGCATCCTCGACCGTGGCGAATGCGACGCTGGGCGCGATGCGGCCGGAACCCGCACAGCCTGCTCCGGCGCGGGTTTACCAGATGGATCGCCCGTCACCTGCCGCGTGCACGGCGGCGTATCGCGCGCAGGCTCCGGGTTTTGCCGAGCTGGCCAATGACTACAGCGGCAGCATTGTCGAGCCGACTCCGGTTGCGCAGGTCGCCGAGGTGCAGGAGCAGCCTCAGGCGCAGGATCTGCCGCTGGGTGCAGCCCGCGGACAGGTGCACGAGAATTACATCATTGCCCAGACCGCCGATGGCATGGTGATCGTAGATCAACATGCTGCACATGAACGGCTGGTTTATGAGAAGCTGAAAACGCAGATGGCCGAGAATGGCGTCGCGGCGCAGGCCCTGCTGATTCCGGAAATCGTGGAATTGTCCGACGGGGATTGCGCCCGCCTGATGGCCGTCGCAGATGACTTGACGCGCCTTGGCCTGACCATCGAGCCCTTCGGCGGAAGCGCCGTTGCCGTACGCGAAACCCCCGCCATTCTGGGTGAAGTCGATGCACGCGCGATGATCCTCGATATCCTGGATGAACTTGCCGATCAGGGTGAAAGCCAGATGGTGCAGGCAAGGATCGAGGCGATCCTCAGCCGGGTGGCCTGCCATGGGTCGATCCGATCCGGTCGTCGGATGCGCGCCGAAGAGATGAATGCCCTGCTGCGCGAGATGGAGGCGACGCCGCATTCCGGCCAGTGCAACCATGGGCGGCCCACCTATGTGGAACTGAAACTCAGCGACATCGAACGCCTGTTCGGGCGCAGTTGATCCTGCGGCCCGGCGGGGCTATGAAGAATAAAACAAGAACACGCGAGTTGTGATGATCGAGATTGCAGGCACCCAATATGCATTGAATGACCCTGTCTTACTGGTCGGGGGTGGCGTGGTGGCGTTGATTCTGCTGCTGCTGTTTCTGTCGTTGCGGGCGGCCAACCGCTCGGCCCGGATGGCGGAACCTTTGGCGCGGCAGATGGCGCATCTGGGTCAGCATGTTCAGCAACTGGGCCACGGGCAGGAACAGTTGCGCGGCGGTCTTCAGCATGTCTCGGACACTCAGGCCAACGCGCAGATGCAGGTGATTCAGACGGTCGAGGCGCGTTTGGCTTCGGTCCAGCAACAGATGAATGACCGGCTGGCGGATAATGCGATGAAATCGGCGCGTGCGCTGGCCGAGATGCAGGAACGGATGAAAGAGACGTTGCATGGCTCGTCGAAACAGACGGCGACCTCGCTGACCCAATTGCAGGAACGTCTGGCCGCCATCGACAAAGCACAGGATAATATCACCAAACTGTCAGGCGATGTGCTGTCTTTGCAGGATATCCTGTCAAACAAGCAAAGGCGCGGGATGTTCGGAGAAATCCAGCTGAACGATATCGTGTCCAAGGCGCTGCCCGCTGACAGTTATTCGTTGCAGGCCACTTTGTCGAACGGCAGGCGGGCGGATTGCCTGATTCACTTGCCGAACCCGCCGGGACCGATCGTGATCGACGCAAAGTTCCCGTTGGAGGATTTCGAGGCGCTGGCCGCTGCGCAGACGAAGGCGGATGTCGAGAGATGCCTGCGGGCCTTCGGCGCTGCGGTGAAAGTGCATATCAAGGCGATTTCCGAAAAGTACATCCTGGACGGGGAAACTGCGGACGGCGCCTTGATGTTCGTACCTTCTGAGGCGATTTATGCCGAGCTGCACGCGCGTCTGCCCGACGTCGTGCGTGAAGGGTTCGCCGCGCGGGTCTGGATCGTGTCCCCGACGACATGCATGGCCACGTTGAATACCATGCGGGCTATCCTGAAAGACGCGCGTATGCGCGAACAGGCCGGAGCGATCCGCAAAGAGTTGGGGTTGCTGCACAAGGATGTGGACCGCCTGGGTGATCGCGTCTCGAACCTGGATCGTCATTTCGGGCAGGCGGCCAAGGATATCTCGGAAATCAAGATCAGTGCCGAAAAGGCTGGCCGACGTGCACAGCGTTTGGACAATTTCGACTTTGAAGAAATCGAGACCAAGGCCGAAAACGGCGTTGTGCCCCTTGCTCGGCACGAAGGTTGAAATCTACTGGATGGACAGGTCCAGTTTGTACCCCACGGTTTTTCCGGTATCCCTGTCATTGCCCATCAGATAGACGCGGATCGTATAGTCTCCATCGTCGGGCAGGGTGATCCGAGCCGTATTGCCGTCAATCGATCCGTTATAGATCGCCACACCGTCGCTGCCCGGCGGCAGGATGTTGAAATAGATCACACCATTACCATTGGTGTCGCTGACCTGAAGATCGGCAAACATCTCCTGTCCGGCTTTGGCGCCCAGCGAATAGTCGAAGTACTCATCTCCTGAGATGGTCCCGCCGACCATGGTGCCAAAATTGCCGGGCTGAAACTGAACCTCGGCCGACATTTGGGCCGATGCGACGGGCGCGATTGCAACGAGAAGGGCGCACACAGCAAGTCTTGCGAACATAATCATTCCTTTCAAAACACGCCGTACGCGGCCCTCGCGGGCAACATTAGATGCGCAGGAAGGGTTGGAACAGGCGTGGCATCAACTTGGTGAATTTCAACGGTGCATCCGTAACCGCCAGACAGATGCAATCTTCCGAAATGTCCGCCACAGGCGTGTGTTCCAAATCCTCGTCCGCGATCTCGACGTCGCCACGGGCGAAGCGATCCACTTCGTCCGAGAATGCGCCCTGAAGCACCATCGTCAATTCTATACCGTTGTGGCTATGATCTGGTACAGCCGTTCCGGCTGGAATTAACAGCAACCGGGCCGAGGCCTCGCTTGTGGTTGGAAGAATGGCCTGTTTCACACCCATGCCGATCGGTTTCCATCGGATATCTGAAACCGTACCGCCGACATAATCCTGCAACGGGGCCGGCAATACCGAGCAGTTCGGACGCGCCGGTTTAGCTGCTGGCGCACCTTTGGAGATCAATGCCATAGTCGCGGCCAGAGATTTGTCACTCATGGCGATGGTTTCAGTCTGTTCCTCCAGAACATGCCCACCCACGGCGTCGTAACTTTCCGCCCGCGCACGGCAATGGTCACACAGCGACAGATGCGTCGCGACCATCAGGTCGAATGCCTCGGGCAGACTGCCTGCGGCATATGCCATCAGCAGGTCATCTGTCAGGTGATGTTTGATCGATTTACTCATCGTACTCATCTCAGTTCATCGCATGGCGCAAGCGGTCCAGCGCCAGCCTGATTCGTGATTTGATCGTTCCCAGGGGCAACCCGGTCTGAGACGCGATTTCCCGATGACTCAGATCACCGAAATACGCCTTTTCGATCAGCTCTCTCTGCGCGTCTGGCAACGCTGTCAAAGCGGTGCGAAGCTGCGCGGTTTCTTGTTGCAGCGCGATGACATCGTCCTGCTCGGGCTCGGCCTCGGGACCCCACCACAATTCTTCGGGTTCGGGGCGGCGTTGCTTTCGCAGAACGTCAATGCGCTTGTTCCGAGCAATCGTGAATACCCAAGTAGCCACTGTTGCCCGCGTCGGGTCGAACAGATGGGCTTTGTGCCACAAGGTCGCCATCACCTCCTGCGCACACTCCTCGGCCATTGTGGCGTCTGATCCTGACTTCATCAGGAACGCCTTGATCCGTGGCGCGAAGTGCTGGAACAGTTCGGCAAATGCCGCCTGATCCTGCACGTCGCGGATGCGCCTGACGTGATCCACCCATTCGGTTCTGGTTTCGCGCCTGCCGTTACTTCCGTTCACCCGTCTACCCTTGATGCGTTTCTTTTCGCGCCGAGGCTGAAGGGCGGCCGGTTCAGCCGCAGGTTCGTCCAAGGTCACGGTATCGATCTCGGTAAACATAACCTCATTACGGCGCGTTCCCCAAGCCGGATCACTTTATCGGGACATTATGATCCAAATTGTGCAAATTGCCGTATCGGAATTACCAGCATCTGAAGGAAATCAGTGTAGTTCAAGGCATTTACGGGAAGGCCAGAAAGCAGCGGATGACGCAGAAAATAGACCATATCGCGGGTCATACTTATCACGGGCGCAAGGGTGCGATTGAAAACGCATTCCGATACTCGGTCGATTACATCCTGCTGGATCCCGAAGCAGAGCTGGACACCCCTTTGCTGTTTTCGGTTGATCGCGCGAATGTCACGAACTGGCGCACCAGCGATCATGGGGGAGAGCCGGGTCACGGGGAAGGGGCCCAATGGCTCCGCGCGCGATTTGATGAAATGTCGGTGCAACAACCGGCGCGTTTCAAGTTGCTGACGCAACCGCGCGTTTTGGGTCACGTTTTCAATCCCGTCAGTTTTTGGTTCTGTTTTGACGACAGCGATCACCTTTATGCCGTGGTGGCCGAGGTCACCAATACCTATGGCACCCGTCACAGTTACCTGTGTCACAAACCCGATTTCTCGGTCATCGAACCGACTGAAAGGGTGGTGGCGGACAAGCTGATGCATGTTTCACCGTTTCAGAAAATCGAAGGCAGCTATACGTTCCGCTTTGACTATCGCGCGGATCGGGTCGGTGTCTGGATTGATTACGGCCGCGCTGATGGTGGGCTGATCGCGACGCTGACCGGTCCGCGGCAACCCCTGACCAACCGGGTGATCCTTTGGTCCTTGCTGCGGCGGCCATTCGGCGCCCGGCGAACCTTTGCACTGATCGTCTGGCAGGCTTTCCGGCTGTGGCTGAAAAAAGCCACCTTTCGCCCGTTTCGCAGGCAACCGGTACCGGACCAGCCGATTTCGCGTGCGCGGAACTAGGGCCGTTGTTTGCGTAAGATCAAAGACTCGGCCCTTGTTCGGTGATTGTGATGGCACGACAACCGCGAACACGAGGAGCTGATGCATGTTGGAAATATCGGCAAGAAAGGTCGCTCAGATTGCCATGATGGGGCGCGAGCTGAACCGGGCAGAAGGTGAAATGCGCGCCTTCATCGAACGTATGAGCGAAGACGAGCAAGCCGAACTGGTTGCCATCATGTGGATCGGCCGCGAAAGCTTTTTCCCCGAGGATCTGGCCGAAGCGATTGCCACTGCCAAGGCCGAGGCCTCGACCCCCTGCGCCGACTACCTGATCGGCACTCCGCACATGTCAGACCACCTTGAGAACGGTCTGGACGCGCTGGGGATATCAGCCGAGGACGTTGAAAACGATCTGATGTGACCTGCGTGCAAAGGGGCGTTTTCTGCGACGGATCGATATTCGCGTTATCTTGATCCGCCACTGAAAAGACATGTCGCGGGCCTGGATCGAAGTTTGCAATCAACGCCTCGGTCCAGCCCAAACTTTCCCTCCATACGAGTCTTAACAAACCTTAATGAACCGGTTTGGTAACGTTAAGGCAGCCTTCCCAAATCTGATGTCAGGAAGACAAAGACATTGAGTTCAGGAGGAGAAAGACATGTCACATGCACAAACATTCGAAGGCCGGGGTGGCCTGCTTGACGGTCTGTTTTCAAACTATGCAGAAGCAAAGGTCGAGCATTTCCGCCGCCGGATTTTTTCGAAAACCGTGCGGGATCTGGAAAGGCTTGATGACGTACAACTGGCCGACATCGGCATCCAGCGGGATCAGATCAAAAGGCGCGCATATGAAAGTGTGTATCACAACAAGCCATACCGGCAGTGATCAAGTATTCAGCGTGCACTGAAACCCATCCCCAAAAGCCTGTCAGTGAGGTTACCAGAATGTTCGACGTCGTACCGCCCACCAATCAACCGGCTCCGGCCGCCAGCGCGCTTTTGCTGTTCGATCGTGCCATGCGGATCCGTTCGATCAGCCCTGATATTGTCCGCGCAGCCCAGCATCTGAATGCTTTGACCGATCATCAGTTGTCCGAGCTGGGCATCAACCGCAGTGATATCGAAGATACCATCCAGCGGTATATCTGAAGGCCGGGTGATGGAAACCCGAACGAGGACAACATGCGTAAAGTACAAAAATGAAAGCCATTCCAGACAGTCTGGAATGGCTTTTTTCATTCAGGCCGTGTGATCGACGATTTGCAGATGCTGGGCCAGCTTGTCGATTTCACCCATCCATCCCTGCACCAGCTTGGGATCACTGGGGGCCGCGTGAACACCGGCCGGGATGGCGCGGTTCAATACGGCCTCGACGGCAAGTGAGACCGGAATCGACACCAGACGCGCCATCGCCGTGCCACGCTCGTCGCCCCAGGCATCCATGACATAGGTCTTGTGCCAGACTTCGACGCCGTCTTTCTCGGCCTTCAATCCCACGCACAACACAACACGATCAGGCTCGCCTTCGTCATAGGCGTTTTCCTCCCAGAACTGGTCCGACATCTCTTTCAGACGCGCATCCCCTTCCGGGCCGGACAGGGTTTCGATCTCGGTGAACACGTCCGACCACGCATCGGCCCAGCCGTTCAGACGCAAAGTGCCGCGGACGAATTCCTTGACCGGCCAGTGATCCTCGAAATGATACTGCGCCATGAAGGGGATTGAATCGCGGTTCGGGTAGACCTCGAAGCTTTCCGGTGTCGGCAGCGGGGCGATGTAGCTGCTGATCGCATCCCAGGGGCGGGCAACGTCCAGCGGCGCGTAATCGCGGATCGATTTCGACGGCGACCGCAGCGCTTTCAACACGCCCAGCGGCGACCAGCTGAATTTATAGCGGAACGGGTTGGGGTTCTTGGGAATGCCGCCGCAATAGGAAATGAAGCTCAGGTGGTTTTCCGGGTCGAACGCATCGGAGCCGCGGTAGTCGTCGATCAGGGCATGTGCCATCAGGTGATCGATGCCCGGGTCCAGCCCGACCTCGTTGACCAGTGCGACACCGGCCTCGCGCGCCTTGTCATCCAGCGCGCGCATCTCGGGCGCGATATACGAGGACGAGACGAAATTGGCCTGTTTTGAAATCGCCAGGTCCGCAAGCGGCACATGCCAGTCGCCCGGCAGCATCGAGACGATCACATCGCCCTTCTCCAGTACGGCGCCAAGCGCGTCAATGTCGAAGGCGCGGATGTCGTCGGTCAGGTCTCCGACCTCGGCCCTGGCCTTGTCGACGGTCCGGTTCCACACGGTGACTTTGTGGCCGCCTTCGATCAGGCGACGCAGGCCGGGAATGGCCGAGAGGCCGCTGCCACACCAATGAATGGTCATCGTTCAGAGTCCTTCAATATGCGTTTTGTAAGTTGCTTCTGCCCGACCCCAGACACCGCTGTCCAGATCGGCCAGAGTCAGCAAGGACGGCAGCAGTTGCGCGGCATAGTCTTCCGAGCTTTCGACTGGCAGCATCGACGGCAGGTTGTCGATCGCCATCACGTCCATCACCGGGTCGGTGGCCACGCGCAGTGCGGGTTCTTGCCACGTGGTGGCGCGGTCATAGACGGGCACCGGGTTGTAGTCGCTGTCAGGGTCGCAGGCCACGTCACCGATGGCGGTCAGCTTGCGCGGGGCGGTCAGCGCCTCGCGCGGGACGAAGACAGGCGTTCCGGGGCGCGCAAAGATGCAGTTCAGGAACAGATCATGGTCGAGGATTTCCGGGAAAGGCCCACCGCTGGCGGTTTCTGCCATGTCCCACTTGGTGACCGCGACGCCCATCGCCTCACACAGGTCTGCGGCGCCGGTGCCTACACGGCCCAAAGCTCCGATGACGATGGCGCGGGGGCGGGGCGCGCCGGTGGCGTCCAATTCTGCCAGAAGTTCGGCGTTCAGCGCGTCCTTGCCGGGATAGACGCCGACGGGGCCGCAGATCCCGCCCCGTTGCTGCGCTGCCCAGGTCTTGAGCGTCACCGCCGCGCCCGCGTAGCCTGCCCAATAGCCGAATGCGGCGACCCGGCGACCATCCTCATCCACGAGGTATTCCAGATCATAAAGCGTGCCGCCGCCCGCCTTGAACCGTTCCAGCAGAGCCCGGCCCGAATGCTGACCCTTGAAGGCATGGCCGAACATGATGTGGCGGTGGGGCAGGGGTGTACCGTCTTCGGGCAGTTCCTTGAGGCCGAAGATGATCGCGTCCAGCGGGGCCTCGGGCCAGGAATTCTCGGGCGCGATCTCGCAGCCTGCGTCCTTGTAGCCGTCCAGTGGAATGGCACGGGCATGGCTTTCCTCGACCGTCACGCGGATGCCGGCCGCGATCAGCGCTGCGGTACCTTCCGGTGTCAGCCCAACCCGTTCTTCGTTCGGGCGCTGTTCTGCCCGGACCCAGAGATGTGTCATCTTATTTCCTTTTGTCAGAGCATTCCGGCAGCACGCACTGCCAGAACCGAAGGGCGTGCCTCCATCGCCTCACGGAAGGCGACGATTTTGGGAAAGGCCGAAACGTCCACGCCATCGCCTTCCAGCCAGCTGCACACCACGTACAGATAGGCATCAGCCAGCGAAAACGCCTCGCCCAGCACAAATGGACCACGCAGGCCGTTCGACGAGATATAATCGCAGGACGCGGTCATCGTCTGCGCGACCTTGTCTTTCATGTCTTTCCAGCTGGATTTCTTGTCGGCCCAGCGGTGCCCGCGCATTTTGTGCGCGTGGTTCACATGCATGGTCGAGGCAAGGTAGAACATCACTTCGCGCATCCGGGCAGCCATCACCGGATCAGCCGGCACCAGCCCGGCCTCGGGGGCCTTGGCTGCAATGAATTCCAGCAGGGCTCCGGTTTCAGTCAGGATGCCGCCATCCACCACCAGCGCCGGAACGCGGCCTTTGGGGTTTATCTGCTTGTAAGCTGGTTTCGTCTGTTCGCCCCCGGCGAAGTCGAGTTTGACCGCTTCGTATTCCAGCCCGGCCTCTTCCAGTGCGATCGCAACAGCGACCGAGATGGTACGGGGTGCATAGTAGAGCTGCATCAGGCGTCTCCGATCTGGTTACAGGTGGGTCTGCGCGAACTGCCGATCAGGGGCTTCCAGATGCGGAACGGCATTGAAAAGAACCGGGCTCAGCTGAGCGCCAATCGGATGCAGACGATGCATGGACGTGTTCATGATGGCAAGGGCCACCCGTGCCATTGACGGGATATCCAACCCCATCGCCTGCCGCACCACCATCGAAATCAACCCGCCCGAGGTCACGACGATTGCCGGTCCGCCCTCGGTCCCGATCTCGTGCAGCGCGTCGCGCACGCGCGTCTCGAATTCTTCGAAGGTTTCCGGTGCGTTCTTGATTTCGCCATTGGCCCAGGCCGCAAATGTTCTGGGCAGGTGTTCGACGAAACCTTCGCGGTCGGTGGGGATCGCGACGCCGTGTTGGTCCTCGAACAGTTGCGCCAGCGTGAAATACTCGATCTCGTTCAGTCGCGCGTCACGGATTGGCTCGTGCAATCCCATGCTGTCCGCTGTCTCGGCGTGGCGGGTCAGGGTGCCGCAATAGACCCGGGCATAGTGGCTGCGGGTGTCACGCAGATGCGCCCCCAGCCAGCGCGCCTGCTGATGCCCCAAGTCGCTGAGCCTGTCATAGCTTGCCTCGTCCCGCGCCGTCGTGTTTGCCTGCCCGTGGCGCACCAATGTGATATGTGACATGTCGGTCCCTCTTGCGCCGAAGTCTTAGGGCAGGTTCCCCTCCGGTGCCAGAGGGGTTTCACGCCTGTCGAAAAAAACCTCGCTCCTTTACTGTTTCTGGCTATGGTTCGCCTCGAACAAACCTTCGGAGGGGTTTATGACCGTCGATCACACGCGTTTTCTGACCGACCTGCATAAGTTGCGTGAATTCGGTGCCGCGGGAGTGGGCAAGGGGGTTGTCCGCCCTGCCTATTCCGACGCGGATATCGCTGCGCGCCAGTGGCTTGCCGGACGTATGTGCGAAGCGGGCCTGACCCCGCAGTTTGACCCGGTGGGAAACCTGTTCGGATTGGCGTCCGGTCCTTCGCTGCTGATGGGATCACATTCCGACAGTCAGCCCGAAGGCGGCTGGCTGGACGGCGCCCTTGGCGTCATCGCCGCGCTGGAAGTCGCACGTTCCGTCGACCGTCCCATTTCAGTTGTCAGCTTTCAGGACGAAGAGGGGCGTTTTGGCGTGACCACAGGTTCTGCTGTCTGGTCGGGCGGGTTGTCTCTGGAAAAAGCCGATGTGTTGACCGATGGGGCGGGCGTCAGCTTTGGCCAGGCCCGATCCTCCATGGCAGACTTGTCCCAGGGCTTCGTGGACCCGTCCCGTTTCGATGGCTTCATAGAGATGCATATCGAACAGGGCCCCTCTCTGGACGCGTCCGGAGATCAGATCGGAGTTGTCACGGATATCGTTGGCATCCGCGATATGTCGATCACCTTCGAAGGTCAGCAGAACCACGCCGGCACCACCCCCATGCACCTGCGCCGCGACGCATTTCAGGCCCTGTCCCTGTTCAACACCCGGCTCAATGAGAGGTTTCGCAATGTCGTCACGCCGCAGACGGTCTGGACCGTCGGGCGGGTCAACCTGCATCCAAACGCTTCGTCCATCGTGCCGGGACGGGTTCGGTTCTCGATGCAATGGCGCGATGCTGATGCAGACCGTTTGGCCCGGATGGAGGAGATCATTCGGGCGACAGCACAAGAAACCGCTGAGCAACTGGGGATGAGCTTGGATTACGGCCCCATGCTGGGGCTGGATCCCGTTGCCATGGATCCGACCTTGCGCCGCGCTCTTGAACGCGGTGCGGAACAGGTCGCGCCGGGTCGGTGGCGCAGAATGCCCTCGGGGGCCTTGCACGATGCCACCAACGTGTCTCGCCTGATGCCGGTCGCGATGTTGTTCACGCCCTCGATCGACGGAATCAGCCATGATTTTGCAGAAGATACGGCAGAGGTCGATTTGATTGCGGGGCTCGAAGTTCTGGTGCGTGCCGTACGGTCCCTCTCTGTCTAAACGCTATTTTGCAACGAAAAATCCCGAAGAAGGTGTTGCATCGACGGTGAAACCCTCCCCCCGGCACCCGGCCGGGCGCCGGGGATTTCACGCGATGGAAATGAGGGTTGTTGCCTAACGGAAAAAAGTTTCCTATAGGAACATTCGTGATGCATGCGTCTGTATACCGCCTCTTCTTCGGATCGGTGTTTCACTAGAAACCGGGTGGAATCATTGCATTCTATGCGGCTTGGGGCAGACTGACGGTTATGCATTTTGACCTTTGGATAATCGGAAGTTGACCGGATCATGACCACACCGAAGCGCACGCCGTTGTATGACCTTCACGTCGAGCTTGGCGGCAAGATGGTTGATTTTGCTGGTTGGGAGATGCCTGTTC
>NZ_JBQFNY010000002.1:0-616421 GCF_056532905.1 Ruegeria sp. H8 | reverse complement strand
CCCGCACGAGGGCGTCCAGACCGGCCGTCTGCAAGGCCATCACAAGGATGTTGAAGTCATCCGACCCGGCCGCGATGTCAACGATGTTGGGGGAAATATCGCCTGCGCCAAGATCGTCATAGGCCAAACCGGCCCCTTTAACGTTCGACGCGCTGACAACTGTCAAAGATGTGCCCGCAGGAGGAACGTTGCCGAGAAAGGTGAAATTGTCAGGTAAAAATCCGGGTTGTTCGACTTCCACCAGCTTGTAGATCTTACCATCTTCGCCCGAAAGCTTCCACACGTTCTCGGCGTAGATACGGCCGTTGTAGCCGACGGTCTCTTCGCTGTCGGCTCTGGTCAGCGTTGCGGTTTGCCCAGACAAGTCATCCCCGAATTCATTGAACATCGCATCGCCTGAAAGGTTCTCGTCATTGTCGGAAACCGAGATTTCCACCGTCGGGCTGAGTGGCAACGTGAATTCCGCATTCAGTTCGATGCGTCCTGACCCAAAAAGGTCTGCATTTTCAAAAGCGGTGAATGAGTACGTCGCCATCATTTGTTCCTCCGAGTGCGTGCAAGGATCGTGTGTAGTTTTCCCACAGTTGACGGACGAAATGTCGCGATGCTGAAAAATGACAAGTGGAAGCGTGGAATTTTTTCACACGAAGCCTTAGTGTTCCATCATGAGCGGCAAGCGTTCTCTTACCAAGTCGGTTCTGTTCGAACATGCGATCAAGGCGCTATTGCGCCCATTGACGCGTGCGCTGATTGCGCAGGGGGTGACCGCGCCACAGCTCTATCGCTTTGTAAAACAAAGCTATGTAGACACTGCGGTAGAAGAGCTGGGCCCCGAGGCAACTGGCAGTCGGGTCAGCGTCATGACAGGTGTTCATCGTCGCGACGTCAAGGCGATGCGAGACCATGATACGTCCGACATCAAACCGGTTCAGCGGCGCGTTTCTACTTTGGCGACTGTTGTTGGACGCTGGATGACCGATCCGAAACTCACGGATGAATCGGGCCTTCCAAGGCCGATGACGCGGGCCGAGTTTGAACAGCTGGCCGCCCAAACCAACCGCGACATTCGCCCCAGAACTATTCTAGACGTACTTCAGCGTCAGGGTCTTGTAACCGATGACGACGCTTCCCTTGCGCTTAATCCCAAGGCCGTTTTCGGCCCCGAAGATCTGGATCAGAAGCTCGATTTTTTTGCCCGTAACCTTGGTGATCATATGGAGGCCGCGGTCGATAACCTTTTGGCTGAGACCCCGCCACATTTCGAAAGGGCCACATTCTTCAACTGCCTTGCAGAAACATCATTGGACGCGCTCGAGGCTGAGGCCCGCAAGACCGGCGCAGAGGCGCTGCGCAAAGTGGCGCAAGAGGCCGCCGCATATCAACAGGTCGACCACGAAAAAAAGTCGGCCACACACCGTTTTCGATTTGGCATTTATTTTTATCGAGAAGACGAAGAAGAGTGAGTTTGCTACGATGACCAGTTGTCGCCCCAATCGCAGAACATTCATGTCTTCCGGGTTGTGTGCAACTCTGTTGCCGGGAGCAGGGAGGGCGCAGTCGACAAAGCGCGATGTCGAAGGTGGTCTTGGGGGCACTGGGATTGTTGGTGTTCTGTTGGGTTTTGGAAGTTTGATACTGGCGGGTCAGAACGTTCAAACAGAAGAACAGACCCGCGTCGCGACGCGATTTGGACCATTGTCCGTTGATCAGTTACGTGCGGGGGACAGCCTGACAGTTGAGGCCGAGCGTTTCGCCTCGGGCAAGGTGATCGCGCGGCGGGTCGAGCTTACTTACCCGCTTGTCGGGGCGGTGACCGCGCTTGACCCCAGCGAGGGCACGCTAGCGGTCAACGGTGTCGCTGTTTTCGTAGAAACGCGGATAACGGGGTTTGGCATTGGAGACCGAGTGGCTGTTTCTGGTTTGTGGCGCGGGGATACTGTCGTTGCCAGTCGCATTTCCAAGGCTCCAGGCCCTTTGGATTTGGTGGCGGGAACAGTTGGTCGTGGCTATGTCTCGGGTGTGCAGCTTTCCAGCGGGGCAACCACACTGGGGCAAAACGGGCGGTTTGCGACGGTTCTTGGACGCTTTGATACGACGAAGGGCGCGATGGACGTGCAGAAAATTGAATTTGACCGCTTTACCGGCGCTGCGGGGCCGCTCAAATCACTGTCTGTCGAAGGCTGGTTGGAACCAACCAGTGCGGCTCCCGGTTTTCGGATCGCCGGATTGGGGCACAGTTTTGCAAGAAACCTGAACCTTGCGCCGTTTCAAGACCGGCGGGTTTTGTTCAGTGGTCCCTATACGGGCCGTTTCGCAGCAAATTCGGCGTTGGTACTTCCCGATAATTCCGGCGCGCGGAGGCGGCTGCTTTTGGAAACAAGCCTGTGAATCAGAAAGAGCGTTTGCCCCTGCCTTCTTCTCTGGCTTCGCCATCGGTGCTGTCAGACTAGTTCGAACCAGTCTCAGTGTGACTAGGAAACAGCGAACCTACCTGGAACAAAGTTGACGCCACTCGCTAAGATTGGCGGTGCGTGTCAGCTTGAAGGTGTCTCGGCTGGCTAGCGATCTTTCCTGGTTGAAGTGGTTGTTTACGGAGGAATGGACGGCGGCGAACTCCTGCAAACTTCGCATGCGCCTGAAACGCTGCATTGCACGTTCGCGTCGTCGAAACGGCAGGTGTGAATTCTCGACGCGGTTGTTTAACCACCGACCCGCCCTTTGTTTTTTGGTAGCTCTAAGCTCTCTGAGGGCAGCCCGATACGATGCGAAGCGATCTGTGACAACGTTTTCCGCTTTACCTTGTCGTTTCATCAGTTTCTTGAGGAATTTCAGTGCTGCAGCTTTGTTTCAGCGTTTGCTGACAACGGCTTCCAGCACCTCACCTTCGCGATCAACAGTCCGCCAAAGATGGTGCCGCTTGCCATTCATCTTCACGAAAACCTCGTCAACGTGCCACTTCCATTTGGATAGTCGCCAATCTCGCCCCCGGTTTTGTCCAAAACCCAAAAACAACCGTCCAGATCCCAAACGAACTGAAACCGGCACCAACCCAAGTCTGGCTCACCTGAATGACATCGACGAGCCGGCAGTCGAGGTACTTCTGTTCACTGCCGCACTTTGCAACCCAATGCCAAAGGAAACGGCAATGAACTTATTCGCAAACTTTGACGCAGAAACCCTGGCACGCATCCAGTTTGCCTTTACTGTGTCGTTTCACATCATCTTCCCGGCCTTTTCTATCGGCTTGGCAAGCTTCTTGGCAGTTCTCAATGGCCTCTGGCTATGGCGCAAGGACAAGACTTACCTCAACCTTTTCAACTACTGGAAAAAGATCTTCGCAGTTGGTTTTGCGATGGGTATCGTATCCGGCATCGTGATGTCATACCAATTCGGTACGAACTGGAGCACATTCTCGGATATTGCAGGCCCTGTAATCGGGCCCTTGATGGCTTACGAGGTCATGACAGCCTTTTTCCTCGAGGCGGGCTTCCTCGGCATTATGCTTTTCGGTCGTGAACGCGTCGGTCCGGGTGCTGTCAGACGAATTCGAACCAGTCTCAGTGTGCCGCGGGAACCGCGAACCTATCCGGAACAAAGTTGACGCCACTCGGCGAGAGCGGCGGTGCGTGTCAGCTTGAAGGTATCTCTGCTGCTTAGCGATCTTTGCTGGTTGAAGTGGTTGTAGACGGAAGAGTGGACGGAGGCGAATTTCTGTAAACTTCGCATGCGCCTGAAACGTTGCATCGCGCGTTCGCGTCGTCGAAACGGCAGGTGCGAATTCTCGACGCGGTTGTTGAGCCACCTGCCCGTCTGTTGTTTTTCGAGCGCGCCCATTTCTCTGAGCGCAGCCTTGTAGGAAGCGAAGCGATCTGTGACGATCTCTTCGGCGCAACCGTGCCGCTTTATCAATTTCTTGAGGAATTTCAGTGCTGCAGCTTTGTTTCGGCGTTTGGTGACAACGGCTTCCAGCACCTCACCTTCGTGATCAACAGCCCGCCAAAGATAATGCCGCTTGCCATTCACCTTCACGAAAACCTCGTCAACGTGCCACTTCCATTTGGAGAAGGCGCGCAGTTGCTGAACACGCTTCCGTCGGAAATCAGCTGCAAACATTGGACCAAACCTGTTCCACCAATATCGGACGGTTTCGTGGCTCACGTCGATGCCTCGCTCGTGCAACAGATCTTCGACGTTCCGAAGCGAGAGCGGGAAACGGATGTACAGCATCACTGCAAGGCGGATGATCTCTGGGCTGGTTTTGAAGTACTTGAAAGAGGCCGGATTGGTCATGGGCAAAAGCTACGCAACAACCCTAACTCGCTCAACCAAAGTTCTTCTGACAAGACCTTCGACTATTCGCTGGGCACGATTTTGGTCGGAGCGGATGTCGCAAGCACCGATAGAGGTGTGGTCGGCGTGTACGCAGGTTTTGGGACATCCTCCATGGATGAACACGATCAAGTCGATCAGGACTTTTCGACCGACAGCTATCATGTGGGCGTCTATGGGCGCACAACAACCGGAACTTGGGAGTTCTCCGGGCTGGTCGGTTACATGTTCGGTGAAACCGACGCCAAGCGAAATAACCCTTCTGTTGATGGCTTTACGGGAGGCGAGGCAAAGTCTGATTTGGACCAAGAGGGCATCCATGCCGGTATCCAGGCACGGAAGCTGTTTAACCTGGACAGCGGTGCAAGGGTTTCTACGGTTTTTGGATTGAACTACGGGCGTATTCAACAAGGTTCAGGCACAGAGACGGGCGGTGGTGATTTCAACTACTCGATTGAAAAAGCGAACGCAGAGTCTCTGGTTGCTTCCATTGGAGTTGATTATCAACGCGACTTCTTGACAGAGCATGGTTTGCTAACCCCAATCGCCTTTGCTCGTTACGAGTATGACTTCTTCGCCAACAAGGACAGTGAGCACGAAATCACTGTAACGAGCCCGATATTTGGCACGTTCACACAAGTCGGACAAAACCGAGGCGCCAATGGTTTCGTTCTTGGGCTTGGACTGGGCTATCAGATTTCTGATCTGGCAAGACTAACAGCAGGATATAGCTATTCTGTCCGCTCCAATGGCCAAGAACATGGCCTAGGTGCGAATTTAAGTGTTCGGTTCTGATTTGTCCGTACGGTTGTTTCAACCTTAGGAATCACACACGCCGACCATCGTTGTTGTGCCTTCACAATCGAACCCAGTGGACGTCCGCTTTGTCCGCATACCGGTCGTTTGCTGCAACTTGCTTGAATGTCCACTGTGCGGACGGAGTTGCCGTCCGCCTGGATAGCCCGATTGTCCGGTGATGAATGCTGATGATAAAAATGCAACAAAGCACCCATGTTTCCATGGGCGCTTTGGTTAGTATGAAGGCTCTTACCGTGCCAGTTGGTAGCGCTTCATCGACATAGAAGATGCATCGATCATGCTCATAAACTTCTCAGCAGCCGGAGCAGAGGCAAAGCTGTCCATGGATGCTTGCGCTGCCTCCGCGCTTTCCCAATTGACGACAACCGCCCATTTGCCGTCTGCGAAGGCGGCTTGCCGGGAGATGAAGCCAGGCTGTTTACTGACGTACTCGTCCTCAATGGCCTTGTCGACCGGTTCGAACGCTTGAGCTGAAACACCCTCGGCAAGGTTCATTGTCACAATCTCGATTACACCAGTTTCTTGAGCCATAGCTGTGCCTCCTAGCATCATCGTGAGGGTGATCAGGAATGCTCTCATGTTCGCCCCCGATCAAAACTTGCCGTTGTCATGAGCCATTTCCGCAGGGATATCTGCGATCACGTCCCAATGCTCAACGATTTTGCCGTCTTCGACGCGGAACAGGTCATAGAAGGCCGTCGGCTTGTCGGCAAACGTGCCCTCAGAGGCGCTGAAGACAAAGTTGCCCTCGGCCACAACAATGTGGACATCCGAGTATATCATCTGGATGCCTTGCTCGGCCATGCCAGCGAGTGCCGCACCCAAACCGTCCAGGCCGTCAGCAATGTTGCTGTTGTGCTGGATATAGGTCTCCGCGGACAGGAAATCCGTGATCCGGTCAACATCGCCATCTTTCAGGATCGTGTTCACAAAGTCGGTGACCAAAGCCTTGTTCTCGGACGTCTTTTCCAGATCGGTGATCTCAGTTGGACCATCGGTCTGAGTGTGCCCCGAAGGATTTGGCGGGGTAATTGGGGTCAGGTTGTCCCAGTGTTCTGCAACCTTTCCGTCTTCGACGCGGAAAACATCGAACCCCACCAGAGTGTCGGCACCAAACGCCTGAGCGTTGTTGTAGGTGGTGTGCAGGACAACCATGTTGCCTTCCGCGATCACCCGGTGGATATCCACCTCGATCCCGCTTTCTTTCAGACCAGGAATGAAGCCAAGGATCGGCGCAGCCCCCGTGGGGACGGCTGGGTTGTGCTGGATATAGTCCTTTGCCAGCAGCTGTTCGGCGGCAGTTGCGTCGAAGTTGACAAAAATGGCGGCTACGGCCTCCATTACGAGTTCTTTAGGTGTCATTGTTGTAGTCCTCTCTTGGTTTGATTTGACGACATTCACGCGGCGCAAGCCTGCACTGAGGTGATGGTGAATTCTGTGCCCCAGGGATCGACCTTCTGGCCGGGCGTGAGACTTGCGGCGTCAGCCAACAGCTCAACACTCGCGAGACCTGTGGTTTCGACAGAGCGCGGGCCTGCCCCCTTTGATTGCCAAGCATTCGCCGCAAGATGGTGATGGTAGCCACCGGACCCGAACCAGCGGGCTGAGGGCAGCTCAAATGTCTGAACCATACTCAGCTCGTCAGTAACGAACTTGGCTGCCTTGCTGACATTACCGACACGTAAATGAACGTGTCCGATGACTGTGCCTTGCGGTGCGCCTTGCCACTGTGCGGCATCTTCCGTTAGTGATTTCAGGTCGAGCGGGTGCGTTGTCATATGGATGGTATCGCCTTGGCGTTTCCACGCTTCGCGAGGCAGATCACGATAGATTTCGATGCCGTTTCCTTCGGGATCGTTCAGATACAGCGCCTCGCTGACACCGTGGTGGGATGCGCCATCCAGGCGAACACCGCGCTCATCCGCGTAGATCAGCCATGCGCCGAGGTCTTGTTTGGACGGCAACAGAAATGCGGTGTGAAACAGCCCCGCCTCTTTAGGAAAGGGTCTAGCGTTTCGGTCCTGGCGCAACTCGATCAGCGTTCCGGCCTCGGTGCCGAGGAATGCGCTTTCACCGTTGCGTTCGATCAGGCCGAGGCCAATCACGTCTTCATAGAAGGTGGCGGTCTTATCCAGATCGCGCACCGTCAGGGCGACCTGACCTATTGAGATGGGGGCGTCTGACGTTGCCATGTTCTTTTCTCCTGCTTTTTAGCTTGAGAGGAACTTAGCGATGGTCTTTTCTCCATGAAATGGCGATAAGAGCGAGTATGTATCGCGCAAATGGAGACAATGATATGGACCGGATCGACGGGATGCAGAGCTTCGTGGCTGTTGTGGAATCCGGTTCTTTTGCCGCCGCCGGACAACGGCTTGGCATTTCAAACAAGCTGGTCAGCAAACGTGTCGCACAGCTCGAATACACGGTTGGGCTGAATCTTCTCCATCGCACCACCAGGTCTATGTCGCTGACCCACGAGGGGGAGCGATATCTGGAAGGAGCGCGACGGGTGCTGGCTGAATTGGAGCAGTTGGAGACTGAGTTTGACGCTTCAGAGGGCTTGAAGGGCATCGTTCGTGTGGCTGCGCCCCTTACCTATGGCGACACGGCGGTGGCTAAAGCAGCAAGCCGTTTCGTAGAGCAACACCCGGACGTCACAGTCGAATTGGACTTGTCGGATAATTATGCCGATCTGGCCAAGGGCGGTTTCGATATCGCAATACGGATCGGCGCGCTCAGTGACTCCAGTTTGATCGTTCGCAAGCTCGGTGAAACGCATATGAAAGTCGTCGCGACTCCTTCCTACCTTGAAGAACATGGCGCACCTTCACATCCTGCGGAACTCTCGGACCACATTTGCATTCGAGATGCGAACAACCCCGATCCAAACCGCTGGCCATTCCAGATCGAAGGGCAAACCGTGCAGGTGCCTGTCTTTGGCCCATTTCTAGCAAATAGTCCTCCCGCCTGCCTCGTACCGACGCGTGCCGGGAGCGGCATCTTCATATGCCCAGATGTGTTTTTGGGGGACGACCTTGAAACCGGACGTCTTGTGCAACTCTTTCCGGAGTTCCATTCCCGCACTTTGCCGATCCAAAGCGTGCAGTTACCTTCGGCCTTTCGAAAGCCGCGTGTAACGGCCTTTGTGGAGTTTATGCGTGAAGAGATTCGGGCGTAGGTTGGTTCGAAAGTGGCCATTCGTGCAGTGTGCAGCATTTGGTAGGTATGGGCTCGGCGCAGACCTTCGCTGCAATTAGCGAAAATGGCAGCTTTGCGCTTCATCGCAGACGTTTGAGGTCGAAGATTTCATACCCACGCACAGCTCGGTCAAAAGCGCCCTCGCGCGGCGTCAGAACCGCATGCGATTTTCCCCTCTTGGTCGTTCGGGTCGATAATTGCCTTGGCGGCGGTCGGAGTAAGGATCTGAATCGAGATATGTTCCTTGGCTTCCACGCATATATTCAGCGAACTGGGTAAGGACACCCACCTAGTCATCTTTTAGAGCATTCACATTCCGAAGCGAGAGCGGGAACCGGATGTTCAGCATCACCGCAAGGCGGATGATCTCGGGACTGGTTTTGAAGTACTTAAAAGAGGCAGGCCTGATCATGGGCAAAAGCTACGCAACCGCCCTGCCCCGCTCAAGCAAAGTTCTTCTGACAAGACCCAGATGGCAGAACAACTATACTTGCTTCAGACCAACCAAATCGGAATAAGAACGCTCACCGCGAGTGATTTGACGTTTGAGGGTGTTCGTTGCTGCTTTTACTTTACCCTCGCCCAATAGCGATGTGATCGCTTGATGTTCCTTGTAAGATTTCTTCGTTCGATTGGAACGCTTGGACAGATGTGTCCGCATAGTTTGGACGATATCACTGACTTTTTGATATCCATCCCGCAGATAACTGTTTCCGCAGGACCTGAAAAACGCGTCGTGAAACTCGGCGTCAAGTTCCAAATACTGCTCGAATTCATCCGCTTCCTGCGCTTCTGACATCTTAGAAACAATTGTAGCCAGCTCATTGATCAGAACCGACGGGTTCTTTTCAAGCGCCTGCTCCAAAGCTGCAGATTCTAGGATGAGCCGATACTGGCAAAGCTGCACCACGTCCTCTTGAGAAAGAGAGAATACAAACGCTCCTCGATGAGGAAAGATCTGAACGAGCCCCTGAAGATTCAAAGCCGATAGCGCTTCGCGAATCGGAGTTTTGCTGATGCCCATGGCATTTGACAGCTTCACTTCCGGCAACGATTCACCCAATTGAAACGTGCCATTGATAATGCCTTTTCGTATATGCTCTTCAGCAGTTTTACTCAAAGAATCCGGTCGCTTAATCTGCAAAATCTCGGTCATTTTCACTTCGTCCTATTTCGTCTCTCTAACACAATAGCACAAGTAAGCTTGATTTCTATATTATATCTGATATCTCAGATAATAGATCGAAAAAATAGATCCATGGGAGGAAACCTTGTTCAAGAAATCAACATTGGCGCTTGGCGTCGTCATGTCAGCCGGGCTTGCTTTTGCAGCATCCGCTGAAACAGTCATTAAGGTTGGGCATGGCGCAGCAGAAGCGTTTCATATGCATCGCGCGCTACTGAAATTTGAAGAACTGGTCGAAGCTGGCTCGAATGGTGAGATCGACGTACAGATATTCCCTTCGTCGCAGATGGGCCCTGATCGCGAAATGATCGAAGGTGTTCAAACCGGCGTTCTGGAAATGGCCATTCCTCCTTCCTCTTTCTTCGCGGGCTGGGATCCGGCTTTTGCAGTAATTGAACTGCCCTACATGTATTCCTCCAAGGACATCGCCTTTGATGTTCTTGATGGTGATGCTGGTGATGGCATGCTTGCACGGGTCGAAAACCAGGGATTGGTAGGTCTTGGCTGGCTTGAATTGGGTGTACGCAATGTGACCAACAATGTCCGTCCGGTTGCAACCCCCGCAGATCTTGAGGGTGTTAAGCTGCGTACTATGAAGGTTCCGGCGCATGTGGCGACTTTCGAGACGCTCGGGGCCAACCCGACGCCAATGAACTTTGGTGAGGTCTATTCTGCTCTCCAGCAAGGCGTGATCGACGGCCAGGAAAACCCCCTGGCGATCATTACATCACAGCGTTTCTACGAGGTGCAGAAATACCTTTCGACCACGGGCCATGTCTTTGCGGTCTATATGCCCGTCATCTCCAAACCGTTCTTTGACTCGCTGTCCGCAGAGCATCAGCAACTGGTGCGGGACTCGATGGCCGCCGCACGTGACTATCAGGCGGAACTGGTCGCAAGCGAAGATGCGGAACAGCTGGAACAGATCCGTGCTGCTGGTGTCGAGATTCTGGAACTGACTGCCGAGCAGCGACAAGCCTTTGCAGACAAAACCGAAAGCGTCCGTCTGCAGTATCGCGACGAGGTTGGCGCCGAAGCCTATGACGACTGGGTAGCAGCGGTTTCCGCAGCGAGCGGAAGCTGACCCTCGGACTACTCAGCCAATACGGGCACCCGTGCCATTAAGGTTCGGGTGCCCCTTTCGTTCAAGGGGAGGTGAACGGTGTCGGTTATCAAATGGATCGATATGAATGCCGAAAAGGTCTTAGCCAGTGCACTTTTGGCCGCGATTGTCTTGTTGATCTTTGGCAATGTGTTCATGCGCTACATTCTGAATGCCTCTCTTTCATGGGGCGAAGAGCTAACGCTTTGGCTGTTTGTATGGTTTGTCTGGCTTGGTGTCAGCTATGCATTCCACACAGGCGATCATGTGCGTATCACGGTCCTGCGTGATGTCCTAAGCGAGCGCGCAAGGCTTTACGCGGATGTTGTGATCGCGCTTCTTGTCCTTGGGTTTCTGATCGTTCTGACAATTGAATGCATCAAGCTTATCCGACAGCCTTTTGTCGCCAGCCAGACTTCGGTCGTTTTGGGGCTACCGATTCCGATCCTTTATGCTTCGGCGCCGATTGGCGCGGGCCTGTCCGCGATCCGCGTCACTCAACATCTGTTCCGAACCCTGCGTCTGATCGCAGGAACCAAAGCGTGAGGAACCCTGCATGCTTGCAACAACGCTTTTCTTGACGCTCTTTGCCCTGTTGCTCTTCAGCGTGCCTATTGGCATCTGTCTGGGCTTGGCCACTATGATCGTGATGGTCTTTGTAGATGGCACACCACCCATGGTTCTTCTGGCACGGTCGGTGGTAACAGGCGCGGACTCCTTTCCTCTAATTGCTGTCCCTCTGTTCATATTGGCAGGCGACCTGATGCAACACGGCGGAATGTCTCGCCGACTGGTTGGATTTGCCAATGCGCTGATCGGTCATATCCGGGGTGGGCTGGCTTATGTGAACGTGCTCGCCTGTGTGTTTTTTGCAGCCATATCCGGCTCATCTCCTGCGACCGTAGCCGCCATCGGGTCGAACATGATCCCAGAGATGGAAAAGGTCGGCTATACGCGCAAATTCAGCGGCGCATTGACAGCCTCCTCAGGAATGATCGGTGTAATGATCCCGCCAAGTATTCCCTTCATCATCTATGGTGTTACTGCCGAGGTTTCGATCGGCAAACTGTTTCTTGCAGGCGTTGTTCCTGGCATCCTTTTTGCCCTCATGTTCATGTTGGTCGCTCGTGTTCTGCTGCGAAAGGACGAGGTTGTTCAGCAATCGACGACTACGTTCTCAAGCCCAGGCGTCTGGCAGAGCTTCCGGTCTTCCATCTGGGCGCTATTGGTGCCGGTAATTATCCTTGGGGGCATCTACAGCGGTATCTTCACCCCAACCGAAGCCGGTGCCGTGGCCGTAGTCTATGCCGCTTTCATCGGCATATTCGTCTATGGCGACATCACCCTCAAGGACCTGCCAGAGGTTTTGGCGGGCAGTGCAAAGACCAGCGGGACCATTCTGATATTGGTGATCATGGCGACCGCCTTTGGCAGGTTGATCACGCTCGCAAGAATCCCGACAGAGCTCGCAACAACGATCACCAGCCTGTCCGACGACCCAGTCATCATCCTGTTGCTGATCAATCTGCTGTTGTTGGTGATCGGAATGTTCATGGAGACGATTTCGTCGATCATCATCATGACGCCGATCCTGCTGCCGGTTGCAACCGCGCTAGGTGTCGATCCGATCGTTTTTGGTGTCATCTTGACGGTCAACCTGGCCATTGGGTTCTGCACACCGCCATTGGGTGTGAACCTGTTCGTGGCCAGTAGCATTTCGAAGGTTTCCATCGAAAGCCTCAGCCGGGCGATCCTGCCATTCTTTGTCGGCATGCTGATCTTGTTGATGTTCATCACCTATGTGCCCGCAATTTCCTTGGCCCTGCCATCCCTTTGGTGACCGACTGAGGAGCTTCAAACGTTAGACAACGAACAGAGGACCCGGATGGATCTCGACCTTTCCCACCCGTCGATAGAAGACCTTCGGAAAACCGCACAAAAGCGCATTCCGAAGTTTGCCTTCGAATACCTCGACAGCGCGACCGGCCGGGAGCTGGGGTTGAAGGTCAACCGGGACGCACTTGATGCCATCGGATTCATGCCGCGTGTACTATGCGGCCGAACAAAGGCCGACCTACAGACTACATTGATGGGTAGAACTTACGATCTGCCATTCGGAATAGCACCGGTAGGTATGTCCGGCCTGATGTGGGCAGGAGCAGAGCGGATGCTTGCAAAGGCTGCGGTTGCTCACAATATTCCGTTTTCGTTGTCCAGCGTGGCGGTTGCTTCACCGGAAGATGTGGCACCTTACATTGGAAAAAACGGATGGTTTCAGCATTACCCGGTGAACTCCGGCGATCTGCGTCGCGCCATGCTGCCGAGGATTAAGGCAGCGGGATTTCATACGCTGATTATCACGGTGGACGTTCCAGAAGAGAGTCGGCGCGAACGACAACGCCGCGCCAATCTGACGGTGCCTCCAAAAGCTGACCTGCGCACGCTGACAGAAATGGCGTCACGACCCGCCTGGTGCCTTGCACATCTTCGCGAGGGCATCATGCCACGTATGCGGTTCTTTGACGATTACGTCCCGACCCGCGGAAGAGAAAGTTTTACCCATGCAGGCGCTCTGATCCGTGGGATTCCAGATTGGGACTACCTGCGCGAACTACGGCAGGAATGGGAGGGTCACCTGATCGTCAAGGGTGTTCTACGGCCGGAGGACGCGCAAAAAATGGTGGCCGAGGGCGTGGATTGCATCTGGGTCTCAAACCACTCCGGGCGTCAATTCGAAGCCGGGCCCGCCGTGATTGACCAACTCCCGAACATCCGCGAGGCGGTCGGTATAGATGTGCCACTGATCTACGACTCTGGCGTTGCCTGGGGATTGGACATCATGCGTGCCCTGGCGAAAGGTGCAGATTTCGTCATGGTCGGGCGCGCCTTTCAATATGCTGTTGCAGCGTTCGGAGCACGAGGGATCGACCATCTCGTTCACATCCTGAAAGCTGACATTGAGGCCAACATGAGCCAGCTTGGTAGCGAAAACCTCGGCAGTCTGGCAGAGCACCTTCTGAGAACCAGCTGATCGGCGCTTGCGGCGCGTGGCGTATCACGCAGGCGCGTTTTCATCCTCGTCAATCAGCCCCTTGACGATCAGATCCGCAGTTGAGCGCGAACATGCCATTGGCAGATCATATACCGTTGCGAGACGGGTCAGAGCCTTAACGTCGACGTCATGTGGCATGGGTGAGAGAGGGTCGACAAAGAAAATCAATGCATCCAGTTTCTCTTCGCAGATCATAGCGCCGATCTGTTGGTCGCCTCCGAGTGGTCCACTTTTCAGGCAGGTCACATCCAGTTGTGGATAGGCTTGCTTAATGCGGCTGCCGGTGGTCCCTGTCGAAAAGATTTGTACTCTGGACAGGCGGGCCAATTGCAGACCCACCCATTCAACGATTTCGTCCTTTCGCGCATCATGGGCTACGAGGGCGAAACGCGGCGCATCACCGGATGAACTGTTCAACGTAATCTTCTCCAAGACCGACTTCCGCGAAGTGTTTTCGGCACAGATCAATCTTGGTAAAGACATCTTCGTAGCCAGTAACCTCGCCCCACGGATCAACATAGCACATCACGCCATTGACCTGGAAATAGGTTACCATCTCTTCGACATCGTCGGGAACGACCAAGGTATGTGTCTCACCCGGCGGCTCAAAGACATATCCCCCTTCTTCCGCAACCCAATCATGTTCCAGATAATGCCAGCGCCCTTTCAGGACGAAGCCGTGGACTGGCTGTGGATGGCGGTGCCGCGAAAGAACACCAGCTTTGCGTACTTTGAGAAGGTTCATCCAATAACCTTGCGAGCGGTTCAGGCAGAGCGGTCGGAACCAGACGTTCTCTGCCTGCGGAACCCACAGTCTGTCGTCCTCACTCATGGCATTCGGGATCACGATCTCGTCTTGCGCATCCTTGGGGAATGGCAATTGATATGGCATTCGGGCGGTGTCATCGTCATTCATAGATTTTCCTCACATAGCGAGATAGCCGCCGTCGACCGGATAGATCGATCCGGTCACAAAACTGGCGTTTTCACTCAAAAGCCATTGCACAAGCGCACCGACTTCTTCGGGTTTCCCCCAGCGCTTCATTGGCGTACGCGCCATGATCCCCGCTGTTCGTTCAGGGTCTTCCCGGAGGCCCTGGGTCATCTCTGTCTCAATCCAACCCGGCGCTATGGCATTGACCCGGATACCGTCTTCGGCCCAGCGACCTGCGAGCGCCTTGGTCAACTGTGCCACGCCGCCCTTAGAAGCGGAATACGCCGGAACCAAAGGCCCACCAAAGGTACTGAGCATAGAGGCGGTGTTGACGATGGCCCCACTCGCTTCAGCCAACAATGGATGCGCGGCAAGACAGCAGCGCATGGTGCCAGTCAGATTCACATCGAGCACCTTGGCGAAGACGTCGATGTCATATTCTTCGCCACGCAAAAGAATACCTGCGCAGTTCACCAAGGCATCGAGACCCGTGAGTTCGCCGAATACATCATTGATGGACGTCTGGTCGGTGACATCCAAGAGCTGCACCTTTAACCCGTCCCGAGGCTCGAATGCATCCAATTCGGATTGGGAGGCGGATGCGGCAATGACGGACCAACCTGCGTCTGCCAACGACCGTGCAACACCCGCACCAATCCCTCGCGTACCGCCCGTTACAAAGGCCTGTTTCATCCAAGTTCCTCCAATACACTGGTGAAGGCGCGCGCGCGCCTGCCGATATCATCCAATGTATAGCTCGGTTTGAACAGTGCGGATCCCAGCCCATATCCATCTACACCCGCGGCATGATACGGCGCCATCGTATCCGGCGTTATGCCCCCTACCGCAGCGACGACTGCGTCTGCAGGCAATACGGCGCGCATGGCAGAAATGGCAACTGGCGGCACCATTTCCGCCGGAAAGAATTTGAGGACCGATGCTCCGATATCCAACGCCGTAAAGGCCTCGGAGGGGGTCATGACTCCTGGACACCAATAAAGATCCCGAGCGACAGCCGCGCGCCCGACGTCCGGGTTCATATTGGGCGACACGATGATACGCCCGCCTGCATCAGCAACCGCCGCGACCTGATCCACAGTCAACACTGTGCCAGCGCCGACGATGGTCTGAGCGCCATGTTTCACGGCGATCTGCCCTATCGATTCCAGCGGGTCCGGTGAGTTGAGCGGCACTTCGATTATCCGAAACCCTGCATCGAATAGTACATCAGACACCGGGCGCGCATTTTCTGGTGCCAGCCCCCGCAAAATCGCAATTAGCGGGTTCTCGGCAAGAGCTGCGGTGAGGTCAATCATCCAACCAACCCCGCAGCGCGAGCAATCAGAAAATGCCCTTTCGCAACGATATCGTCAGGCGCGCGACGGCTGTCGAAACCAGCAGTTCGAAGCGCTATTTCGTATCGGTCAGACAAATCACTTCGTCCAACAACAGTGATCGTTCCGACGTCTTCTAATGCGCCGGTCGCGGCAGCAACCTCGGTCCCGATCAACAAGCCCGACAAGTAGTCGGCCGTGGCAACCTTTGGGATTTTACCCATGAGAGGAAGCGTCCGAACGTGAAACAGGCTGTGCAGCAGGTTCGACTCACCACTGAGGCCCGCCTTGACGCCCATCACGAAGGCGTCTTCGCTGAAGGCGTCCTCTTTCATCAAGGTGCCAAGGATCGTGTGTTCTTTCAGCGCCGAAAAGATCTCACCTGTCATGTAGGTCGAGAAATCCACGATCTTCCCATCCGCAACTTGAACCCATTTGCTGTGCGTTCCCGGCATCACGAACATACCTTCGCTTAAGCCGAGCGAAGATGCCCCGATAATCTGGGTCTCCTCGCCGCGCATTACGTCGGGTCCTCCGGCATGTTCTGTCGACGCACCAGTCACAAAGTGAATGCGCGCTCCGTTGGCCGCTTCGTGGGGGACCAACGCCCGCGCCAGACCGCCAGCACCCAGCGGCATTTCGGCATATTGCGTTTCGACCCAGCCATTGCGGCTGGTGATCATGCCGGATGCCAGGATCGGCAGGTTAGTGTTGGAGACCCAAGGGCCGATGAGACGATCAAGGACCGCGTCAAAGGTTTGCCCCGCAACCTGCATGATGCCTTCAGGCGACGAGACCCCATCGATCACCTCGCCCTCCGCACCGATTAGAAATGCACGGAACGATGACGTGCCCCAATCTACGCCGATCAGCGCTGGCTCAGATGCGACCGAATTCATTCAGCAGATCCTCAACGGTTTTGCCTTGGGCCACCCATTTACGGGTTTCCTCTTCACGGTCAGCCTGCTCTTGAGCAAGGCGCACGGTTTCTTCGGCAATTTCCTGTGGAACCACAACGACGCCCATAAGATCAGCTACGATGAAATCTCCGGGGTTTACGACGACGCCCCCACAGGCAATGGGCACATTAATCGAAAGTTCTTCTTTACGTTCCGAGAACATCGTGTGCGTTCCGCGCGGCGTGATCGCGCGCGTCCAGATTGGCCAGTTGATGTCTTCCAACTCATCTGTGTCGCGCCCAGTGCCATCGACGATCATACCGCGAATGCCACGGTTCTTGGCCAGACCACCCATCAAACCGCCGCAGACCGACGTTTGACGATCTCCACCCGCGTCCACAACGATCACGTCCCCGGGTTGTCCCATTTCAAGCGCTCGCAATGGGTCGACCAGGTCGCCTTTTGAAAGCTGAACCGTCACGGCCTGGCCTGTCACCTTGGCGCGGAAGGCGGGTTTGATGGCGCTGTCCATCACGCCTGTTCGGTACTGCACATCCGCAAAAATGGCAGCGGCAGAGTACGCCTCCAACACCTTGTCGAATTTTTTGAGAAGTTCCGGGTTTCTTTCAAAATCATTGAAAACCCTGAGGTCCGTGCTGACGTCTGGCATTCTTGTCTCCTGTTATGCGGTAGATACGGCCAATGCGTCGGCATTGACTGTGTAGTCGGGTTTTTGTCCTGTCAGGACCTTGGCCACTTGCGTAGCCGCGGTAACCCGCGCTGCGTGTATTGATTCCTCGGAATAGTAGGCGGCATGTGGTGTTACGAGGACGTTGGGCAGTGTGAACAACGGGTTGTCATCAGGCGTCCAGTTGGCGCGCTTGGCTGGCTCTTCTTCGGGGTCGTCGAGCCCTGCAGCAGCCAGATGGCCTTCGGTCAGCGCCCGGAACAGGGCTTTGTTGTCGACCGTTGGTCCGCGTCCAGTGTTCACGAGTATCGCACCGGGTTTCATGACCGAGAATTCGGCATCCGACAAAAAGTGATGCGTGTTCGGCGTCATCGGCGCCTGCATCAGGATATAGTCGGACCTTGCCAGCAATTCAGGCTTACTCACCAGCTCGACCCCAATCTTTGCCGCGACTTCTCTTGGCAAATACGGATCGTAGGCGATGACCGTAACTCCGAAAGATTGCGCCCGCGCTACGATGGCTTGCCCTATTTTTCCCAGCGAGACGACACCCATCGTCCGTCCACGCAACCGATAGACCGGCTGCCCGCTTTGCCACTGCCAGACCCCTGCATGAGTGGCCCGATCATAGTCGGGCAACTTGCGCGCCAAGGTCAGCCAAAGGGCAATCGCGTGATCGGCAACTTCCTCGGTGCAATAGTTTTGCACGTTGGTAACGAGGATGCCTTTTTCCGTTGCTGTGCCGACATCCACAATATCTACGCCTACGCCATAACGCGCGATGACCTCGCAGTTCCGCATCCGCGTAATCGTTTCCTTCCCGATCCGGGCATATTGGTTCATCATCGCTGCGCAATGCGGCGCGAGATCAAACAGGTCTTCCTGGCGCTTGGCCTGAAGCGCGATCACCTCGGCTCCTGCGGCTTCCAGGATTTCCGTCTCAACGGCAACATCACCAAAGTCGTAATCGGTTATCACAACCTTGGGTTTGTCCGTTCTGGGGGGAAAGTCGGCGCGATCAGTCATAAGCACCCGCCGAATAGGTCAATTCGTACGAGTGGCTGTAGAGCTCGAAGATGTTGCCAAACGGGTCTTCCATATAGACCATGCGATAAGGCTTTTCACCTGGGTAATACTTGCGCACTTGGCTCATGCGCTGGCGTCCGCCCAGGTCTTCGATAACCTTGATGCGACCTTCCAGATCCTCGTCCTGTACGCAGAAATGAAACAAGCCACGCCGCCAATATTCAAACGGGCGTTCTTCTTCGACGGTCTTCGGGAACTCAAACAATTCGATGCCA
This sequence comes from Ruegeria sp. H8, assembly GCF_056532905.1. Classification (NCBI taxonomy): domain Bacteria; kingdom Pseudomonadati; phylum Pseudomonadota; class Alphaproteobacteria; order Rhodobacterales; family Roseobacteraceae; genus Ruegeria; species Ruegeria sp. H8. Next base: position 597,579 of record NZ_JBQFNY010000002.1, on the reverse strand, counting down.
ACACCGTCGCCCATTGACAAGTGCGCGATACGGAAGCTTCCCCAACCTTCCCCAAACACATCGTCGCACATCTGACCGATGGCGCTTTCGTCATGCAGGATTTCAGTTGGTTCCATCAGCACGTACAGGCCGAATGCCTTGGAATAAAACTCCACGGCTTTTTCCAGGTCGGGAACTGTGATGCCAATGTGAGAGAAAGTAAGAGCGGCCATAGCAGGCTCCTCCAGTTAGCAGTTAAAGAATATTGCGAACGATGCCGCCTTCGATCCGATGCGCAGAACCATTGGAGGCTGTGCTTGCAGAGATCGTGACGATCATGCGGGCGACTTCGTCTGGTTGGACAAAGCGTTGTATGAGCGATGTGGGCTCATCTGATTTGAAGTAATTGTCTACGATCGCGTCGAGCGGCTCACCCTTTTGATCGGCGAGGCCGTCAAAATAGGCTTCGACACCTTCGGTCCAGGTTGGACCAGGCAGGATCGAGTTAACCCGGACTTTTGTCCCCTTTGTCAATTCTGCCATGCCACGTGTTAGACCTAACATGGCAGTTTTAGTGACAGAATAGTGCACCATCTGAGGTAGTGGTTTCACTGCCGCTTCGCTGGCCATGTTGATGATAGATCCCTTATCCCGGCCAAGCATGTCAGGCAGGAAAATTCGGCTCATGCGAACGGCGGACAGGACATTGATGTTGAAGTAATGCATCCAGTCGTCATCCGTGAGATCCTCAAACGGCTTAACCGAAAAGATGCCGACATTATTCACCAGAACGTCTACGGCACCGCGAGCTCGCGCAAAATCCGCCAGTGTTTCTGCATCTGAGGTCTTGGTTAGGTCGGCCGCAATGCCCTCAACTTCGCCCAAAGATGATAGGTCGTCGACGCAGTCGGACACTTCCGCCTCGGTCAGGCCATGCACGATGACCCGCGCGCCCTCTTCCAGGTAGACCCGGGCAGTGGCTTTGCCGATGCCGGAACCTGAGCCAGTCACCAGAACCAGCTTATTTTTGAGCCCCAGATCCATCTCAGGCCTCCTTCTTAACGTTAGATGACTGCTGCGATGAAGGGCGACCGAACATTCGACCCATCAAGCCCGAAATTTCCGCGCGCCACATGTCTATGCCGACGGCCAACAGAATGATCAGGCCCAGCACGATGTTCTGAACCGAAGATGGCGCAGCGTTCAGGTTCAAACCATTCTGGACGATAACGATTGTCATCGCCCCCATCAGCGTGGCGAGGATGTTGCCGCGGCCGCCTGCAAGGCTGGCTCCGCCAACTACAGCAGCGGCAATGGCCTGCAGTTCCAGCGTCTGGCCATAGTTGGGTGAACCAGAGTTGAGGCGCGCTGACATCAGGATCGCACCAACCGCAGTCATGAAACCTGCGATGACAAATGTCGTCGTCTGAACTTTACGTACGTTGATGCCCGTCAGAACGGCAGCGGCTGGGTTGCCACCCACGGCATAGATCTCACGGCCGAGTTTCGTGAAGTTCATAGTGAACGCGGCAAGGACGTAGAAGAACACGAGGTAGAAGAAAGGCATCGGAACGCCGAACAGCTTGCCGTAAAATATTGGCTCAAGCGCCGGATCCAGCGAAAAGATCGGCGATCCATTGTTGAAGGTCAGCGCAAGGCCCCTGAAGGCAATCAACGCTGCCAATGTTGTGATGAAAGACGGGATACGCCCGTAGGCTGTTATCAGCCCAATGAACAGACCAAGCAATCCGCCCATGAGAAGAATGAGTGGCAATGCCAGTACCAGTGGAATGCCAACAAATTTCAACATCTGCGCAAGGATCATGGTCAGCAACGCCACCATAGACCCGGAACTCAGATCGATGCCCGCAGCGAAGATCACGATAGTAGACCCGATTGCGATCAAGGCCACGATGCTTACCTGTAGGGACAGGTTTGAAAGGTTACCCGGGTTCAGGAAGCGTTCCGTCGTAAGTGCCACGATCAGTGCGACGATCACCATTGCTGCAAATGGTCCGATCAACTGGGTGTCAAAGATCCGCTTCATGCGAAAGCCTCCTTAGGCTTGGATTGAGGAGTGTCGGCGGATGCGCGCACAAGGTCGTCATGAGTAAGGTCGGATGCATCGACCGTGCGCACTATCGTTCCGTGCTGCACGACGGCAATTCGATCGCTCATCGCAAGCAACTCATCATGGTCTGAACTGATCAGAATGATCGATTTTCCCGCCCGCGTGAGCCTGTTAATCAGCTTGTAAACAGCGATCTTAGCGCCGATATCGATCCCTTGCGTCGGTTCATCAAGGATCAGGATGTCAGAAGCTGAGAACAGCCAACGTGCAATCACGATCTTCTGCTGATTACCACCAGACAAGAAGTTGACCGTCTTTTCCTCAGCCTGGGTCGAGATTTCCAAATCGCGGATCAGGTCATGGGTGGCTTGCTCTTCCGCCTTGAGATTCAACACGCCGAACCGACTAAGCCCGCCGAGGGAGGCTGCGGTTACGTTCCCGCTTGCGCGGAAATTGAAGAACAACCCGTCAAACTTTCGGTTCTCTGGAACAAGAGCCAAACCCGCACGGATCGCATCAATTTCCCGGCGAAAGCGAACCGGTTTGCCGTTCAGTGATATCTGCCCGGCGGTTAGCTCATCTGTCCCGAATAGGGCGCGGGCAATCTCTGTGCGGCCACTGCCCAATACACCACCCAAGCCCAGAACTTCACCCCGGTGCAACGAGAACGATACATCTTTCACGCCCGAATTGGTGCCCAAACCTGCCGCTTCCAGCACAACATCCTTGGTCGCGTTCTGCTCCTTGGGATAGTGCTCACCAATGTCCTCACCGACCATTGCGCTGACAATTTCAGAGACGTTGATCTTGGTCTCGCCACTTGCACGCACAACACAGCCGTTGCGCAGGATCGTCACTTCATCAACGATCCGTTCAACCTCATCCAGCCTGTGCGACACATAGAGAATAGCGGTTCCGCGTTCACGCATATTGCGCAGTAACTGGTGCAGGCGTTCAATTTCATCTTCACCCAATGCCGCCGTTGGCTCATCCAGGATGATCATGCGGGCGTCCATCGCGACGGCTTTCGCGATCTCGACCAGTTGTTGCTCGCCTACCGATAGCGAGCCGGTGATCGTTTCGGGAGAAACATCGACATCCATTTCCGCCAAAACGCGCGCGGCTTCGTTGTGGACCTTGGCCCAGTCGATCACGCCAAAGCGGGACCTAGGCATATTGCCAAGGAAGATGTTTTCGCCAACCGACAAGGTGGGCACGATAGAGAATTCCTGAAAAACTGTTGCGACGCCCAGTTCACGTGCCGCCTGCGGGTCGCTGATCGTGACCGGCTTGCCATTGTGCAGGATTTGACCGCTATCGGGTTGCTGCACGCCGGACAGTGTCTTGATCATAGTCGACTTGCCACAGCCGTTTTCACCCAGCAGCCCATGAATGGAACCGGGCATAAGCCGGATACTGACCTTGTCATTCGCCAGTACCCCAGGATAGGCCTTGGTGATATCGACAAACTCCCAAAGTGGCGTTGCGGGTGTCATTGCGATTGCCTCGACAAAAGTGAAACTCGGTCGGTTTGCGACCCGGCAGCACGCGCACGCGCCACCGGGAAGCGGGGAGAAAGCTCAGTACTCTTTGGACGGCTGCGGGAAGAGCTTTTCTGGCTCTTGCAGCACGTTGATCGCACCGTCTTTGTCTTCAATTGATGTGGGCGTTTCGATCCAGCCGCCGGGATAGGACCCGTTGAGCGCATCAATGGTTGCGTGCATAGCCGCCTTACCCATCAAAAACGGTGAGGTGTTGACGGTTGCCGTGATGTTGCCAGCCGCAATTTCTTCGAGGCCGGACGTGTCGCCATCGTTACCCAAAAGAACGATGTCATTGCGGCCAAGTGCCTTCGCAGCAAAGGATGCCCCGATGATCATGTAGTCGTTCGCCGCGAAGATCATGTCGAGATCGGGGTTCGACTGCAGGATGTCCATACCAGCAGTGTTGCCGCCCTCAACGTTCCATTTACCGTCGATAGACACCACAACGTCGAAGTTTTCGTTGCCCTCGATACCATCGAGGAAGCCACCCACACGCTCGGTTGAGTGATAGCCAGGCTGCCCTTCGATAATGCCGACCTTCAACGGTTTATCGCCATAAGTCTCAATGGCCCAGTCAGCGATAGCATGCGTGCCGTTGCGCTGAGAGTACCCGACAACGCCATGAATGGGTGTCGGGAAGTTCGGAATGTCCGAGTTGATCATCAGAACTGCCATGCCCTTGTCGACGGCCTGCTTCAGCAGTGGTGCCGCAGCAAATTCATCGTGTGTTCCAAAGATTATCGCATCCACGTCCTGCGTCAGCACATCCTGGATCATGCCCATTTGGCCGTTGATGTCCGCACCGGACTGGGGCGCAAGCATGAACACTTCGACCCCGGCCTCAGCAGCAACCGCTTTGATGCCTTCACCGATGGCGATGTAGTAGTTGAACTCGGTCGCCGGCGGCATATACGCGATCCGGAACGTTTCGTTCTTGGGTTCTATCGCATCGATCGGCGCTTGCGCCCCGTCCTCAAGTGGAACCGGCGCTGGATAATTTTCCGCCAGAGCGACCGTTGCCAGCGTGGCGAACCCTGCGGCAAGCGTAGTGGTCATTAGCGTTTTCAACATAGTTTTCTCCTCCAGAATTTCGTTGGTTATCCTTTGAATGGCGCATCGATCACGCCACGAACGCCGGGTTTCACAGCAAAGAGGCCGCCGGATTCCGGTTCTTTTGTTAAAGTTGCTTCGTCACTCATCAGCCTTGAGGTCGTGATGAACAGCGTGTCGAGATCAGGGCCACCAAAAGCGCAACAGGTGGGCTTCCAGACAGGCACCTCGATCACGCGATCTATCGTGCCGTCAGGTGCGACTCGAACAATGCGATGGCCTTCCCATTCGGCGTTCCAGACACCCCCTTCGGCATCAACACAGGACCCATCAGGCAAGCCAGGTTCATCATTAAAAGAAGCGTGCTGCCGAGGGTTCGAAACGGTTCCACTGCGGGTGTCGTAATCAAATGCGACGATTTCCCGATCCGGGGTATCGGCGAAGAACATCGTCTCACCGTCGGACGTAAAGCAAGTCGAATTGGCGCAAGACACTCCTTCGATAATCGTCCGTACACTCAAATCCTTATCCACGCAGATGACCGACGAGTCGGCGTTACCAGAAACTTCATTCATGCCTCCGACAATCAATCGCCCCTGGCGATCGGTTCGCCCGTCGTTCAGCCGTGTTTCTGGGTTGTTCGGCTCGAATCGTGCCACGAGGGTTTGCTCGCTATTCGGCGAATCGAACAAGACAACTCGATCCGCATAAGCAACAATCAGACCGCCAGACGCGCGCGGCGCGAAGCAACACACGCGCTCCGGCATCTCATGAGAGGCGGTGTCTGACGTTGCAGGATCAAATGACCAAAGCGCACAGCCTTCAATATCGGTCCACCAGACAAGACCATCGGCGGGATTCCAGAAAATCCCTTCCCCGTGCTGGTTCTTACAATCGACGACCAACTCTGCGCGCACTTTTTGATCTCCCAAATACATTCTGATATCTGATATACCAGCTTGCCTAATCTGGTGTATCAGATATCTTGCATCTGGCAACACCTTTTTTTGGAGATATCCTCAGATGGCGCTTGAGAGACCCAAGTCTTTGCGTGAACTCGCACTGGAACATTTGCGGAATAGTATTATCGATGGCTCCCTGAAAATGGGTCAGGTTTTGTCGGAGCGAAAAATCTCCGAAGAACTGGGCGTATCAAAATCGCCAGTACGCGAAGCACTCGCTCAATTACGTGACGAAGGGTTGGTCAGTATCGAGCCTCAAAAAGGCGCACGCGTTTTTTCGCTGTCTGAGCCGGAAGTGACTCAGATCTGCGATTTCAGACAGGCTATCGAAACTGCCGCCTTTGAACTTGCGTTGTTGCGGAACCCGGAAGGTCTTGCCAGCGACATGCAGCGTGTCGTGAAGGACATGGAGAAGGAACGCAGGCGAGGTAATGAAAAGGGCTACCTTTCACTGGATACCTCATTTCATCAGTTGATTTTTGAACATGCCGGTAACGATTATCTGACGGCCAGCTATACACGCTACATCGGTAAGATTGCCGCATTGCGAACCCATTTGGCGAAGCTGCCACAGCATACTGAGCTCTCCTTCGACGAGCATTTGAAAATCGCTATTGCCGTTCGCGAAGGTGACATGGCCAAAATCAAATCTCTTCTCACAGCGCATATTGACCGCACCAGACAAGCCTACAAAAGCGCCGCCATCGTCCTCGAAGGAGCGACCGCATCCTAGCAAAAACGTAGCTTCGTTGTGACGGGGGCGGGCTAGAACGGCGCCGCCCCTTTCTTTTGGGCACCTCACGGTCTTTTCTTTTTCAGTTGACATCTGAGATATCAGATGCCAATCAAAAGGCGGGAGGAAGCTTGTATGACGCCAGCAATGAAACCTGACTCACCGGGGCTACAGCCACTGATCCAGCTGGATCGGGTTGGCAAAAGCTTCGGCACGAACATTGTTTTGGATGGCGTCGACTTTGAATTGAGACCCGGCGAAGTTCACGCGCTATGCGGGGAAAACGGCGCCGGAAAATCCACCTGTCTCGGCCTGTTTTATGGACTTCACCAACCTTCTGCTGGGCGTATCCTGTGCGACGGCAAGGAACAGCGGGTCGAAAGCCCGTCGCATGCGCAATCCCTGGGCATCGGCTGTGTTTTCCAAGAGCTCAGCCTCGCTGGCGCGCTCTCTGTTGCAGAAAACATCTACGCGGGCCGCGTACCCACCCGGTTCGGCGTAGTTGACTGGCCCGAACTGCGCCGCCGAGCGGGGGCGTTGCTGGCGGAATTCGGTCTGGATATCGACGTCTCAACACCCGTGGAAAACTTGCCGATCAGCTCCCGCCAGATTGTTGAAATCGCCAAGGCTCTGTCGTTGAATTCCCGCGTCCTTTTGCTGGATGAACCGACATCGGCATTGGCACCCGACGAAGTAGACGCACTATTCGAAGTCCTAAAGTCCCTGACAAAGAAAGGGATTGGCATCGTCTATGTCAGCCACCATATGGCCGAGATTTTCCAGATCTCGGATCGCATTACCGTTTTGCGAGATGGGCGCCACATCAGCACTTTACCGGTTTCGGAAACTTCTCAGGAACAAGTCGTCGCCGAGATGATCGGCGGCGCTCACCCCGGTGATGTCACGCGGTCAGGTAAGGTTAACGGCGAAGAGGTTTTGCATGTCCAAGAATTAACCCATCCAGATGAATTCGAAGACATTTCTTTCTCCATTAAAGCCGGAGAGATTGTAGGGATGGCAGGGTTGATGGGCGCTCGCCGCAGCGAGATTGTTCGATCGATTGTTGGGTTGATGCATGGCGCGACCGGGGAGATCAGACTGCACGGCAAGCCTGTTAACTTTGCGTCCTTGCGGCAGGCGATGCGTGCTGGGGTCGGGTTTGTTCCCGAGGAACGCAAGACTGAAGGCCTCTTTCTGGAACAATCACTCAGCGACAACCTGATCGCGGCCAGTCTTTCCGATCATGCGTCTGCTGGGTTCATGCGTTCGGGCTCGATCAAAGCAGCCAGCCAAACAGCCATTGACGCATTCAGTGTCAAAACCAGCGGGATTAACGAACTTGTTGGTGATCTCTCAGGGGGCAATCAGCAAAAGATTATGTTGGCCAAGTGGCTCAAACGCGCACCAGCTCTTCTGATCATTGAGGAGCCCACAAAAGGGGTCGATGTCGGAGCCAAATTCCAAATCCACACGGAACTTTTGCGTCGAGCAGCCGAGGGAATGGCCATCCTCGTCGTGTCATCCGATTTTCCCGAACTGGTCTCTCTCTCGACCCGCATCCTTGTCGTCCACGACGGTCGCCTCATGGGAGACATCGCAGCCGCTGAGGCAACCGAAACCACGCTTCTTCAAATGGCCGCTGGAAATTCCGTTCCAATTGTGGACGCACCCCAAACCAATCAATCAGGAGTCGCGACGTGACCATGACCGCTCAAGCCAACTTGCCCATGAAGCGTCCGCTGCTGCGCCGTGTTCTACAAGCTTTTGTCGATATTCGTGAACTGACGCTGATCGTTCTGATCGCCGCCATCATCATCGTGATGTCCAACGTTAATCCCTATTTCCTCAGCTTCTCGAACTTTCGAGCCGTGGCCGTGGGCATGGCCCCCACCGCGATCATCGTGATCGGTATGGCGATCCTACTTGCATCCGGCGGGTTCGATCTTTCCGTTGGATCGGTTATGGCTTTGTCTTCTACCGTCGTAGCCATGCTGCTTTTGACTGGCATGCCAATTCCGCTCGCTGTGGTATGCGGATTAGTGTTGGGTGGAATTGTCGGGGTAGTGAACGGTTTGCTCGTGACCGGCCTCGGGATCAATCCGCTTATCGCGACCCTCGGCACGATGTCGATCGCGCGAGGCATCGCTCTTGTCCTGACCGAAGGTTTTTCTGTCTCAAGCCTGCCGGCATCATTTGCCTGGATCGGCAAAGCTGACATAGGCGGCTTTCCGGTAATCGTCTTGTTCACCATTCTGCTCGTCGTTCTGTTTGACCTGGCCGTCCGCCATACGCGCTTTTTCCGTCAGGTCTATTTCATCGGCGCCAATGAAAAGGCCGCGATGTTGTCAGGCATCCATGTCACACGCGTACGTATCATTCTGTACGCACTGACCGGTATTCTGGCTGCTTTGGCGGGTGTATTGCTGGCCTCCCGCCTGATGAGCGGCACGCCCACGGCAGGAAACGGTATCGAACTTCAGGTTCTGGCAGCGGCTGTCATCGGTGGCGCATCCCTACGCGGCGGCGAAGGTACTATTCTTGGTGCTTTCCTCGGCGTCGTTTTCGTTGCGTTGATCAACAACACTATGACGATGCTGGCTGTATCGATCTACTGGCAGATGATCGTCATCGGCGGTGTACTCGTTACAGCGGTCGCCTTGGACATGCTGATCCGAAGCAAACGGGGCTAATCCCGAAGCTTTCCAAAACTCAACAACAACCAAAGATCCAAAACAGGGAGACTACGATGACTGAATTGAACGTGAATCGGCGCAGGCTGCTGACAGCGGGCACCACCGCTGGATTGGCCGCAGCGTTCGGACTGCCCATGCTGTCCAAAGAAGCCATGGCGCAAGCGGCCGGCAAGGAGTATGTGTTCCTGTCCATCGTCACGCAGGTGCCGTTCTGGGTGGACTATCGAAATGCAATGGAAGACCTTGAGGAACTGATGGGCATCAAGGCCACATTCACGGGCCCCTTGGATTTCGACACGGCCGCACAAGCGCGCCAATTGGATGAACTGATCGCAAGACGTCCCGCAGGCATCCTTATCTTCCCCGGTGATCCGGCCACTCTGGCCCCCGGCGTCGAACGTGCGGTCGAGGCGGGCATTCCGGTCACATGTTGTATTGGCGATATTCCCGACAGCCCCCGGTCCACATTCCTTGGTATCAATGGCGTTCAGGCAGGACGTGTCGGCGGCGAAATGCTCGCGCAAGCGATTGGCGGGAAAGGCAAGGTTATCCTCGGCACTTTCCCTGCCCCCTCCACATTGGAGCGGGTCGAGGGGTACAAACAAATCTTTGCTGAGAAATACCCGGATATCGAAGTGGTCGACGTCGTCAACGATAAGGCCGACCCTTCCTATGCGCCGACAGCCTACCTTCAGGCAATTCAGGCGAACCCGGATATTGTTGGAATTGGCGGCACGGACGGCGACAGCGGCAAAGGCGCTGCAATTGCCGTCAATGAGGCGGGACGCAAGGACATCAAGATCGTCGCGATGGACCGAAATGATGATATGCTTCCCTATATCGAAGACGGCACAATTCACGGCGCTGTGGCACAGAAATCCTATCTTGAGATCTTTCTAGCCTTCCACATGATGCATTGGCAGAACACAGACGCGCTGAAGGTCTTGCCCGATTGGAAGGCGGCTGGCATCAACCCTTTGCCGGAGCGCGTTGAGACCGGGGTTATGCCGATTACGGCCGAAAACGTCGTCCAGTTCAAACACACCTAAGCGATTGTCCCGGCGCATTCGATCGCGCCGGGAACCCGATAGGAGGGGGTACATGTCGGACAGATGGAGCGTTCTTCACCTGCAGCAAAACGATCTGCAACTGACACTCCTGCCCGGCATCGGGGGCCGCCTATGGGATATAAACTTCCAAGGTCGCTCCCTCCTATTTCAGAACGCAGATCTCGACGGTTTGGATGTCGATGACACACGGCTTACTGATCTGCCCACACGCTCTCCACAATTTGGTTTTCCGCTCTGGGGCGGAGAGAAGACGTGGATCGCCCCAGATGCATCCTGGGTAAACGGCGCTCCGTTTCCCGTGTTGGACAGCGGCTCTTACCAGATCACTTCAAGAAGCAGCACTCGTATCGACATGACCAGCGCAGTATGCCCGACCTCGCACTTGTCAGTGTCGCGCCGCATCACGCTGACCTCGGCGGAAAGCTGGGAAATAGAACACATCGTGGTCAACCATGGGACCTCCTCTCGCCTTACCGGCATTTGGTCAGTCATGATGCTTAACACCACTGCCAAGATCGGTGTCGAGTTGGAAGACCCCGCGTTTTATCCTGTTTTTGGCTCTTCCGAAGGGATGATAGCTACGCACGGCAAAAGCATTGTCGTGGATTGCAACAGACAGCAGGAATTCAAGGTCGGGCTACCGAACCCCAACGGTCGTACATTGATACGGTGCGGCGCTGATGCCCCGTTGCTAATGTGCTCGGTACCAGAACCTCAAAAGGGCGATCAATTTGCACACGACTATCCGTTTGAGGTCTTTAATTCAGCCGATTACGCCTATTGCGAAGCGGAGTGGCACTCCCCGGCACGCAAGCTTGCACCAAATGAAACGCTGAGTTTTCGGCAGACGTTCCGCGTCTTGACGGATGAAGATGCAACCCAAATGCCATTGGGGCTCACAAACAACAAGGAGTTCCTGTCATGCATGTCCTGATTACAGGCGCTGGTGGGCATCTCGGCCGCAAACTTTTTGACGCGCTAGAAAGCGACCCCGACTACACCGTTTCTGGCATCGACATTCGCCCCGTTGATCATCCCGACATTCACACCGCAGACCTGTCCGACGACAGCAGTTGGGTCAGTTTGCTAAAGGGAGTGGACGTTATCGTGCATCTAGCTGGTGACCGAGAGCCCTCCGCCACTTGGGCCTCCGCGATCAAACACAATATGGATGCAACGCTTTCTCTCTATCACCATGCGGCAGCCATGGGCGTCAGCCGCGTGGTTCTTGCCAGCTCCAACTGGGTTCACGGCGACAAAAGGTTCACGCATGAGGTGCTCAACAGCGCGACACCACCAGGGCCAGTAAACGCCTACGGCATGTCAAAGTTATTCTGTGAACGGACAGGGGCCTATTTCGCCGAGCATCACGGACTGTCGGTCATCTGCTTGCGCATCGGCTGGACGCAATGGACTCACGGCAACCAACCCGGCACACACATGGCGATGGGCCGGTGGGGTCAGGAAATGTGGTTGAGTGATCGGGACTTTCTAGGCGGAATGCGCGCCGCAATCGATGCCAAGGATATTTCCTTCGCAGCCCTGAACCTAATGTCAGATAACCCAGGTATGCGCTGGGATATCACCGAAACGCGGCAAGCGATTGGCTACTCTCCAAAGAACGGAAGCCCCGCGAAAACAACAGCGGGCATCGTCTTAAGATCCGCGCTGAAACGGCTGTTTACAGACCGACTCCCCAGCTACGTCACGACACGTTTTCCAGATTGGTAAAGTACAAGGTCCGGGCACTGTTGTTGCGTTGTGCAATCATTTTCAGAAACCTCGCATCGAAGTGAGCGCTGAAAAGGTCAGCGTTGTCCGCTTTGCATTCGACGGAGAGCGACAGAACGAGCGCCAGATATCGCAGCCGTTGGATGATTGATAGCACGGTAACGAACCGCGAACGTCGCTGTATGGGTATAATGAGAAGCGATCTCTGGTTGAGTGGTCAACTGCCCTGCGGACGAGACGAACCAGCACTTCAATCCGCCGGATAGCAGCCGTTGATACTGTGCACGGAAAAAGAAAACATCGCACTCGGCTGGGCCGCTATTGCACGCTGGTTCGAGAAGTAGCCCTATAAACTGCTTTTGCCTTCTTCTCGACATAAGCAAGATGACATTTCGAAAGTCCGCATTGGGCTCGAAGCAGTCATCCGACGGCATTGGCGATGAGACTGGTTTGTGGTTGCGAGCGGTCATTGGGGCCGCTCTCAGGATTGGTCCGACATCGGCCCTCCCAGCAATATTCAACGAGTTTTCAAGCTTGACGCTGAGGTTCTACCGCCGTCTGACCCTCTCTCGATTGCGCTCCCGACGTTCGATGTTGATCCGGTGGTCCCGGCCCAATGCCCGGTAGAAGCCCGGTCCCTTGGACCAGTTCAGAAAATGGGCAAAGCTGTCGACCTGATCGTCGTTGCGCCCGCGTGGAAAGGACTGAAGCTCTCGTTTGAATACCGGTAGCCAGGGTGCGTCTGCAGGCAGATACACCTTGCCCTCTTCGACAGGACCGCAAGCGGACTGGAACCGGGTTTCCTTGTCTTTGTCGGGTTTAATGCGTTCGTAGCGCCGACGGTTATCACGAAACAGCTCGTCCAATAGCGGTTTGCCTGAGGCAGCATCTTCGATCAGAACACGATCGGGATCCCAACGACCGACAAGCTGCAGTGCCTTGGCTTTTAGGTCTGGGTAGTCTACCTGCCCGCGCCAGACGTCGATAAGATACCACGCATTTTCTCGGAACCCCCAGGTCGTACAGGCCGAGAAGTCGGATCGCGGATCCGCAGACATCCCCGTATCCCAGCTTTGAACAACCAGTTGGAACCAGCGACGATCTTCGATGGTCTCGTAGGTCCCGAACCATTCCCAGCGCAGCGGCGATCCGTCTGGCGCAACCGGGTTCTGCTGATACTGGCAATTGAACACAGCTGCGCCCATTTCACGACGCCTGGTATCCAGCGTGTCCTGATCCAAACGGGACGGGCACAGGAGATCACCCGGTTTGCGGCACATGACCCTTCCACGCCCGAGAGGCACCTTCTCATGTTCTTCGGCGATGGCAGGCAGATTCAGATGCCGATAGGTCCCACGTTCAAGCAGATAACCCGGCGGATCCATCTCGTGCAGCCGTTGTGCAACCATGACCACGCGCCCTTCGGCCGGGTTGTCGAAGCGCGACAGCAAGGTCCCCTCAATGAACTCCTGTGCCTTGACCAGCTCGGCCTCGGAGCCCGCATCTCCAGCTTTCAGCAGGTCATCGATGATGATGTAATCAGCGCCATGACCGGTGACAGAACTTCCGATGGAGACAGCCTTACGGCTGCCTCCCTTTGTGGTGCGGATTTCTTCTGAGGTGTTGCCCTTTTTAGCCAAGACCGTTTCAGGGAACATTTCCCGGTACCAGCGCGCAGACATGATCCGACGACAATCCTCGGAATGTTTACGCGCCAGATCCAGCCCGTAGCTGGCAACAATGATTTTGGCGCTGGGGTTATGACCCAGAAGATAGGCAACATACGCAACAGCCACTGTTACGGATTTCAGGCACCGCGGCGGAATGTTGATGATCAATCGCTTGTTCTCGCCGATGCGTACGTTGTCCAACTCATGGCACATAGCACGCACATGCCAGGCCGGATCAAAGCCGCGGTCAGTCCCCTGGTGCAGCGTGCCAAACACACGCCACACGAAGGGAAAGAAATTATCCCGGCAAACCTCGCGAGCGACCTGACGGACCATTTTGGGATCAGGAGCTGACATCATTGGCCTCCTCATCTTCAGGACCGCCGTCACCATCCGGGTGACTGGAAAAGAAATCCCGGAGGATGTCGTAGTCGACAGCGTCCGGCTCAACCGCACGGACGGTTTCTTGCGCGTCCATGTCACTTGTGTTGAACAGATCTGCGTCCAGCTTCAGCAGCGCCATCAACAATTTCGTGTCGCCCTTCAACGCGCCAGCCGTGAGCCGCTTGGCAATTGCCTCCGCCTTGGAAATCCGGATTTCGTGGCTGCCTTCGCGAACCGTAATCTTGGTTTCCAATTCACGTTTCAAGCTGGCATTCACCCCTTTGGCACCTTTCGGCCGCCCTTTCGGATTGCCGGATCGGCCTTTCTTGAATTGGGTTGCTTTAGGCGGTTTGCCGTAGCCCACTTCGTAATCTTTCGTATCGTCAGACATGATCCGCCTCCTGCTTCGAGGCGGTGTCGCTGGCCGCAGAACGCGCATCGAACGTTTGCCCCGTGACGGCATGCACGGCGCTCTCACCGGTCATCTCCTGCCAACGACGGATGGCGACGTCGACGTAAACAGGGTCGAACTCAATAAGCCGCGCCCGGCGTCCGGTTTTCTCAGCGGCCAGCAAGGTTGCACCGGACCCGCCAAAGGCGTCCAGCACGACATCGCCGCGATGACTCACATCCATGATGGCATCCGCGACCAGGGCCGTTGGCTTCACCGTGGGATGATCAGCGAGATCCGCTTCACGCCCTGCCCCAAAGCTGTTCACACCGGCATAGTCCCAGACATTGGTCCGGTTGCGACCATGTTTTCCCAGTTCGACATTGTTGACATGTGGCGCACCGGGCTTCTTGAAGATGCAAACCAGCTCGTGCTTGGACCGATAAAGGCTGCCCATGCCTCCGTTGGTCTTATTCCAGACACAGAGATTGATGAGTTCCAATCCACCTGCCTTGCCGGCCGCAATCAACTCTTCAATGTGACGCCAGTCCATGCAGATCATCGCAATGCCTCCGTCCGGCAAGCAGTCAAACAGCCGGTTGATCACGTCGGTGAGAAAGTTGCGGAACTCGCTGTCCGACATTTCTCCCGACGCCATGGCAAATTCGCGATGATCGCCGCCGGTGCCACAGCGGACATGCCCATTGACCGGTACGTTATAAGGAGGATCGGTGAACACCATCTGCGGGCTCTCGCCATCCAGGAGCATCTCGTAGCTCTGAGCTTGTAAAGCATCCCCGCAGAAGATGCGGTGATCTCCAAGAATCCAGAGGTCGCCCGGCTGCGTAATTGCCGGTACCGCGGGGTCAGGCGTCTCAACAGATTCCGCTTCAGTCTTCGTGGCCTCATCCGTGCCATCGATGATAATGTCGATCTCCGGCGTTTCGAACCCGGTGATATCCAGATCAAAGTCCAGTTCACCATCAAGGCTGAGGTCCGTCAGCTCGGCAAATTCGATCTGCAGCGCTGCTTGGTTCCAGTCCGACAGTTCCGCCAGCTTGTTATCCGCGATGCGCAAAGCACGAACTTCTGCATCTGACAGGTGACCCGCGACAACCGTCGGCACGGACGTCAACCCCAGAGCCTTGGCGGCCTCATAGCGGCCATGGCCCGCGATGATTGTGCCCGAACCATCCAACAGGATCGGGGTGACAAACCCAAACTGGGCCACCGAAGCTTTGAGCTTGTCGATATTCTTGGCCGCGTGCACGCGGTTGTTGTTGGCGTAGGGCTTGATCTGGCTGATCTTCAATTGGATGACTTTCTCCGCCATCCAGATCGGCGTATTGGACGCCAGAGCGTCACTTTGTGTTTTGTTGGCAGGCATAACCGCCTCCTTTTGCGTGACGCCGCGCGGACGTCGAGATGGAGGGATCGCGCTGGAAAATCGGAGAGAGCACGACTAGCAACTCTCCGGACCAATCGATCCGGTTCGTTGCCCCTTCGAATGCTCTCGGTCTTATCCGCTTCACAAATGCGGCGCCGAATGCTGCCTGGGAGATGTATTCACCTCCCCGTGGGACCTTGTCCCTTGCAGGGCTGGCTAGAATCTATGCGCGGGCTTTTGCAATTGCAACCCCCAAGCAAAAAGTAACCAATTAAGATTGTTGACGAATAATCGGGGGTACAGCAGCAACACCCGGCATAACACAGCCCTCTTCGGATTGCCCAAGAAAGAGCTGGACTGTTGCTGTGAACCACGCATCACTGGATCCACGCCCGAGCCATTCGGGCGCTCCTCAGTACCAGGGTTCGGCATTCCGCCAGCCCCAGATCAGAGGAGACAATATATGTCCAAATCCAATCAAACCAAAATTGACCGGGTGCAAGCTTTGTTGCGTCGCCCGAGCGGCGCCAGCCTTGAGGCGCTCTGCAAAGCAACGGAGTGGCAGCCTCATTCGGTCCGAGCAGCTCTAAGCGGTCTGCGGAAAAAAGGCGCAACGATTGAACGGCGGACATCCGACAAACCAAATGGACCATCCATATATCACCTGACGGCGGGAACAGGAGAAGAGACATGACCAAGACCAGCGATGTCGCCGATCTCGCCGCCATGGGTCGATCGGCTCTGGTCACGCTTTGGCAGCAACTGTTTGATCAACAAGCCCCCGCCATGCTCAGCCAACCCTTCATGCGCCGTTTCATTGCCTTTGAGATGCAGTCCCGCCGTCATGGCGGGCTACCCCGGCAGGTCAAAGTCACGCTGGAAAAGGGCTCTATGAAGAAGCCCCGGCCTACATGCCCTGCCCTAAAACCCGGCGGGCGCCTACTGCGCGAGTGGAATGGCGTGACCCATGTAGTCGACGTTACAGATGACGGCTTCACTTGGAACGGTCGGTCCCATCGCTCGCTCTCGGCCATCGCCAGAGAGATTACCGGCGCGCATTGGTCAGGGCCGCGTTTCTTCGGACTCTCTGGCAAGGGGGCCAAATGAGCCCGCGCCGCAAAACCCGATGCGCCATCTACACGCGCAAGTCCTCCGAAGATGGTCTGGATCAGGACTTTAATTCGCTGGACGCGCAATATGAGGCCTGCGCAGCCTATGTCGCCAGCCAGCGACACGAAGGCTGGACCCTACTGCCCGGGCGCTACGATGACGGCGGCCTGTCCGGCGGTACACTCGAACGCCCTGCCCTTCAACGCCTGCTTGATGAGATCGATGCCGGGCGTATTGACATGGTGGTGGTCTACAAGATTGACCGGCTGACCCGGTCGCTTACCGACTTCTCCAAGCTGGTCGACCGGCTGGAACAGGCAAACTGTTCCTTTGTTTCGGTTACACAGGCCTTCAATACCTCATCTTCCATGGGCCGGTTGACCCTGAATATGCTGTTGTCCTTTGCTCAGTTTGAACGGGAAGTCACCGCCGAACGTATTCGCGACAAGATTGCAGCGTCTAAGAAAAAGGGGCTTTGGATGGGTGGCAACCTGCCTCTCGGCTATGACCGCCACCCCGATCCAAAAGCAAGAACGCTGGTGGTGAATGAGGAGGAGGCCAGAACGGTCCGACATCTCTTTGGGCTTTATGACGAGCTGGGTTGCCTGCGCAAAGTAGAAGAACGGGCAACAGCAGAAGACCTGCGATCAAAACGGGCTGTTCGGTCGGATGGCAGCATAAAAGGGGATTATCTGCTGTCACGGGGTCAGATCTATTACCTGCTACGCAACCCGGTTTATCTCGGAAAAATTCGCCACAAGAATAAGATCTGGGACGGACAACATACGGCGATCATCGACCAAGGCGTTTGGGACCGGGTACAGGAAAAAATGCGACAGGCCTCCAATCGCTCCCGTGCACGCGGCGGCTCCGATACGCGCCAACACTCCAATGACCCCGGCGCCTGGCTCACCGGTCTGCTGCAGGACGAAACAGGTAATCGGTTGACGCCAACCCACACCACGCGCAAAGGCCGACGGTTGCGCTATTACGTCTCCAATCGACTGATCTCGGGTGGCAAGGATATCTCCGGCTGGCGACTGCCCGGCCCGGCGCTGGAACACGCAGTCATTGATGTCATCGTCAGACATCTGCAAGACGCCGCCGCCGCGCACCAGGTGCTGGCGCAACCGGAGGCCGGGTCAACGGAGGCAGTTCAGACTTCAGCTGCGGATTTAGTAACTCGGCTTCGAGGCCAAGGCGCTCAGGTCGGTGCTGATATTCTGGCCAACGGCAGAATTGCACGCGGACAGATCGACCTCGAATTGAACCCTAAAACTCTGGCAAGCGCACTTGGCATCGCGGCCGATCATCTGAACCCGGATCTCACACACATCACCTCATCCTTCGATCTGCGACGACGCGGCGTCGAGGCCAAGGTCATCGCTGGAGACATGGCACCCCAACCCGATCCCCACCTCCGGTCCATGCTGATCCGCGCTCATGGCTGGGCGCGTGATCTAAAAGCCGGCGTTCAACTGATGGAAATTGCCCGCCGCGAAAACCTCCCCGGCGCCTTCATCCGTACCCGTGCTCAGCTCGCGTTTCTTTCACCGAAGATTCAGGTCGCGATTCTCGACGGCGCTCAGCCGACCGAATTCACACTCAAGCGTCTTGTCAGCGTGACCCACCCACTAGACTGGTCTGAACAGGAACGCCTGTTCGGCTTCTGACATCTCCAAGTCCTTCGTCCCTGTTACAGGGTTTGCCCTCCCTGATCCGTAGGCACAATTCCCTGTTCCCACGAGAAAATTCCCTGTTCCACCTTTTAGGGAATTTGCAACATAAACCTCTGGAAAACATGCAGTTCCGATAGGAGAAATGACGGAACTCAGACCTGTTTCACGAAAATTCCCTGT
The DNA here is from genome assembly GCF_056532905.1 of Ruegeria sp. H8. Lineage (NCBI taxonomy): Bacteria > Pseudomonadati > Pseudomonadota > Alphaproteobacteria > Rhodobacterales > Roseobacteraceae > Ruegeria > Ruegeria sp. H8. Next base: position 578,945 of record NZ_JBQFNY010000002.1, on the reverse strand, counting down.
AAATTGCCGGGTATCAGGGAAATCCCGCCCAAAGCGACCCCGCCAAAATGCGCCACAGAGACTGCGGCCGGAATTGCGCTCTGAGTGTGCGATCTGCTCCGTCTCTGATTGAAAGCGCATGCGCCAACTCGCGGGAATTGCGGCACAATTCCGGGTCAGAAAACACAACTGAAGTGAGACAGGTATGAGTGGCGGGGAGACAGGGATTCGAACCCTGGGGACGCTCTCACGCCCAACGGTTTTCAAGACCGCCGCATTCGACCACTCTGCCACCTCCCCGTCGAAAGCAGGGTCTAAGGCGAAGTTCGCGCAGAGGCAAGTCGAAATCGGGAAATCTTGCCGAAGCCCATGCAGCGGTCTTTCCATGACACTTCAGCCACGTTATGATCCGTACGAAAGACCGCAACAGGCTGGCAAACAGAACCAGCAGATCGGCAGTGGGGTTCGGAAAACGAAACCCCTTCAGGCAAGGGAAAAGCAGATGAAGCGAGCGATCGAGACACGCCCGGGGCCGAAACGGCTGGCGTATCTGGCGTTGACTTTGACGATACTGGCCGGATGCGAAGAAGTTTTGTCAACTTCTGAATCGACTGAAAAACCGGAAGACAATTCGGGAAAAACAGAACTCCTGCCCGAGGTGACTTCCGGCTCTCAGCGTGATGTCGAGGCCCCTGAGGTTTTTCAGACAACCGAAGCAGGGCTTTGGGATGGCCGGCCTTCTCTTGGCGGGATATGGGTTGCGCACCCGGATGCGTTCCAACCTGAGCGTGTCGTGATCAAAAACACGTCCAACAACAAATCGGTGACCGGCGCCCTATTCCGGCGCGAGCGCAACTTACCCGGGCCTGCGCTTCAGGTCTCGTCCGCTGCCGCGAAAGAGCTGGGAATGCTCGCGGGCGCGCCGACAAAAGTCAGTGTCGTCGCACTGCGCCGGGAGAAGCTGGAAGAACCGTCGTCGGAGGATACGCCAGAGGCAGAAGAATCGGCAGCCGAAACCACCGCTGCGGTTGCCGATGGAGCTTCCGACACGCAAGCGTCCGCAGAGCCGGAAAAACCTGTCAAACGGAAGTGGTGGCAGAAAAAGGAACCAGCCGCTGCGGCTGGTACGGCTGCGGTGGCAGCAGGTGCGGCCAGTTCATCCGATGAAACGGCTGAAGACGTCCAGACCGCAAGCGAAGATGCCGAGACTACCACATCAACCGACGATCAGGCCGATGCACCTGCCGAAAAACCTGCAAAGCGGAAATGGTGGCAGAAGAAAGCCCCCGTCGCTGCGGCTGCGGGAACGGCCGTGGCCGCGGCAGACACAGCAACCGAAAGCGCAGAGGTAGCCGCCGAAGCCGCTGCGGCCGTGGCGTCGCCCTCTTTGTCGGATGCAACGGTCACGCCACCTGCCGAAAAACCTGCCAAGCGGAAATGGTGGCAAAAGAAAGACCCCGCCGCGATCACCGAAACACCGCTGGACCCGGTAGAGGGGGCCGCAGCAGCAATTGATGCGTCAGACGCCACGCCTGTTGCAGCAGCCACAACGTCGGCGACATCTTTGAGCAAACCGTATGTTCAGATTGGAACTTTCAGCGTTGAGGCAAACGCCAAGTCAGCAGCCCAAAAGGTGCGTCGCAACGGATTGCCCACAGTTGTTCGGGAACTGAAAACAGCGAATAGTACAGTCTGGCGCGTGCTGGTCGGCCCCGCCACAACCCGGGCCGAGCGCAAAGCCTTTCAAAAGGACGTGAAAGACCTTGGCTTCAAAGATGCGTTCACGGTAACCGACTAATTCAGGGAGGCGTAACATGCTGTCCTCAATACGAACATCTGTTCTGGCTCTCGGGCTTGCCGTTCTGGCGATACCAGCCCAGGCTTTTGATACATCCGCCCGCGCGGCTTACGTGATCGACCAAACCACCGGTACCGTGCTGCTGTCGAAAGAAGCCGACCAACCGTTGCCGCCTGCGTCGATGTCCAAGCTCATGACGCTTTATGTTGCGTTCGAAGCATTGCGGGACGGACGCTTGACGCTGGACGAAACTCTGCCTGTTTCGGAACACGCGATGAGCTATGGCGGCTCTACGATGTTCCTGAATACGCAGGATCGCGTTCGTGTCGAAGATCTGCTGCGCGGCATTATCGTTTTGTCGGGTAATGACGCCTGCGTCGTCATTGCCGAAGCGCTCAGCCCGGATGGCACCGAAGCGGGATTTGCGCGATACATGACCCAGCGGGCCAAGCAGATGGGTATGAACAATTCGAACTTCGCAAATTCGAACGGCTGGCCCGCCGCCGGGCATATGATGTCGGCTCATGATCTGGCCGTTCTTGCGGACCGGCTGATCACCGACTTTCCGGAATACTATCCCCTTTTCGCCGAAGAAGTTTTCGAATTCGATGGCCGCGCGCCCTCGAACGCACGCAACCGCAACCCGTTGCTGCGACTGGATATCGGCGCAGATGGCCTGAAAACCGGCCATACACAAGAAGCGGGCTATGGCCTTGTCGGGTCCGCCAAACAAGGCGACAGGCGCGTGATCTTTGTGCTGACGGGTCTCGACAGCACCGGCCAGCGGGCAGAGGAGGCTGAGGCCGTGGTTAACTGGTCGTTTCGAAATTTTGTCGAGAGGACAGTTGCCACCGCGGAAACGCCGATAGCCGAAGCCAAGCTGTGGATGGGCGAGAAAAAGACCGTGGGGCTTGTTCCCGAAGGTGATCTGAATGTGCTTTTCCCGGTTCTGGGCACCCAGAATGTCGAGGCCGAAGTGGTCTATGAGGGCCCGATCAACGCGCCCGTCAAGAAAGGTCAGCAACTGGCCGAACTGGTGATCAAGCCCGAAGGGTTGCCGGAAATCCGGCGCGCGCTGGTGGCAGCCGATGATGTTGCGATTGGCGGGTTTGTAGTGCGTATGCTGACCGTCGGCGGTATCGTATTGAAGGACGTGATCAACAACCCGCTGGAGTCGATGTGACGAAAGCGGGGTTATTTCTGACCTTCGAAGGCATTGACGGTTCAGGCAAGTCAACACAGGCGCGGATGCTGGCGGAACATCTGCGCGCGCAGGGTCACGAGGTGGTACTGACGCGCGAACCCGGCGGTTCTGCGGGGGCCGAGGAAATTCGCAGCCTGGTTTTGGAGGGCGACCCGGATCGCTGGTCGGCCGAGACCGAGATCCTGCTGTTCACAGCAGCCCGCCGCGACCATCTGGAGCGTACAATCGAGCCCGCGCTGGCGGCAGGGAAGGTGGTGATCTGCGACCGCTTTGCTGACAGCACACGTATGTATCAGGGCTTGTCCCGGGGTGACCTGCGAAATCTGGTGGATCAGTTGCACAGCCTGATGATCGGGCGCGAATCGGACATGACGCTGCTGATCGATATGGACCCTGAAACGGGCCTGGCACGCGCCAAGGGGCGACAAGGCACCGAAGAACGGTTCGAGGATTTTGGCCCGGAATTGCAAAAGAAGATGCGCGCCGGCTTTCTGGCGCTGGCCGATGAGTTCCCCGACAGGTTTCACATCGTGGATGGCAACAGGGACATGGACAGCGTTGCGCAGGATGTGACAGAAATCGTCCAGGCAGCACTGCGGTAGACGATGAACGACGATATCCCTTCTCCGGATCAGGTGCCGGGCGCACCACATCCGCGCGAAACTGTTCGGCTTTTTGGCCAGGATGCGGCTGAACAGGCATTCCTGATCGCCTACACCTCGGACCGTTTGCATCACGGTTGGCTGCTGACAGGGCCACGCGGTGTCGGCAAGGCGACCCTTGCCTGGCGAATTGCAAGGTTTCTGCTTGCCACGCCGCCGGCCGAGGATGGCGGGTTGTTCGGAGCGCCGCCTCCGCCCGAGACGCTCGATATCGATCCCGATCACCCGGTGGCCCATCGCATTCAGGCCGGGGCAGAACCGGGTTTGGCGGCGATAACCCGGTCGCTGAACGATCAGGGACGGCTGCGCAGTGAGATCGTCGTGGATGACATCCGCAAGCTCGGGAAATTTTTTGGCCTGTCCTCTGCGGACGGCGGCCGCCGCGTCGTGATCGTGGATTCAGCAGACGAAATGAACGTCAGCGCCGCCAACGCATTGCTGAAAATGCTGGAAGAGCCGCCTGCCCGCACCACCCTTTTGCTGGTATCGCATCAACCCTCACGCCTGTTGCCAACCATCCGTTCGCGCTGTCGCACGCTGCGCCTCGGTCCGCTGAACGCGCAAGACATGCAAGCCGCCCTGTCACAAACGGAAACCGAAATTCCCGCGCAGACAGAACACCTTGCCGCGCTTGCCGCAGGTTCAGTCGGAGACGCCTTGCGTTTGATCAATCTGGGTGGTCTGGACATCTATGCCGAACTGATCGCCATTCTAGGCACCCTGCCCCGCATGGACCGCCAGCGCGCGCTGGCCCTGGCCGAAGCGGCAGCACAGCGCGGCGCGGCGGACCGGTTCGAACTTTTGCTTACCCTGATCGACATCGCTCTGTCACGGCTGGCCCTGACCGGGGCAACGGGCACGCCCCCCCTTCCGGAAGCCGCCCCCAACGAGGGTGAAACACTGGCGCGTCTGTCAGCATCACCAAATCAAGCCCGTCGCTGGGCCGAGGTCTCCGCAACGATCACAGCTCGAGCGCGACATGGTCAGGCAGTCAACCTTGACCCTGCCGCTCTGGTCCTAGATACGGTGTTCAAGATACAGGAAACTGCCGGTCAGAACAGATGAGCGACACCCCCCAGATTACCGACAGCCATTGCCATCTGGACTTCCCGGATTTCGAAGGCCAGTTGGACGACATCATCGCGCGTGCTGCCCAGGCTGGCGTGACCCGGATGGTGACGATCTGCACCAAACTGCGCAACGAACCCGCCGTCCGTGCGATTGCCGAAGCCCACGCGCCGGTCTTCTATGCCGCCGGCACACACCCGATGAGCGCCGCGGACGAGCCATTGGCCTCGGTCGATGATCTGGTCGCCCTGACACGGCATCCTAAATTCGTCGGTATTGGTGAAACCGGCTTGGACTACCACTATACCGCCGACAGTGCCGAAGTGCAGAAACAGACACTTCGCATCCATATCGAAGCGGCCCAGTGCACCGGGTTGCCCCTGATCATTCACGCCCGCGCAGCTGATGAAGATATGGCCCGCATTCTGGCTGAAGAATATCGCAACGCACCCTATTCCTGCGTGATGCACTGCTTCTCATCGTCTGCTCAATTGGCCAAAGCCGCGCTGGAGCTGGGGTTTTATCTGTCCATGTCCGGCATCGCAGCCTTTCCCAAAAGTCAGGAGTTGCGCGATATCTTCGCAAACGCCCCGGTGGACAAGATTCTGGTGGAAACTGATGCGCCCTATCTGGCCCCGCCGCCCTATCGCGGCAAACGAAACGAGCCGGCCTATACTGTGCACACGGCCCAAAAGGGGGCCGAAATCTTTGGCATGGACTATTCCGCCTTTGCTGACCAGACACAGACGAACTTCGACCGGCTGTTTACCAAAGCGGCATCATACAAGGCCGCTGCATGACCGGCTTCCGATTTACAATTCTGGGCTGCGGGTCCTCTGGCGGCGTGCCGCGGCTGGGCGGTCAGTGGGGCGATTGTGACCCTGCGAACCCCAAGAACATCCGGCGCCGCTGTTCGATGCTGGTCGAACGCGACGGGCCAGATGGGACAACCTCGGTTCTGATCGACACCACGCCGGATATGCGCAGCCAGTTGCTGGACACGGGTACAGGGCGGTTGGACGGGGTCGTCTATACGCACTCTCACGCAGACCATGTGCATGGAATCGATGATTTGCGCATGATCGTGTTCAACATGAAAACCCGCGTTCCCGTTTGGGCGGATGGCGACACCCAGAACGCCTTGTTGGGGCGGTTTGGATACGCGTTCATTCAGCCGGAAGGCTCTCCTTATCCTCCGATACTCGAGCTCAAGTCCATCGACGGTCCATTTGAAATCGACGGCCCCGGCGGCCCGATTCCGTTTCGTCCTTTCAAAGTGAATCACGGTTCGATCGATTCCCTGGGATTCCGCATTGGGCAACTCGCCTATCTTCCGGATGTCGCCGAGATCTACGACGATGCCTGGCCCGAAATGAAAGGGCTGGACTGCCTTGTCATCGATGCCCTGCGCCGTTCACCTCATCCAACGCATACCCATCTGGAAAAGACGCTTGGATGGATCGAAGAACTACAACCGAAGCGCGCGGTTCTGACCAACATGCATATCGATCTCGACTATGCGACCGTCGATGCGGAAACCCCCGACCACATCACCCCCGCCTTCGACGGGATGGTGATCCATCAGTCGCAGTAGGCCGCTGCCCGTCGCCCGCATGATATCGCAGCAGGCCCGTCGCACGGGGGCCACATGCTGCAAAGCCTGATCGACGTCATTCTTCCGGTTTTCCTTGTAATCGGGGCCGGGTATACGGCAACACGCACAGGGTACTTCAAAGAAGCGCATGTCGATGGGCTGATGAAGTTCACCCAAGGCTTTGCGATTCCCTGCCTTTTGTTCCTGGCCATCGCGCATCTGGACCTCAGCGCCAGTTTCGACCCCCGGCTTTTGGCCAGTTTCTATTCCGCTGCCGCCCTGTGTTTCACAGCAGGCCTGTTCGGCGCACGCATCATTTTCGGGCGCGATTGGGAAGATTGCGTTGCCATCGGGTTTTGTTGCCTGTTCTCAAACTCTGTCCTGTTGGGTTTGCCGATAACCGAACGCGCATATGGGCCCGAGAACCTGACCGGCAACTACGCGATCATCGCCTTCCATTCTCCGTTTTGTTACGGCGTCGGGATCACGGTGATGGAGGTCGTGCGAAATCGCGGTCATGGTGGCGTGCGCATGGCACGGTCTGTTTTGTCCGCAATGTTCAAGAACGCGCTGATCCTTGGTATCGCCCTTGGGTTTCTGGTCAACCTGTCCGGCCTGGCGATCCCTGCCGTGGTCGACGAAGCGCTGGCGTTGATCACCCGTGCTGCCCTGCCCGGGGCGTTGTTTGCCTTGGGCGGTGTGCTGGTCAAATACAAGCCCGAGGGCGACCTGCGCACCATTGCTTATGTTTGCTGTATCTCTTTGATGCTGCATCCCAGCCTGGTGTGGGTGTTCGGCAAATCCACGGGCCTGCCGCAGGATCTGTTTCGGTCGGGGGTTTTGAATGCGGCCATGGCTCCGGGTTTCAACGCCTATATCTTCGCCAACATGTATGGTCGTGCAAAACGGGTCGCAGCGTCGGCGGTACTTATCGGAACGGCCTCGTCCATTCTGACCGTCTGGCTATGGCTGACACTTCTGGGCTAACTGAGGTGTTGACTTCAGGTTGATGTGAAACACCTATCGCGCAACGCAGCAGGAGATCCGAATGTCACATGCCATAATTGTCGCTCATGGCCAACCGTCAGACCCGGAACCGGCCGAAGCTGCACTTGCGGCATTCGCCGCCAAGGTCAACGCGCTTACCGAGCATGTAGCGGTACATTCAGCCACTCTGGCTGCGCCGGGTGCGTTGGATGCAAAGCTGGACCGCGCGCCCGAAAACGCGGTCATCTATCCACTATTCATGGCAAAAGGGTGGTTTGTCACCAGCGCGCTACCCAAACGGCTTGGGCACCATCCGGCACGGATTTTGGACCCGCTTGGAATTGACCCGGACCTGCCGGCCCTGACCGCAGAGGCCCTGCGATCGGAATTGTCCGACAAACACTGGGCCGCTCGGTCCACCGATCTGGTCATTGCCGCGCATGGTTCCGGGCGCAGCCGGAACCCGTCGACCGTGGCGTTGCAGTTTGCGAAACAGCTTGCAGAACTGATTGCGTTCAAATCCGTTCGCGTCGGTTTCGTCGAAGAGCCACCTTCCATATCTGACGCTGCGAACGGTACCGAAGGTCAGGCGCTGTGCCTTCCGTTCTTTGCCTGTGCCGGAGGGCATGTGCAGGAAGACGTCCCGCAAGAGCTGGATCGCGCAGGGTTTTCAGGCGTGGTCCTGCCGGTGGTGGGAGAGTTGCCTCCGATCCGGCAACAGATTGCGAAAAAGATAAATGCGGCATTCGGTTCAGCCTGAAGCCCCGATACGTGCCCATCGTGTTTTCAGAACGCATTCAGGTTTGCGCCTTGCTCAACGCTGAATACATGCGATGGCAAGACCGGCCGTCGCGCTTGGCCTGATAAAGGGCCAAATCTGCTGCGTGAAGAATGTCGGCGGCATTGGCGCAGTCGAACTGCGTGGACAAGGCAGTGCCAATACTGGCCGAGATCGAACAACTCTGATTCTGAAAGGTCATCGGTTCATTCAACCTTGATATCAGACGACCAGCAATGCAGGCCAGTGTATCTTCCCGCGTCAGATCATTGAAAACAATGACGAATTCATCCCCCCCGACCCGGGCCACGGTGTCGTTGCTTCGTGTTTCCTGCTGCATGATGCGGGCGGCCTGCTGCAAGACGAAGTCACCCGCCGCATGGCCCAGCTTGTCATTTACAGATTTGAAAAAGTCCAGATCCAGATGCATGAGCGCGAAGGTGGAATTTCCCGAAATCAAATGCTCGAGCAAGTGATCCATTGCCCTGCGGTTCTTCAGTCCGGTCAATGTGTCGGTAAAGGCCTGCTCTTCGGCTGCAAGCATCGCACCCTGTAGCCGAAGGTTGAGAGAGCGGGATGCCTCCATCGCGGCGGATTTGGCTTCGACCAGATACAACAGCTCAATCGCCAGATCCGTGCCCGAGAAATCCGCACTTGTCAGCGCATAGTCCCGCACCGCATCCAAAATCGAGATACCAAATGACAGATTGATGACCGCGCCACCGGAATGCGGCAAAGGAGCGACCAAGCCTTTGAGGGTTGTGCGCGGTTCATCATGAAACCTCAGATGCAGCTTCGCCCCCGCCATTGACATCAGGGCGGGAATGGTGGTGATCGTTCTGGGGCGGATCAGTTCAAACACATCCAGAAATCCCTGCCCCACCAGCGGCAGTTCAGGTCGCAACTTTTGCAGGGTCGGACCTGCTTGCTGAATATGCCCGTTTTGGTCCACCAACAGGAACATCGGGCAAAGCGTTTCCAGCAGACCTGCCAGTTCTTGGGTATCTGTCATCCGTTCCGAGCCCCCAGATCAAAATGCCGCCCCTCAGCAAAAGCGCTTTCAACCAACATGATAGAAATGACGTCACTGCCTTGCCGCTGCCCCTCGTGTGACAGCATCACCAGCGCACCATAGTCATCCGCCATTGCGCGCAGGACCCCAACCATGACATTGGAATACCCTGGCAGGCCCGGAGAGCAACTCAGCTGAAATTCCGTGGCTGACAGCTCTCTCAGTTCCAAGGCCGGCAGGGTCAAATCAGACACGGCCAGCCGCACGCGGTCCGCCAGATCGTCGAGCGAATGAAGAAATTCCACGTAACTGACGCCGCCGAACCTGAGAAGTCGGCGCAGCCCTTCCATATTCGGATGAGACACGAGATACGTTCCCAGGTCCTCAAACACTTCGGCTTGCGGCCGATCGAGGTCGGCGCTCAGCGCCTCCATTACCTTGGACGTCATGTCATCGTCATAGACGAGCATGGCCTCGAACTCGACAAACCCCAGCCGCGCGGCTTCGGTCACGCGCAACCAGCAGGATCGCCCGTAGGTCGCACAGACAAAGGACTGTATCGCCCGATTGATCAGACCATGCATCAGTTGCCCCAGTTTGGTGTCCTGTGCACTGTGGCCGGAAAAACCTTAACAAATAGCCAAAATCCACCCTGAGTTGTAGCTAATTCAACCGAGTATCAGCGCGATACCACCTGTCCGGTCAGAAATCCGTGGGCGCGCCGCCTTCCGCTTTGCGGCGTTCGACAAAAGCGGCCAGCTCCTCGCGAATGCTTTCATCGATCGGGGGGGCTTCAAAGCTCGAGATGATCTCCTTGAACATGTGATGCGCGCGTTCTGCCGTCCAGATACCGCCGGCGACCTCCCATCCTTCATAGTTTTTCCAATCACTCAGGAAGGGTTGATAGAAGGCCGTGGTATAGCGATCCTGCGTATGCTGAATGCCAAAGAAATGACCGTCATTGCCGACTGCCCGGATCGCATCCAGTGCAATCTCGTCCGGCCCTGTGGCGGTCAACTCGGGGTTCATATAGCGTTGAATTTGCTGTAGGATTTCGCAATCCATGATAAACTTTTCCGGGCTGGCGATCAGACCGCCCTCAAGCCAACCGGCTGCGTGGTAGACCATATTGGTGCCCGATTGCACGGCGGCCCAAAGCGAGTTTGAAGTCTCCCACACCGATTGCCCGTCAGGCACATTTGCCGCACAAACACCCGAAGACCGCATGGGCAAACCATAGAACCGCGCCATCTGGCCGGTCATCTGGGTCGAACGCATGTATTCCGGCGTTCCAAAAGCCGGCGCGCCGGATTTCATATCCACATTCGACGTGAATGTACCGATCACACAGGGAATACCGGGGCGCACGTATTGGAACAGCGCAATGGCACACAGCGCCTCGGCCAAGGACTGCGCCACGGCACCCGCCATGGTTACGGGGGCCATCGCACCCGCCAGCGTAAAGGGCGTGACAACAATCGCCTGACCGCGCCGCGCCAGGCGCAGACACCCGTCGATCATCGGGTGATCGTGTTTCAGCGGCGAGGTCGAGTTGATATTGGTATACATCCGCGGCGCGGCTTCGAACTCCTCGTGGCTCAAACCGCCTGCGATGCGCACCATTTCCATGACATCTTCGACGCGTTCCTTGCCCAGCGAATAGGCGTGCATAGCCTTGTCGGTCAGGGTCAGCTTGTCGTACAGCACATCCAGATGGCGCACGCTGGCGTGGATATCGACCGGCTCGACCGGGTATCCGCCGGCGAAATGGATGCAGTTGAAGTATTGCGTCAGCTTCAGAAGGTTCCGGCACATCTCGCGATTGCCCGGCACTTTTTTCCCGATCTCCATGTCCCAGTAATTCGGCGGGGAGGAGACGTTGCCGAACAGGATGTTCTTCCCGCCGATTTCGATCTTGCGATCCGGATTGCGAGGGGTGATCGAAAAACGGCTGGGAGCCTTGGCGATCATCTCCATGACAAAGTCCCGCCCCATGCGGACATTGTCGCCGTCGATGGTGCAACCCGCCTCGCGCAGGATGCCTATTGCCTCTTCGTTGTAGAACTCGATCCCGATCTCTTCGAGGATGCGCATCGCCCCTTCATGGATCGCTTCGATACCGGCCTGATCCAAAGGTTCTGTGGGGCGATCGATATTGACCGGCGGATCCCAGGGCATCTGGTCAATCGCTGCACTGCCCCTGCGCGCAGCTGCCCCTGCGCGCCCTCCTCCGCGGCGCTTGCGTGTCTTGGTCTCGGCCATCGGTGCCTCCTGTTCTTGCTTTCGTCAAGCAAGCCCCGAAGAGACGCCTATGGCCGCTCCGTCTGCGACAGAATATGTCGGTTTTTCATTCCGTTTTGTCGAATCCCGGATTTGAAAATCAAATTTTGGCCAACCATTCGGGAATATGTCCGATATCCGGCAAAATCACATCCGCCATCGGAGCCAAAGCATCGGCCTCGGCCAAACCGGTCAAAACACCGATCGTGGTCATCCCCGCCGCACGCCCGGCCTGCAAGTCATGAAGACTGTCACCCACCATCGCGATACGAGATGGCTCGACCCCGATATGGGCGGCAAAGGCCAGCAACTGGCCCGGTCCCGGCTTGAACCCGTGACCACTGTCATACCCGGCGACGAAATCGAAATGCCCCCTTATTCCGACAGATTCGAGATGCTGCAAAGCGGGATGTTCACTGTCATTCGTCGCAACGCCCAGCTTGATTCCGGCATTTTGCAGACCTTCCAGGAAAGGAACCAATGGCACGGCGGGCACCTGCGGGGCCGAGGCGGCCTCGGAGTTCATCAAATCAATGATCTCCTGCAAGGTCACGCCATCGACATGGGCAATCAGAACTTCTGCGATTTCCTCGACCGTGGCGGCGATTACAATGCTGTCTTCGGTATATTTCCCTTGCTCGAAATCATATCCGATGACACGGCCAAGCTCGGTGGCGCGATCTTCGTCCCAGTTGGACAGGCGCAACAGCATCGAGCGTCCGAACCCTCCCCACGTATTGGCAAAGTCAAACAGCGTGCCATCTTTGTCAAAGATGATCGCATCTATCGGCATCCGGTGCTCCTGCGGAAAATATGGTTATGTCCAGTGTATCTCAGCGCCGCCGGACAATACCGCCCTTGCCTGGGCGGGAAGATCATAGGCGAGTGAATTGGCGTCACAAAACGCCATGACCCACGAATCGTCAAGCACCAGAAAATCAAGAACCGATGCCAGAAACTCGGTATCGCTTGCCCGATCGCGCACATCCTCGATCGATGCGCCCGTAGAGCCCAGAAAAACAGGCAAAAGCTCGTCATTGCTGACCAGCCAGGCCAGGGCCGTCAGCGCAAGAGTTTCGGCGGAATCAGAGGATATCGGCATAAACTTGGGTCAGATCCGGTCTTGGAAAGGGTTTGTTAACCAGAGTCATAAACACTTTGTTCACGCATGCAATCAACGGTGAACAACTATGTCTGTGCAGGGAACCATCCTTGTCCTCGACGGGGTATCGACCAATCGCATCATGCTGAAGGTACAGCTGACGGCGGCCTGGTATCACGTGGTGCAGGGGGAAAAGCTTGAAGGGTTGCCCGCACTCGTGCGGCGTACGCAACCGGATCTGGTTCTGACGGCCCAGACGTTGCCGGACGGAACGGCTGCGGATGTGAAGAAGGCGATCGCGAAGGAACCCGGCCTTGACGACGTTCCGGTCGTGGTGATTGCCGCGCAAAATGACCGGGGCGCCCGGCTGCGGGCGTTGAAGGACGGGCTGGATGATGTTCTGACGCACCCGTTCAAAGACACCTTATTGTTGGCGCGAATTCGCAGTCTTTTGCGTGCTCGTGCGGCCACTCAGGATTTGCAGGTCGGCAACGGATCGCAACCGATTGGCTTCGCAGAGCCGGCCCAACCGATAATCAGACCGTCCAAAGCGGCGCGCGTTGATATTCTGACCCACACGGCCCGAACCGGCGCGCTTTGGCAAAAGGCGCTGGACGATCAACGTCAATTTGATTTGAATTGGCATCTTCAGTCAAACCTGCGGGGTGTTTTGTCCGGCTACGTTCCTGATGCGATCGTTGTTGAACTGGACTCGAGCCCGGCCGGGCTGAATATCCTTGCCGACCTCAGATCACGCGGCGTGACCCGGCACACGGTTTTGATCGGGGTGCTGAAGGACGAAGACGCCGGACAGGCTTCGGAAGCACTGGACCGAGGGGCCGATGCTGTCTGTCTGGGCGGGTTCTGCGCGCAAGAGATCCTGCTGCGGCTTGAAAACCAGATTGCCCGCAAAGCGCGACTGGATCAGATGCGGGTCTCTCTCAAAAGAGGCATCGCGGAATCCTGGATCGACCCGTTGACCGGGCTGCACAATCGCCGCTATGCCATGCGCACGCTGGATCAGATCGCGCGCCAATCCGCCAGAACGGGGCGCAGTTTTGCGATCATGCTGGCCGATCTGGATCACTTCAAGGCAATCAATGATGGCCATGGCCATGCAAGCGGCGATTACGTTTTGGCGCAAGCGGCGGAACGTATGCAAAATGCCTTGGGATCCCGTGGCTTTGTCGCCCGCATCGGAGGGGAAGAGTTCATAATCGGCGTGCCCGATGTATCGCCCAAACAGGCGTTGAACCTGGCCGAAACCGTTTGTGACAGCATCTGTCAGTCCCCGTTCCTGTTACCGGACCATGGGGCACAAGTTGATGTGACGGTCAGTATCGGGTTGAAGTTGTCTCAGGTCGGTTTCGCCCCGCAAGACTGTGCGGCTGAAAGCGTGGAAAACCTGATCAAATCCGCGGACAAAGCGCTTTATGCTGCGAAGAAGGCAGGGCGCAATCAGGTGAGTATCAGGCAAAGTGCCGCCTGATCTGTTCAGTCTCTTTTCTTGTGCCCATGCGGCCCGCGATTGACGACCTCCTGCAATCGGTCTGCATAGGCCTGCCGTTCCTCATCGCTCATGGCGGTCACACGTGCCAACCATTGCGTTTGCAAGGCCTGCTGCAAATCGGCGGTGGCCTGTGCTTGTTGTTGCAACAGAACCTGAACGGCGACCGGGTCGAAGGGCGTTGCGCGCAACGCCTGACTGAGCGCTTCAAAATCCTGAGCACGACCCTTGGATCCCTTTTTGTGCAGGCCCGTCAGCTCGCCCCGCATCGCCTTTCGATCATCCTTGGGTAGGGCCCGGTACAACGCGGGGCCGAAGCCGGGCGGTGATTTGGCATGATCCCCACCTCGCAGGCGCAATACCGTTCCAACAGCGACACCGACAACCAGCAGGTTCAGCGCCAGTGACAGGGCCAGGACGACAGGCACCCACCTGCGTTTGGGCTTGGGATCAGCGTTCATTCCGTGCTCTCCAGAAAACTCGAGTCAAATCCAAGGTCGGCCACGAGGAAGGGTGTCTCCTCTGACGTCAACAGGTTGGCCGGGTCCGGCAGAAAGGCCGGTGCGAAAAACCCGATCCAGACCCCGGCAGCACTTGCGGCGACAAGCCCGCCAAGGCCCTGCCATCCTCCTACATTGCTTATCAACCTGTTCCATATCGAAGGCATCGGCTGCGGTGCAGGCGCAAGACGACTGAGGCGAACAGTTTCAGCATCCGTCTGGATGCGCACGGCAAGATCGTCCGGCAGTGTCGGTCGCTGCCGCTGTGCCTGTGCAAACAAATGATCAAGTTCCAGGTCTTCATCCGCCATTGTCATACCCCAGTTCTTCGCGTCGTCCGGCCAAGATCGCGGTCAGGCTGCGCTTGCCTCTTGCGGTCAGGCTTTCAACTGCTTCTACCGAAATGCCCATTATCCCGGCAATCTCGGGGTTGGGCAGCTCTTCAATATGGCGCAGCACGACCGCTTGTCGCTGCCGCTCGGGCAGCTCTGCCAAAGCCGACTGCAAGGCATCCTTGCGCGCCTCGTCCTGCATGCGGTCAACAACGCTGGCCTTGCCATCTTCGGGCTCGGGAACGTCCGACAACCTGTCGGGTGTCTTCTTCCGCCTGATGTCCACGCACAGGTTCAGCGTCACCCGATACAGCCAGGTCGAAACCTTGGCCTGACCCGACACCCAATTCGGCGCCATCTGCCATAACCGCATCATCGCATCCTGCGTCACGTCTTCCGCCTCGGCCCGATTGCCCAACATGCGCAAAGCAACCGAGTAACAGCGTGGCCCCAAACGATCGGTCAGGATCCGTGCCGCCCCCGCCTCGCCGTCGGCGAATTGCCTCAGCAACGCATCGTCGCTGAGTGTGTTCGCGGCGCAATCCGCGCCGCGAACATCTTGTGGGTGGGAGGTCAGATCCTCCATCCTGCATCAGTTATCGCTTGTATTCGATTTTTGATGCTTTTTCTTATGGTGCCGTCCCATCCGATCTTTGGCATCGGCAAATTCCTGTTCCGAGATTCCGCCACTGTTGTCCGCATCCATCCGATCAAACATCTTGTCAGCCCGGCGCGGTTTCGGCAACTCATCCCGGCTGAGGAAGCCATCTTTGTTCGCGTCGTTGTTTTCGAACATCCTGGCAACCCGATCGCTGGCTTTCTTCTGGGCGGCCGCCTGCATTTCTTCCTGGCTCAGCTTTCCATCCCCATTGGTGTCCGCCTCGGTGAAACGAGCGGTGCGATGCGCCTCCATCTCTTGTTGCGTCACCTGACCATCGCCATCGGCGTCCAGTTCCTGAAAGGACACCGGCTCGCGGCCACCCGGGCCAGCGGCAAGAACAGAAGTACCGGTAATCGCAACCGCCGACATGACAATGGCCGAGATGAATGTAACGTTTTTCATTTCCGTTTCCTTTTGTTGACGCGGCCCGAGTGCCGCCGCTCATACCCATTCAAACGGGCCGCGCCAGGAATTCCGTCGCTGAAATCGATATTATTTTTTGAAAGGTTCGGGACCGGCCCAAGCCGACGTGCCGGGCAGACGTTGCAAAGCGACGCACCCCCCTTTTAAATTTCCACGATCAGGCCCATTATCCGCAAAAGATTACTGCGCGAGTTACATTATGACGGATCAGACGATCGAGACGACCTCTGAAGATGAGCGTGAGACATGGCCAGCCCTGGTCAAGGGGTTTCGCTGCAAATGCCCCAACTGCGGGGAAGGCAAGCTGTTGCACAGCTATCTCAAGGTCAATGACACCTGCTTGAACTGCGGGCAGGAGTTGTTTCACCATCGCGCAGATGATGGGCCCGCCTACCTGACAATCCTGCTGGTCGGCCATCTGCTGGCGCCTGCTCTGCACGTGTCCTATGTGCATTGGCGGCCCGATCCGTGGACCATGGCCATCGGCTTTTCCGTCGCCTGCGTCGCCCTGTCCCTGTACCTGTTGCCACGCCTGAAAGGTGCGGTGGTGGCATATCAGTGGGCACGCCGCATGCATGGCTTTGGAAAAACCGCGTGACCCGACCCAGTTGACCAGTTTGGACATGACAGCCGACAAAACAGCCATCCGGGACGCAGCAACGGTTATCGTGCTGCGGGACAGATGGACAAACCCCTCGATCCTTATGGGGCAGCGCGGGTCCAAAGCGGCCTTCATGCCGAACAAGTTCGTCTTTCCCGGTGGCGCGGTTGATCCGGCTGACGCGGATGTTCCATTGGCAACGGATTTGCCGGATCTGTGCTTTGAACGTTTGGGCGAACAGGCCGAGCCGGGGATTCAACACGCCCTCGCCGCGGCCGCCATACGCGAGCTTTGGGAAGAAACCGGTCTTGTTCTCGGCCAGCCGGGTACATGGCCCGGTCATGTACCTGACGATTGGCAAAGCTTTGCCGCGTTGGGTTACCTGCCAACTGCGGCTGCGCTTCAGTTCGTCTTTCGGGCGGTAACTCCACCGGGCCGTCCTCGCCGGTTTGATGCGCGGTTCTTTCTGGTCGACGCCGACGCTCTGCAAGGTGATGTGGATGATTTCAGTCACGCCTCGGATGAGCTGTCGCACCTGCAATGGGTGCCACTGGATCGGGCACGGGATCTGGATCTGCCGTTTATCACCGAGGTCGTTCTGGCGGAAATAGCGGCCCGGGTTACGTCCCCCGAGCCGCCATCGTCGGTTCCATTCTACAAAAACAACGAAGAAGCCAACCTGTTCCTGCGTCTCAGGGGCTATCCGATGCCAACCCACGACTGACGGATCGGTTTCACCGCATCCGGCTGACCACCACCGTCACTTCGGGCTTTTTGCCAATTTCGGCTTTGGCTGTCTGCCGCACGATGCGGCGCATTTCTTCTTCCAGCTTGTCGTCATCGCGAAGGGTCTTGGCGGCGGCCCGCATCAGGAACTGGTTCAGATCCTCTTCCAGCACTTCGACCAACGCGGCACGGGACGTGCCAGTTTCGGGCAGCCCCATGGTGTCGCACCACGGCTCGCCCAGCGGTTCGTCTTCTTCGTCCAGAACCACCGTCACCGTAACATGGCCGTTCAAAGCCATGCGGATACGATCCCGCACCACGCCGTCAAGGGCGCCGATCTTCACGGTACCGTCCAGATATGTGCGGCCGGTTTCAACATAATCGACGACCACAGGCGCATTGCCGCTGAGATCCAGCATGGTGCCGTTCACTGCCAGCACTCCGGTTCTGCCGCCCTGCTCTGCCAGTTTGACATGCTCGCGCAGGTGCCGGTGTTCGCCATGCATCGGGATCACGAATTGCGGATCGGTCAGTGCATGCACTTTCTCGAGGTCCGGCCGGTTCGCATGGCCCGAGACATGATAAAGGCCCGAACTGTCATCGACGACATCCACGCCCTTTTCGCTGAGCTGGTTTATGATGAAGATCACGCCCCGCTCGTTCCCGGGAATGGTTTTCGAGGAAAACAGGAACAGATCGCCCTCGGCCAGCTCCAGACCACGGTATTTGCCTCGGGCCAGTTGGGCGCTTGCAGCCCGTCGTTCCCCCTGGCTGCCGGTCACGATCAGCATCAGGTTCTGGCGCGGAAGTTCCAGAGCCTCTTCGGCGCTGACCACCTTTGGAAAATCCGCAAGAATACCGGTTTCGGTCGCGGCTTCGATCATCCGACGCATCGCGCGACCCAGCAGGACGACGGAACGCCCGGCCCGCGCACCCGCCTCGGCCAGCGTTTTGACCCGCGCGACGTTTGACGCAAAGGTGGTCGCCACGACCATACCTTCCGCGCCTTCGACCAGCTTGACGATTTCGGGGCCAACTTCGGATTCCGAACGCCCCGGATGGGTCGAAAACACATTCGTACTGTCACAGACCAGCGCCTTGATGCCGGGCTTGGCGACCTCGGCCCACAGGTCAGGGTCAAAGGCCTCTCCAACGACTGGGGCCGCATCCAGCTTGAAGTCGCCCGAATGCACGACACGCCCTGCGGGTGTGTCGATGACCAACGCGGCACTTTCGGGAATCGAGTGCGAAACCGGAAGGAAGCCAACCGTGAACGGCCCCACGGACACCTGTTCAGGCCAGGCGGAAACGGTCGTGACCGCCTCGGCCGGGTGTGCGTGTTCTTCCATCTTGCGACGCGCGATATTGGCCGTGAAGGCACGTGCATAGACCGGCGCGCCCAAAGCTTCATAACAATGGGCCACTGCACCGACATGGTCTTCATGGGCGTGCGTGATGAAAACACCGTCCAGCCGGTCGGCACGCTCTTTCAGCCATGAGATGTCAGCATAGATGAGATCAACGCCCGGCGTTGTGTCCATATCGGGAAAAGTGACGCCCAGATCCACAAGGATCAGGCGTTCCTTTCCCGGTTCACCGTAGCCATACACATAGGCGTTCATGCCAATTTCGCCCGCGCCACCCAGCGGCAGGTAGATCAATCTTTCACTGCTCATACGGAGCCATTATCCTTGTTGTAGCGATGGATCACGGTCAGACCGTGCATCGTCAGATCATCTTCGATTGCGTCGAACCCCACGTCGGCCTGATCGAACAAGGGGGCCAACCCTCCGGTTCCAACGACTTTCATCGGCATTCCATACTCGGCCTTGATCCGGGCGATCAGCCCCTCGATCAAACCGGAATATCCCCAATACACGCCCGATTGAATACAACCAACCGTATTCGTACCGATCACCTTGTCAGGTCGGGAGACATCGATATGCGGCAGCGCTGCGGCGCCCTGATGCAGGGCCTCAAGGCTCAGGTTCACACCGGGGGCGATAATGCCCCCCACATATGCGCCGTCGGCGGCGACAACGTCGAAATTCGTTGCGGTTCCGAAATCCACGACAACCACATTGCCACCGTGGCGGTCAAAAGCGCCCACGGCATTGGCCAGTCGATCCGGGCCAGGCACCGTACCTTCATCCACACGCGGCGGGACAGGCAACAGGCAATCGGGCTTGCCCACAACCAATGGTCTGCAACCAAAAAAGCGATCGGCGAAGATGCGCAGGTTGAACACGACGCGCGGCACGGTCGAGGCGATGATCACATCGGTGATATCCGCCTCGATCCCGTAATGCTTCACCAGCGTCGAATACCAGGTGAAATAAGCGTCTGCCGTGCGCGCATGGTGGGTCGAGGTGCGCAGGGTGCACAAAAACTCCTCACCGTCCCAGATCGAAAAGACGGTATTGGTATTGCCGCAATCGATGGCCAGAAGCATCCGCGCCCCTCTCAGAAATAGACATCCGCCGCAGGAATGCTCACGCGGCCTTTGGCGGTGTTTAAGACAAGGTTACCGCTTGCGTCCACCGTTTCGAAGGTTCCAACCGTTTCCGACGTACCGGTCCGCGCGGTGATGACCTCGCCCAATCGGGCCGCGCGGGACAGCCAGGCGGTGCGGATCGGTTCGAACCCATAGGTGACGAACTGGGTTTCATACGCGGCGTAGGCCGCGGCCAGTTCGGTAAGAAAATCCTCGGGCGAGACATGCGCCCCGGTTTCCGAAAGAAGTGACACGGGACGAACCGCGCCGGGCTCTACCGCGTCCGCATCCGGGGCATTGGCCAGGTTCACTCCGATGCCGATGGACAGATGCGCCACGCCATGCCCCTGCCCCGTGCTTTCCAGCAGGATACCGGCAAGCTTGCCGCCGTTCAGCAGCACGTCATTGGGCCATTTCAGCGACAGTCCGGCAGCCCGCCCGGTAACGGCGACACACGCGTCAAAAAGGGCCAGCGCCGCCACGAAACTGCGCAAAGCCGCCTGCTCCGGCGCGCCCTGAGGACGCATCAGCAAGGTCGCCGCCAGGTTGCCCATCGGGTTGGCCCAGCTTCGTCCGCGCCGCCCGCGCGCCGCCGTCTGGTGATGCGCCATGATCCAGACGGGACCACGCGCATTCGGAGCAATCCGCGCCGCTTCATTCAGCGTGCTGTCGACTTCCTGCACCTCGTGCAGGCCATAGCCTTGGGGCCATTTTGTCATATCAAAAAGGCCCGGTCGCGCGACCGAGCCCCTCTTTCCGGTTGTGCAAAACGATCAGTTGACAAGCGTGGCCGCTGCGGCAGCTGCCGCGCCCTCGACGCCGAACTGATAGAAGATACCGACCAGCATCAGGGCCGCAGACCCCATCAATGCCACCCACAGAACAGGGGTCGACCGGGTTTCGATCGGCTCTTCGTTCTCGGCCCCGAAATACATGTAGAACACGATCCGCAGGTAATAGAAGGCACCGATGACCGAAGCGATGGCCGAGACGACGACCAGACCGGTCAGCCCTGCACTGACGCCCGCCTGCCAGACGCCGAATTTCGCAAAGAAACCAAGCATCGGAGGCACGCCCGCAAGGCTGAACATCAGGATCAGCACCGCCAGGGCCTTGCCCGGATCACGCTTGGAGTATTGCCGCAGAGCGTCAATGTCGGTGATGGGTTTGCCGTCACGCTCCATCATCAGAATGAAGGCGAAGGTGCCGATATTCATGGTCACGTAGATGGCCAGATACATCAGCATCGCCTTGATGCCCAGCTCGGTACCGGCGGCCAGACCAATCAGCGCATAGCCCATATGGGCAATCGACGAAAACGCCATCAGACGCTTGATGTCGCGCTGCCCGATCGCGGCCACGGCCCCCAGCAACATCGACAATACGGACAGCAGGACAATCACTTGCTGCCAGTCTTCGACAACGCCACCGAACGCGTCATGCAACAGGCGCGCGAACAACGCCATCGCCGCAACCTTGGGGGCCGTGGCAAAGAAGGCCGTGATCGGCGTGGGAGACCCCTCGTAAACGTCCGGCGTCCACATATGGAACGGTACGGCCGAGACCTTGAAGGCCAGACCCGAGATCAGGAAGATCAGGCCAAACAGCAGCCCCAACGAAACATCGCCATGGTGAACTGTCTGGATGATGCCCGAGAACAACGTGGTGCCGGTAAAGCCATAGACCAGCGATGCGCCATAAAGCAGCAGTCCCGAGCTCAGCGCACCCAGCACGAAATACTTCAGACCTGCCTCGGTCGATTTCGCGCTGTCACGACGCAGAGCAGCCACGACATATAGCGACAGCGATTGCAGCTCGAGCCCCATGTAAAGCGACATCAGATCGCCTGCGCTGACCATCATCATCATCCCCACGGCGGCCAGTGCCACCAGCAAAGGATATTCAAATCGCAGCAGATCACGGCGCGCCATGTATTCCTGGCTCATGACCAGTACGGCACCCGCCGACAGCAGGATGGTAACCTTGGCAAAGCGAGCAAAGCCGTCATCGACGAACATGCCGTTGAAGGCCACGTTTGTACCCCCGCCCTGAGTTGCAATCCAGATTGCCAGAAGGGCCATAAGACCTGCCGTGGTCCAGACCAGCAGAGGCGCCAGCCCGTCCTTTGTCGTGTAGACAGCCCCCAGCAGCGCCGCCATCGCATAAAGCGCCAGAACGATTTCCGGCAGGATGATTGTCAGATCAGCCTGGATCATGTCCCCAAAGCTCCCTTAATGCGAAGCGGCTGTCTGGGTCGCAGCCTCAGCCGCGGCCAGAGCCGTGTCATAGTTCGAAATCAGAGCCGCTGTGGATTGCCCGATCACATCGGTTACCAGCGACGGGTAGACACCCAGCAGGATGGTCATCACGATCAGAGGGGCGAAGATCAACCGCTCGCGCGCGCTCATGTCGGTCATCGCCTTGAGGCTTTCCTTGATCAGATCGCCAAACACGACCCGACGGTAGAGCCACAGCGCATAAGCCGCCGAGAAGATCACACCGGTCGCAGCCACCGCCGTTACCCAGGTGTTGACTTGGAACGCGCCTATCAGGGTCAGGAATTCGCCGATGAAGCCCGATGTGCCCGGCAGGCCGACATTGGCCATGGTAAACAGCATGAAGACCAGCGCGTATGCGGGCATCCGGATCACCAGACCGCCATAGGCCTCGATATCGCGGGTGTGCATCCGGTCATAGATCACGCCGACACAGAGGAAGAGCGCCGCCGAGATGAACCCGTGGCTGAGCATCTGGAAGATCGCGCCATCGATGCCCTGCTGGTTTGCCGCGAAAATACCCATGGTCACAAAGCCCATATGCGCGACCGAGGAATAGGCGATTAGCTTCTTCATATCCTCCTGCACCAGCGCCACCAACGAGGTATAGACAACCGCGATGGCAGACATCCACAGCACCAGATCGGTCATCACGGCCGAACCCACCGGGAACATCGGCAGGCTGAACCGCAGGAAGCCATAGCCGCCCATCTTCAGCAGGATCGCCGCCAGTACGACCGATCCCGCCGTGGGCGCCTGAACGTGGGCGTCCGGCAACCAGGTGTGCACCGGCCACATCGGCATTTTCACCGCGAACGAAGCAAAGAAGGCCAGGAACATCAGGGTCTGCATCCCACCGACAACATAAATGCCAAGCACGCTGAAGCCCTCGGACGAGAACTGGTGCGTCATCAGCGCGGCAATATCCGTGGTGCCCGCATCCGCATACATCGCAACCATGGCGACCAGCATCAAGACCGAGCCAAGGAAGGTGTAGAGGAAGAACTTGAAGCTGGCGTAGATCCGATCCTTGCCGCCCCATATCCCGATGATCAGGAACATCGGAATAAGACCTGCCTCGAAGAACAGGTAGAACAGTACCAGATCAAGCGCCATGAAGACGCCCAGCATCAGCGTTTCCAGCAGCAGAAAGGCGACCATGTATTCCTTGACTCGGTCCGTGACATTCCAGCTGGCCAGAATGGTCAGCGGCATGATGAAGGTCGTCAGCAGAACGAACAGGACACTGATGCCATCAACACCCATCTTGTATTTGAGGCCCATCAGCCATTCACCCTCTTCCACCATCTGGAAGCCGGGGTTCGACGGGTCAAAGCCGGTATAGATGCCGATGGAAACCAGGAAGGTTACCGTGGTGGCCAGCAGAGCAATCCACTTGGCGTTCCGCTGTGCCGCCGCATCGTCACCCTGCAGGAACAAGGCCAGAATGCCTGCGGCGATGGCGGGGATAAACGTGACGATCGAAAGGATATAATCCATTACTGGGCCCCTCCGCCGATCGACATCCAGGTCACAAGGGCCGCGATGCCCAGCACCATCCAGAAGGCATAGGTAAAGATGTACCCGGTCTGCGCTTTGCCAGCGAGGCGGGTGAAGAAGGGAACGACGCCCATTGCTACTCCGTTCAGGAAGCCATCGATTGTATTGCCGTCACCGCGTTTCCACAGCAAGCGGCCAAGCGCTACAGTGGGTTTTACGAAGACCGCATCATAGATTTCGTCAAAGTACCACTTGTTCAGAAGGAACAGGTACAGCGGACGCTGATTTGCAGCCAGACGTGCCGGCAGCGACGTGTTCACGATGTAGAACCAGTAGGCCACGACAAAGCCAAGCAACATGGCGACGAAGGGTGAAACCTTGACCCATTTCGGAGCCGCATGCGCATCGTCCAGAACATGGTTGTCCGGCGCCATGTAAAGCGCGCCCTCGCCCGGTTTGCCCGAAAAGACATAGTGATGATCGCCACCCTTGGCATCCTTCTCACCATGACCTTCATCGGCATGGCTGTCAGCCGCGTGGCTTTCATCCGCATGGCTGTCTTCGCCGTGCGAAGCATCCGCCGCCGCATGATCACCGGCCTCGGCATGTTCTGACGCTTCGGCAACCGGAATACCGTAGAACTTGCCGACCTTGTCCGCATGGCCAAAGAAATTGCCATACCAGATCATCCCGGCGAACACCGCACCCAGCGACAAAACGCCCAGCGGCACCAGCATGGTCATCGGGCTTTCATGTGCGTGGTCATGCGTATGCTTGTCGCCACGCGGTTTACCATAGAAGGTCAGAAAGATCAGACGCCAGCTATAGAACGATGTGAACATCGCCGCGATCACCAGCATCCAGAAGGCGTACCCGGTTCCACCCGCATAGGCGCTTTCGATGATCGCGTCTTTAGACAGGAACCCGGCAAAACCGATTGTGGTAAGCGGAATGCCGACACCTGTGATGGCCAGCGTTCCGATCATCATTGCCCAGAAGGTGTAAGGGATCTTTTTGCGCAGACCACCGTATTCCGTCATCTCCTGCTCGTGATGCATGGCGTGGATCACGGAACCGGCGCCCAGGAACAGCAGCGCTTTGAAGAAAGCGTGCGTGAACAGGTGGAACATGGCCGCCGAGTACATGCCGACGCCCGCGGCCACGAACATGTATCCCAGCTGGGAACAGGTCGAATACGCAATGACGCGCTTGATATCGGTCTGTACCAGACCCACGGTCGCCGCGAAGAACGCAGTCGAGGCCCCAAGGAAGGTGATGAACCCGGTCGCGCCCGGCGCGAACTCCATCAGCGGCGACATGCGGCAGACCAAGAACACGCCCGCTGTGACCATGGTGGCCGCGTGGATCAGGGCCGACACCGGCGTCGGGCCTTCCATCGCGTCGGGCAACCAGGTGTGCAGGATCAGCTGCGCGGATTTACCCATCGCACCGATGAACAGAAGAACACAGATCACCTCGACCGCGGTCCATTCGCCCCACAGGAAATGCAGCTCTTCTTCAGCAAGCGCGGGTGCCGATGCGAAAATGTCCGAAAAGTTGATGCTGTCGGTCAGGAAAAACAGCGCGAAGATGCCCAGAGCAAAGCCGAAGTCGCCGACACGGTTGACGATGAACGCCTTCATCGCCGCCGCATTTGCCGAAGGCTTGCGATAGTAGAAACCAATCAGGAGGTAGGATGCGACACCCACGCCTTCCCAGCCAAAGAACATCTGCACAAGGTTGTCCGCCGTCACCAGCATCAGCATGGCGAAGGTAAAGAAGGACAGATAGGCGAAGAAACGCGGCTTATAGCTTTCGCCCTCGCGCCATTGCGGGTCGTGATCCATGTAGCCAAAGCTGTAGAGATGCACGAGCGCCGAAACCGTGGTGACCACGATCAGCATGATGGCGGTCAGTCGGTCCAGACGGATGGCCCACGAGGTCGAGAGCGATCCGCTTTCTATCCAGCGCATGATCTCGATCTGTTGTGTGTGCCCGTCAAACGAGAAGAACACGAGCCATGACAGCAGACAGGCCAGAAACAGCAGGCCCGTGGCCGTCCACATGGCCGCTTTCTCGCCTATGAACTTCCAGCCAAAGCCGCAGATCAGCGCGCCCACCAGCGGGGCAAAGAGGATTGTGGTTTCCATGATCCCTTACCCCTTCATCATGTTGACGTCTTCAACCGCGATGGTGCCACGGTTGCGGAAGAAGCAGACCAGAATGGCCAGACCAATCGCCGCCTCGGCCGCCGCCACAGTTAGAACGAACAGCGTAAACACCTGCCCGACCAGATCGCCGAGGAAACTGGAAAACGCCACGAGGTTGATATTCACCGCCAGCAGCATCAGTTCGATGCTCATCAGCAGGATGATGACGTTCTTGCGGTTCAGGAAGAGACCGAAGATGCCGATGACGAACAGCGTCGCGGCGACCGTAAGATAGTGTTCAAGTCCGATCATGGTCTCAAAGTCCCTGCCCCGGTTTCACGTCCTTCAATTCCATCGCCTTGGCCGGGTCGCGCATCATCTGGCCGACGATGTCCTGACGCTTGATGTCCTGACGGTGGCGCAGGGTCAGCACAATGGCACCGATCATGGCCACCAGCAGGATCAGACCCGCCAGTTGGAACAGAAGGAAGTATTGATCGTAAAGAATGACGCCAAGCGCCTCGGTGTTGTGACGGTCCGCCGGGACCGGCTGCGCCAGATTGGCCGCTGCGCCCTGCGCGCTGTCCCAGGCCCCGAAGGCCATGACGAACTGCATCAGGATGACCAGACCGATCAGCAGGGCCAGCGGCATATAGCGCGCCATCTCGGCCTTGAGCTCGGCAAAGTCCACGTCCAGCATCATCACCACGAACAGGAACAGCACCGCGACCGCACCGACATAGACGATGATCAGCAGCATCGCCACGAACTCGGCCCCCAGCAACACGAACAGCCCCGCCGAGGATAGAAACGCCAGGATCAGCCACAGCACCGAGTGCACCGGCTGGCGGCTGATCACCGTGAACAGCCCGCCGGTGATGGCGCTGATGGCAAACAGATAGAAGGCAAAGACGGTCATTGATCCTCATCCTCGTTGTCGCCCATGACCTCTTGCGCCAGATCCAGCGCGCGGGTCATGGCTGGGATGCCGGCAAAGACCGACATCTGACCGATCGTTTCCACGATCTCTTGTTTCTTGGCACCAGCTTCCAGAGCATGACGCACGGTCTGGCGCACTGCCGAATCAGCCTGAGCGCCCTGACAGGTCAGCCCGGCCAGCGTCAGCAGCAGGCGGGTCTTGGCATCCAGCCCGTCCTTGTTGACGGTGTTGCCGAACATCATCTCCATGACCTCTTTCGGCATGGTCGGCCACAGCGCCTCGAACCCCTTGGGCGAGAAGCTTTCCATCGCCGGGTTCATCGCCTTGGCCATGTCCTGAGCCTGCTTCATCATCAGCTCGAACGGATTTGTCGGGCTGTCAGTCATCGGTAAGGCGCGTCCAATTCCAGATTGCGGGCGATCTCGGCTTCCCAGCGTTCGCCGTTGTCCAGCAGTTTTTGCTTGTCATAGAACAGCTCTTCGCGGGTTTCCGTCGCGAATTCGAAATTCGGGCCTTCGACGATGGCATCGACCGGGCAGGCCTCCTGACAGAATCCGCAATAGATGCATTTGGTCATGTCGATGTCGTACCGCGTGGTGCGGCGGCTGCCGTCTTCGCGCGGTTCGGCGTCGATGGTGATGGCTTGCGCCGGGCAGATCGCCTCGCAGAGTTTGCAGGCGATGCAGCGTTCTTCACCATTCGGATAGCGGCGCAGAGCGTGTTCGCCGCGGAAACGTGGGGACAGAGGCCCCTTTTCGTGCGGATAGTTCACCGTGGCCTTGGGCGCGAAGAAATACTTAAGCCCCAGTTTCATGCCGACCCAGAAGTCTTGCAGAAGGAAGTATTTGGCAGCGCGGGTATAGTCAATTTGAGTCATATCAGCCTCCTACGCTCCAACGGGCAAATGCGCCCCAGAACCAGTCGAATTTCGCCGCGAAGGCCACGAAAACCACCCAAGCCAGCGAGAATGGCAGGAACACTTTCCAACCCAGCCGCATCAGCTGGTCATAGCGGTAGCGGGGCGTGATCGCCTTGACCATCGCGAAGATGAAGAAGAAGAACGCCATCTTGGCGACCATCCACAGCACGCCATCGGGCAGGCCCGGGATCGGCGACAGCCAGCCGCCGAAGAACAGCAGAGAGGTCAGCGCGCACATCAGGAAGATCGCGATGTATTCGCCTGCCATGAACAGCAGGAAAGGCGTGGCCGAGTATTCGACCTGATAACCGGCGACCAGTTCCGATTCCGCCTCGGGCAGGTCGAAGGGCGGGCGGTTGGTTTCGGCCAGGGCCGAGATGAAGAACAGGAACACCATCGGGAAATGCGGCAGCCAGTACCAGCTGAAGAACCCGAACGAGCCGTCCTGAGCACGCACGATGTCACCAAAATTCATCGAGCCGGTCGAAATGATCACACCGATGATGATCAGGCCGATCGAAACCTCGTAGGAAATCATCTGCGCGGCCGAGCGCAGCGAGCCTAGGAACGGGTACTTTGAGTTCGACGCCCAACCGCCCATGATCACGCCATAAACCTCGAGCGAGGACACGGCGAATACATAGAGGATGGCCACGTTGATATCCGACAGAACCCATCCATCGTTGAACGGGATCACCGCCCAGGCGATCATGGCCAGAACGAAGGATGTCAGCGGTGCGAGGATAAAGACCGTCCGGTCGGCGCCCGCAGGAATGACGACCTCTTTCACCACATATTTCAGGGCATCCGCCACCGATTGCAGCAGGCCATAGACGCCCACCACGTTGGGGCCGCGGCGCATCTGGACAGCAGCCCAGATCTTGCGGTCGCCGTAAACAAGGAACAACAGTGAAATCATCACAAAGGCAACAACAGCAAGCACTTGCGCCAAAATGATGATGGCTATTCCGCCTGGGGTGTTAAAGAATTCAGCCATTGGTCCTCACACCGTGGGTATTCCGTTTTCCGCGCGCGATGCAAAGGCCAGAAGCCTGCGCAAATTGCGGCTGGGTCGGCGCGTTGGTGTAAACAGCATCTGCCGCCATTGCGCCACCCTTAATATTCGGTTTCACATGCAAATCTGGCGCGGCGAACTGCCACCCGGCAGCCGCTTTTGCCTGCGATATGAAACAGGTCTGGGTCATTCCGCCGCGATCTTCTCGGATTTGCGGGCCTGCGCCTGTGCCGACAGCTCGGCCATCAGCTGTGAAGCCCGTGCAATCGGGTTGGTCAGGTAGAAGTCCTTGATCGCATAGCGGAAAGTTGCGTTGCCCAGAGTACCGGTGTCGAGAGCTTTCACTTCGTTCTCGATCACTTCGTCGATGCGGGCCAGATGCGGAACCGCCTCGATCAAGGCCGTGCGCAACTGCGCCAGAGAGTCGTAGGGCAGTGTTGCGCCCAGTTCGGCCGACAAGGCGCGCAGGATGGCCCAGTTCTCCTTCGCCTCACCCGGCGCAAAACCGGCCCGCATCGCCAGTTGAGGGCGACCTTCGGTGTTTACGAACACGCCGTTTTCCTCGGTATAGGCCGCGCCTGGCAGGATCACATCGGCGCGGTGTGCGCCCCGGTCACCATGGCTGCCCTGATAGATCACAAAGGCGCCTTCGCCGATCTCGACCTCGTCCGCGCCAAGGTTGTAGATTACATCGGCGGCGCTGATCGCGTCCATTCCGCCTTCGTTCGTGGCACCCACATCCATCGCACCGACGCGCGACGCCGCAGTGTGCAAAACGATCAGACCACTTTCCGTATTGGCCGCGATGGCTTGCGCAGCAGCCAGCACGGCGGCGCCGTCCGCTTCCTGCAAAGCGCCCTGCCCGATTATGACCAACGAACGCTTGCCCTTGATCTCATCATCTCCGCCCATGTCGACAACTTTTTGCAGCGCTGTTCGATCATCGCCAACATGGTGATACTCATATGTCAGATCGACCGCAGGACCGACCAAAGCGACTTCGGCCCCATGCGCCCACGCCTTGCGGATACGCGCGTTCAGGACAGGCGCTTCGTCACGTGGGTTGGTACCGATCAGCAGGATGCGTTCCGTGGTGTCGATGTCTTCAATCGCGGAGGTACCAGCGTAAGCGCCACGATTGCCCGCCGGAAGCTTTGTGCCATCGGTACGGCATTCGACAACACCACCCTGCCCTTCGATCATCTGTTTCAGCGCAAACGCCGCCTCGACCGGAGCCAGATCGCCCACGATACCGGCAGGTTTCTCGGCGCCCTTCAGCGCCACTGCTGCCTTGGTCAGCGCCTCGGACCAAGAGGCCGGGCGCAGCTTTCCGTTTTCACGGACATAGGGCTTGTCCAAACGCTGACGGCGCAGGCCATCCCAGACGAAACGTGTCTTGTCGCTGATCCACTCCTCGTTCACGCCGTCATGATTGCGCGGTAGGAAACGCATGACTTCACGACCTTTGGTATCGACGCGTATGTTCGATCCCAACGCATCCATCACATCGATGCTTTCGGTTTTGGTCAATTCCCACGGACGCGCGGTGAAGGCATACGGCTTGGAGGTCAGCGCCCCGACAGGGCACAGATCGATGATGTTGCCCTGCAAATTCGAATCCAGCGTCTGGTTCAGATACGAGGTGATCTCGGCATCCTCACCGCGCCCGGTCTGACCCATCTGAGTTATCCCGGCAACTTCGGTGGTGAAGCGCACGCAGCGCGTGCAGCTGATGCAGCGGGTCATTGCGGTGCCAACCAGCGGGCCAAGATCCAGGTCATCGACCGCCCGCTTTGCTTCCTTGAAGCGGGATCCCGACATGCCATAGGCCATCGCCTGATCCTGAAGGTCGCATTCGCCACCCTGATCGCAGATCGGGCAATCCAGCGGATGGTTGATCAGCAGGAACTCCATCACACCTTCGCGGGCCTTTTTGACCATGGGCGAGTTCGTCTTGACCACCGGGGGCTGGCCTTCAGGCCCCGGACGCAGGTCACGCACCTGCATCGCGCAGGAGGCCGCAGGTTTCGGCGGCCCGCCGACGACCTCGACCAGGCACATCCGGCAATTGCCAGCGATCGACAGACGCTCGTGATAACAAAAGCGCGGCACTTCGACCCCGGCTTGTTCACAAGCCTGGATCAGGGTCATCGCGCCATCGACTTCAATTTCCTGTCCGTCGATATTGATCTTGCGGAGGTCAGACATGGCTTTCAATTCGCCCTCAAATAAACGCCAATGGCGCTGTTTCTTTGGATTTCCTTCTGCCCCAGAGTGCAGAATGTGTTGGGGTTGTCATAGGTCACGCCATTCGAAGCCAGATACGCCTCGCCCTTGGCGCGCATCCGGTCTTTTTCAGCATCCGATTCGACGTAAGAGCGGATTTCGGTGTCCGAATACCCCAGTTTGTTCGCCTTGGACCGCAGCCCCCACATCACACTGATCGCTTTCAATCGACGCCCGCTGATCGAGGGGCAATATTCCGAAATTTCATTTGCGATGGCGATGTAATAGAGTTCGTTGTCGATCTCTTTGACATCCCTCAAGGGCGGCTTCGCATTTGCGACGGCAGGCAATGTGATCAAGGCAGCCAGGGTGAGTGTTTTGGCAAAAGACATGGATCTTCCCTTCGTTTTGGACGCACCAAAACGAACCGGTCCGGTCTTGCTAGGCAATAGCGGCCGGCAATCCGTGTCGTGATATGCAAAACCGCGCGTCATGGTCGTTGGCATTTTCCCGCAAAGGTCAATTGATCATCACTGATGCGCAGGTTCTGCGGTTCAGTATCCGGCCCCACTTTCCAATCGATCCGCGAAGACCCGAAATTCTGCACGCAAAACTTGGTTCCTTCATGGCGGCCGGCCTCACGTGCGCCGTCCAGCGATGCGGACGCACCCTTCACCACAACGGTAAAGTCCGTTGGCGATGCTTTCTTGTCGACCGCCTTCGCCTTTGCCTTGAACGCCTTTCCATCGAACAGAATACGATCTTCCGACGGCTTGATGATGCCGCAGGCGGACACGCTTGCCAGTGCCAGCAGGACTACAAGGGTTTTTGGGGCCTTCATGCTATCCCTCTTCGTGTTCTCATCCGCCGGGACGCCATCAGAACGCCGCCACCAATGCCATAAGCCCAATTGCAAACATGCAGGCCCAGCCCAACACATACAGCACGGACCGAAGACCACTGTTCGGCTTGCCTATGCCTTTGATGTGCACCAGCAGCATCACCAACCGCGCGAGCAATGCGACAGACGCCAGTAGATTGACCCAGAACGGGCTAGCGCCCAGCAATACCGCCGCAGTCACTACGGCCACAAACGCCGGAAGCGTTTCCGTTCCGTTCAGATAGGCCCGGTTCAGTCGATAGGCCTGGTCGGAATAGTCCTGCTCAGGGGTTGCCCCCGGTGCGAGGCCCTTGCCCTGTTTGGCCAGTGCTGAAAACGGGGCCAGAAACAGAACCACCAGTGTGAAAAGCACAACCGATGAAATCGCGTGGCTGTATTCCGCAAACATGTCCATCCCGATCACTCCGCCGCCATCGCACCCATACGGCCCGACTTCTGAGCCTTGATGCGGTCTTCGATTTCTTCCCGGAAATTCCGGATCAGGCCCTGGATCGGCCAGGCGGCCGCATCGCCGAGGGCGCAGATCGTGTGACCTTCCACCTGTTTGGTCACATCAAACAGCATGTCGATCTCTTCCAGCTCGGCCTCGCCGCGCACCAGGCGGTCCATGACCCGCATCATCCAGCCGGTGCCTTCGCGGCAGGGCGTGCACTGGCCGCAGCTTTCGTGTTTGTAGAATTTCGACAGGCGCCAGATCGCCTTGATGATGTCGGTGGACTTGTCCATCACGATCACCGCCGCCGTTCCAAGCCCCGAGCCCAGATCGTTGCGCAAATAATCGAAATCCATGATCGCGTCGCGCATGTTCTCACCGCGCACACACGGAACCGAGGATCCACCGGGGATCACGGCCAGCAGATTGTCCCAGCCGCCGCGAATGCCGCCGCAATGGGTCTCGATCAGCTCCTCGAAGGAAATCGACATCGCCTCTTCGACCACGCAGGGGTTGTTGACGTGACCCGAGATCGCAAACAGCTTGGTGCCCGCGTTGTTCTGGCGACCGAAACCTGCGAACCAATCCGCCCCACGGCGCAGGATCGTGGGCACGACGGCGATGGATTCGACGTTGTTCACGGTCGTCGGGCAGCCATACAAGCCCGCACCTGCGGGGAACGGCGGCTTCATCCGCGGCATGCCCTTTTTACCTTCGAGGCTTTCAATCAGCGCGGTTTCCTCGCCACAGATATAGGCGCCTGCCCCGTGGTGCAGAAACAGGTCGAAATCCCAGCCCGAGCCGGCGGCGTTATTGCCCAGAAGACCCGCGTCATAGGCCTCGTCAATCGCGGCCTGCAACGCCTCGCGTTCGCGGATGTACTCACCACGCAGATAGATGTAGCAGGTGTGGGCGTTCATGGCGAAAGACGCGATCAGGCAGCCCTCGATCAGCGTATGCGGATCATGGCGCATGATCTCGCGGTCTTTGCAGGTGCCGGGTTCGGATTCGTCCGCGTTGACCACCAGATAGGACGGGCGCCCGTCGCTTTCCTTGGGCATGAACGACCATTTGAGACCAGTCGGGAAACCCGCGCCGCCGCGTCCGCGCAGCCCGGAATCCTTCATCGTCTGGATGATCCAGTCGCGCCCTTTTTCAATCAGGCCAGCAGTGCCGTCCCAATGCCCGCGGGCCTGCGCACCTTTCAGCGTGCGTTCATGCATCCCGTAGATGTTGGTAAAGATCCGGTCCTGATCCTTCAGCATCGCGTGTTACCTTCAGCTGTCCTGACGCATGCGCCAGAGTTGAAAAATGTTGATGCCCGCATAGATGAAACCCGCCAGAGCGGCGAAATCAAACAGCAGCGCATGCCGGGCTGTCAAACCCAGCGCGGGGCCAATGAACAGGTTCATCGCAAGCCAGATCAGCATGGTCACGGCGATGACCACCCCGATATGTCGGCCCTTGCGGGCTATGGCCTGTTCCTTGTCCTTGTCCATCTTCCCCCGAAGCCCGGAACGGGCATCCGTCTAGTCTTCGTATGTGCCCTCGGATTTGGCACGTTTGGCGAATTCGGTTTCCTCACCCGCAGCAAGCTTGGCCGCCTGCTCGATCCAGCCATCGCGTTCGATCCGGCCCTTGAACTTCAAACGCGCATCGACCCAGGCCACCTGTTCGGGCGTCCAAGCCGCGATCTGGTCGTAGTGGTAGAAACCCAGCTCGTTCAGCGTTTCTTCCAGCTTGGGGCCGACGCCTTTCAACAGTTTCAGGTCATCGGCCTTGCCGTCGCGTGCCGCGGTTAGAGTGTTAGGCTGGGTCTCCTGAACTTCCGGGCTATCCGACTTTGCTGCAGCGCCCTCGGGAGATGCCGGTTCGGTATGGGTCGATTTTTTGGTTCCACTCTGTTGTGCCGCCGTCTTGCCGGGCTCCGGCTTTTTCGGCGGTTGAGGAGCGGATCCGGAAGCTTCGGCTTTGCCATCCTTGCCAAGCCAAGGTGTCAGGATCGGAACTTCGGTTCCGTCGATACGCTTGACCGTGTCTCCAAGCTCCGTCGCCAGCTCAACGCTTGCGTTGTATTTCGGCTTGCCGGCTTCATATTCGGACAGGCTGGAAAGCCCTTTCAACGGCTCGGCCGCGTAACGCCCGTTCTGAGGGCCGGGCGTCGGCACCTTGCCCGCCACCAGATCGTCGAGGATTTTGCCGAAGCTCTCGGCGGTCAGATCCTCGTAGTAATCCTTGCCGATCTGCGCCATCGGCGCGTTGGTGCAGGACCCGAGGCATTCGACCTCTTCCCAGCTCAGCTTGCCATCGGCCGAAAGTTCATGCGGCTTCGCGGCGATCTTTTCCTTGCAGACCGCGATCAGATCTTCGGCCCCGCAGATCATGCAGGATGTCGTTCCGCAGACCTGAATATGCGCCACGGATCCAACCGGTTGCAGCTGGAACATGAAGTAGAAGGACGCCACCTCAAGCACGCGGATATAGGCCATGCCCAGCATGTCGGCGATGGATTCAATCGCCGGGCGGCTGAGCCAGCCCTCCTGTTCTTGCGCGCGCCACAGCAACGGAATGACCGCGCTGGCCTGGCGGCCTTCGGGGTATTTGGTGATCTGCGCTTCGGCCCATTGCTGGTTGGCAGCGGTGAAGGCAAAGCTTTCGGGTTGTTCGGGATGAAGACGGCGGAGCATTAGCGGTCAATCTCTCCAAATACGACATCCATGGTGCCGATGATGGCGGCGACGTCGGCCAGTTGGTGGCCCTTGGCGACGTGGTCCATGGCTTGCAGGTGCAGGAAACCGGGCGCGCGCAGCTTGGCGCGGTAGGGCTTGTTGGTGCCGTCGGCGACCAGATAGACGCCGAACTCGCCCTTGGGGGCTTCGACCGCGGCATAGACCTCGCCTGCGGGAACGTGGAAGCCTTCGGTATACAGCTTGAAGTGGTGGATCAGGCTTTCCATCGAGGTCTTCATGTCCGAGCGTTTCGGCGGGGTGATCTTGCCGCGCGCGAGCACGTCACCGGGGCATTCGCGGATTTTGACGATGGCCTGCTGGATGATCGACAGCGACTGGCGCATCTCTTCCATGCGCACCAAATAGCGGTCATAACAGTCGCCGTTTTTGCCGACGGGGATCTGGAATTCAAACTCGTCATAGCATTCATAGGGCTGAGCGCGGCGCAAGTCCCATGCAAGGCCCGACCCGCGCACCATCACGCCCGAGAAACCGAATTTCTGAATGTCATCTTCAGTCACGACACCAATATCGGCGTTGCGCTGTTTGAAGATGCGGTTTTCGGTCAGCAGACCGTCAATGTCGTCCAGAACGGCGGGGAATTCGTGGCTCCAGGCCTCGATATCGTCCAGCAGTTCCAGCGGCAGGTCCTGATGTACACCACCGGGGCGGAAATAGGCCGCGTGCAGACGGGCGCCGCAGGCACGCTCGTAGAACACCATCAGCTTTTCACGCTCTTCAAAACCCCAGAGCGGCGGGGTCAGCGCGCCCACATCCATAGCCTGCGTGGTCACGTTCAGCAGGTGGTTCAGGATGCGGCCGATCTCGGAATACAGAACCCGGATCAGCGAACCCCGACGCGGCACTTCAACCCCGGTCAGCTTTTCGATGGCCAGGCACCAGGCATGTTCCTGGTTCATCGGCGCCACGTAATCCAGGCGATCGAAATACGGCAGGTTTTGCAGATAGGTCCGGCTTTCCATCAGCTTTTCGGTGCCGCGGTGCAGCAGGCCGATATGCGGATCGCACCGTTCGACGATCTCACCGTCGAGTTCCAGCACAAGGCGCAGAACCCCGTGCGCCGCAGGGTGTTGCGGGCCGAAGTTAATGTTGAAATTGCGGATCTTCTGTTCTCCGCTCAGCGCGTCCGTGCTGCCGTCATCGTATCTTGAGCCGTCCATCAACGCCCTCGTTTCTTTTTCGCATCGGCCCGAACCCGAACCTTTTCCGCCTCGGCCGCTTTGGCTGCGGCCCCGGCCAGAAGAACCCCCAACGCGCCCAGAATGATCAACTCACCCATCATCTCAGCGGCGCTCCAACTCTTGCAGTTTCAGCCCGACCCACCACAGCAAGGCGATCGTGCCAAAGGGAACCAGACACAGCAGGCACCAGTATTTGTTGATCCCGAAGAACGGCAATATCTTCACCATCGGAATGATGGTCAGCGCAGACAGGATCAGCCACCAGATGCCACCCATTATTCAGTCTCCTGTTTTTCATCCCCCGGCAGAATGTAGTTCGCACCCTCCCACGGGGACATGAAATCAAACTGACGGTATTCCTGCACCAGGCTGACCGGCTCGTAGACCACGCGCTTTTGCGCCTCGTCATAGCGGACCTCGGTATAGCCGGTGGTCGGGAAATCCTTGCGCAGTGGGTAACCACGGAACCCATAGTCGGTCAGGATGCGCCGCAGGTCCGGATGGCCCGAGAACAGGATGCCGAACATGTCGAACACCTCACGCTCGAACCAATTGGCCGAGGGTTGCACGTCAACGATCGACGGCACCATGTCGTCTTCACGGATCGAGACCCGCAGCCGGATACGCTGGTTCTGGTACATCGACAGGAAATGGTACACCACGTCGAACCGTTTGGCGCGCTCGGGGTAATCCACGCCAGTGATGTCCACAAGGGTCGAAAACTGGCAGCTGCGATCAGATTTCAGGAACTCAATGAATTCCACGAGATTCGACGGTGCCACGTCCACGTTCAGTTCGCCATGGGTCACATCCCACGACAGAACACAATCAGACCGTTTCAGCTCCAGCTGTGCGCCGAGTTCTTTGAGTGCTTCACTCATTGCGGCCCTCCTGCAAAACTTCGTCATAGAACGTAGCTTCTGCGTCGTAAGATTTGAACAACTTCGCCATAAAGTCGGGCATAACCGTCTTTGCGACGTTCTCGCCCGCATAATTCGCAACAGCGGCCATGTCACGCCATTTGGTCAGTACCATGACTTGGCAGGGATCCTGATCGCGCCGGACGAGGAAGGACACGCTTTCAAACCCATCCACGGCGCGCATGCCGGGGAGCGCACGTGTCCGAAAAGTACCGACCCACTCGGCAACATCGTCTCGGGCAACCACAGCCTCCCAGCGCCTGACAACCAGATCACTCATCGCACAATCGTTCCCGTGCGGCGGATTTTGCGTTGCAACTGCATCAAACCGTAAAGCAGTGCCTCAGCAGTCGGAGGGCAGCCGGGCACGTAGATGTCCACCGGAACAACCCGGTCACAGCCACGTACGACGGAATAGGAATAGTGGTAATACCCCCCGCCATTCGCGCAGGAGCCCATCGAGATCACATAGCGCGGCTCGGGCATCTGGTCATAGACCTTCCGCAACGCCGGGGCCATCTTGTTGGTCAGCGTTCCCGCCACGATCATCACGTCCGACTGGCGCGGAGACGCCCGGGGCGCGATGCCGAACCGTTCCGCATCATAACGTGGCATCGAAGTATGCATCATCTCAACCGCGCAGCAGGCCAGTCCAAAGGTCATCCAGTGCAACGAGCCGGTGCGGGCCCAGTTGATGATGTCTTCGGTCGAGGTCAGCAGGAAACCCTTGTCCTGCAACTCGGCGTTCAGGGCCTGAGTGGCGACTTCCTTGTCGACATCGGCAGTGTTGGCACCTGTCATCACTCCCATTCCAGCGCCCCTTTCTTCCATTCATAGGCAAAGCCGATGGTCAGAACACCCAGGAACACCATCATGGACCAGAACCCGACATCGCTGATGTCTCTGAAGCCCACGGCCCACGGAAACAGGAAAGCGATCTCTAGATCGAAGATGATGAACAGAATCGAAACCAGATAGAATCGGACGTCGAATTTCATCCGCGCATCGTCGAAGGCATTGAAACCACACTCATATGCGCTGACCTTTTCGGGGTCGGGATTGCGGACGGCCAGTACGACGGCGGCCAGAATCAAGACGATCCCAAGGCCCACGGCAACGGCCAGAAACACCAGAATCGGGAGGTACTCCCGCAGCAGGTCTTCCACGAATAGCTCCTTTCCTGCGCACATGTCTTGTCGGGTGCGCCGTCAATTGGCGTGTTGACTGGACATTCTCTATCTCTGCGGGGTCAGAGGGTCAACCGAACACAGCCCCCTTCGCGATCAAACCTGCGTTTGACAGCGCGGCATAGAATCGCAGCACCGGCGTTTGACTTTGGCTTGGCGGAACCTGGTAAAACCTACTTATTCCATGCAGGTTTTCGTTTTTCAAAAAACGCCGCGATCCCTTCGCGTGCCTCTTGTGTTTCCCAGCGCTCGACCAACTCGCCTATGGTCTGATCGATCACGGCATCGTCGATGCGCGGACCCAGAGCGCGTACCAGCGCTTTGGCAGAGGCAACCGCCCCGGGCGCGCAAGACAAATAGGGGCGAATTTCGTCCTCAACCGCGTCCGAAAGCCGATCTGCCGAAACGGTTTTCGCCAGCAGGCCCAGATCAACGGCCTCGGACGCATCGAACAAACGGGCAGACATGAACACCCGGCGCGCGCGGGCTTCGCCCATGCGGGCGATGACATAGGGGCCAATTGTTGCGGGGATCAGCCCCAGGCGCGTTTCGGTCAACCCCATCTTCAGACTGTCGACCCCGATCGCGACATCGCACACGGCCGCCATGCCCACCCCGCCCCCAAAGGCATTGCCCTGCAACGCCCCGATCAGAGGCTTTGGCATCGTGTTCAGAGCCTGCAACATCTCGGCCAGCTTGCGCGCCTCGACAAAACGCGTCTTTTTGTCAGCCGCTATCTGGTCCTGCATCCACCCCAGATCACCGCCGGCACAAAACGTCTTGCCCGCCGCGGCCAAAACGACCGCCCGGACCGCGTCATCCTGACCAAGTTGCGATGCGGCGTCGGTCAATTCCGTGATCATCTGCCCCGACATGGCATTGTGTTTTTCAGGCCGGTTCAGGGTAAGCGTCGCGACACCGCGCATATCCGTCGAGATCGTGATCGTTTCAAACATGTCAGCCCCTCAAAGCCCTGGCCATCTGCGCGGCCTCTTCAATAACGTCGATATCCAGGCCAGTTTCATACCCCAGCCGCTGCAAATGCGCCGCAACTTCCTCGGTGGCCACGTTACCGGCCGCACCCGGGGCGTAAGGGCAACCGCCCAACCCACCCACGGCTGCATCGAACACCCGCACGCCCAGCGCCAATGCCGCATCAATGTTGTCGATCGCGCGCCCGTTGGTGTCATGGAAATGCCCCGCCAGCCGCGTCACCGGAACCCTTTCGCGCACTGCCAGAAGCATATGTGCAACCTTGTCCGGAGTTCCCTGCCCAATCGTGTCGCCCAGCGAAACCTCGTAACAGCCCAGCGCGAAAAGCCGATCAGCAACCTCAGCCACTTTTTCGGGCGGCGTCGGACCGTCATACGGGCAATCCGTCACGCATGAGACATAGCCACGAACCGGCAGGTCGATATGGCGCGCCGCCTCCAGAATCGGCGTGAACCGCTCGATCGACTCGGCGATGGAGGCATTGATATTGGCCTTCGAGAATCCTTCGGAGGCCGAGGCGAACACGGCGATCTCGTCCGCCTTGGCCGCCAGCGCGTCGCCATAGCCATGCATGTTCGGCGTCAGCGCGGCATAGCGCACCCCATTCGCACGCGTGATCCCCCCCAGCACCTGAGCGGAACCCGCCATCTGCGGCACCCATTTCGGGGACACGAAGCTTGCAACTTCGATCCGGCGAAACCCCGCACGGCTGAGACAGTCGATCAAGGCGATCTTGTCCGCGACCGGTATTTCGCGCTTTTCGTTTTGCAGCCCGTCGCGCGGCCCGACCTCATAGATTTCGACCAGCTCACCCATGTCCGCCCCCCTTCTGGATTGTCGTCGTTTCAAGCAATTATCGTCTGACCTTGGCACGCCGCGTTGCGCGGGTACAGATCAAGCTTCGTCCTCCAACCTCACCAGAGCAGCCCCGGCTTCGACCTGCGAACCATCCTCGACCAGCACTTCGGCAACGATCCCGTCCCGCGCCGCAAGCAGCGAATGCTCCATCTTCATCGCTTCCAAAATGGCCAGACGATCGCCTTTCTGTACGGTTTGTCCCGCTGTGGCAAAGACGGCTTTGACCAGACCGGGCATAGGCGCCTCGATCACATTGGTGTCGCCGGTCGCGCTGGTATCCCGGTCCAGCGGATCGATGACGTCGAAGCTCTGACCGTAATCGGTGAAAACCGTCAGGGTCCCGTTATGTGCGGCAACGCGAGGCATCGGCGTGCCGTTCAACATCCAGCGCCCGGCGGTGCGTTCGGCAACGACGCGGTTTTCGCCAACCTGCCAAATCTGGCGATCCGGGCCATCGACCTGCACATCCAGATCCAGCACGTCGTCGCGACGGGACAATTGCACGGCACGATGCAGCGGCGCCCACAGCGAAAACCCGGTTTCCGGATCGACATCCACCAGATCCAATGCCGTCATCGCAGCCGCGACCGCGGTAACATCCGACGGCTCGGGTTCCTGCACCAACGTTTCAAGGTCTCGCCCGATCAGCCCCGTATCGACATCGCACGAGGCAAATCCTTCGTGACGCGTCAACGCGCCCAGAAAGGCCAGATTGGTAACAGTACCTGCAACTTCGGTCTGTTGCAGCACCCGGTTCAACGTCTCAAGCGCAACGGCACGCGTCGATCCATGCACCACCACCTTGGCGATCATCGGGTCATACCACGGGCTGATCGTGTCCCCGGCGCGAACGCCGCTATCGGCGCGACAGTTGCCGGGGAAAACCAGATGAGTCAGCGTTCCCGTCGCGGGCAGGAACCCTTTCGGCACATCCTCGGCATACAAACGAGCCTCGAAGGCATGGCCAGAGATCGCAAGATCATCCTGTTTCTTGGGAAGGCTCTCGCCTGCGGCCACGCGAAGCTGCCACTCGACCAAATCGATCCCCGTGATGGCCTCTGTCACCGGGTGCTCCACCTGAAGGCGCGTGTTCATTTCCATGAACCAGAATCTGTCGGGGCGCAGCCCGTCCGAGGCATCGACGATGAATTCGACCGTGCCCGCGCCTTTATAGCCGATCGCCTCGGCGGCACGCACGCCGGCCTGACCCATAGCCTCGCGCATTTCAGACGTCATGCCTGGGGCGGGGGCTTCTTCGATCACCTTTTGATGGCGGCGCTGCAACGAGCAGTCCCTTTCAAACAGATGAACGGCATGGGTACCATCGCCGAACACCTGCACTTCGATATGGCGGGGTTTTGCCACGAATTTTTCGACCAGCACGGCATCATTGCCGAAGGCGGTCCGGGCCTCACCCCGCGCGCTGTCGAGCGCGGTCGCGAAATCCTCGGGGCGTTCAACAAGGCGCATCCCCTTGCCGCCGCCGCCCGCAACGGCCTTGATCAGAACCGGATAGCCGATGGCATCCGCTGCACCTGCCAGATGCTCGGGGTCCTGATTGTCGCCGTGATAACCTGGCACGACCGGAACGCCGGCCTTCTCCATCAGAACCTTGGCCGCGTCCTTGAGGCCCATCTTGCGGATCGCATCAGCCGAGGGGCCGATGAACGTCAGCCCCGCCGCCTGTACGGAATCCACGAAATCGGGGTTCTCGGACAGAAAGCCATACCCCGGATGGATCGCCTGTGCGCCGGTGTTCAGCGCGGCCTGAATGATCACATCACCCTTTAAATAACTGTCCGCCGGGGCGGGGCCGCCAATATGAACCGCCTCATCCGCCATCTGAACATGTTTTGCGGCCTCATCCGCATCGGAATAGACAGCAACGCAGGACACGCCCATGGACTGGGCCGTTTCCATGACGCGGCAGGCGATCTCACCCCGGTTGGCAATCAGAATTTTGTTGAACATGGCCTTCACCCTTCCAATGCCAGATCTTCGACGAGACGGAACCGTTCGCACACGAGTTTCATCTCGGGATCAAAGCCGCCGTTTCGCTGGAAATATCGACGATGCTCTTCCCGCCATCCTTCAAGCGTTTCATTTTCACCTTCCGCCAAGGCGAATTCCTCGGTCACATCGCAGTAACGCTGGATCGAAACATCAACGGTTTCAATGACCAACGCCGGAGTGTCATCCCAGTTCAGCGCAATATCGCGGCGACCGGACTTGGGCATCTCAAGGCTGTCATCAGGATAGTTTCTGAGCGCGTCGCAGGTCGCTGTTTTACGGCCAGAACGGACCAAGGCCAGAAGCTCTGAACTCAGCACGGGGTTGTCGCCGAATTTGAAGGTTTGTGCACCGGGATAGCGGGCGATTATGTCTTTCAAACTCTCGCTCATCTCACATCCTGAACACGCCGAAACGTGTCTCCTCGATCGGGGCATTCAGAGCGGCGCTGAGCGACAGGGCCAGCACATCGCGGCTTTTGCGCGGGTCAATGATGCCGTCATCCCACAGCCGCGCCGAGGCGTAGAGCGGGTGCGACTGTTCCTCGAACATATCCAGCGTCGGGCGTTTGAACTCGGCCTCTTCTTCGGCGGACCAGGTGCCACCCTGCCGTTCTATCCCGTCGCGTTTGACGGTGGCCAGAACGCCCGCAGCCTGTTCCCCGCCCATCACCGAAATGCGCGAATTCGGCCAAGTCCACAGAAAGCGCGGCTGATATGCACGACCGGCCATGCCGTAGTTTCCAGCACCAAACGAGCCGCCGACCAGCATCGTGATCTTGGGCACCGAAGTGGTCGCCACCGCCGTCACCATCTTGGCCCCATGCCGCGCGATGCCTTCGTTTTCGTATTTGCGACCGACCATGAAGCCGGTGATGTTTTGCAGGAACACAAGCGGGATTTTGCGTTGCGAACAAAGCTCGACGAAATGGGCACCCTTCTGCGCCGCCTCGGAAAACAGCACGCCGTTATTGGCGATGATCCCCACGGGGCAGCCTTTGACATGGGCAAACCCCGTGACCAGCGTTTCGCCGAAGCGCGGTTTGAATTCGTCGAACCGAGACCCATCGACCAGACGCGCAATCACTTCACGGATGTCATAGGGCGTGCGCAGATCAGCGGGGACGACGCCCAGGATTTCCTCGGGGTCATAGGCCGGGTCTTCGGGGCTGGCCCAATCCACCGTCTGCGGCTTGCGCAAGTTCAGCGATCCGACCGCACGGCGGGCCAAGGCCAGCGCGTGGGCGTCATCCTCGGCCAGATAATCCGCCACCCCAGACAGGCGGGTGTGGACGTCACCTCCGCCCAAATCCTCGGCGCTGACAACTTCTCCGGTTGCGGCCTTGACCAGAGGCGGTCCGGCCAGAAAGATCGTGCCTTGCTCTTTCACGATGATCGTCACATCCGACATCGCGGGTACATAGGCCCCGCCGGCCGTACAGGATCCCATCACCACGGCGATCTGAGGGATGCCCTTCGCGCTCATCCGCGCTTGGTTGTAGAAGATGCGGCCAAAGTGATCGCGGTCGGGAAAGACCTCATCCTGATTGGGCAGGTTCGCGCCACCGCTGTCGACCAGATAGATGCAGGGCAGATGGTTTTCCTCGGCAATCTCCTGCGCGCGGAGGTGTTTCTTGACCGTCATCGGATAGTAGGTGCCGCCTTTCACAGTGGCGTCGTTGCAGACCACCATGATCTGCTGCCCCTGCACAAGTCCAATGCCCGCGATGACGCCAGCACAGGGCGCGACATCGCCATACATCCCATGCGCCGCCGTCGCCCCGATTTCGAGGAACGGAGACCCCGGATCAAGCAGGTTCGCCACCCTTCGGCGGGGGAGCATCTTGCCGCGGGATTCATGCCGCGCGCGGGACTTCTCTCCTCCGCCAATGCGGGCCGCTTCGGCGGCGGCAGAGATTTGGACCAGCGCGTCAAGATGGGCCGCGCGGTTTGCTCTAAAGCCCTCGGAAGCGGGCATGGCTTTGGATGTGAGTTTCATATCAGTGCTATCCCGTTATCCGTTCGATAAACTACAAGTAAGCTGCGCAGGCCGAAGCATCTTGGTCCAACCTGCGACTTGGTTGATTTATTGCTTGTCGACAAAACCACCCAATTCAGCTTGAAGCGTTTGCATCTGCATGAGTGAAAGCCGCGATTTGCAATCGCCTACGACTGCGCCGTAGCCGGAGTTAATGGCATTCCAAGTCGCTTCAATCTCACACATCGCATCTCGGTACTCGATCCAGGCTCTTTGCGCCGCTCGCAACATCTCTTCACTTTCGGCAGTCCGTTCAGAACCATAGGCGTTGTTTCGTGCAGCCGCCAAATAAATGGGGTAAATCTCATTGAGCTTTGCATCAATTTCCTCGAATGCGGCGTAGCTACAATAATATGCGCCACCCGCCGTAGAGAGATTTTGTGTAAACCGATTGCAGCGACTTAGGGCGTGCTCAAAGCACGTCAGTTGGTCAGAGTATTCCCAATTGAAGCACTCAGCCAAATTGAGATGAGTCTCGGAATCAAAGTCATCAATAGACTGCAACGGTTGAGCGAGTGTTACCGCTGGAAACGCGCTGAACACACTGAAAACTATAGTTGAGATT
This sequence comes from Ruegeria sp. H8, assembly GCF_056532905.1. Lineage (NCBI taxonomy): Bacteria > Pseudomonadati > Pseudomonadota > Alphaproteobacteria > Rhodobacterales > Roseobacteraceae > Ruegeria > Ruegeria sp. H8. The sequence goes on along the minus strand of NZ_JBQFNY010000002.1, from coordinate 534,376 downwards.
AAGGCTCTCATTTTATTCCTTTTTCGTGTTTTTGTGGTTGTGTACCAAACGAATACGGTGCTTCAGCCAAAGCATCAATTCCCGCATTAGTTGAAATTGCAGTCTCCCCCGCCGCCCGCGCCTTCAACTCCTTGCGGATCACCTTCCCCGTCACCGTCATCGGCAGCTCCTCGAGAAACGCCACCTCGCGCGGGTAGGAGTAATGGGCCAACCGATCCTTGACCCAATCCTGCAACTCGGCACCCGTGGCCTCGGCCCCCGGTTTCAACACCACATACGCCTTCACGATCTCGGTCCGCAGCGGGTCGGGCTTGCCGACCACGCCCACGGTGGCCACCGCCGGATGGGTCAGCAGGCAATCCTCGATCTCGGCCGGGCCAATGCGGTAACCCGCCGAGGTGATCACGTCATCATCCCGACCGATAAAGCGCAGATAGTCGCCTTCCCACACGCCGCGATCTCCGGTGATCAGCCAATCACCCCGGAACTTCTCGGCCGTCGCTTGCGGATTGTTCCAGTATTCCAGCAGCATCGAGGCCGAACCCCGCCGGATGGCGACATCGCCTTCCTCGGTGGTCGGGATGCCGTCATCGTCGATCACCGCGACTTCATGCCCGGGCACCGGCTTGCCGATACAGCCGGGTTGAACAGGGAAATCCTCGGCGCAGGAGGATACGACCATGTTGCATTCGGTCTGGCCGTAGAATTCGTTGATCGTCAGACCAAACGCACCTTGGCCCCAGGCCAGCATCTCGGCCCCCAGCGGCTCACCCCCGGACGCAACCGAGCGCAAACCGGGGATCGCCTGATCCGCCGCCTTGAGCATCCGCAGTGCGGTTGGCGGAAAGAACACATTCCGCACCCCGCCCCGCGCAATGATCTCGGCGCAGGCTTCGGGGGTGAACTTCTCAAGCCGTGCCGCGACAACCGGGATACCCAGCGCAAGGCCCGGCATCAGCACATCGAACAACCCGCCGATCCACGCCCAATCCGCCGGGGTCCACAGGCAGTCTCCTTCGCGCAGGTGATTGTGGCTGATCGAGACACCCGGCAAATGCCCGGTCAGAACCCGATGCCCGTGCAGTGCGCCTTTGGGGCTGCCGGTTGTACCAGAGGTGTAGATCAATACGGCAGGATCCTCGGGCCCTGTCGCGGCATAGGGCAGCGCTGGACCGGTCACGCCAATTTCGGATGCGATCAGAGGTTCGGCCAGATCGCCCAGCAGATCCGCTCCTTCAGCATCGGTCAGCACGATCTGAACGCCTGCATCGCCCGCCCGCGACCGCAGCGCATCCTGCTTGAACAACTTGAACAAGGGCACCGAAATCGCGCCGATCTTCCAGATCGCCAAATGAGCTGCCGCACACCAGGGTGACTGGCTCAGCAGCACTCCGACCCGATCACCGGGCCAGACGCGGGCCAGCAGGGCGCGGGCGATCCCATCAGCCATTTGCGCCAGTTGCCCAAAGGTTATCAGCCGCTGCCCTGATCCGGTCAGATCGATAAGCGCCACCTGATCACCTGGATGGTTCAGACATTGCTGCGCCATGTTCAGCCGGTCCGGTATGTCCCAGCCTCCTCCTGAGCGCAAACCCGGTATGCGCTCAGCGTGCAGCAACGCGAATTCCCCTTGTTTTCCTGATGCTTCGCGATCTGACCTTGGGCAGACACATCACGCAAACTTGATGCAGATCAGAGTGGCCGGACACCGCCCTTGCGAAACCAAGAGCATCAACATAACCAAAGGCAAGAATATGACAAAGAAACTCGCCGCTTTGACACTGTCTACCGCATTGGTCGCCCTGGCGGCTCCGGCTTTGGCCCAGTCGCAAGGGGACTGGACGCTGGGTATCGGTGTTGGCTATCTGGACCCGAAATCCGACAACGGCACGCTGGCCGGTGCACCAGCGACGATCGACGCGGACACCCGCCCGATTTTCACCGCCGAGTACTTTATTCGCGACAACCTGGGCATCGAGCTTCTGGCTGCGACCCCGTTCAAACACACCGTGGCCCTTGGCGGTACGGACGCGGCAACGGTCAAGCACCTGCCGCCCACCTTGTCGCTGAACTATCACTTCCCGACCAACAGCGCCTGGAAACCCTATGTCGGCGCCGGTCTCAACTATACGATCTTCTTCGACGAGCAATCGCCCCTGGGCAACATCAAGGTCGATGACTCCTTCGGCGTCTCGTTGCAGGCCGGTCTGGATTACATGGTCACCGACAACGGGGCGATCCGCCTGAACGTGCGCTGGTTCGACATTGACTCGGACGTCTCGCTCAACGGCGCCCCCATCGGCACCGCGGAAATCGATCCCTGGCTGGTCGGTGTTTCCTACGTCCATCGGTTCTGATCCTGTTTCCAAAGCGCCCTGCGGTTACCTCGTCCGCAGGGCGTTCTTTCTTTCAGAGCATTTCATTCATCATTTCGCGGCCGATCAGCATCCGGCGAATCTCGCTGGTGCCTGCGCCGATTTCCATCAGCTTGGCATCCCGGAAAATCCGGCTGACCGGCGCATCCGACAGGAAGCCCGCCCCGCCCAGCGCCTGAACCGCCTGATGGGCCTGAACCATCGCCTGTTCCGACGCGTAAAGGCAGCACGCTGCCGCATCCTGTCGGGTCACGTCACCGCGGTCACACGCCTTGGCGACTTCATAGACATAGGCCCGCGCAGAGTTCATCGCGGTGTACATGTCGGCAATCTTGCCCTGCATCAACTGAAAGCTGCCGATAGGTTTGCCGAACTGCTTGCGTTCAGCCAGATAAGGCATCACTTCGTCCAGACAGGCGGCCATGATGCCGGTCCCGATGCCTGCCAGCACGACCCGCTCATAATCCAGCCCCGACATGAGCACGGCAACACCCTTGCCCTCTTCGCCCAACACGTTCTCGAACGGAACCTCTACATCTTCAAAGATCAGCTCAGCCGTGTTCGACCCGCGCATACCCAGCTTGTCGAAATGGGGCGAGGTTGAAAAACCCTTCATCTCTTTTTCGATCAGAAATGCGGTAATACCCTTCGATCCGGCATCGGGGTCCGTCTTGGCATAAACCACCAGAGTATCCGCATCCGGCCCGTTGGTGATCCAGTATTTGTTGCCGTTCAGACGGTAATGGTCGTTCCGCTTTTCCGCGCGCAGCTTCATCGACACCACATCCGACCCGGCCGAAGGTTCCGACATGGCCAGCGCCCCCACATGCTCGCCCGAGATCAGCCGCGGCAGGTACTTTTGCTTCTGTTCTTCATTGCCGTTCAGCTTGATCTGGTTCACGCACAGGTTCGAATGCGCCCCGTATGACAAAGAAACCGAAGCTGAAGCGCGCGCGACCTCTTCGACGGCGATCGTATGCGCCAGATAAGACATGCCTGCACCGCCGTACTCTTCCGGCACGGTAACACCCAGCAGACCAAGCTCTCCCATCTCTTTCCACAGCTCGTTCGGAAAGGCATTGTTGGCGTCGATCTCGGCCGCCATCGGCTTGACACGCTCCTGCGCCCAGCGATGCACCATCTCGCGCAGGGCATTCACATCCTCACCCAGATCGAACTTCATCGTGGCCATGAACATCTGCGTCTTCCCTCCGCTTTAATGAACAAGTGTTCAATAAATCTCTAGCAGCGAATCTGCTGCCGGTCAATCTTTGTGACAGCGCGTCCGAAATGGAAAACGCCGCCCCACAAAGGGCGGCGTTTCAAAAGATCGAGCGTGCGCCGCAGGCGCACTCCGCTTGGTCAAGACTGATAAACCGCGCTCACTTCGGCCCGGATGATCCGGGCGATCAATCGACAATCCTCCAGGGAAAACGTCAAAGGCACGCGCATATCCATAACGCCGGCCAGAACGCGGTCACTTTTAGGCATCCGCTCGCTATCGAAATATCGCCAACTGTCATAGCGCGACGTGAATCCTGTCGGTTCGGCACCGCCGAACCACTTCAGCTCAACCCCACGCGCCGCGCAACGGTTGATCACTTCGGCTATCCGTTCAGGCGCCCAATCCAGCAGCAGGAACTGAATCGAAGACCCGACATAGGTTTCCTCTTCGGGCCGTTCGACGATCGTCAGGCCCGACGTACCCCGCAACCCGGTTTCGATCTCGCGATAACGTTCGTTCCACCGGGCCACCTGTCGGTCCAGATCCCGCAATTGCGGGCGCAGGATCGCCGCGCGCAAATTGTCCATCCGGCCCGAGACGTTGGGCGTGGTGTATTTGATCCGCTCGAACACGTCCGGCCCCGGCGCCGCAAGATGGCGTTCGTACAACATGTAGGACCCCGACAACATCGTAGCCTTTGCCGCAAGCTCCTCGTCATCGGTGACCAGCAAGCCCCCTTCGCCCGAATTGACATGCTTGTAGGTCTGACAGGAATAACACCCGATCGCGCCCTGCCGTCCTGACAACTGACCGCGCCAGGCTGCACCCATCGTATGTGCGCAATCCTCGATCACGATCACCCCGGCCGCGTCACACATCTGCATCAGCCGGTCCATATCGCACAGATGCCCGCGCATATGGCTGAGCATCAGAACACGCGCTTGATCCAGCTTGCCCTCAAGATCATCCAGATCGATGGTCAGGTCTTCCGTCACTCCGACAAAAACTGCCCGCCCTCCGACCGAGGCAATCGACCCCGGCACCGGGGCCAGCGTAAACGCATTGGTCAAAACCGGATCGCCCGACTGCACGCCGACCGCGCGCAGGGCCGTGGCCAGAGCGTAACCGCCAGACGAAACCGCAAGACAGTATTTGGCCCCCATCTGCGCCGCAAATTCCTGCTCAAGCAGGGCCGTTTCCCCCAACTCTCCGGGGACGACATTGTATCGATGCAGACGCCCATGGCGCAGAACGGCCAGTGCGGCCTCGATTGCATCTTCCGGAAGGGGTTCCTGCTGCGTAAAGCTGCCAGAGAATACGTCGGTCATGGTCTTGTTCTGAGGCTCCGAAAGGGTCCGGTCAAGGTTTCAGGCTGCCGCACCGATCAGATCAGGCACGAGGCCGGGCAAGTCGTCAAAATGATGCAGAAGGGCTTCGGGTTCCAGCGCCGCCATGTCATCCCCCGATGGCCCGAAGGTAACCAGCACCGAAGGAACGCCCGCCGCCCTGGCGGTATTGCGGTCGGTATCCGAGTCTCCGACCAGTACGCACAAGTCCGGATCTCCCCCGGCACGGCGCGCGGCTTCACGCAACGGCGCCGGGTCCGGTTTGCGTACCGGCAGCGTATCGGCCCCGACCAAAGATGCAAAACGGTCCCGCACCCCCAAGCGAGTCAGCAACAATTCGGCCAGATGTTCCGGTTTGTTCGTGCAAATGCCCACACCGTAACCCGCGTCACTCAGCATCTCGACCGCCTGTAGTGCGCCGGGATAGAAACTGGTGTGGGTGTCGATGTCCTGCGCGTAGGCCTCAAGAAGAACCGGATAATAGGCCTGCACCGTATCCTCGTCATAGGCCCCTACACGTTTCAGCCCGTGGGTCAGCATCATGCGCCCACCTCGCAGCGCCACACCGGAATCCGGCCCGTGGACCAGTACATCCCCGTGCCCCATTTTGCGGAAACAATGGTTCGCGGCCGCCAGCAAATCACCGGATGTATCCGCCAAAGTGCCGTCCAGATCGAAGATGACGGTGCGCATTTCGCCCCCTTGCTCGGCAGGTTTTCGCCGTATCCTGTTTCAATCGGCAATCTTGTTTGATGGCCGAACGGCTTGCGCCTTTGACCTCAGCGGATAAAACGGACGGCAACAAAACACAAAGAGAAAACGAATTCATGACCACTGCCCTTGTCATCCTTGCCGCCGGAAAAGGCACCAGGATGAATTCGGACCTTCCCAAAGTTCTGCATCCCATCGCTCAGGTTCCGATGCTGATCCATGCGATGCGCGCCGGATCTGTCCTGTCGCCCGAACATACCGTGATCGTCACCGGCCACGGGTCCGAAGCCGTGGCAAAGGTTGCACGGGCCGAGGATGAAGGGGCGCAGATCGCAGTGCAGGAAGACCAGTTGGGTACCGCCCATGCGGTCGCACAGGCCCGAAGCGCATTGAGCGGCTTCGAAGGTGATGTGGTTGTTCTTTACGGCGACACCCCGTTCTTGCAGCCCGACACGCTGGAAAGGATGATCGCCGCTCGGGCTGACAACGATTTGGTGATCCTGGGCTTCGAGGCCGCCGACCCGGCCCGGTATGGCCGTTTGGTGATGAAGGGCGACGCCCTGGAGCGGATCGTCGAGTTCAAGGATGCGTCAGATGAAGAACGCGCCATAACCTTCTGCAACTCGGGCCTTCTGGCCTGTGACGCAGGCACTCTGTTCGACCTGATCGACGCGGTCGGAAACGACAACGCGTCGGGCGAATACTACCTGACCGACGTGGTCGAGATCGCGCGCGACCGCGGCCTGAAGGTCACTGCCGTTTCGTGCGACGAGGCGCAGACGCTGGGCGTGAACTCTCGCGCTGATTTGGCGGCCGCCGATGCCGTATTTCAGGCGCGCGCCCGGGCCGAACTGCTGGATCTGGGCGTCACCTTGATGGCGCCTGACACGGTGTATCTGGCCGCGGATACGGTGGTCGGGCGCGATACGGTGATCGAACCGAATGTGGTGTTCGGCCCGGGCGTCACGGTCGAAAGCGGCGCAACGATCCGCGCCTTTTCGCATCTTGAGGGCTGCCATGTCAGCCGGGGCGCTGTCGTCGGCCCCTACGCGCGCCTGCGCCCCGGTGCCGAACTGGCCGAAAACACGCGGGTCGGCAATTTCGTCGAGATCAAGAATGCCGAAATCGCCGAAGGCGCAAAGGTCAATCACCTCAGCTATATCGGGGACGCTTCGGTTGGCGCAGCGACCAACATCGGCGCGGGCACGATCACCTGCAACTATGACGGCGTGATGAAGCACAAGACCACGATTGGTGAGAATGTCTTTGTCGGCTCGAACACCATGCTGGTGGCGCCGGTCACAGTGGGCGACGGCGCGATGACCGCGACGGGCACTGTCGTGACCAGGGATGTGGACCCCGATGCGCTGGCCGTTGCCCGCGCCAAGCAGGAAAACAAGCCCGGATATGCGCGCAAATTGTTTGATATGTTGAAGGCGAAAAAGGCTCGCCGCGATAAAAAGGCCTGAGATATGTGTGGAATAGTAGGTGTTTTAGGGCAGCACGAGGCCGCCCCCATTCTGGTAGAAGCCCTGAAACGGCTGGAATATCGCGGCTATGACAGCGCCGGGATTGCAACCGTCAACGACGGCGCATTGGGCCGGCGGCGCGCGGTGGGCAAGCTGGTCAACCTCAGCGATCTTCTGGTGCATGATCCTCTTCCCGGAAAATCCGGCATAGGCCATACCCGCTGGGCCACGCATGGCGCCCCGTCGGTCAACAATGCACATCCGCACAAGGCGGGCCCAGTGGCCGTCGTTCACAACGGCATCGTCGAAAACTATCGCGACCTGAGGGCCGAACTCGCCGAACATGGTGTTGATTTCCAAACCGAAACCGACACGGAAACGGTTGCCCTCATGACGGAACACCACCTGAACTCGGGCTTGTCCCCGGTTGAGGCCGCGTTCAAGACGATCGACCAGTTGGAGGGCGCCTTTGCGCTGGCCTTTCTGTTCGACGGTGAGGACGATCTGATCGTGGCGGCCCGCAAGGGATCGCCACTGGCCATCGGTCACGGGGATGGCGAGATGTATGTGGGCTCTGACGCCATCGCCCTGGCGCCTCTGACCAACCAGATCACATATCTGGAAGAAGGCGACCGCGCGGTTCTGACCCGAACGTCGCTTGAAATCCGCAACGAAGCCGGTGAGCTGGCCAACCGGGAAAAGCGCAAGATCAAGCTGGATCATGCGCGCGCGGACAAGGGCGAGCACAAGCATTTCATGGCCAAGGAAATCGCTGAACAGCCCATCGTTGTGGCCGAAGCAATCCGGTCCTACCTGCCCACGGGCGGTGACCGCGTGGTCCTGCCGGACACGGATCTGGATTTCAGCAAGCTGGATCGTCTGACCATGGTGGCCTGCGGCACCGCGTTTTACGCCTGCCTGACCGCGAAATACTGGTTCGAGCAACTGGCGAAGATGCCCGTTGAAGTCGATATCGCCAGCGAGTTCCGCTATCGCGAGCCTCCGATCACGGATCGAACACTGGCGCTTTTCGTCAGCCAGTCGGGCGAAACCGCCGACACGCTGGCCGCGTTGCGATATTGTGAGGGCAAGGCAGACAAGATCGTTTCGGTCGTCAACGTGCCCGAAAGCTCGATTGCTCGCGAAAGCGATATCGCCTTGCCGATCCATGCCGGTGTCGAAATCGGCGTGGCGTCGACCAAAGCCTTCACTTGCCAGCTGAGCGTGCTGCTGATGCTGGCGCTCAAGGCCGCGGCAGACCGGGGCACGATGACGGATGAGGACATCGCCGATCATGCCGCCGCCCTGCGCGGGTTGCCGACCGTGCTGAACGCCGCGCTCGATCAGAACCGGGCGATCCGCAAAGCCGCCCAACGCCTGTCCGAGGCGCGCGACGTCCTGTTTCTGGGCCGTGGCCTGATGTACCCGCTGGCAATGGAAGGCGCGCTGAAACTGAAGGAAATCAGCTATATCCACGCCGAAGGTTATGCGTCAGGAGAGTTGAAACACGGCCCCATCGCCCTGATCGACAAACATATGCCCGTGGTTGTCATGGCACCCCGTGACACCGTGTTCGACAAGACCGTGTCGAACATGCAGGAAGTGATGGCGCGCAAGGGCAAGGTGATCCTGGTCTCTGACGATGACGGCATTGACGAGGCCGGCGACGGAGTATGGAGCACCATCCGCATGCCGCATGTTCACACCAGCCTTGCACCGATCCTGTATTCGGTTCCCGCGCAATTGCTGGCCTATCACACGGCGGTTGCCAAGGGCACGGATGTGGATCAGCCGCGCAATCTGGCCAAGTCGGTCACGGTAGAGTGAATTATGGCCAAACAGTTCCCGCAACTTGAGGAAGTGCATCAAAAGTTCATCGAAGATCAGCGTATGTTCTTCGTCGGCACCGCCGGGGCCGAAGGTCGGGTCAATATTTCCCCCAAGGGAATGGATTCGCTGCGGGTACTGGGGCCGAACCGCATTGTCTGGATGAACCTGACCGGCAGTGGCAATGAAACGGCGGGGCATATTTTGCAGGTCAACAGGATGACGCTGATGTGGTGTTCCTTCACCACACGTCCGATGATCCTGCGCACCTATGGCACCGCACGTTGCCTGCATGTCGGGGATGATGGCTGGGACGACCTTGCCGGCCTGTTCCCAAATCACCGAAGCGCACGGCAGATCTATGACCAGTCGATCGACATGGTACAGACCTCTTGCGGCTATGCCGTGCCTTTCATGGAGTTCCAATCTGACCGCGATACAATGCAGAAATGGGTGGATGGAAAATCAGACGAGGACATCCGCTCGTATTGGGTGGAAAGAAACAGCCATACGATTGATGGAAAGCCAACCGGCGTACCGATGTGAGTCCGATGCTGAATGGATATCTCGATCAGATCAAGGCGCACGGTGACCCCGAGCGGGCGACCCAGATGGCCAGTTACCACAAGGCGGATCGCATCTATCTGGGCGTCGCGAACCCGGTTCTCAACGACCTGACCAAGGCGTGGCGGAAAGAACTGGACGTGCCGGCGCGGGTCGCATTGGCGGACGGGCTATGGCAAAGCAACATCCACGAGGGGCGACTTGCCGCATCCAAACTTTTGACTCAGGCACGCATCCGACCGGATGCGGCGGTTTGGAATTTGCTTCAAAGCTGGCTGCCGGATTTCGATGCCTGGGCCGTTGCGGACCACGCGTGCATGGCGATGCAAAAACGGCTTTCAGCAGATCCCGAACGGTTGGACGAAGTCGAACTGTGGACCCGATCTGATCACATGTGGACCCGGCGCGCGGCCTTGGTCGCAACCCTGCCCTGGACCAAACAGAACCACCCCAAGCCTGACGATCTGCACCGCCGTGACCGCATCCTTGGCTGGGCTGCGGGATATGTTTCGGACCGCAACTGGTTCATCCAGAAATCCATCGCCTGGTGGCTGCGCGAACTGTCCAAACATGACCCGGAACGCGTGATCGCCTTTCTGAAACAACACGGTGATGCCATGAAGCCGTTTGCCCGCCGCGAAGCAGGCAAATACCTGAAAAATCAGTTCACATAGACCTCAAGCTCGACAAGTTCGTCGAAGGGCACCAGCAGGGCCCTCATGGCGTCCAGCGACAAGCGGCTGCCGCTGCTGTCCGGACCGGAAACCGGGACCAACGTGATATAGGCCTGCGCCCCGGTCCGTGGCACGACGACACGCGCCGTAACTTCGCTGTCTACCAGCGGTGTCTGCATCCAGCGCCCCGGAGTGGTCGGATCCCCAAGCCCGGCGATGGTGGTTTTCGCGCCAACCCAGTTCGGGCGCGCGGAAACCGGTTCAGGTTGCAACACCTCTTCGGCAACTGCTGTGCCCGTTTCCGTGTCAGGCACCGTCTGGGCGGGCGCGTCGCCCCCGCCGAACACTCGATCAGTCGTTGACTGCACGGCGTCGCATCCGGCCGTCATTGCGCATGTCAAAACAAGTATTTTCTTCATGCCGGAAACCTACAACCCTGCGCCCACCTGTTCCAGCGCAAAGCGCAGTTCGCACTTGTCGCGGCCATGTTCCAGCTTTACCTATATGGCATGACAGCTCCGCTTATCGACCCGTTTGCCCGCGCCATCACGTATCTCCGCGTCTCCGTCACGGATCGCTGCGACTTTCGCTGCGTGTACTGCATGTCCGAGAACATGACCTTTTTGCCCAAGAAAGACCTGTTGACATTGGAGGAACTGGACCGGATGTGTTCGACCTTCGTCAGAATGGGGGTCGAAAAGCTGCGCATTACGGGTGGTGAGCCTTTGGTGCGTCGCAACATCATGACGTTCTTCAATTCGATGACACGTCATCTGGACAGCGGTGCATTGAAGGAGTTGACGCTGACAACCAACGGTTCGCAACTGCACCGATTTTCCGAAGACCTGTATGCGGCCGGTGTGCGTCGGGTGAATGTCTCGCTGGACACTCTGGATGATGACAAGTTCGCCAAGGTGACGCGCTGGGGCCGCCTGAAACAGGTTTTGAACGGAATCGACGCCGCGCAAAAAGCTGGCCTGCGGATCAAGATAAACGCCGTTGCCCTGAAAGGGTTCAACGAGCCCGAACTTCCTAAAATCACGGAATGGTGCGCCCAGCGGGATATGGATCTGACCTGGATCGAAGTCATGCCCATGGGCGATATCGGCAACGAAGACCGCCTGGATCAGTACTGGTCGCTCAAGGACGTGCGGAAAGAATACGAAAACCACTATTCGGTCACCGATCTGGCCGAACGCAGCGGTGGCCCGGCCCGTTACGTGCGCCTCGAGGAAACCGGCCAGAAAATCGGCTTTATTACGCCACTGTCGCACAATTTCTGTGAAAGCTGCAACAGGGTCCGCCTGACCTGCACGGGCGAACTTTACATGTGCCTGGGTCAGGAAGACATGGCCGACCTGCGCGGTGCCCTGCGCGATCATCCCGACACCGAACAGCCACTTGAAGACGCGATCCGATCTGCGATCAATCTCAAGCCCAAAGGGCATGACTTCGACTATTCCCGCCAAGCCGTCGATGGCCGGATGAGCCGTCACATGAGCCATACAGGCGGCTGATATGCCGGATTATGACGGCCGCCCCACGGCGTTGTACCATGTTTACAGCGCCCTTACGTCTCTGGCAGCGCCCCTGATATGGCGGGTCGTTCGGAACAAGCTGCGGGAAGCAAACGTACCTGACAAGCGTCAACAAGAACGCCTTGGCCATGCCAGCCTGCCCAGACCGAATGGGCGTTTGGTCTGGTTCCACGCCGCCAGCGTCGGCGAAAGCCTTTCGGTTCTCAGCCTGATCAGACGGCTGGCAGATCGCCTGCCCGAGGCAGAGTTTCTGATCACCTCGGGCACCCCGACCTCAGCGGCTCTGATCGAAAAACGCCTGCCGCCCCGTACACGGCATCAATTCCCGCCGCTTGACACGGCAGGCCCGGTCCGGCGCTTTCTGAACCATTGGCAACCAGAGGGCGGGGTTTTCGTCGAAAGTGAGATTTGGCCGCGTCTGATCGTCGAAAGCGCCAGACACGCCGTTCCGCTGGCCCTTCTGAATGCACGACTGTCGGACAAGTCCGTTGCCGGTTGGAAAAAACGCCCCAGAACAGCGCGGTTCGTTTTGAACAAGTTCAACCTGTTCCTGACGCAAAACGACAAAACCGCAGCCAACCTGGCAGCCATGGGTGCCCCTGCCGGTCGCGTCCGGCCCGGCACCAATCTCAAGGCCATGTCAGACCCTCTTCCCATAGACCACGGCACGCTCGAAGACATCGGTTCTCAGATTTCTGGCAGACCTGTGTGGATCGCCAGTTCAACCCATGCCGGTGAAGAGGAAATCGTTCTGGCCGCGCATAAATCACTTCTGGAACGCTGGCCCGATCTGCTGCTGTTGCTGATCCCCCGCCACCCAGAGCGCCGCGGCGATATCGCAAAACTACTGGACGCCTCCGATCTCAACGCCGCGTTCCGATCAGAAAGTTCCCCGATCAAAACCGAAACCCAGGTATATGTCGCCGACACATTGGGCGAGACCGGCACATGGTACGCTCTGTCTCCCATCGTGTTCCTGGGCGGCTCCCTTAAAAATATCGGCGGCCACAACCCTTTCGAACCCGCCCAGGCCGGAGCCGCCGTGATAACCGGTCCCGGATACTTCAATTTTGCTGAAACATTCGCGCCGTTGATCAAAACCGGTGGCGCCATCGAGGTTCAAACCGAAACAGATCTCTCTGCGGCGGTCGACCATTGGCTTTCAGACGACCAAGCCCTGACCCGGGCCCGCAGCGCCGCCCAATCCTGCGTCAAGACGCAAAGCAACGCACTGGATTCCGTCGTGGAAACGCTGTGCCGTTCGCTCGACCTGACGTAAGTAGGCGGGATCCTTCTTCATCTGGCCAAAAATATCCCGGGGGTGTGGGGGCAGAGCCCCCACCCGCCCCATCAGGCCGCCGGCATCCGCTGCTCGACGATCTCTGCCCACCAGCTGCACCCAGCGGGAATCGCCTCATCGTTGAAGTTGTATTCCGGGTGGTGAACCATGGCCGTATCGCCGTTACCCACTAGAATATAGGCGCCTGGGCGCTCCTCCAGCATAAAGGCAAAATCCTCGCCGCCCATGACCAAAGGCGCATCATCACAATCACCAGATACCGACCGGGCAACAGCTGCGGCAAACTCTGTCTGCTCTTCACTGTTCACCATCACCGGATACCCGCGGATGTAGGTCACATCGGCGGTGCCTCCGAACGTTGCCGCCACACCATTGCAGATCTCATGGATCCGCTTTTCGGCCAAATCCCGCATATCCTTGCTCATGGTGCGCACGGTACCCTTGATCTGAACAGTCTGCGGGATCACGTTGAACGCCTTCGACGAGGTCTCGAACGACGTCACCGACACCACGACCTGATCGATCGGATCGGCATTGCGCGAGGAAATGGTCTGAAGCGCCAACACCGCCTGCGCGGCCAGTACCGTGGTATCTACTGTTTCATGCGGCTTGGCAGCATGACCGCCGCGCCCTTCGAAAGTGATGTCGAACTGATCGGTTGCGGCAAAGAAGGAACCGGGACGGATGGCGAACTTGCCCACAGGTTGTCCCGGCCAATTGTGCATGCCGTAGACTTCCTGAATATTCCAGCGGTCCATCATGCCATCTTCGCACATTTCACGACCACCACCGCCGCCCTCTTCGGCAGGCTGGAAGATCACAACAACCGTGCCATCGAAATTTCGGGTTTCAGACAGGTACTTCGCCGCACCAAGCAGCATCGCCGTGTGGCCATCATGGCCGCAGGCATGCATGGCGCCCGGCGTTTTCGAGGCATAGTCCAACCCCGTCGCCTCATGGATCGGCAGCGCATCCATATCCGCCCGCAAACCGATCACCTTGCCGCTGCTGTCCGATTTGCCCTTGATCACGCCAACAACGCCTGTACGCCCGATGCCGGTAACGACCTCGTCGCAACCAAACTCCTGCAACTTCTCGGCCACCATTGCGCTGGTGCGGTGCGTTTCGAACAGGATTTCAGGGTTTTGGTGCAGATCCCGTCGCCAGGCGGTGATCTCATCCTGCAATTCGGCAAAGCGGTTTTTGACTGGCATGTCTATTCTCTCCTAATTCAGTTCAAGCCGCCGGCATTCGGCGCTCGACCATTTCTGCGAACCACGAACATCCAATCGGGATGATCTCGTCGTTGAAATCGTATTCAGGGTGGTGCAACCCGGCGCTGTCACCGTTGCCCAGAACGATGAAGGCTCCGGGCCGTTCCTCCAGCATAAATGAAAAATCCTCGCCCCCCATCACCATCGGCGCCTCGATGCAGCTGCCCCCGACCGAGACTGCGGCCTCTGCCGCATATCCCGTCTGAGTTTCTGCATTGATCGTCACCGGAACGCCGCGCGAGTAATTGACGTTCACGGAACCACCGAATGTTGCTGCAATCCCTTCGGCGACCTCTTTGAGGCGCTGTTCGATCAGATCTCGCATCTGGTTGGAATGGGTCCGGACCGTGCCGCGTATCTGCGCCGATTGCGGGATCACGTTGAACGCTTTCGATGACGTCTCGACGGACGTCACCGACAGCACGGCTTGCAGGATCGGATCGGCATTGCGCGACACGATCGTCTGCAATGCCACGATCATTTGCGACAGCATCACCGTCGTATCGACCGTTTCATGGGGTTTTGCAGCGTGACCTCCGCGCCCTTCAAGATGGATATCAAATTCGTCCGCTGCCGCCAGCAAAGGGCCCGAACGGATCGCGAACTGCCCGGTCGGCAGGCCCGGTACGTTGTGCATCGCATAGACTTCCTGAATGCCGAACCGGTCCATCAGACCGTCCTTGCACATGGCCTCGGCGCCATTCCCGCCCTCTTCGGCGGGCTGAAAGATCACGATTGCAGTGCCATCGAAATTGCGCGTCTCAGAGAGGTACTTTGCCGCCCCCAAAACCATGGCGGTATGCCCGTCATGCCCGCAGGCATGCATCGCGCCTGATGTCTTCGAGGCATAGTCCAGTCCGGTCTGTTCCTGCATCGGCAGCGCATCCATGTCGGCGCGCAAGCCAATCACCCGGCCCTGCGTGTCGCTCTTTCCCCGAATGACCCCGACCACGCCGGTGCGACCGATGCCTGTAACGACCTCGTCACAGCCGAATTCCTTCAGCTTTTCCGCCACCAGCGCGCTGGTGCGGTGCGTGTCGTACAGAATTTCCGGATGTTGGTGAATGTCACGCCGCCAGCCTGTGATCTCTTCGTGCATCTCTGCGAGGCGGTTTTTGATCGGCATGTCACTCTCCCTCAAATTATGCCACGGGCAATCGTCGTTCCACGATCTCGGCAAACCAACTGCAACCGGCGGGAATGGCATTGTCGTCAAAATTGTATTCCGGGTGATGGCACATCGCCGTGTCCCCGTTCCCGATAAAGATGTAAGCTCCGGGCCGTTCTTCAAGCATATAGGCAAAATCTTCCGACGGCATGATCGGATCAGTGCTGTCATTGACCTTGCCCGCCACGGCCTCAGCCGCCTCGGCAGCGTATGCCGTTTCGGCCTCGGAGTTCACAGTCACAGGATAGCCGGGCGTCCAGACGACATCCGCCTTTGCGCCAAAGGCCGAGGCCGTATCCTCGGCGATCCTGCGCACGCGTTCTTCCGCAATGGCGCGGTATTCGGGGTCGAGCGTCCGGACGGTCCCCTGCAAGCGGACGGTATGCGCGATCACGTTCGACGCGACACTGTCCGTTTCAAACGTACCCACGGTCAGCACCACGCGTTTGATCGGATCGACGGTGCGCGCTACGACGGATTGCAACGACACGACGATATGCGAGGCCACCAGCGTGGTGTCTACCGCATCATGCGGTGCGGCGGCGTGTCCGCCCTTGCCGGTGATCGTGATTTCGAATTCATCAGATGAGGCCAGCAAGGCGCCGGGTCGGATCGCGAATTCGCCCACCGGCAACCCCGGCATATTGTGCATGCCATAGACCTCATCAATGCCCCAGCGATCCATCAGGCCGTCCTGACACATGGCCAAACCGCCTGCGCCACCTTCTTCGGCGGGCTGAAAAATCAGAACAACGGTGCCATCGAAGTTTCGGGTTTCAGCCAGGTAGTGGGCGGCCCCAAGCAGCATCGAGGTATGCCCGTCATGCCCGCAGGCGTGCATCTTGCCCGATACGGTCGAGGCATAGTCCAACCCCGTCGCTTCTTCGATCGGCAATGCGTCCATGTCAGCACGCAACCCGATCACGCGCCCGGTCGTATCCTGCCGTCCCCGGATCACGGCCACGACACCCGTCCGGCCAATTCCCGGCGTGATCTCATCCACACCAAATTCCCTGAGACGCTCGACAACGAAAGCAGCCGTTTCATGCACGTCATACATCAGTTCAGGATGTGCGTGCAGGTGGCGGCGCCACTTGGTAATATCGCCATGCATCTCTGCAAGTCTGTTTTTGACAGGCATCTCTAGACCCTCCCCTGAACCACTGAAGCCACGTTGAATGTTACGCCGCGCTCAGCCTTTCAACCAAACGTTGCATGAACCCATGCCCAGCTTCGAACTGCGCGATCGATATGAACTCGTTCGGCTGATGAGCCTGCGCGATATCGCCGGGGCCGCAGATCACGGCTGAATACCCGGCCGCCTGAAACTGCCCCGCCTCGGTCCCATAGCTGACGACGTGGCTGGCGTTGTCCCCGGTCAGGGCGCGCACCAAAGCTTCGGCTTCTCCGTCCTGTTCGGGCACCAGCCCCGGGATCGCGAAATGCTCGGAGAGTTCGATGCGCGCATCGGGGTGAACGGCCTGCATCCGAGCTTCGACCCGGCGGACCTGTTCGACATAGGCATCGCGCCATTCAGCCTGCGTTTCGTCCGGCACCGTGCGGAAATCCATCATGAAAGTGCAGTCTTTGGCGGTGATGTTGTGCGCTGTCCCGCCTTCAATCATGCCGACATGACAGGTTGTCCACGGCGGGTCAAATACAGCCGCGATTTCGCTCGGCTCAGCAGCCATGCTTTCGGCATTTCTGTGATTTGCCCAATCGATCAAAGGCGCCGCCGCCATGATGGCGTTCACGCCAGTATGCATGATCGAGCTGTGCACTTCGAACCCGACGATATGTGTATCAATGCCGAATCCGCCTTTGTGCCCCGTCACCGCCTGCATCATCGACGGCTCACCCACGATTACTGCCGATCCCTTGGGCAGAACCTGTTGCATTGCTTCAATCATGGGCGGCGCACCGGTGCATCCGACCTCTTCGTCAAAGCTGAGCGCCAGCTGAAGCGGCCGGCTGATATTGGCATGGTGTGCTTCGACCAGGGCCCAAATGGCCAGGGCGTCAAACCCCTTCATGTCGCAGGTGCCGCGACCAAAGTATCTGCCGTCTTTCTCGGTCACAGTGAAAGGATCAGTGTCCCACGGCTGACCGTCCACCGGCACGACATCCGTGTGACCGGACAGAACCACCGCGCCTTCTTCGGATGGACCAACATGCGCAAAGATCGCGGCCTTGTGCGGTTGGTCCGGATCTGGCCAGCGGTGGCTTTCGATTCCGTGGCCCTGCAAGTAGTCCTGAACCCAATCCACCAGCGGCAGATTGGTATCACGGCTTACGGTCGGAAATGAGATCAGCTGTGTCATGATCTCAAGCGGGGTCAGGCGTTTCGCCATTGGGGTCAATACCCGCTGTCCGTGGTCAGAATGAAGTGCCCTGCCTCAACCTCTTGATATTGCGAAGGTTCCGGCGTGTAGTTGGTGGGGTGAATAGGAGAAGGGATCGGTTTGAAATTCAGATCCTTTTCCGATTTCCGCTTGTTCGGGTCCGCGATCGGAACCGCCTTCATCAGCGCCTGTGTATAGGGATGCTGCGGGTTCTCGAACACCCGCGCCCGGGGCCCAAGTTCGACAATGCGCCCCAGATACATGACCCCGACATAGTGGCTGACCCGTTCGACAACGGCCATGTCGTGGCTGATGAACAGGTATGACAGGCCCAGCTCGGACTGCAACTCCATCATCAGGTTCAGAACCTGCGCCTGAACCGACACGTCAAGAGCCGAGACCGCCTCATCCGCAATGATCAGCTTGGGGTTCAGGGCCAAAGCGCGGGCAATGGCGATCCGCTGACGCTGACCGCCCGACATTTCATGCGGGAAGCGACGCATGAAACTGCGCGGCAATTGCACCTTGTCGAACAATTGTGCCACGCGATCCTGAAGTTCGGATCCCGACGCCACACCATAATTGCGCATCGGCTCGGCCACCTGGTCGACCAGCTGCATCTGCGGGTTCAAGGACGCGAACGGGTCTTGGAAAATCATCTGCATGTCCAACCGCGCCTTGCGCAAACCAGATGGATCAAGCTTCATGATATCGATGCCGTCCAGATCAATCTCGCCCGCCAACGGCTCAACCAGCCGCAGGATCGAACGCCCCGCCGAAGACTTGCCGCACCCGGATTCCCCGACAAGACTGAGCGTCTGACCTTTGTTCAGAGTGAACGAGACATCCTCGACCGCATGAACGTTCGAAATCGTGCGCCGCAAAAGCCCGCCTTTGACCGGGAACCGTGTCGTCAGGTTCTTGACGGTCAGCAGAACCTCTTCCGTACCCGGAATTGGCGCGATATTCTGCCCTTCGACCCCCAACAGCTTCATCGGCTCGGGCGCAGATTTACCCTGCATCTCGCCCAGTTTCGGCACCGCGGCCAGCAACGCCTTGGTATAGTCGTGCCGCGGGTTTTCAAAGATCTCCTTGACCGTGCCCTCTTCGACCTTGTTGCCGCGGAACATCACAACAACGCGGTCAGCCATCTGGGCAACCACGGCCATGTCGTGGGTGATGAACATCACCGCAGTTCCGGTTTCCCGCTTGAGGCGGTCCATCAAGGCCAAGATCTCGGCCTGAATTGTCACATCTAGCGCCGTGGTGGGTTCGTCGGCAATCAACAGGCGCGGCTCACAGGCCATCGCCATCGCAATGACAACACGTTGGCGCATCCCGCCCGACAACTCATGAGGATATTGTTTCAGACGGCGCTCGGGCTCTGGGATACGGACCTGACGCAGCAATTCCAGCGCCCTTTCCTCGGCCTGCGCTTTCGTCATGTCCTTGTGGATGCGCAGACCTTCGGTTAACTGGCGGCCCACGGTGAAAACGGGGTTCAGCGCGGTCATCGGCTCTTGAAAGATCATCCCGATCTCGTTGCCGCGAATCTGCTTCATCAGATCCTGATCGGCCTTGGCCAGGTCCATTTCTTCGCCATCACGACGATCAAACAGCAATTCACCGCCAGCGATTTCGCCGCCACCGAACTCGACCAGACGCATCAAGGACAAAGATGAAACCGACTTCCCCGAGCCCGATTCGCCAACGATACAAACGGTTTCGCCTGGTTTGACCTCGAACGAGACGTCCTCAACACCAACAACGGGACCGTCCTTTGTCTGAAACTCCACCCGCAGTTTTTTGATTTGAGCAATAGGCTGATCCAGCACGTGCGCGCTCCCTTGACGAGGTTATTCTTGTTCTGAATGCCGAACGCTACGGCGGGCCACCGGGAAAAGTCAAACCCATTACACATTTTCGCGACGGCACCACTTGCATTTTTCTCAAGTTCTGTTTCGATACCCAACGTAACCGCCTTGGGGAGGCAGCGCCGATTTATGTCGTTAGCGCTATTATCTTTATTGATCAAAAACTTACCCCGAAGCGGCAACGCCAAACCCGCAGGCCTTGCGGAGATAATCGAGACACGAACGTGTCCAATTCGGGAGTGACTTATGAAAATCAAAACCCTTTTGCTAGGTGCGATCGCAAGCACGGCAATGGCCCCGATGGCCTTTGCCGAGCGCGGTTCGGACGGCAATGTCAGCATCATCTATTGGCAGGCCCCGTCGATCCTGAACCCGTTCCTGTCCGGCGGTACAAAAGACGTGGAATCAGCCTCGCTGGTGATCGAGCCGCTTGCCCGCTACGACCAGGACGGCAACATGGTGCCATATCTGGCGTCTGAAATCCCGACCGTGGAAAATGGCGGTGTCAGCGAAGACCTGACGTCGATCACATGGAAAATCGCACCGGGAATCACATGGTCTGACGGCTCTCCGTTCACCGCTGCTGACGTGAAGTTCACCGCCGATTACTGTATGCACCCGGAAGGTGGCTGCGCGCAGGTGACCAAGTTCGAAGGCGTCACCTCGGTCGAAGCTGTTGATGACCTGACCGTCAAGGTCACTTTCGACGCACCGACCCCCTTCCCCTATGGCCCGTTCGTCGGCGGTGAAAGCCCGATCCTTCAAAAGGCCCAGTTCGAAAACTGCATGGGCGCCAAAGCCCCGGAATGCACCGAACAGAACTTCAACCCGATCGGCACCGGCCCCTTTGTCGTCACCGAGTTCAAACCGAACGACGTGATCACCTTCAAGGCCAACGACAACTATCGTGACCCGGCAAAACCTGCCTTCGCTACCGTGACCTTCAAAGGCGGCGGTGACGCGACGGCTGCAGGTCGTGCCGTCATGGAAACCGGTGAATTTGACTATGCCTGGAACCTGCAACTGGCTCCGGAAGTGATCGCACAGATGCAGGAAGGTGGCAAAGGTACGCCGGTTGCGGGCTTCGGTCCGCTGGTCGAGCGAATCATGCTGAACCAGACCAACCCGTCGCCCGAGCTGCCGGAAGGCGAGCGTTCGACGGCCAAGCATCCGCACCCGTTCCTGAAGGATCCGGCCGTTTACAAAGCCATGTCCATGGCCATCGACCGTCCGCTGCTGGTGGAAATCGGCTATGGTCAGGCTGGTAAAGTGACCTGCAACTGGGTTCCGGCCCCTGCCGCGTTCAACTCGACCTCGATGACCTGCGACACCCAGGACATCGAAGGCGCCAAGAAACTGCTGGATGATGCCGGTATCGTCGACACCGATGGCGACGGCGTCCGCGAGAAGGATGGCGTTCCGTTGAAGATCGTCTATCAGACCTCGACCAACGCTGTCCGTCAGGACTTCCAGGCACTGATCAAGGAATGGTGGAGCCAGATCGGCATTGAAACCGAACTGCGCAACATCAACGCATCGGTCTTCTTCGGTGGTGACCCGGGCTCGCCCGACACGTTCCAGAAGTTCTATGCCGACGTTGAAATGTACGCCAACACCTTCAACGGCACCGACCCGCAATCCTATCTGGGCAATGGTCTGTGCGACAAGGCACCGCGTCCCGAGACGCAGTGGCAGGGCGAAAACATCAGCCGCTTCTGCAACGAAGAGTTCGACAAGCTGCACGCTCAATTGGCCGAAACCGCTGGTCTGGAAGCGCGTGCGGAAATCGCCAAGCAGCTGAATGACATCATGGTTCAGAATGGTGGTATGATCCCGCTGGTTCACCGTGGTCGCCTGTCGGCACATGCAAACACACTGGGTGGCGTTGTCCTGAACGTTTGGGACAGCGAGCTGTGGAACATTGCGGACTGGTACCGCAAAACCGGTTCCTAAGCACTGACCTTGCAAAACCGCGCCCCGATCGTTATCGGGGCGCGGTCATTTGCATCCCACCCCAACAAGAAGACGCATATAAAGGCGCCTCTTAATGCTTAATTTCACAATCAGACGACTGGTGCTGGCCGTTCCAACGCTGCTGTTCATCAGCCTCGTCATCTTCCTGCTCCTCGAACTCGCACCCGGCGATCCGATGGCACAGGTTCCGCTCACCGTTCCCCCCGAAGTCAAGGAAAAGATGCGCGAGGCGCTCGGCCTTGGCCAGCCGATGCATATCCGGTTCTGGAAATGGATCGTGCAATTCTTCTGGATCGAACCGCAGGTTCTGATCGACCACATCTTCGGCACCAGTTTTTCCGCAGGCGACCTGCGCGTGATATCTTGGCAGACCCGCTCGCCCGTCATGGACATCGTCGTTCAGCGTATCCCGCAGACCCTGTGGGTTGTCGGCACCGCCTATGTTGTCGCCATCCTGATCGCGCTGCCCATCGGCATCTATTCGGCCTATCGCCAGTATTCCTGGTTCGACCAGATGGGCACCTTCGTGTCGATGGTCGGCTTCTCGGTCCCTCCGTTTTTCTCGGGCGTTCTGGTGATCGTGATCTTTTCAGTCCAGTTGGGCTGGTTCCCGTCGATCTATGACACCACGCATGTGGTCAACAGCTGGGACAGCTTCGTCGTGCAGCTGAAACAGATGATCATGCCGGTCATGGTGCTGGCGTTGCAGATCACGGCACAGCTCAGCCGTTTCATGCGCGCCTCGATGCTGGACAATCTTAACCAGGATTACGTCCGCACCGCACGCGCCAAGGGGCTCAGCGAATACACGGTCGTCATGGTCCACGTTCTGCGGAACTCGATGATCCCCGTGGTCACGGTCATTGCACTGGGTATCCCGGCCATCTTCGGCGGCGCCATCATCACCGAGCAGGTTTTCAAGGTGAATGGCATCGGCCAGTTGCTGATTGGCGCCATTCAGGCCAACGACCTGCCGATGGTACAAACCCTGACCTTCATCTTTGCCGTGCTGATCGTGCTGTTCAACCTGATCGCGGACGTCCTGTATGGCATTCTGGACCCGAGGATTCGCTATGACTGATCACGACAAATCAGACACGCTGATCCCCGACGAAGGTCTGGCCCCGGCATCCACCGCTCTGCCAACCGCTGATGTGATGGAGGAACTCACGACCCCGCCGCGCAGCCAATGGCGCGACGTCTGGGATCAGTTCAAGACGCACAAGGGCGCCATGGTGGGTGCGGTGCTGTTCATCCTGATCGTGGCAGGCGTCTATCTGGGCCCCTATCTCTGGAGCATTGATCCAACGCAGATCGATATCCGGGCCCGCAATCAGGGGCCAAGCTGGGCGCATCCCTTCGGCACCGACCAGTTGGGCCGGGATATCCTGGCGCGCATGATGTCGGGCGGTCAAACCTCGGTATCGGTGGGCATCACCGCGATGCTGCTGGCACTGTTTCTGGGATCGTTCATCGGCGTTCTGGCCGGGTTCTTCAAACGGCTGGATGGTCCGCTCATGCGTCTGACGGACCTGTTTCTGGCCCTGCCCCTCCTGCCCTTGCTGCTGGTCATGATGCTGCTGTTCCGCGAGCCCCTGTCGGCCGCGTTCGGGCTGGAGCGCGGGATCTTCATCCTGATCGTCTGCGCCATCGGCATCACCTCGTGGATGCCTACGGCGCGGATCGTACGGGGTGACGTGCTGGCCATCAAAGAGCGTGAATTCGTTCTGGCGGCCCGGTCCATCGGCACCAGCAACACTCAGATCATCACGCGGCATATCCTGCCGAACGTGTTGTCTCCGATCATGGTATCGGCGACGCTGGGGATTGCGACGGCGATCATTACCGAAAGCGCGCTTTCCTTCCTTGGTCTGGGCTTTCCGCCCGACTTCCCGACATGGGGCCGCCTGCTGTTCGACGGAGTCGATTATCTACAGCAATACCCCGAGCGTGTGTTCTGGCCTGGTCTGGCAATCTCGCTGACCGTACTGAGCGTCAACTATCTGGGTGACGGTCTGCGCGATGCTCTGGATCCGCGGATCCGCGGTCGTTGAACACTCTCAGTCGGCGCGCTTCATCGCGCCGGCCAACAGCACGATCAGAACGGCCAATGGCAGCAGCACGGCGAAGGCCAGACGCAGGCCGAACACTTCCGCCAAAAAGCCGATCAAAGGCGGACCGATCAACAGCCCTCCATACCCCAATGTCGCCACACTTGCGATGGCTTGTCCCGGCGGCACATTCGGATCGCTGGCCGCCCGGCTGAATGCCAGCGGCATGATCATGGCATAACCTATTCCCATCAAGGCAAAACCGGCCAGCACGGGCAGGATCGTTGCTGTTGAAACCACCGTGAAAACGCCCAAAGCCGCGCAAATACCGCCGAAACGGGCAGAAACGACCGGACCGAACCGGGTGATGACAAGCGCACCTGCAAGTCGAAACGCCACCATGGTCACTGAAAATACCGCATAGCCCAAGGCAGCGACGCTTTCGGACGCCCCCGTGATGTCACGCAGATATATCGCGCTCCAGTCTGCGACGGCCCCTTCGCCCAATGCTCCGCACAAGGCGGCTATGCCAACCAGTATCAAAACCCCGGATGGCAGGGCGAAAACCGTACTCTGAGGCCCTTGGGATCGGCGCGAAGTCCAGCTTACCCAGGATGATGCAAGCGCAAGGCCAACAACCACGCCACCCGCCAAAAGGAAGTGCACAAGAACCGTCAGCCCCATCTGAACCGCGGCATATCCGCTGAGCGCGCCAAGACCGGCACCAAGGCTCCACATTGCGTGGAACGAGGACATAACGGGTTTGTCATATGCCTGCTCTACCTCGGCGGCCCATGCATTCATCGCAACATCCATCGACCCGTGGAATGCGCCAAAGACAAACAGAAACACTGCCAGCCCCCAAAGCCCATCAGCCATGGCAAGCAGGATCAGCGACCCGGTGTACAGAACCGCAATGATCCGGGTGATTGCAACAGCGCCGAAACGATCCGTAAGCCGCCCGGTTATCGGGAACGAGCAGACAGCCCCCGCAGCCATGAACAACAGGCCATATCCAAGCGCCTCATGGGACAGTTCCAAGCGGTCACGTATGGCGGGAATGCGCGATGCCCAGATTCCGAACAGGGCGCCATTCAGAATGAACATGGCGGCGACAGCGCGCCATGCTGCAACTATGCTTATCATCCCAAGCCCTCGCTCTGCTTGCCCAATGCCCCTGTTCTACAGGTCAGAGGAAACCTGGCAATTGCCACTCAACCGAGCCGTTTGCGAATGCGTCGCACCGAGTACCACACCCCGGCGACAACCGGGATCGTAACCGCCGCCGTCAGCATGCCCTTGCTGATGCCAGAGGCCGTCAGCGGATACAGAAGATAGCTGACCAGCGAAACCGCGTAATAGCTGATGGCAACCACGGAAAGCCCCTCGACCGTATGTTGCAAGCGCAGTGCAAGATCAGCCCGACGGTCCATGCTTTCCAGCAACGCCTGATTTTGCGCGCTGCGCTCCACATCCACTCTTGTCCGCAGCAACTCACCGGCACGGATCGCCCTGTCAGACAAGGCCTGAAGCCGGCGTTCCGTGGATTTCACTGTGCGAATTGCAGGGTCGTATCGGCGCATCATGAAATCGGCGAAATTCTGACCACCTTCGAAACGCTCTTCTCGCAATACTTCGATCCGCTGGTTGACGATGGCCTCATACGCCCCCGTAGCTCCGAAACGGAAAGAACACCGGGCCGACAGTGTTTCGAGCTCGATCGACGTTGCCAGCAAATCCTGTAACAGCGCGTCAGGCTGCGTCGAGTTGCCAGTCATCTGCCCCATCAATCGGGTGAGTTGCCCGTCCAGCTCTCCGATACGCGGCATCAGCTGCTTGACGCGCGCGAAACCCAGCATCGACATCGCCTTGTACGTTTCAATTTCGCAAAGTCGCTGAATGATCCGTCCCGTCCGGCGCCGTCCGGTGCCCTCGGCCACGAACAAGGCAAAGCGCATGTGACCGGCCGGATCGATCCGAAAATCACTGGCACAAACTGCGGCATCGTCCAATACCCTGGACACGGCCAGACTTTCCGGCTCGAACCAATCCAGCAGTTTCGACTTCACCACGTCGTCACTGTCGCGCTCAACGACGCGCAACAATACTGATGTAACCCTCTGGCCCGGACAGGCCATCAACCAATCGGGCGGAAAGACCTCAAAGTCAGCCGGATCAAAGGCGCGTTCACTCACATTCTGCGCTATCGCCGTGTAGGTCACGAATTCGGTATGCTGCTCCCACTTCAACCAGTGGCGCCCAATCTGGCCCGCGTAATGCGTGGCGTCCGGCCGAGGGTGCTGCGCACCGTGGCGATCCAGCAGGTCGATCAAATGAGCCAAATCCTCACGTCGATCGCGCGCCACGGCGGCCTCGGGCTTTTTGATCGCAATAAAGGCCACCGTACAGGGCATTGACGCGACCGGGAACGGTCGAGCATGCAGTTCATTTGCCAGCGCATAGCGAAGGGGATGGTCGTCTATCGGTGTCATGTATGGCTCCGCCTCGTCACGCGCACTATACGGTACATAATTGATACATCAATTATCTTTTTATTTCATATACTTACAGGGATACAACGGTATACAACCCTGCTATCTCATTGATTTGGCTGCCACAGCTCGATGGGGTTGCCTTCGGGATCATGGATGCGGGCAAATTTTCCAACTTCGCTGTCCCAGTCAGGATTGGTTTCCACCGTGATTCCAGCCTGCTTAAGCTGCGCCGTCAACGCGGCCAGGTCGTCGACACGAAAATTGATCATCCACTGCTGATCGGCCCGTCCGAAATATTCGGTGTCCTCCGCGAATGGCGCAAAGACCGTATAGCCTTCACGCTGCTTCCAGGGCACGGGGTCATAATGATTGACGCCCAGGTGCTTCTCATACCAGGCGCTCAGCGCTTTAGGGTCGCGGGCGCGAAAGAACACACCGCCAATACCATTCACTTTCTCCATCCTCGACCTCCTGCCATCTGTGCCGCCACTCCAGACTACCACACTCCGCCTGCTTCATCTGGCTGGAAATATCCTGGGGGTTTGGGGGCAACGCCCCCATACACACTCAAAAAGAAAAGGGCGCCCAAAGGCGCCCTTTGCAATCTGATCAAACGCGACGATCAATCGATCATCGGCAGCAGCTTGTCCAGCGACTCCTTGGCGTCGCCGTAGAACATTCGGGTGTTCTCTTTGAAGAACAGCGGGTTTTCGATGCCGGAATACCCGGTGCCCTGACCACGTTTCGAGACAAACACCTGCTTGGCTTTCCAGCATTCCAGAACCGGCATTCCGGCGATGGGGCTGTTGGGATCTTCCTGCGCTGCCGGGTTCACGATGTCGTTCGAACCGATGACGATGGCCACATCGGTGTCCGGAAAGTCGTCGTTGATCTCGTCCATTTCCAGAACGATATCATACGGCACCTTCGCTTCGGCCAGCAGAACATTCATGTGGCCCGGCAAGCGGCCCGCCACAGGGTGGATTGCGAAACGAACGTTCTTGCCCTTGGCCCGCAGCTTGCGCACCAGTTCGGAAACCGATTGCTGCGCCTGTGCCACGGCCATGCCATAGCCCGGAATGATGATCACGCTGTCCGCGTCGTTCAAAGCCGCAGCAACGCCATCGGCCTCGATGGCGATCTGTTCGCCCTCAACAGCCATCTGTTCGCCCTGCGGGCCACCAAAACCGCCAAGGATCACGCTGACAAAGTGGCGGTTCATCGCCTTGCACATGATGTAGGACAGGATCGCACCAGACGAGCCCACCAGCGCACCGACCACGATCAACAGGTCGTTGCCCAGCGAGAAACCGATCGCCGCAGCCGCCCAACCCGAATAGCTGTTCAGCATCGACACCACCACCGGCATGTCAGCGCCGCCGATGCCCATGATCAGGTGATAGCCGATGAATAACGCCGCCAGCGTCATCAGGATCAGCGGGAACAGACCACCTGTCGATGTGTACCAGATCAGGCAGATCAGCGAGAGACCCGCTGCCGCCGCGTTCAACGCATGGCCACCGGGCAGCTTGGTCGCTGCCGAGGTCACCTTGCCCGCCAACTTGCCATAAGCTACGACCGACCCGGTAAAGGTGATCGCACCGATGAAGATGCCCAGGAACAATTCTACGTGCAGGATTGCCAGCTCAGCCGGGGTTTTCTTGGCAATCAGCTTGGCAAAAGACCCCAGATCGGACAGGTCCGCCTGGCTGGCGCTGTCAGCAATGGCCATGACCTGCGCCACGTTGCCGATCTCGAAATGCGCGTTGAAGCCAACGAACACGGCCGCAAGACCGACCAGCGAGTGCATCGCCGCAACAAGCTGCGGCATCTCGGTCATCTGGACTCGCTGCGCAACATACTGGCCGATGAAACCACCGCCCGCAATCAGCAGCAGCGACAGAAGCCACAGACCCGAGCCCGGGCCAACCAGCGTGGCGAATACCGCCAGCGCCATACCGACGATGCCATACCAGACCGCGCGCTTGGCGCTTTCCTGGTTCGACAGACCGCCGAGCGAAAGGATGAAAAGGACAGCCGCAACAACATAGGCGGCAGTGGTGAAGCCATAATCCATGTGCCCGGCCTCCTTAAGATTTCTGGAACATGGCGAGCATGCGCCGGGTTACGAGGAAGCCGCCGAAGATGTTGATCCCGGCCATGAACACGGACAGTGCCGCCAGCAGAATGACCAGGAACGACCCCGATCCGATCTGCATCAAAGCCCCGACGATGATGATCGACGAAATCGCGTTGGTGATCGCCATCAGCGGAGTGTGCAGGCTGTGTGCGACGTTCCAGATCACCTGGAAGCCCACAAAGATGGCCAGCACGAAGACGATGAAGTGCTGCATGAAACTGGCCGGAGCGATCAGCCCCACCAGCAGCATGAGCGCGCCACCGACACCCAGCAGGGTGAACTGCTGCTTGGTCTGCGCCTTGAAGGCCGCGATTTCCTGCGCCTTCTTTTCTTCCGGGGTCAGTTCCTTGACCTCGGGCTTTTTCTGCGCCGCGATCGCCTGCACCTTGGGTGGCGGCGGCGGGAAGGTGATCTCACCCTCATAGGTCACTGTCGCGCCGCGGATCACGTCATCTTCCATGTCGTGGTTGATCTGACCGTCCTTTTCAGGCGTCAGATCGGTCATCATGTGACGGATGTTTGTCGCGTACAAAGACGAAGACTGCGCTGCCATCCGGCTGGGGAAGTCGGTATAGCCGATGATGGTCACGCCATTGGGCGTCACGACCTTCTCGTCCGGCACGGTACCTTCGACGTTCCCGCCACGCTCGGCCGCAAGGTCAACGATGACCGAGCCCGGCTTCATTGCCTTGACCATGTCTTCCAGCCACAGCTTTGGCGCCGGACGGTTGGGGATCAGGGCCGTCGTGATGACGATATCCATTTCCGGGGCCAGCTCTCGGAACTTGGCCAGCTGCGCATTGCGGAACTCTTCTGACTGGACGGACGCATACCCGCCGGTGGCCGCACCATCCTGCTGTTCTTCTTCGAAATCCAGATAGACGAACTCGGCCCCCATCGATTCGACCTGTTCGGCCACCTCGGGGCGCACGTCGAACGCGTAGGTCATTGCACCCAGCGAGGTCGACGTCCCGATCGCGGCAAGCCCGGCAACACCGGCCCCGACGATCAGAACCTTCGCTGGCGGCACCTTGCCAGCCGCAGTCACCTGACCGGTGAAGAAACGGCCAAAGTTGTTGCCGGCTTCGATCACGGCGCGGTAGCCGGCAATGTTGGCCATCGACGACAACGCGTCCATCTTCTGCGCGCGTGAAATACGCGGCACCATTTCCATGGCGATCACGTTTGCGCCCTTGGACTTGGCAAGTTCCATTCCTTCTTCGTTTCCGGCAGGATTGAAGAAGGAAATCAGCGTCTTGCCCTTGGTCAGACGCTTCAGTTCCGTCTCGGTCGGGATACGAACCTTGGCGATGATATCTGCGGCCTTCCACAGCGATGCCGCGGTTTTGACAACCTCAACGCCCACAGCCTCATACGCCGCGTCCGAAAAACCGGCGGCAGCACCTGCGCCTTTTTCGATCAGGCACTCATAGCCCAGTTTTTGCAGTTGCACGGCCGAGTCCGGTGTCATCGCGACCCGGTTCTCGCCGTCCAGTATTTCCTTTGGCGTGCCTATCTTCACTGGCAGTCCCCCTAATTCTTACTCGGTCTGAGCGGGTGATCGGTATTCTTTGTTAAGCAAAGATGTATCCTGCGCAACATTATTTCGCAAGCGCAGCATTTTTGACGTGATGTCATTGCGGACTCCACCCTAGATCCAGCGCCGTGTCTTGCGTTCGTAACGCGCGAAGTCGGCGCGAAAGGTACGACGCAGGCGGTCTTCTTCCGGCAGGATGAACCGACGCTCCAACACCCAGACGAAGACTGGCACAAGAACCAGGGACAGGACGGCATCAAACCGAAGGACAAGACCCGCAAGAATCAGAACGTCGCCCACATAGATCGGATTGCGACTGCGCTTGTAGATGCCGGATTGCACCATCGTTGACGGGGTTTCGTGCGGGATGACGGTTGTCTTGTGACGGCGGAATTCGACCACCGCCAGAACAGCCATCAGGATTCCGCCTCCGATCAACACCCCGCTCAGAAGATCCGTCAAACCACCCTCAAGCGACAGGCCCAGATTCAGATACCTGGCCTGCAACCAGGCAAGAGCTGCAAAAGCAATCAACCAAACCGGCGGAACGTCCATCCAGCGCATGCAAAGCCCTCATTGAATGACGACAAGATCAAGCACATGTCGCTTCTGTGCGATGTCCTACCGCTTTTGAGCCAAAATGGCAAAAGACCAGTATGTCGCATCGCATGGACTCATTATCGCGGATCGACTACCTCAAAAGCAATCACCGACGTTCACACGAGTTAGCGAGCCTTCATGACTGATTTTGCGGCAACCAAAGCCATGTTCGACCTGCCAGAGGGCGTCATCTATCTGGATGGCAATTCTCTGGGCCCCCTGCCGAAATCAGCCGGTGCCCGAGTGCAACGGATGCTGACGGACGAATGGGGCCAGATGCTGATCACCGGATGGAACAAGGCTGGTTGGATGGGCCTGCCCACCGCGCTTGGTGACCGGATTGGCCGCCTGATCGGAGCAGAGCCCGGCAGCGTGGTGACCGGAGACACCTTGTCGATCAAGGTCTATCAGGCCGTGGCCTCGGCCCTTGAACTGAATCCGGATCGCAAAGTGGTTCTGTCGGATAACGGCAACTTTCCTTCGGACCTGTATATGGCGGATGGCTTGCTGCGCTCGCTTGGGGACGCGTATGAGTTGCGCGTCGTTGATCCCGAAGCCGTGGCCGGCGCAATCACCGAAGAGGTCGCTGTTCTTATGTTGACCGAGGTGGATTACCGCTCGGGTCGGATGCACGACATGAAGGCCCTGACCGAACTGGCGCATGCCAACGGCGTGATAACGGTCTGGGATCTGGCCCATTCCGCGGGGGCCATCCCCGTGGACCTTTCAGGGTGCAACGCCGATTTCGCGGTCGGGTGTACGTACAAATACCTCAACGGCGGCCCCGGCGCGCCAGCCTTCATCTATGTCGCGCCGAGGTTGGCGGAACGCGCACGCCCCGCCCTGTCCGGATGGCTGGGGCACGAAGCGCCGTTTGCCTTCGATCTCGACTACCGCCCCGGCAGCGGCATTGAACGGATGCGGGTGGGAACGCCGCCCATCATCCAGATGACGGCCTTGTCGGCTGCGATGGACATCTGGGATCTGGCGGACATGGCCGACGTCCGGGCCAAATCGATTGAACTGACCGAGCTTTTCATAGAACGCGTCGAGGCAACCTGCCCGGATCTGCAACTGGCCAGCCCCCGTGATCCGCAGCAGCGCGGCAGCCAGATCTCGTTCCGTTTCAAGGAAGGGTATGCCGCCATGCAGGCCCTGATCGCCCGTGGCGTGATCGGAGATTTTCGAGCACCCGACATAATGCGGTTCGGCTTTACACCTTTGTATATCGACGAAGGCGATGTCGAACGCGCCGTCGGGATTATGGCCGATATCATGCAGAACCGCCTGTGGGACACGCCCGAATACAGGATCCGTCAGCGCGTTACCTGACTTCGAGTCCGGCGCCGAAAAGCGCCGCGACCTGTGCGACCTGCTGTTCATAGACCTCGGCGCCGGCGCCAATCAGCTTCAGCCCCTTGAGCGTGGCGGTGATTGTCCGACCGGTTTCTGCCGCGTCAGCCAGCAGGCAAACCCGGCCCGCCTTTTCCTGTTGCGTCAGCCAGTCCGCATAGAGCGCGGCCAGCTTGGCCTCACCCGCCGCGATGATTTCCGCAGACAGGGATTTTGTGTTGTCGAGGATTTCAAGCCCGTGGGGCGAGGCCAGAATTTTTGCCATCCCCTCGGTCTGCGCCTGAATTGCGCGGGTCAGAACCTCAGGCACCGACCCTTGCGTCGCCAGCGCTTCGGCCACCGCAACGCTCTTTTCGGCATAGTACAGCTCGGTCAGCTTGCTGACGATCGCCTCTTTGTTCTTGTAATGCAGGTACACCGCCGGCCGAGACATCCCCGCGCCGCGCGCGATATCGTCCATCGAGGTCTTTCTATACCCATAAGTGGAAAACGCCTGAAACGCCGAGTTCAGGATCGCCTGTTGCCGTGAGCCGTCACCATTGTCTCTCATATTCGAAGCCCTGACATTTCTTGTTCAATTTGTCAATTGACACCCTGACACTTTCGTACAATTATGTCAGAAACCAGCCACAGCAACACGAGGTGCGCCATGGTGACGACCCTGAAGATCAACGGCAAGCAACATCAGGTGGATCTGCCTGATGACGTCCCCCTTCTTTGGGTTCTGCGGGACGAGGTCGGGCTGACCGGCACCAAGTTCGGCTGCGGCGTGGCCGCATGCGGGGCCTGCACCGTGCATATCGATGGCGAGGCCGTACGCTCGTGCCAGGTGGCGCTGTCGGATGTCTGGGGTGACGTGACCACGATCGAAGGGCTCGGCTCGCCGGACGCGCTGGCCACGATCCAACAGGCCTGGATCGATCATCAGGTCGCGCAGTGCGGATACTGCCAGTCGGGCCAGATCATGCAGGCCGCGGCATTGCTGGCGGAAAACCCGGCCCCCTCTGACGCAGACATCGACGAGGCGATGCAGGGCAACCTGTGCCGCTGCGGCACCTATCCCCTTATCCGCGCAGCAATCCATGACGCGGCATCCAAGCTGAAGGAGGCGTAAGCAATGGCTTCCGTTGGAAAAATCCTCCGCCGTACGTTCCTGATCGGCTCTGCCGCGATCGTTGGCGGCGTGGCCTTCGGGGCCTATTACGTTACCCGCCCCGCGGCCAACCCCTTGAAACCCCGGGAAGGAGAGGCAGCACTGAACCCGTTTGTGCTGATTGACCAGAACGGCGTCACATTGTTCGCGCCCCGCGCGGAAATGGGTCAGGGCGTCCGAACCACATGGGCCGCGCTGATCGCCGAGGAACTGGATGTCGATCTGGATCAGATCACCGTTCTGCACGGCCCCGCTGCGGCGGCCTATTACAACTCGGCCCTTGTAGGCGAAGGATTGCCGAACAAGGGGTACGATATCTCGAATTTCCAGCACAATCTGGGCGAGGCACTGGGTGTTCTGGGCAAGACGCTCAGCCTGCAAGTCACGGGTGGCTCGACCTCGATGAAAGATGGGTTCGACCGGATGCGGCAAGCCGGTGCTTCGGCCCGTGAAACACTCAAACGCGCTGCCGCAGACCGGTTGGGCGTCGACCCCTCGGATCTGAAAACGGCGTCAGGCCATGTCATTGCCCCCAACGGCGACAAGATCGCCTATTCAATGCTTGCCGAGGATGCCGCCGGGCTGGAACCCGTTGAGGTGCCGTTGCGCGACCCGTCTGAATGGCGCTATCTGGGCCGAAGCCAACCGCGTCTCGACATGGTGGGCAAGGCGACGGGCACCGCTGAATTCGGCGTCGATGTCCGCCTGCCGGGCATGAAATTCGCCAGCGTGCGAATGAACCCCAAACTGGGCGGCGCGATGAACGGCTTTGACGACAGCGCCGCAAGATCCATGCCCGGGGTTGAGAAGGTCGTCGATCTGGGCACAGGCGTGGCCGTGATCGCAAGCAACACATGGTTGGCCAACCAGGCAGTCGAGGCCATTGATGTCGATTGGGGCGACGCGCCCTATCCGCCGGAAACCGAAGACATCTTTGCCAGGATCGCCGAGGCGTTTGACGACGCACCGAACTCGACCATGCGCGACGACGGCGATGTCAGCGCAAGCCCGGAGAACGCCACTGAAATCACCGCCGAGTATCGCGTGCCCTATCTGGCCCATGCAACGATGGAGCCAATGAATGCCACCGCGCTCTACACGGGAAATGCGTTGGAACTCTGGTGCGGCAACCAGGCCCCCACACTGATTCAGTTCCGCGTTGCCAACACTGCCGGTCTGGATACCGAAGCCGTCCAAATCCACACCACCTATCTGGGCGGCGGGTTTGGTCGCAGGGGCGAACTGGATTTCGGCGAAATCGCAACCAAGGTTGCCATGGCCATGCCCGGCACACCGGTTCAGACAACCTGGAGCCGCGAAGAGGACATGCGTCACGACTATTTCCGCCCCGGCGCCATCGCCCGGATGCGCGGCGCGGTTCAGGACGGCAAGGCCGTGCTCGTTGACGGGAAGGTCGCAGCCCAATCTCCGACCCAACAGGCGGTCGAGCGCTACACCGGGTTCCCCGGCGGCGGCCCTGACAAGGTGCTGGTCGAAGGTTTCTTCAACCAGCCCTACGCGGTACCGAATTACCGCATGAGCGGCCACATTGCTGATTTGGCTGTTCCCGTGGGGTTTTGGCGCTCGGTCGGCAACAGCCATAACGGCTTTTTTCATGAGACATTCATGGATGAGATGGCTCATGCCGCAGGCCGTGACCCGCTGGAGTTCCGGCTGGACCTGATGAAGAACGAACACGCGCCGTCGGCGGGATGTTTGGAAGCCGTGAAGGAAATGTCAGGCTGGACGGGTCAGACGACCGAAGGCGTCGGCCGGGGCGTGGCCTTCACATACAGTTTCGGCACCCCGGTGGCTCAGGTCATCGAAGTGGTCGACGAAGACGGCGCCATCCGCATCAGCAAGGCCTGGATTGCCTGCGACATGGGGCTGGCGCTGGACCCGGAAAACGTCAAGGCGCAGATGTCCGGCGGCATGATGTACGGCCTGTCTGCCGCATGTTTCGGCGAGATCACCTTTGCGGAAGGCGAAGTCGAGCAGTTCAACTTCCCCGACTATGACGCGATGCGGATGCACACAGCCCCGCAGGTCGAGGTGCGCGTGCTGGAAACCAATCGGCATATGGGCGGTGCGGGCGAGCCCGGAACACCGCCTTCGATGCCGGCACTTGGCAATGCGCTATTCGACCTGACGGGCAAGCGCGCACGTTCCCTTCCGCTGATCAATCAGTTCAACCTGCTGGTCTGATCGCACGGCACCGGCCCGATTTACCCCTCGTCGGGCCGGTGTCATTCAGGCAGATTTTTGAACTGCCTGATGAACCGTTCCAGCGACCCATCCACGCACCGCATCGCCGAAGGCTTCGAACAGGGGGCGAGAGACCGGGTCATTGATCGCGTCCCATTCCGGGTGCCATTGAACCGACAGGGTAAAGCCGGGTGCATCCTTGATGTAGATCGCCTCGGGCGTCCCGTCCGGAGCATGGCCATCAATGACCACGCGCTGCCCAATCGTTTTGATGCCCTGACCGTGCAAGGTGTTGGTCATGACCTCGGTTGCGCCGAACAGTTTGTGGAAAACGCCGCCGTTTTCCAGTGTCACCACATGGCGCAGAGCAAACTTTTCCTCCAGGGTTCCATCGGGCGGCATCCGGTGGTTCATCCGCCCCGGCAGATCGCGGATCTCGGGATAAAGCGTTCCGCCCATGGCAACGTTAACTTCCTGAAACCCCCGGCAGATGCCCAAAAACGGCTGTCCCCTTTCAACGCAGGCGCGAACCAACGGCAGAGTTATGGCGTCGCGTGCCCGGTCGAATTCGCCATGTGCATCGGTTGCAGGTTCCCCGTATTCTTCCGGGTGCACGTTCGGGCGACCGCCTGTCAGCAGAAAGCCGTCACAGACCTCCAGCAACTCATCGACCGACACGTAACGCGGATCTGCGGGTATCAACAACGGAAGACATCCTGACACATTGGCCACGGCATCCGAATTCATCGTTCCCCCCGCATGTGTGGGGTATTGGTCGTTCATGAGGTACGAGTTGCCGATGATACCGACGACAGGCCGAGACATTCCGCTTTCCCTGCTGTTGTTGTGCCTGTCAAGGAAGCTAGCGGCAGCGGATTTAACGTGCAAGAATACACGCCCTGCATGAAAGCGCAGGGACGTGTTCGAAGACGCACTGTACGTTCTGGCCTGCCCAGCTCAATTGGAAAAATTTTCCAACAAACAGCTACGCGAGGGAATAATTTCCCCACTCAGATGGAAAGACGTATTAATACAACGCTCTCGTTAAATCTCACCGATCAGGCCGGCTGCCTCAATTCCCGCCATTGCGGCCAGCGCATCATTGTCTGATGTGTCTCCGGTAACCCCAACGGCGCCGATCACGGCCCCCTTGCGATCACGCAACAGCACGCCACCCGGAACAGGCACGACCTGACCACCATAGACGCCATTTACAGAGGCCATGAAATAGGCTTGTGTTTCGGCGCGTTGCATCTGCGCAGTGCCCGCCATTCCCAGCATGACCGACCCATAGGCCTTGCCCTGCGCAATCCCGAACCGGCCCGGTGCTGCACCATCCTCGCGCTCGAACGCAATGACATGCCCACCGGCGTCCAGAACCACGACGGAGAGCGGCCTCAACTCCATCTCTCGGCCCTTTTCCAGGGTTTTTCGGATGATGGTGCGGGCCTTGCGTAGGGAAACTGACATCTGAAGGTCCTCTCGTCAGATTGAAGTTCGACAAAGCCCACAAACGATCGGTCTGTGGGCTTTTTTCGGTGTTATCTTTGGCTGGCTTTCAATTCCAGACGGCGCGCATGCAGGACCGGCTCGGTATAGCCCGACGGCTGAACCCGGCCCTTGAACACCAGATCGCAGGCCGCCTGAAAGGCGATACCGTCAAATCCCGGCGCCATCGGTGTGTAATTCGGATCGTCTACATTCTGGCGATCTACGACGGCGGCCATCTTTTGCAGTGCGGCCATGACCTGAGCTTCATCCACGATGCTGTGATGCAGCCAGTTGGCCAGTGCCTGCGACGAAATCCGGCACGTCGCGCGGTCTTCCATCAGGCCGACATCGTTGATGTCGGGCACCTTGGAACAGCCCACGCCCTGATCGACCCAACGCACGACATAGCCGAGGATACCCTGCGCATTGTTTTCAAGTTCACGCGTGATTTCCTCGTCACTCAGATTGCGCCCAGCCAGCAAGGGGATGGTCAACAGATCCTTCAACGTACCACGTGCGCCGCCTGCGGCCAGCTCGTCCTGACGGGCCAGCACATCGACCTTGTGGTAATGCGTTGCGTGCAGGGTCGCGGCCGTGGGCGACGGCACCCAGGCACATGTCGCTCCGGCCATCGGGTGGCCGATCTTGGCCTCAAGCATATCGCCCATACGATCCGGCATGGCCCACATGCCCTTGCCGATCTGCGCCTTGCCCTTCAGGCCACAGGCCAGACCAATATCGACATTGCGATCTTCATAGGCCGCAATCCATGGCGTATTCTTGATGTCGCCCTTGGGCAGCATCGGACCGGCCTCCATCGAGGTATGAATTTCATCGCCTGTCCTGTCCAGGAAA
Organism: Ruegeria sp. H8; assembly: GCF_056532905.1. Taxonomy (NCBI): domain Bacteria; kingdom Pseudomonadati; phylum Pseudomonadota; class Alphaproteobacteria; order Rhodobacterales; family Roseobacteraceae; genus Ruegeria; species Ruegeria sp. H8. Next base: position 496,835 of record NZ_JBQFNY010000002.1, on the reverse strand, counting down.
CCCGTATTGATAAAGGCGACCCGTGATTTTGCGGCGCGAATGCACTCTTTGAGGTTGACCGAGGTGCGGCGTTCCTCATCCATGATGCCCAGTTTCACCGTGTTGCGCGGCAGGCCCAGAATGTCTTCGACCATGTCGAATATCTCGACCGAGAACGCGACTTCCTCGGGTCCGTGCATCTTGGGCTTCACCACATAGACAGAGCCCTCGACAGAATTGCCCCCGTCTTGCTTCAGGTCGTGCATGGCGATCAGGGTGGTGCACAGAGCATCCATAAGGCCTTCGCCGATCTCGCGCCCTTCTGCGTCAAGCACGGCCGGGTTGGTCATCAGGTGACCCACGTTGCGCACCAGCATCAGTGACCGGCCTTTCAGCCTGGCCTGATCACCCGACGGAGTGGTAAAGCTCAGGTCCTCGGCCAGTTTCCGAGTGAACGTTGTGCCGCCCTTGGTGACCTCTTCGGTCAGGTCGCCTTTCATGAGGCCCAACCAGTTGCCATAGGCCACGACCTTGTCGGCAGCATCGACGCAGGCAACCGAATCTTCGCAATCCATGATGGTGGACAGCGCGGATTCCAGCCGGACATCCGCGATGCCCGCGGGATCGGTCGCGCCTATGTTGCTTGTGGGGTCGATCATGATCTGGATGTGCAGACCGTTGTTTTTCAACAGCACAAAATCGGGCTTGTTCGCCGAACCGCCAAACCCGGCAAATTGGGCGGGATCGCCCAGCGCAGGGGTCAGCGCACCGTCGGTGATACCCAATTCGGTGACATCCGCCCATGATCCCGACGCCAGAGGCACGGCATCATCCAGAAACGCCTTGGCCCATGCGATCACCCGCGCGCCGCGCGCCGCATCATAGCCACCGCTTGCCGGCAGATCCCCCATTGCATCCGTTCCGTACAGCGCATCATAAAGGCTGCCCCAGCGCGCGTTGGCCGCGTTCAGGGCAAAGCGTGCATTGGTAATCGGAACAACCAGTTGCGGGCCCGGGGTCAGGGCGATCTCGGGGTCGACATTGGCCGTTTCAATCTGGAATTCGTCGCCTTCTTCGACCAGATACCCGATCTCTTTCAGGAAAGCCTCATATTCAGCGGCATCGGTGTTCTGCCCCTTTCGGGACATGTGCCACCCATCGATGCGGCTTTGGATCTCGGCCCGTTTGGCCAGCAGCGCGCGGTTTTTCGGCCCCAGTTCGTTCACCATCCGCGCCATGCCGGCCCAGAACTTCTGCGAAGAGACGCCCGTACCCGGCAGCGCCTGCGTCTCGATGAACTCAGCCAAAACCGGATCGATTTGCAGTCCGCTCAGGGTCTGTCTGTCCGTCATATTCCTGCTCTCCTGCGATTGTGCGCCATTGTATGCATTGTGACTTAGGCGGAAAGTTTCCGATAGGCAACTTTCATCCCGTCATTTGGGGCATTCGCTTCGGCTTGAAGCTGTTTCAAAAACCTCAAGGCAATGGCGGGGCCGGTTGCAGCGCCCGAACGAAGCCCCTAACGTCGCGCCAGTCCCGAACAGATACGAGGCCCAAGATGCGCGACGCTGCCCCCACCACGATCTACCTGAAAGACTACACACCGTTTGGCTATCTGGTGGACAGCGTGCACCTGACCTTTGATCTGGACACGCACGCCACGCGCGTCACCTCGCGCATTGCGTTCCGGCCCAATCCTGACGCCACTGACCGCACATTCTTTCTGCACGGCGAAGAACTGAAACTGATCCGCGCCGCCATTGACGGGGCCGAGATCACGCCGGACGTGACCGACAAAGGACTAACCGCAGATGTCCCGGACGCGCCGTTCCTGTGGGAAGCCGAGGTTGAAATCGACCCCGGCAACAACACTGCGCTGGAAGGTCTGTACATGTCGAACGGCATGTACTGCACCCAGTGCGAGGCCGAGGGGTTCCGCAAGATCACCTTTTACCCCGACCGGCCGGACGTGATGTCCACCTTCACCGTTCGGATCAACGGCGACCTGCCGGTTCTGCTGTCGAACGGCAACCCGTCGGGCAAGGGTGAAGGCTGGGCCGAATGGGTCGATCCATGGCCCAAACCCGCCTATCTGTTCGCTCTGGTCGCCGGAGACCTGATCGCACATCCCGGTCAGTTCACTACCAGGTCAGGTCGCACCGTCGAACTGAATCTCTGGGTCCGTCCCGGAGACGAGGGGAAATGCGCATTCGGCATGGAGGCGTTGAAGAAGTCGATGAAATGGGACGAGGACGTCTATGGCCGTGAATACGATCTGGACGTCTTCAACATCGTGGCCGTCGATGACTTCAACATGGGCGCGATGGAAAACAAGGGGCTGAACATCTTCAACTCGTCGGCCGTTCTGGCCAGCCCCGAAACTTCGACCGACGCCAATTTCGAACGGATCGAGGCGATCATTGCGCATGAGTATTTCCACAACTGGACCGGCAACCGCATCACCTGCCGCGACTGGTTCCAGCTGTGCCTCAAGGAAGGTCTGACAGTATTCCGGGATGCGCAATTCACCTCGGACATGCGCTCGGCCCCGGTGAAGCGCATCCACGATGCCATAGACCTGCGTGCCCGACAGTTCCCCGAGGACAACGGTCCGTTGTCGCATCCAGTGCGCCCCGAGAGCTTTCAGGAGATCAACAACTTCTACACCGCCACCGTCTATGAGAAGGGCGCCGAGGTCATCGGCATGCTGAAACGGTTGGTCGGGGATGCGGCCTATGCCAAGGCGCTTGATCTGTATTTTGAACGCCATGACGGTCAGGCCTGCACGATCGAGGACTGGCTGAAGGTTTTCGAAGACACCACCGGGCGCGATCTGACACAATTCAAACGTTGGTACAGCCACTCGGGCACTCCGCGCATCAGGGTTCAGGAAGACTGGGCCGACGGCACCTATACGCTTACGCTGAAACAGCGAACCGATCCCACGCCGGGACAGGAGGAGAAACTGCCTCAGGTCATCCCGGTTGCAGTCGGCCTGCTTGGGCCCAACGGCGATGAGGTTCGCGCGACCGAAGTGCTGGAACTGACGCAGGCCGAACAGAGCTTTGCGTTCACTGGCCTGGCGGCGAAACCCACAGCATCGATCCTGCGCGATTTCTCGGCACCTGTCATTCTGGAACATGACCAGTCGAACGCGGAACGCGCGTTTCTACTGGCGCATGACACGGACCCGTTCAACCGTTGGCAGGCAGGACGGGATCTGGCGCAGGACACCCTGATGCGGATGATCCTTCAGGATGCGGTACCGGATACCGATTACCTTGACGGATTGTTGACTGTGCTGCGCAATGACGAACTGGACCCGGCCTATCGTGCGTTGATGCTGGGATTGCCGACACAATCGGAATTGGCAGCGGCCCTGCATGACCGTGGCCACACGCCCGACCCCATGGCGATCTGGGCCGCGGTGGAAACGTTGCGGCAGGCAACAGCCCAGACCGTACAGGATTTGCTGCCCCGCCTGCACAGTGAGGCTTTGGTGGACGGCCCCTACAGCCCGGACGCCGAGCAGTCCGGCAAACGGGCACTTGGCAGCGCTGCGCTGGCACTGACCTCTCGTCTTGACGGCGGGGCGATGGCGGCCGAGGAGTACGACAAGGCAGACAACATGACATTGCAACTGACGGCGCTGTCTTGCCTTTTACGCGCCCGCAAGGGCGAGGCGCAGCTGGATGCCTTCTCCGACCAGTGGCAGCACGACCGGCTGGTCATGGACAAGTGGTTTGGCCTGCAAGTCGCGATGGCGGCGCCCGAGGCGACGCCCGCGATTGCCGCGACCCTGACCGAGCATGCGGATTTCAACTGGAAAAACCCGAACAGGTTCCGCGCCGTCATGGGGGCCTTGGCGATGAACCACGCAGGGTTTCACCAGCCGGATGGCGCCGGATACGCCCTACTGGCCGACTGGCTGATCCGTCTGGACCCGGTGAACCCACAGACCACGGCCCGAATGTGCTCGGCGTTCCAGACCTGGAAACGGTATGATCCGGATCGTCAGGCCCTGATGCGTGCGCAGCTTTCCCGCATCGCGGAAACACCGAACCTGTCGCGGGACACGACCGAAATGGTGTCCCGCATCCTCGGCGCATGACGCCTTACAGCTTTGCCCGCAGCAACCGGAGTTTGCGAACGCTGGCCATCCTGGCCGGTGTTTATGCGGCGTTGCTGGCGCTGGTTGTCCTGTTTGACGCGGCCTGGTGGATCGCGGGGCTGCTGTCTTTGGCCACCCTGCCCGCGCTTTGGGACGTGGTTCAGAACACCAGCGCGGGCATGCAACTGGATCAGGATGCGCTAAGCTGGTTCACGGGGAACCGGCAGGCAGAGGTCGCGCTGCGCGACATCGACCATTTCCGGTTTGACACCCGTTGGGATTTCTCAGTTCGAGTGTCGATTGTTTTGCATTCCGGCAAACGAATCCGTCTGCCGGATGAGTCGCTTCCGGCGCATCTGGATTTGGAAACCCTTCTGAAACAAGCCGGATTTCGCGTAGAACGGCATCATTTCACTGTTTTTTGAAACACTGGACCTTTGAGGGGCGAATTGGACACAAAAGAAAGAAATTAATAGGCAATTTACTTGATTTGAACCCGATATCCCGCCAGACTTTGGTGTCAGTTATACGTTTTTACAGTTTTGAGTATCGCCATGTTTCGGTCGCTAAGGGCACTGTTCGCCCCATCCACAGCTACTCCTACAATTGCTTCAGCAGACCTGTGCGCGACGAAATCCGCGCTTGCGGCCGCCTTGCCCGAGCAGGGTCAGCTCAATATTCCCGTTGCAAAACCCGACCGCGATGATCTGATCGGACATTCCACGATCGCACATGGCCGCTACCTCGCCCGGCAGGACCGCTGGGCAGAGCTGTCGCAGGAAATGCGCGTGGCTGATCAGGACCGCGCCGCCGTTGCAGATGGTATGCCGGTGGCCGATCTGCTGGCGTTCGGTGCCAGATCTGACGTTGTTCTGGCCGCTGAACATGCGCTCTCGGATGGCGCGGCCATCTCGGATTACGACCTGTTGGGTGGCATCTCGGAACTTGAAGGCGAGATGGCGGACAACCCTGATGACCCGATGATCGCCACCGTCGTTGCCCTTGCCCATATCGATCTGGCTTGGGCATGGCGTGGAACGGCCTCGGACGCGACGCTGCCACCTTTGCACCGGTCACGCTGCGCCGCGCATTTCGACCGGGCCGCAGCAATCCTGCCCAAATGCAGAAAGGATGCTCCCGACAGCCCCCTGATTGCAGCGACCGGATGTGCGCTGCTGGCTGGTCAGCGCAAATCCAACGCGCGGGTGGCCGAAGAATACGAACGGCTGATCACGCTGGATCCATGCAATCAGCGCCACATGCGCGCGATGGGCAGCCACCTTCTGCCCCGGTGGTTCGGCAGCTACGAAGAGCTGGAGTTGCAAGCCTTGCGTACAGCCGCCAGGACACAGGATATCTGGGGCGCGGGCGGATACACATGGGTTCAGTTCGACGCCATCGCATTGGACGAAGAGGCCTGTGCCCGCGTCGATATCGAGTATTTCCTTGAAGGTCTGCGTGATATTCTGCGCCTGCGGCCCGATCAGCAGATGATCAACATGCTGTCATCCTACTGCGCGATCACTGTCCAGAACGGATTTGGCCTGAACGATCAGGCCGACCTTGTCCGTTCGCAGATGCGTGACACGGCAAACCGGCTTATACGCGATCACCTGACGGAATTGCACCCGTTAATCTGGGCGCATGCGGCCAACGGTTTCAACAATTCCGTCCGCATAAACTCTCCCGAACGATTTGCAGCGCGCGGTCAGCGCGATGCCTTGCGCGCCATCTCGGATCTGTTCCGGGAAGAACTGCGCAGCGGTATGGATGTGACATTCACACCGTCGGGCCTGCGGTTTTCCCAGAACTGAACACGACAGGATTCCCCCTTGCCCCTAGGCCCTCCCGGGCCTAATACGCAGGCTTAGACTTCTGCGGAAATGAGGCGCGCCATGCTCGATCTGACATACGAAATGCCCAAACCCAAAACCATTGCTGGGGCCGAGCACGATTGGGAACTGGTGATCGGGATGGAGGTGCATGCTCAGGTCTCATCCAATGCCAAGCTGTTTTCGGGTGCATCCACCCAATTCGGGGCCGAGCCGAATTCAAACGTGGCCTTCGTGGACGCGGCGATGCCGGGGATGCTGCCGGTGATCAATGAATACTGCGTGGAACAGGCAGTGCGCACCGGACTGGGCCTGAAGGCGGATATCAATCTGAAATCGGCCTTTGACCGCAAGAATTATTTCTACCCCGACCTGCCGCAAGGGTATCAGATTTCCCAGCTCTACCACCCCATCGTGGGCGAAGGCGAAGTGCTGGTCGAACTGGGCGACGGTACCGCGCGAAAGGTGCGGATCGAGCGTATCCACATGGAGCAGGACGCGGGTAAGTCGATCCACGACATGGATCCGCATATGTCCTTCGTCGACCTGAACCGCACCGGTGTCTGCCTGATGGAGATCGTCAGCCGCCCCGACATCCGCGGGCCGGAAGAGGCCGCGGCCTATATCGCCAAGCTGCGCCAGATCATGCGTTATCTGGGTACCTGCGACGGCAACATGCAGAACGGCAACCTGCGGGCCGATGTGAACGTCTCGATCTGTTTGCCCGGCGCCTATGAGAAGTATCAGGAAACACAGGATTTTTCGCATCTGGGCACGCGCTGCGAGATCAAGAACATGAACTCGATGCGCTTCATCCAGCAAGCGATCGAGGTCGAAGCCCGTCGTCAGATCGCCATCGTCGAGGCCGGCGGCGAGGTCGAGCAGGAAACGCGCCTCTATGACCCGGACAAGGGTGAAACCCGTTCGATGCGTTCCAAGGAAGAAGCGCATGATTACCGCTATTTCCCCGACCCCGACCTGCTGCCACTGGAAATCGAGCAGGCCTGGGTCGATGATATCGCCGCCAGGTTGCCTGAGCTGCCCGACGAGAAAAAGGCGCGTTTCATCAATGACTTCGGCCTGACCGACTATGACGCATCTGTGCTGACCGCCGAGGTCGAATCCGCCGCCTATTTCGAGGAAGTGGCCAAGGGCCGCAACGGAAAACTGGCGGCGAACTGGGTCATCAACGAGCTGTTCGGCCGCCTGAAGAAAGACGACCGCGACATCACCGGCTCGCCGGTTTCGCCCGCGCAGCTGGGCGGGATCATCGACCTGATCGCCTCGGACGCGATTTCGGGCAAGATCGCCAAGGAGCTGTTCGAGATCGTCTATACCGAAGGCGGCGACCCGGCGCAGATCGTCGAGGAACGCGGCATGAAGCAGGTGACCGACACCGGCGCGATCGAGGCCGCGCTGGACGAGATCATCGCCGCCAACCCGGCGCAGGTCGCGAAGGCCAAGGTGAACCCGAAACTGGCGGGCTGGTTCGTGGGTCAGGTCATGAAAGCCACCGGCGGCAAGGCGAACCCGAAAGCCGTCAACGAACTGGTCAGCAAGAAGCTGGGCTCGTAAACCTTTCGTTTTGTACAAGCCTGCCGGCAAGCTTTGGCGGGTTTGTACAAACCGGTTTCTCACGAAATCTCAAGACTTGGGGTCAAGCCATCGGCTTGACTTCCTGCTGTTCGCGCCCTTTCCTCCGCCACAGAGAGGTGAGGTATTATGCAAAGCAGATTTGATCAGGAACTCGAAGACCGGCTGGTGCGCTATGCCGCCATCGACAGTCAAAGTGACGAGACATCCCCGACGACCCCGAGCACTCGGATCCAGTTCGACATGCTGAACCTGTTGCGCGATGAGCTGATCCAGATCGGCGCGCAGGATGTTGAGATGACGGGCGACAGTGTTGTCGTCGCGACCATTCCCGGAACGGCGCCGGGGCCGACCGTGGGCTTTCTGGCCCATGTCGACACGGCCCCTCAGTTCAACGCAACCGGCGTCAAGCCGCGGGTGATCAAGGGGTATAACGGTGGCGACATTACCTTTCCGGACAACCCGGATCTGGTTCTTTCTCCGGAAGACCACCCCTATCTGGCCGAAAAGATCGGCCACGACCTGATCACCGCGTCGGGCACAACCCTGCTGGGCGCGGACGACAAGGCCGGTGTATCGATTCTGATGACGATGGCGCGGCACCTGATCGAAAATCAGGACATTCCACATGGCCCGATTCGTATCGCGTTTACGCCGGATGAAGAGATCGGCCGGGGCGTCACGGAACAACTGCCCAAGGATCTGGGCGTGGATTTTGCCTATACGCTGGATGGGCAGCAAGTGGGCGAGATCGAGTATGAAAGTTTCTCGGCCGACCGCGCCGTGATCCGGATCGAGGGTGTATCGATCCATCCCGGCCTGGCCAAGGAAAAGATGGTGAACGCCACGCATCTGGCGGCAAAGATCGTGCAGACATTGCCTCAGGCCACCATGACGCCGGAAACCACGGACGGGCGCGACGGCTTCATCCATGTCACTGACATGAACGGCGGATCATCCGAGATGGAGATCAAGCTGATCCTGCGTGATTTCGAGATGGACGGGCTGGAGGCGCAACGAAACATCGTGCGGCAGGTCTGCGCCGCCGTGCAGGCCACGGAGCCGCGCGCGACCATCACCTGCGACATCAGCCACCAGTACCGCAACATGCGGTATTGGCTGGAAAACGACATGACTCCGGTCGAGCTGGCGCGGGATGCGTGTCGCGAACTGGGGGTTGAGCCGCTGTCGGTACCGATCAGGGGCGGCACGGACGGATCCCGCCTGACCGAATTCGGCACCCCCTGCCCCAACATCTTCACCGGGATGCAATGCGTTCACGGCCCGTTGGAATGGATTTCAGTGCAGGACATGGCGCTGGCGACGGAACTGTGTCTGTCGGTTGTGGCCAAGGCGGCACAGGCCGAAGCGAATGGTCAGAGCTGAATTCCGCCGGATGGGCAAGGGCTCTTTCACCCGGGGGGCAGCGTGTTAAGTTGGCGCGGAAACGCATTTAGGAACAGTAGATGAAGCGCTACGAATACAAGGTCATCCCCGCCCCGCAAAAAGGTGTAAAAGCCAAAGGCGTGAAAACGGCCGAGGGCCGCTTTGCCGTCTCGGTCGAGCAACTGCTGAATCAGATGGGTCAGGATGGCTGGGAATACCAGCGGGCCGAGCTGTTGCCCAGCGAGGAACGCTCGGGTCTGACCGGATCGACCACGAATTGGCGCAATGTGCTGGTGTTCCGCCGCGTGGTGGAAGAGGAAATCGATGCCTCGTGGGTCGGCGCAGTACCTGAGATGGATGACACCCCGCTGGCCCAGCCGATTCCGGGTCCCGAAGAGGTACAGGCCCCGAAACCAATTGCTGCAGAGACGGACGAGCCGCCTTTGTCGTTGAAGCGGTCTGATGACGCCGTTGATGAAAACGGCCCTTCGAAAACATAGGCTTGGGGGCTGGTACGACCGCCAGAACGATTGCAAATGCCCCGTGGCCTTGTGCAGGACATCCGTGTTCGCTCTGACATACGTCAAGTCGAGCCGGGACGACCCAACCACATTGGAAAGCAATAAGGGCTACACCCTCGGGAAATCTGTGGCATGTTAGCCGGATATTCTGGAGGGACATCGAAATGGCTATTCGGCAGACACAAGGGCGGACACGCCTGTATGACAGCATTCTAGACACGGTCGGTGACACGCCCTGCATTCGGGTCAATCGGATCGCGCCCGAGCATGTGACCGTCTATGTGAAATTCGAGGCCTTCAACCCGGCAGGCTCGGTCAAGGACAGACTGGCGCTGAACATCATCGAGGCGGCGGAACGTGACGGGCGGCTGAAGCCCGGACAAACCGTTGTCGAAGCGACATCCGGCAACACCGGGATCGGGCTGGCCATGGTGTGTGCGGCCAAGGGATATCCTCTGGTCGTGACAATGGCCGAGAGCTTCTCGGTCGAACGGCGAAAGCTGATGCGGTTTCTGGGCGCCAAGGTTGTTCTGACCCCCAAGGCGCAAAAAGGGTTCGGCATGTATACCAAGGCCAAGGAATTGGCCGAGGAAAACGGATGGTTCCTTGCCAGCCAGTTTGAAACTTCTGCCAACGCCGATATTCACGAAAACACGACGGCGCGGGAAATTCTTGCCGATTTCGAAGGGCAACGGCTGGATTATTGGGTGACGGGCTATGGGACCGGTGGCACCGTTTCGGGTGTTTCGCGTATCTTGCGGAAAGAGCGGCCCGACACCAGGATCATCCTGACCGAACCGGCAAATGCCGCAATCGTATCATCAGGTTACGTCAATACGCGCAACGCTGACCATCAGCCGACCGAAAGCCACCCCGATTTCGAGCCCCACCCGATTCAGGGCTGGACACCGGATTTCATCCCCTGGGTTCTTCAGGAAGCCATCGACAATTCATACTATGACGAGTTGATCCCCATTCCCGGACCCGAAGGGATCGCATGGTCGCGCCGGCTTGCAGCCGAAGAAGGGATATTCACCGGGATTTCGGGCGGATCGACCTTTGCGGTAGCCATGAAGCTGGCCGAATCCGCGCCGGCAGGCACTGTCATGCTGGTCATGTTGCCGGACACCGGCGAGCGATACTTGTCGACCCCCCTGTTCGAGGGAATCGAAGAGGTCATGACACAAGAGGAATACGCCATCTCGGCATCTACGCCGTCCGCGCAGATGGAGGCGGATTGACACGTAAAGGTCTTCAGACGCCGATATCCAGGGCCAGCGCGTGGATGCGCGGCACGATGTCGCCCAGCGCCTTGTGCACGGCACGGTGGCGGGCGACGCGGGATTTGCCTTCGAATGCGCTGGCGCGGATACGAACGTTGAAGTGGCTTTCACCACCTTCCTGATATCCTGCATGGCCCCTATGGCTTTCGCTGTCGTCGATCACTTCAAGCTCGCGCGGATCAAAGGCGGCTTGCAGGCGGGTTCGGATCTCGTCGGTCACACTCATTTTTTTGCTTAGCGGTAAAAATATTGCCGCACCCCTCTTCTACTTTCGGCTGCTTAGATTAAACTGCTGCCTCCGAGTCGAAAAGACGCGTTCTTGAGGATTAGAGCATGGCGAAATCAGACCCCTTCGGATTCGATATGTCCGTTTCCAGCGCCAAAAAGAAGAATCCGCGGGGACGCCGGGGCATGTCGGGTGCCTCTGAAACCTCGGTCCGGATCTGTGACCACGAGGGATGTGAAGAGCCGGGAAAGTTCCGCGCGCCAAAAGCACCGGATGTCCTGGATGATTATTTCTGGTTCTGCCAGCAACACGTGCGGGAATATAATCAGAAGTGGAATTTCTTTGACGGCACCACCGAAGCCGAGCTGAACGCACAGCGTTCGAAAGACAAGGTTTGGGAGCGCGAGACCAAGCCGATGGGCGACCCCGAAGCACGTGCCTGGGCCCGTTTGGGGATCGAGGATCCGCATCAGGTTCTTGGTGCTAACAGCACGCAGAACAAAGGCCGCACGACGGGTGGCGGCGGACGACGCCTGCCGCCGACCGAACGCCGTGCGATCGAGATTCTCGAGGCCAATGACAGCTGGACCAAGGCCGAGGTTCGCAAAGCGTACAAGAAGCTGATCAAAGTGCTGCATCCGGACATGAACGGCGGAGACCGCTCGCAGGAAGAGCAGTTGCAGGAAGTTGTCTGGGCCTGGGATCAGATCAAGGACAGCCGGAACTTCAAGTAAGGGGACGGCTTTCCCTGCTTTGCGTTCGCGGCGCGCTCTGCCTGAATGGTTGGGTACCGCAGACGACACAACCTGAAAAAACTGCGCAAGTTCCGTATGGAACCCTGTTTCATTCCACACGAAAGTGATGGAGGATTTGGGACAGGAGTTTCCAGGGATCAGTTTCGTGCGCACATCCATTTGCCTGTTGCTCGTCTCGCTAAGCGGGCTCATCGCTGCCAGTTTCATTCCGACTGACGCGGATTGGCTGTTCCTTTTGGCGCTGATTTGCGTGATGGCCAGCACAATCCTGTTCATACGGGCCTGGTTCAGGTGGCGCCGGGCCAATACATGGATCATCGTGGACGGCTCGAACGTCATGCACTGGAAAGATGGCACGCCGGATCTGGGTACGTTGAAGAAGGTCCTTGAGACTTTGAAGCACGCAGGGTTCAAACCGGGCGTCATGTTCGATGCGAATGTCGGGTACAAAGTCGAAGGCAACTATATGGACGACCGGAAGCTGAGCCGCGCCCTGGGCCTACGATCCAAGCAGGTCATGGTGGCCCCCAAAGGGACATCTGCGGACCCGCTGATATTGCAGGCGGCGCGGGATAGCCAGGCACGCATCGTCACAAATGACCGGTTTCGGGATTGGGTAGACGAGTTTCCGGATGTGTTGAACGCGGATCGTCTGGTAAAAGGTGGCTTTCGCAAAGACGAGCTTTGGTTTTCGCTATAGCCAAGCAACGGTTGACCCAAGGCACAGATGTGTGAGGCCATCACAACGGTGCTGCACTGAGAAATTGCCTATGGCAACCGATCTGAGAGAACACATTTGAAGGGGTTTGTTGAGGCCAGGGATCAAACCAGGGGCGGTTCGGATTACAACTATTCGCGCTTTAGTCCGGGTATGAGCTTCGCAATGCAATTGCTTCCCGGCGCTTCAAACAGCTTAAGCGAGTTTGCTGCGACTCTGCGGTGCCGTCACGCAATTCGGGGAACAGTGCGAGCAGTTCTTCGACGTCTCCACGACAGAAAGACTTCAGCGCTGTGTCGCCCAGAAAAAGACTTTCGCTACGTAGCCCCTGCGAGTGCAGTACCGCGTGTCGAGAGCAGGCAATGTGGTAATATGTGATGTCTTCACCTGTATGCACCTGCTGAATTGTTCCGTCATTCACCAAGTGGATTGCCGCAACAAAGACCCGATCTTGTCCGAACAACAACTCGGCGCGCCAGCCTTCCAGCATGATCCGATGTTGCGGGGACACAAAAACATCCTGGTTGGGTTGACCCTTGCAAATCGCGTCGCGCCGAATGCGAACGGGTCTAAATTTTGGTTGCAAAGCCAGTGTTTGTGCACTCAGCACTTTTTTCCCGATCCACAAAATCGGCAGCGTTTTCCCACCTGACACGCAAACTCTGTCACCGATCATCAGGTTCTCGACCGGGCGTGGACCGGCCTCGGTCTCTATCAGGGTTCCAGCAACAAAACAGGGCGGATTGTTTGGATCAAGATCTCCGGTTGTGATTTGCCAGTTTCCGGTTGTCATTGGCCCGGTGGGGTTGTTGGTGTCCCAGGCATAGATTTCGGTTCCAACCTGAATAAATTCACCAGATTCGCCGGTACCTCTGTAGTTACCTTGTCCGAGATACGTGTAGGGTACGAACGGACCACCGTTGATCGAAATCGTTTGACCCGAGACAGTGGCTGGATCGGTCATGTTTTGGACGATCAAGTCGCCTTGCCCGCTTGTGTTGACCGAATGAAGTAAGACATCAAACGACATACGTTGTATCCGCCAAGCAGGTTGGACCAAAAGGGAACTCGCAACGAACAAGTTCCCTCCGTGTGTTGACTGAACAGAACACCACAGACCTCACAAACTCACAAAGAACGCCAAAAACCACATCTAAAAGACATGTTAACGCGCCGAAGCAGCATTTCAATGATAGTATGTTAATGTTTGCATTTGAACGAGGCACAAAGGTTGTTGCCAGCCTTTCACCGAGGACTTCTGGGTTATGCGCAATCGGCCTCAAAGCTTGTTAACGCGAGGTGCCAAATCGTAGCGTGGGTCATCACTCTGGAATGACACCCCACGCGCAACGATAGGGCCAGTTTGCAAGAAAAACATGCGCACCTCTGGGCACCTTTCGCTTTCCCTTGCCCTTGCCCGCAATATGTTGCACCACACACGGGTTCAAACCCGGTGAACGGGCCAAAGGATAAGGACTAGGCGCATGGCTGACGGATCGATCGATATCAACGCAAAACCTACCGAGGATATCTCGGTCCGTGACGTGTTCGGCATTGACAGCGACATGGCGGTCAAGGGTTTCGCCGAGCGCAGCGACCGGGTGCCGGTGATCGATCATACCTACAAGTTCGATCCGGAAACCACGCTGGCGATTCTGGCGGGCTTTTCCCATAACCGTCGCGTGATGATCCAAGGCTATCACGGCACCGGCAAATCGACCCACATTGAACAGGTCGCTGCCCGTCTGAACTGGCCCGCCGTGCGTGTGAACCTCGACAGCCATATCAGCCGGATCGACCTGATCGGCAAGGACGCGATCAAACTGCGCGACGGCAAGCAGGTGACCGAGTTCCACGAAGGCATCCTGCCCTGGGCGTTGCGCAACCCGGTTGCCATCGTGTTCGACGAATACGATGCGGGCCGCGCAGACGTGATGTTCGTGATCCAACGTGTGTTGGAGCATGACGGAAAGCTGACCCTGCTGGATCAGAACGAGATCATCACCCCGAACCCCAACTTCCGCCTGTTTGCCACCGCCAACACGGTCGGTCTGGGCGACACCACGGGTCTATATCACGGCACGCAGCAGATCAACCAGGCGCAGATGGACCGCTGGTCGCTGGTGTCGACCCTGAACTATCTGAGCCACGACGCCGAGACGATGATCGTTCTGTCGAAGGCACCGCATTACAACACCGCCGAGGGACGCAAGACCGTCAGCCAGATGGTAACCGTCGCCGACCTGACACGGACCGCCTTCATGAATGGCGATCTGTCCACCGTCATGAGTCCGCGGACCGTGATCAACTGGGCTCAGAACGCCGAGATTTTCCGCAACGTGGGCTATGCGTTCCGCCTGTCCTTCCTGAACAAATGCGATGAGCTGGAGCGCCAGACCGTGGCCGAGTTCTATCAGCGCTGCTTCGATGAGGAGTTGCCTGAAAGCGCCGCGAGTGCAAGCTTGGGGTAAGCACCCGAATTGCGCCCGGAGCGGGCGCAATGCCTCCGGCGGGGATATTTTTGGCCAGATGAAGACGGATCCGTTACTGTTTTCGACGCCGGGTAGGCCAGTACTATGAGGGCTTAAGGACATGGCACAGAAGAACGACAACCCCGCCGATCCGTTCAAGAAGGCCTTGGCCGAGGCCACCAAGGTCATGGCCGATGATCCCGAACTGTCGGTGACCTATACGGTGGATCCTTCGGGCATGACGGGCGAGTCGATGCGGCTGCCTCAGGTCTCGCGTCGGATGACGCGCGAAGAAGTGCTGTTGGCGCGTGGCACGGCAGACGCCTTGGCATTGCATCGCAAGTATCATGACGACGCGACCCATGCGCGCTATGCGCCCCCGGGCGATATGGCGCGGGATCTGTACGAGGCGATGGAGACCGCCCGCTGCGAGGCAATGGGCGCGCGGGACATGCCGGGCACCGCCAGCAATATTGACGTCAAGATCGGGCATGAAGCAATCCGGCGTGGGTATGATCAGTGCAAGCAACCCGCCGATGCTCCTCTTTCGGTTGCGGCAGGCTACCTGATCCGGCATCTGGCCACCGGGCGTGATATGCCCTCTGCCGCCGAAAACATCATGAACCTGTGGCGTGGGTTCATCGAAGAGCAAGCGGGTGGGACGTTGGAGAATCTGGACGAGATTCTCTCGGATCAGGCGGAGTTTGCCAAATTCGCCCGTCAGGTGATCAAGGACCTGGGATATGGCGACCAGCTTGGGGATGACCCCGATGAGCTGGACGACGAGCAGGAAGACCAGGCCGAGGACGACGCCGAGGAACAGCCCGATCCGGACAGCACCGGTCAGGATGATCAGGACGAACAGGACGCCGACGCGACCCCTGAGCAGACGCAGGAAGAGCAGCAGGATCAGTCTCAGGCCCAGGTCTCGATGGACGAAATGGCCGAAGACGAGATGGGTGACGAGGCTGAGATGCCGGATGGCGAGGCGCCTCTGGAGCCGCCTGCCCCACCGCCGGCATCCGAAGCGGACCCGGATTACAAGGTCTATCTGGACACCCATGACGAAGAGATCGCCGCCGAGGATCTGGCCGAACCGGCCGAGCTGGAACGTCTGCGGGCCTATCTGGATCAGCAGCTGGAGCCCTTGAAAGGCGCGGTATCGCGTCTGGCCAACAAACTGCAACGTCGCTTGCAGGCGCAGCAGAACCGCAGCTGGGAATTCGATCGCGAGGAAGGCATTCTGGATGCGGGCCGATTGGCACGTGTGGTCGCGAACCCCACCACTCCGCTGAGCTTCAAGGTCGAGAAAGACACCGAGTTCCGCGACACGGTGGTAACGCTGCTGCTGGACAATTCGGGGTCGATGCGGGGTCGTCCGATTTCGATCGCCGCCATTTGCGCGGATGTTCTGGCGCGGACGCTGGAGCGGTGCAACGTAAAGGTCGAAATTCTGGGCTTTACCACGCGGGCGTGGAAAGGCGGTCAGGCGCGCGAAGCGTGGCTGAACGACGGGCGCCCACAACAGCCCGGGCGCCTGAACGATTTGCGCCACATCATCTACAAGGGCGCGGACGCCCCTTGGCGTCGTGCGCGGCCCAATCTGGGTCTGATGATGAAAGAGGGCCTGCTGAAAGAAAACATCGACGGTGAAGCACTGGAATGGGCTCATCGCCGGATGCTGGCACGGCGCGAACAACGCAAGATCCTGATGGTGATCTCGGACGGTGCGCCGGTCGATGATTCGACGCTGAGCGTGAACCCGGCCAACTATCTGGAAAAACACCTGCGCGACGTGATCGCGATGGTCGAAAAACGCAAGATGGTCGAACTTTTGGCCATCGGGATCGGCCATGACGTGACCCGGTATTATGACCGGGCGGTGACGATTACCGATGTAGAGCAACTGGCCGGCGCGATGACCGAACAACTGGCGGCTCTGTTTGACAGTGACCCGCGGGCGCGGGCGCGGGTCATGGGGATGAGAAAGGCCGGCTGAGGCTGATCTTCTGCCCGGCGGGCGCATTTCCCCGAGGGCGAAGTGTTTTTCGTTGCTGATCATCGGCTTGTTCAGGCGGGGTGTTCCCGTCTGGACATTTTTTGAAATGCGCCTCAGGGTCACGCTCAAATGATGTGAATGAGGCCGCCCATGTTCCAATCCTTCGAAGTGACCGCCCGCCCGGAACAGGGGCCACCGCGGCTGGCCGCCTTGCGCGAACAGATGGTGCAAGAAGGGCTGGACGGGTTTCTGATCCCGCGGGCGGATGCGCATCAGGGAGAGTATGTCGCAGCGCGCGATGAACGTCTGGCTTGGCTGACCGGGTTCACGGGCTCGGCCGGGTTTTGCGCCGCCCTGCGCGACGTGGCCGGAGTTTTCATCGACGGGCGGTATCGCACCCAAGTCAAGGCACAAGTTGCCGCAGATTTCACCCCGGTCCCCTGGCCCGAGGTAAGCCTGAGCGCCTGGCTGAAACAGCAATTGCCCAACGGCGGCAAGATCGGATTTGACCCGTGGCTGCACGCGGCGGGGCAGATTTCCGGCACATTGAGTGATCTGGATGGATCGGGCATCGAACTGGTGAGATGCGAAAACCTTGTGGACCGGATCTGGGCCGATCAACCGGCACCGCCGATGAACCCGGTCAAGGCGCATCCGATCGAATTTGCCGGGGAAGGTGCGGACAGCAAGATCGCCCGTCTGGCCGAAGACCTTCGACGGGCCGGGCACAAGGCAGCGGTGATCACCCTGCCGGATTCCATCATGTGGCTGTTGAATATCCGTGGGTCGGATATCGCCTATAACCCGGTGGCCCACGGCTTTGCCATTCTTCATGCAGGAGGTCAGGTCGATCTGTTCATGGCGGCAGAAAAACTGGCCGGGGTACGGGATCATCTGGGCTCTCAGGTGACCTTGCGCGCTGTGGGCGATTTTTTGGATGCGGTTGCGACACTGGCCGGTCCGGTGCAGGTGGATGCCGCTTCGGTACCTCAGATCGTGGCCGATGCGCTGGGTGACGCGATGACGGATGGAGGCGATCCCTGCGCCCTGCCCAAAGCCTGCAAGAATGCGGCTGAAATCGCGGGCAGCGCCGAGGCGCATTTGCGCGATGCGGTGGCGGTCATCGAAACGTTATGCTGGCTGGACCAGCAAGCCCCGGGCAGCGTGACCGAAACACAGGTTGTCACCCGGCTGGAAGAAAACCGGCGCAAGGACAATGCGCTTCAGGACATCTCGTTCGATACCATTGCAGGCACGGGTCCGAACGGTGCGATCATGCATTACCGCGTGACGGAAGAGACCGACAGCCGCCTGGAACACGGCCATATTCTGGTGCTGGACAGTGGCGGGCAGTATCTGGACGGCACCACCGACATCACCCGAACCATCGCCATCGGTGACGTCGGAACCGAGGAAAAAACCTGCTTCACCCGGGTGCTGAAGGGCATGATTGCCATGTCAATGCTGCGTTGGCCTGCGGGCCTTGCCGGGCGGGATATCGAATGTGTGGCCCGCGTGCCGCTGTGGTCTGCGGGACAGGATTTCAACCATGGGGTCGGACATGGGGTCGGCGCCTATCTGAGCGTGCATGAAGGGCCGCAACGGCTGTCCAAAGTCAGCCATGTACCGCTGCAACCCGGCATGATCCTGTCAAACGAACCCGGGTATTACCGGGAAGGCGCCTTTGGCATCCGCATCGAAAACCTTGTGGTGGTGGAAGACGCTCCTCTGCTTCCCGATAGCGATGCCGAACGCGCGATGCTGAACTGGCGCACGCTGACCTATGTACCAATTGACCGCAGACTGATCATGGCCGATATGTTGACGACCGACGAACGCGACTGGCTGAATGCCTATCACCGCGACGTTGCGGAAAAAATCCGCCCAAGGCTGGGACATGACGCACAACTGTGGTTGGATGCCGCAACTGCCCCAATCTGACACTGGTCTGTTACATAAAACAGGCAGAGGGGTGGCCCTGATACGACGACGGAAGGAAGAGGAATGGCTGAGATCACGATCCGGAAAGCGCCGGGCAAATGGACTGTCCGCTCGGGCGGTGCGATCCTGGGCGAAACGAACAACGCGCTGGAACTGCTTGAAGGCGACAAGGATCCCGTGATCTATTTCCCGCGCAACGATATTGCGATGGCGTTTCTGGATCGGACCGACAAGGTGACCCACTGCCCCGGCAAGGGCGACGCGACGCATTTTTCCATAGTCAACAAGTCATCCGTGACAGACAACGCGGTCTGGAGCTATGAGGATCCGATTCAGGCAGTGGCCGAGATCAAGGACCATCTGGCATTCTATCCGGCTGAATCGGTAAAGGTGGAGCAGATTTAACACCACCCCCCGCGCCCACCTCACGCAGCTGTGGCATGCACGTGAACGGCATTTGCGGCACACTTGCTCCGGGGTAACACCGGAGGCTTTCATGTCGATTTCACGTCGCGGTTTTGCTGGGATGATCGGGGCTGGTGCAATGGCACCCGGTGTGCTGTGGGCGCAGCAGGATCCGGTTCTGGAGGCGTTGCGCAGCACGCTGAACGGGCGTCGGACCGCGTTTGAGGCGCAGATGGCGTATCTGAAGGACCGCGGCCAGCCGGATGTTGTGGCCGGGTTGCTGACCGCGATGCGCTATGCCGACAGGCGGCGGGATGAGATTGTCGAGGTGATGGAGGCCCTGACCGGGCAGCGTCATGGCAACGACTGGTTCGCGTGGATGCTGTGGCAGGAACGAAACCCGCAGATTGTCCCTCATCCTTCGCTGATCCCGTTCAAGCGCGAAGTTCTGTTGGGGATCGACCCGAATTTCGATCTGTTCCTGCGGTCTGAGTATCTGCAACGCGGCAGGATGAAGATCCGCCTGGAAGAGATCGCCTGGGGCGGTGTGTACAAGGATGGCATTCCGTCGCTGGACAACCCAACCCTGATCTCGGCTTCGAATGCGGGGTATCTGAAGGGCGATGATCTGGTGTTCGGCGTCGCCATCAACGGCGATGAGCGCGCCTATCCCCTTCGGATCATGGGATGGCACGAGATGTTCAACGAGGTGATCGGAGGCGTGCCCGTGGCGCTGGCCTATTGCACGCTTTGCGGGTCGGGCATCCTGTTTGAAACTCAGGTGGCGGGGCGGCGAAAGCCGTTCATTTTCGGGTCGTCAGGTTTCCTCTATCGCTCGAACAAGCTGATGTTTGACCGCGAAACGCATTCGCTGTGGAACCAGTATACCGGCAAGCCTGTGGTCGGGCCTTTGGCCAACAGCGGCATCACGTTGAAACAGCGCCCGGTTGTGATCACGACATGGGACAGCTGGAGGACCTCGCATCCCAAAACCCGTGTTCTGTCGCTGAACACCGGGCATCGGCGCAATTACGGATCAGGGGTGGTTTATCGCGACTATTTCGCCTCGAGCGAGCTGATGTTCCCGGCCACTGTGGATCAGTCCCGGCATCGGCAGAAGGATTACATCTTTGCCGTGCGCCAGTTTGGTGCCGCCCGCGCCTGGCCTCTGGATGCGTTCAAGGGCAAACCGGTGATCAACGATGCAATCGGCCAGACACCTCTGGTTCTGATTGGCGATCCCAAAGAGCGCAGCGTGCGGGCCTATGAACGAAAATCTCATGTGTTCCGGGCGACGCAAGACGGATTGCAGGATAGCGCGGGGAATGGTTGGACCGTCACGGAAGAGGCTTTGATCGGGCCGGATGGCACGCGTTTGCCTCGGGTCGCCGGGCATATATCGTACTGGTTTGCGTGGGACAATTACATGGGCGACGCAGCCAGCGTTTTTGGTGAGTGAAACTCAGGAATGCTCTTCGGCAGCCGTGGCCGCAAGCGCCCTGTTATATGCCTTGAGCGCATCGACGTGATAGAGCGCCCCAACCGGTGTTTCAGAGCCGTCGTTTTCCAGAATGACAACCGGAATGCAGGGGATGTCGTCACGATCAAAATAGGGCATGGCGGCTTCCAGCGTGGCGCTGGCCTGAATGCACAGGCCCTGGTCGATCAGCCCCTGCGCCTCTTCCTTCGTGATCGACCGCGGATCCCCAAGCGGGCGCATCACCGCTCCGGCGCGAAGCATTGCCAGCAAATAAGCCTGCGGCCCCGCGGCCAGGTGGACATCACGCCGTTCCAGCTGCGTCAGGAAGAAAGACCGGTCCACAAGTCTCGAGGCCAAGGCCGTGGACATGGACACGCTGACCATCACGGCAAGGCCGATCTGCCAATCGCCGGTCAGTTCAAAAACGATCAAAGTGGTCGAGATGGGCGCGCCCAGCACGGCCGCGGCCACGGCGCCCATTCCGGCAAAGGCATAAAGCGTATGCGTGCCCGACACATCCGGCAGCAACCCGGTGGCGATCAGACCGAAGGCCAGCCCGGTCAACGCGCCGACCATCAGAGACGGAGAGAACACCCCACCGCCCATGCGCCCGCCCATGGTAATCGCCACCGCGACCGTTTTGATCACCGCAAACAGGATGGCTGTGGTCAGCACAAGATCACCGGTCAGGGCGCGAATTGTCGTCTCGTACCCCACGCCGATGATATGCGGAAACCAGATGGCCATCAGCCCCAGCATCGCCCCGGACACCGCAGGGCGCAGCCAGGCCGGAATCGACAGGCGGTTCTGGATATGGCTGCCGATATCCTCGGCAAAGAAAATCGACCGCATCAGCAGCAGCGCGACAAGCCCGCAGATCAGGCCCAGGATCAGGAAGGCCGGAAGCTCGACATAGAATTGCAGCGATCCCGGCGTCTCCAGCGTGAACTCGGTGACGTCGCCATATTCCAGCCGGTTGATCACCGTTCCCGCGACCGAGGCGATGACGATCGGGGCAAAGGCGTGAACGGCGAAATGGCGCAGCACGACCTCGAGCGCGAACAAGGCCCCCGCAATGGGGGCGTTGAAGCTGGCCGACACGGCCGCGGCAACGGCACATCCCAACAGGTCACGTCCCGTGATCCCATCCGCGTGTATGCGGTTGCTGACCCATGTGGAAATCACTCCGGCCATATGCACCACCGGCCCCTCTCGGCCTGTCGATCCGCCCGAACTGAGCGTGATCAGCGAGGCAAAAAACGACGCGATGCCCGCCTTGACCTCGACCCGCCCGTCGGTGATGGCCGAACCTTCGATCACGTCGGCAACCGACCGGACTCGGCCGTCATTGGTGAACCGGTTCAGGATGATGCCGACGACCAGGCCACCGAAGATGGGAATGATCAGAACCATGAACCATGGCAGTTTCTCGGCGTGGCTGTGCAGCAGCAGGATGTCATCGGTATCGTAAAGATAGGCTTGCAGCGCACGGATGGCCTTGCGGAAGCCAAGCGCCATGAAACCGGCCGCGATCCCGATGGCCAGCGCAATGAACCAGAACTGGATCTGGCTTGGCCCCCGGCGCAGCATGACCCGCCACGCATCCTTGATCGCGGCCAGAGCCTGATTGAACTGGTTGCGAAGAACGGTGCGGGTCGATTGGGTCATTGGCCCTCGGGGATCATCACTTAACCCTTAGTAAGCCACGGAGCGCCCATATAAAAGTGAGATAGCGACAGTGTGAGCACCAATTCACGCCATCGCCGCATCAGGCCTGCAACAGAGCCCGTGCGGCGGCTCGGGCTTCTTCGGTGATGGTGTCGCCGGCCACCATGCGCGCGATTTCGTCCACCCGATCCGGTTCGGCCAGAGGAATGACGGTGGATAGGGTTTGTCCGTCGGTGACCTGTTTCTGCACCCGCCAGTGATGCGCCGCCCGTGCGGCGACTTGAGGGGAATGGGTGACAACCAGAACCTGCCCGCCCTGCGCCAGCGAGGCCAGCCTGCGCCCGACGGCATCGGCTGTTGCCCCACCGACACCGCGATCGATTTCGTCAAAGATCATCGTCCGGGCACTGTCGTCGCCAGACAGGCAGACCTTGAGGGCCAGCAGAAAGCGGCTGAGCTCACCCCCCGAGGCGATCTTGTTCAGCGGCCCCGCCGGCGCACCAGGGTTGGTGGCCACGGTGAAGGCCAGCGCGTCGGTGCCTTCGGGGCCGGGTTCAGCCGGGGTGATCTCGGTCTGGAATACGGCACGTTCCATCTTGAGCGGGGCCAGTTCCGCCATGACGGCCGCGTCAAGCCGCCCGGCGGCGGCCTTGCGCGCAGCGCTGAGGTCGGCTGCGGCGGCGTCATAGGCCCGTTGCGCCGCGTCCACGGCTGCTCGCCTGTCTGCCAGGTCGGCATCCCCTGCCTCCAACCGGTTCAGCCGGTCACGCAGAGTTTCGGCAAACGAACCCAGATCATCCGAGGCCACGTCATGTTTGCGGGCCTGCGCACGGATGGCAAACAGGCGTTCCTCGGCCTGTTCCAATTCCACCGGGTTGAAGTCCAGCGCCTGAAGGCAGGCATTCACGCCATCCTGCGCCTCGCCCAACTCGATCATCGCGCGCCCGAGCGCTGCTATCGGTTCTTCCAACTGGCCGCCCGCATTGTCCGAGACGCCTTCCAGCCAGCGGATGGCGTCGGACATGGCCCCTTCCGCCCCGTCCCCGGACAACAGGGCAAAGGCACGCGCAACATCGTCGCGAATCCGCTCGGCCCCTTGCATCATGCGGCGGCGGGCATCCAGTTCGGCATCCTCACCGGGTTGCGGGTCAAGCTGGTCAAGTTCGGCGACCGCGTGACGCAGGAATTCTTCCTCGCTGCGGACGGCAGCCAGAGCGGCCTCGGTCTCGGCCAGCGCCTTGCGGGTACGGGACATCGCGGCCCAGGCGGTTCGCACCTTTGTCAGCAGCTCCGTGACCTGTGCGAATTCGTCCAGCATTGCCCGATGACTACGTGGGTTCAGCAAACCGCGGTCATCATGCTGACCATGCAGTTCGACCAGGGTCTCGGACAGCGCCCGCAGAACTTCGCCCGAGCAGCGGCGGTCATTGACCCAGGCGGTCTTGCGGCCCTCGGCCGTGTTGACGCGACGCAGGATCAGTTCCTGCCCCCCCGGCAGGCCGGCTTCGGCCAGAATCGCATGTGCGGGATGATCGGCAGAGAGTTCGAATTCGGCGACGACCTCACCCTGCGCGGCCCCCTGCCGCACCAGTTCCGCGCGCCCTCGCCAGCCCAACACGAAGCCAAGCGAATCCAGCAGAATCGATTTGCCCGCACCCGTCTCGCCGGTCAAGGCGTTCAAGCCCGGCTGAAAGCTGAGTTCCAGCCGGTCGATGATCAGCATATCGCGGATATCAAGGGCGCGCAGCATGTGGTCTTCAGCGTCCCGGACCAAAGGCCATCGCGATTACAACCATTCACCTTTGATGGTCTGACGATAAATCGTGCTGAGCCAGTTGTTACCGCGGCTCTTGAGATCAAGCCCGCGAGAGGTCAACAGTTTGTACGCATCGTCATACCATTCCGAGGACTGGTAGTTGTAGCCAAGAATGGCACCTGCGGTCTGCGCCTCGTCCAGCAGGCCAAGCGACAGATAGGCCTCGACCAGACGATACAGTGCTTCGGCGGTGTGGGATGTGGTCTGAAAGTCTTCGACCACAACTCGGAACCGGTTGATCGCCGCGATATAGTGATCCTGACGCAGGTAGTAGCGCCCGATCTCCATTTCCTTGCCTGCCAGATGGTCGAAGGCCAGATCGAACTTCAGAACCGCCGATGTGGCGTATTCGCTGTCGGGATAGACCTCGATCACGGTCCGCAGAGATTGCAGCGCCTGGAAGGTCAGGCCCTGGTCACGCCCGACTTCGTCGATCTGATCATAATAGCTGAGCGCCAGCAGATACTGCGCATAAGCAGCATCTTCATCCGTCGGATAGAAGTCGATATAGCGCTGCGCCGCCGCGCGGCTTTCTTCGTAATTCTGGTCCGAATGGAACGAAAACGCCTGCATGATCAGCGCGCGCTTGGCCCAATCCGAATATGGATACAAACGTTCGACTTCCGAGAAATACCACGCCGCGTCGTCCGAGCGATTCTGCGACAGTTCGTATTCACCTCGGGTATAGATCTGTTCCGGCGTGAACCCTTCCAGGTTCTGTTCACGGTCCGCGCCCTTGTTGCCAAAAAGGCCGCCGGCGTTGCCGCATGCCGTCAAAACTGCTGCCAGAAGAATCGCACCCGCGAATCTGACTGCCGCTTTGCTGCCAACCATACCGCCCATCCTTGTCGTCTTGCTTAATGGGGTTTGCCCCGATTTGAGCCATGGTCTAGCACAGAAAATTCCGGTGCAAAACGCCTTATGCGACTTCTGGCGCAAATGTCGTCAGAGTTGATCTGATCAAGCAACTTCGGGAATTTCGTTGACAACAAGCCCCTGCCCCGGCAGGCGCGCGGCCTGTTCCGGTGTGCACAGCACCGGGCGCACGGCGCCCGGCGTTTCGAACAGGTTGCGCAGCAATGTGTTGGTCAGCGAATGACCCGACTTGTTTCCGGTGAAGTGACCCAAAATCGGCCCACCAGCCAGATAGAGATCACCCAAGGCGTCCAGCATCTTGTGGCGCACCGCCTCGTCGACCCGGCGGAAACCGCCCGGTGTCAGAACTTCGACGCCCTGAACGACCACGGCATTTTCAAGCGTGCCGCCCAAAGCCAACCCGTTTTCGCGCATCGCCTCGACATCCGTGCGACGGCAGAAGGTGCGACAATCGCTGAGTTCACGCGCGAAGGAACCGTTGCGCATGTCCAGCGTTTTGCTCTGGCTGCCAATGGCACCGTCTTCGAAATCGATATGGAAGTCGATGATCAGCCCGTCAGCGGGCGCAAGGCTGGCGCTCGCGCCTTCGCGGGATGCGGTGACGGTTTTCAGAACCTCATAGGCCAATACCGGGCTGGCCTGACGGCGCACGCCTCTGGCCATAATGCCACGCACAAATTCGATCGAAGAGCCGTCCATGATCGGAACTTCGGGGCCGTCGATCTCGACAAGCGCGTTGTGCACGCCACATCCGGCCAATGCAGCCATGATATGTTCGACGGTGGAAACCGATACACCGGCATCATTCACCAGACGCGTACAAAGCGGGGTCCGTTCAACCGCATAGTAGATCGCCGGGATCATCGCGTCGCCCAGTTGAATATCCGTCCGCTTGAACCAGATGCCATGACCAGCCGCCGCCGGTTTCAGGACCATGGTCGCCGGCTTGCCGCTGTGTAGCCCGACGCCTTTAAACGTGACCGGAGATTTGAGCGTATGTTGCAAAATGGGCCTCAGTGAGTAGTGTCCAGCCTGCTTGGGCCGTGTTGGACACTGAGTTAAGGAAGCCCGCGTCAAGGCTCAACTCACTCTTTGCAACCGATTGAAACATGTATGTAACAGATCGGCAAAACCCTGCTCACATAGTTGCAAGTTACTGTTAATAAACAATTAAGGGCCGCCAAATGGCAGCCCTTTGAGTGGATTTTGTTACCGCGATCAGTTGGCTTGACGGCGCAGGAAGGCCGGAATTTCGATACGGTCCTGATCCGGATCGGCCTCTTCCTGAAGCGGCGCGGTCGCCTCGGACTGTCGCAAAACGGGCTGCTGCCGCGGCGGTTGGGCCGGAGTATCCGAGGCATGGCCGGTCATCCGATCGATCAGACGATTGAAGCCAAAACGCGACCGCTCCTCGGGTTCCGGTTGCGAAACCGCTTCGGGTTGGCGAGGCGCTGCCGGTCGCTGTGGCGCCGACGGAACCTTCTGCACAGCGGCCTGCAAACGCTGCAATGCTTCGGGCGACGGGGTGCCAGCAGCATGCCCGCGCGGTGCCACAAATGCCTCGGGCGCGGGCTCGACATGCTCGGGCTGCGGTTCGAATTCGGCCACACGCGGCTGATAAGCAGGTGGCGGCAGGCCATCATCGTCACGCTCGTCGCGCGGCTGGAATTGCGGCTGCGCCGGTTCTTCGGCGGCTTCGAACAGCGAAGGTTCGCGGTTTTCTTCCGGCTGCGGGGCAGGCTCTGCTGCGTCGGCAACCACCCGGGCTTCTTCCTGAACATGCTCTTCAGCCGAAACCGTGCGGGTCAGCGGTTCGGACATCGAACGGCGCGCCACCGGGACTTCGGTCGTTTTTTCGCTGGCGTCGATGCCGGTCGCAACAACCGACACGCGCATTCCGCCTTCCATGGCGGTATCCAGCGTCGAGCCGACGATGATATTGGCCTCGGGATCCACTTCCTCGCGGATGCGGTTGGCGGCTTCGTCCAGCTCGAACAGGGTCAAGTCGTGCGACCCGGTGATGTTGATCAGCACGCCTTTGGCGCCCTTGAGGCTGATTTCGTCCAACAGCGGGTTTGCAATGGCCTTTTCCGCCGCCTGGATGGCCCGGTCTTCGCCTGTTGCCTCGCCGGTGCCCATCATCGCCTTGCCCATCTCGTCCATCACGGCGCGAACGTCGGCAAAGTCGAGGTTGATCAGGCCGGGGCGCACCATCAGGTCGGTCACGCCTTTGACGCCCTGATACAGAACGTCGTCAGCCATCGAGAACGCCTCGGTAAAGGTGGTCTTTTCATTGGCCAGGCGGAACAGGTTCTGGTTGGGAATGATGATCAGCGTGTCGACAACCTGCTGCAGCGCCTCGACGCCATCTTCGGCCTGGCGCATCCGCTTGGCACCTTCGAACTGGAAGGGCTTGGTGACGACACCGACGGTCAGAACACCCAGCTCACGCGCGGCCTGCGCGATGATAGGAGCCGCCCCCGTTCCGGTACCGCCGCCCATACCGGCGGTGATGAAGCACATATGAGCGCCGGCAAGGTGGTCTACGATCTGTTCGATGCTTTCCTCGGCGGCGGCTGCGCCTACGGTCGGGCGGGCCCCTGCCCCCAGACCTTCGGTGACTTTCACGCCCAGCTGCACCCGCGCCGAAGACTGGCTTTGTTGCAGTGCCTGCGCGTCGGTGTTGGCGACCACGAAATCAACGCCGTCCAACTGTTTTTCAATCATGTTGTTGACGGCGTTCCCGCCTGCACCGCCAACGCCAAATACTGTAATCCGAGGCTTCAGTTCGTCGTGCCCGGGCATCGAAAGATTCAATGTCATGCTCTGTCCGCCTGTATTTATGTTCCGCCAAAGCGGTGTTTTTCTTACCTATCCTTGTACGATTCTAACGGCCTGATGCCAAAAGGTCACGTCAAAAATCGCGTTTTCCCACAAAATATGGAGGAAATAAGGCAGAAACCGGCGGCATTTCGCAGGCCATGCCAGATATAGCGGAAACAACGGCGACCATCACTAGACAACCGGCATGAACGCGAGGACACATTCGTTCATCGCGCTCTGATCGACTGTCATCTACATTGCGGAAAACTGCTCAGGTCCTGCCGCGAGGCCTCTTTCGGGCCTTGTGGATATCTTGCGGGATAAATCGAAACGCTGCAACCGGTTTCTTCAGCTGAGCGGTGCATTTGGACAGTCCAGGCCGCGGTCAGTCATGGAACGCACTTCCTGTATTTCCCCATCGACGAATGAAGCAAGCCGCACCATCAAACGACCTTCATGCAAAAACGGCCACCAACAGACCGGAATGCCGTCCGGGTCATTGTCGTACAGAAAACACAACTGGCCGTTCGGCGTCGTGATCTGCCCGTAGACACAGCCCTGCCCCTCTTCGCGCCAGACCGACATGCGGCGGTTCAGGAATTGTTCGGTTCCCACCAGGCCACCGCTGCGGATTTCGTAGAATGTCAGAGTTTTGCCGACCGCCGCGTCCAGAAACGCTTCGGGCGTGATCATGGTCTGGGCCGAGGCCCAGAAAGGCAGCAGCGCCGCGCACAGAGCACCCCCGCGCAGGACTCTACCAGTTGTCACGGAACCACCGTACGGCGCGCTTGAACGGGCGCGCGGCATAGGTGTCGACCGGGATTTCAAAATCCCACCACTCATCCTGAGGATGGGCCGCAAACAGGCTGAGGCCGACAGCGGACGAGAATCCGGGCCCGGTGGCTGATTGCGGCAGCCCATGCACTCGCAAGGGGCGGCCCAGGCGAACGCGTTGACCGAGGATGCGCGTGGCCAGCCCGTCCAGCCCCATGATCTGGCTGCCGCCGCCGGTCAACACGATCTGCTGGCTTGGCATATGTTCAAACCCGGCGGCGTCCAGCCGGACGCGGACCTCTTCAAGAATTTCCTCGACACGCGGGCGCATGATGCCGATCAGTTCAGCGCGGCTGACGGTGCGGCGGTCGTGTTCCCAGTCGCCGGTATCACCACCGATATCAATCATATCCCTGTCGTCGGCCCCGGTGGCATGAACGCCACCATTGAATGTCTTGATCCGTTCCGCCACGGCGGCAGGCACACCCAGGCCCATCGAGATATCGGCGGTCACGTGATCGCCGCCCATGCGCACGCAATCGGCATAGATCATGTGCTTTTTCATGAAGATCGACACGCTTGTGGTGCCGCCGCCCATGTCGATACAGGCCGCGCCCAGTTCCTGCTCGTCTTCGACCAGCGCCGAGATGCCCGAGACATAGGCCGAGTTGGCAATACCCGCGAGTTCAAGATCGCAGCGCTTGATACAGCGCACGATGTTCTGGATCGCTGACGAATCCACGGTCAGCATATGCATGTCGACCGCAAGGCTCTGGCCCATCTGCCCGCGCGGGTCGATCAGGCCAGACCGGTTGTCGAGCGCAAAATTCACCGGTTGAGCATGCAGCACTTCGCGCCCGTCACCATAATCCGGCACGTCGCAAGCGTTCAGAACCCGGCCCACTTCGGCCTCGGTCACGATCTGACCGTCCAGATCGACTTGCGCATCCAGCCCGTAAGAGCGCGGGTTCGCGCCCGAGAAACAGGCGATCACATGGTCGACGCGGATGTCGGCCATCTTCTGTGCGGCCTGAAGCGCGGTGCGGATGGCACGTTCGGTTTCCTGCATGGCTGTGACTTCGCCGAACTGGACACCCCGCGACCGGGTGGTCGCGGCACCGATGACGCGAAAGCCCGTCTGCCCCGCCATGGAACCGATGGTATTGTCTTCGCTCAGCCGACCAGTTCCGTCAAAGCGCAGCACAAGACAGGCGATTTTCGAGCTGCCCACATCCAGAATCGCAATCACACCGCGTTGCAAAGCCTGTCGCCGCATCTGACGCATGGCGCGTTGGGACTGATAAAGATCGGTCATCATGGTCGTTACTGCCCGTTACTCACTGTCACTTTTGTGTTCCACCAGTCTTCGCTGGCGGCTTTGGTCATTCGGATGGTCGGGCGCTGCCCTAGGCGCATGTCGACCACGGCCACGTCACGTTCCAGAAGGTCCTGCACCTCGTTCACGGCAAGCACGCGTTCCAGCGCACGCACCGGGCGTTCGGTCGGCAGCATGATGCGCTGACCACGGTCCAGCACCAGATCCCAGCGCCGCTCTCCCACGCGCACCAAGCCGCGCACGCGATTGCCCAGGCTGCGCGAAGTCAGCAGAAGCTCCAGTGCTTCTCCGACGTGATCGTCGGCGCCCGTCCCCGCGATCAGCGGCAGATCGGCGTGATCCTTGCGAGAGGTGGCTTCCTTGACATGCGCGCCTGTCTCATCCAGCAGTTCAAGCCCCTCGCGCGTTCGCCAGACGATCACCGGCTGACGCTCGACGACATCGACTTGCAGGATGCCTCCGGGGCGGATTCTGACGGTTGCGGATTTCACCGGGTCCAGCCCGGTGATCGTGTCGCGGATCTGTTCCACATCCAGATCCCAGGAACTGATCGGGAAATCCAGCGGCACGATTTCGCGGATATCTTCGGACAGGTCGGTTCCGGCCCCGTCGATAGCCATCAGGTTGACCATGAATTCGGGGCGCTCCTGAATCGAAGTGCGCACATCGGCGATATAAGCGGCAAGTGCGTCGCGACGGTCCTGCGAGGCAAAGAAGATGCCAAGCGCCGCAGCGATGGCGCAGATCGGCAGGCCAACCTTGACACCAAGGCGAATGCCCGGAGTCAGCATCCAACGTTGCAGCCGATAGCTGAGACGGGACGGCGCAGGGTCACTGCGTCTTGCGGAGCGGGAAAACACACGCGCACCGCGCAGGCGCAAAAGCGGTTCGGCCTCGTGCGAGTCCGTGTCGGCCGAGGCGAAATCGGCATCCGGTCCCGCAAGTGGTTTGCTGCGGTGGATTTCCAGTGAACGGCTGGCGGTCAGCGGTCGCATGAGGCGTCCTCCACCATCCAGGCGCAGAGCTGGCCGAATGTCATTCCAAGATGAGCGGCCTGTTCCGGGACCAGAGAGGTTGGCGTCATGCCGGGCTGGGTATTGGTTTCCAGCAGGAACAACCCATCGGCACCCTTGCTGTCATCCCAGCGGTAATCCGTGCGGGACACACCCTTGCACCCCAGCACATTATGCGCCCGCACAGCGTAGTCCATGCAGCGGTCGAAAATGTCCTGCGGGATGTCGGCGGGCAGGACATGCCACGAGCCGCCGGGCTTGTACTTGGCGTCATAGTCGTACCAGCCGCCATCTGTCATGATTTCAGTCACGGTCAGGGCGCGGTCGCCCATCACGGTCACGGTCAACTCGCGGCCTGCCACGTATTTCTCGACCATCACCAGATCGGGCATCGCCTCGTCCAGCTGCGGCGGGCCGTTGGCATTTTCGTGGACGATGTAAATCCCAACGCTGGAGCCTTCGTTGTTCGGCTTGGCCACATAGGGTGGCTCCATCACGTGAGCTTCGACCACCTCGACCTTGGGCACGATCACGCTCGGTACGACGGGCAGCCCTTCGGTCTGGTAAATCTCTTTGCTGCGCTGCTTGTCCATCGCCAGCGCCGAGGCCAGCACACCGGAATGGGTGTAAGGGATACGCATCCACTCCAGCAGGCCCTGCACACAGCCATCTTCGCCCCAGCGGCCATGAAGGGCGTTGAAAACCACATCCGGTTTGATGTCCACAAGGCGCGCGCAGAGGTCGGGACCTGCGTCCAGTTCGACCACTTCAAAGCCTTCTCCCACAAGGGCGGCCGCGCATTCGCGCCCAGAGCTGAGAGACACCTCGCGTTCCGCCGAGGGTCCACCCATCAATACCGCCACTTTGGGGTTTGTCCTGCTCGACATACCCAATGTGCGCCTCAATGTCCCCGGACCTTATGTCGTGGTCCGTACTGCGTTTATGCCTTTGATCCGTCGCCTGAATTTGCCTGTTATGGTCTGACGGTTGGGGCTTTATTCTGTCAGCGGATCACCGACCCGCATGATTTCCCACTCTAGCGTGATGCCGCTTGTTTCGTAAACCTTTTTTCGCACCTCTTCGCCAAGACCTTCGAGGTCGGCAGCGGTTGCCGCGCCGGTATTGATCAGGAAATTCGAGTGCTTCGGGCTCATCTGCGCACCGCCAAGCGTCGCGCCGCGCATTCCGGCGTCGTCGATCACTTTCCACGCCTTGAGATCATGCACGTCATCCGCCTGCCCGGTCGAAGAAAACCCGGCTGGATTGCGAAAGGTCGACCCCGCGCTGCGATCTTTGGTCGGCTGGGTTTCGTCGCGCTTTTTCAACTGCGCCGCCATACGGGCATGGAGATCTTGGGGATTGCCTGAAGGGCCCTCGAACACAGCCGAAATCAGCACTGCGCCTTCCGGCAGGTCCGTCTGGCGATAACGAAAATTCAACTCTTCGGGTGTCAGGTCCACAAGCTCGCCTTGCCGGGTGACAATCGTGGCCTTGCGCAGAACATCCGCCGTGTAGCTGCCGTAACAGCCCGCGTTCATCCGCACCGCGCCGCCGATCGAGCCCGGAATGGTGCGCAGAAAGGTCAGGTCGACACCGGCATCCGCCGCCTTGCGCGCAACATGCGCGTCCAGCGCAGCGGCTCCTGCGGTGACTGTGTTGCCCTCGACCGAGATATTATTGAACCCGCGCCCCAGACGGATCACCACGGCCCGCAGCCCCCCATCCCGAACGATCAGGTTCGAACCGACACCCATCGGAAAGATCGAGGTTTGTGCCGGCAGTTCCCGCAGGAACGCTTGCAGGTCTTCGATATCGGCAGGCTGGAACAGGTAATCGGCCGGGCCGCCAACGCGAAGCCATGTGAGCTCAGAGAGAGGCCGCGCCCGAGACAGGCGACCTTTCGGAACGGGAAACGTTGTCATGCGTCTGCACGCACCGCCAGGCTACGTCCGCCCACACCGCCCATGATTGCAGCGAACAGAAAGGGAAGAACGCCGGCGGTCAGCCAGACCAGCGGGCCGAACGCCTGTTCTTCTTCGTCGGTGCCAATACCGGCCAGCACCACGATCAACGCCAGCCCGACGGCCGAGGCCAGACCGATCAGCCACAACAAGCCGCGCAGGCCCAGCCAACGGCCCGCCGTGAAACCGGCGGCGGCACCTAGCAGGAAAGAAAGAATTGGCAGATAGGCAAATGTGGCGACGGACGCCATGGCGGACCTCCTGAAACTGGCCGGTTATTCGTCAGCCGCCTTCATGCCCTGCATTTTCATTTTTGTCCAACGGGTCAGATAAATCACGGGCCAGCGCAGCACGGACATACCCATGGCCAGCACCAGCAAGCCGATCCACGGGCCGTTCTGATAGGTGACATACCCCAGAATCGGAATGCCCACGGCGATCAGGATATAGGCGCGTGTCCAGTGGTTGTCTTTGCTCGGGATCATTGCCAGCAGATTCGCGGAAACACCCCACAGACCGGCAAGAACGATGGACCAGTTCATTCCATGACCTCCCCACGCACCCATTTTCGCCAGTAATACCGGATGGGGTTGCGGAACATCGAAACGAATCCGCCGAAGGCGAAAACCGACCAGAACCAACCGTGATCATAACCCAGCCAGACGATCAGAACCGGAGCGCAGATCAGCAGGGTCACGCCCGGTGGAAACTGCATTCGCATCGGCAAGAACGCCACGATCGTGGCGCAGATCACCCAAAGGGCGGCAAGGATCATCGAATAGTCCATCTGTCCCCTCCGAGGACATGCGGCGGCTGCGGGCATTTGCTACACCTTCAGGTTGTGCACCAAACAGAAGAGAAGTCAAACAGCTTGTTTTCGTTGCAATCTCTCAGGCAGACCATTGGCCCAGGCGCTGATTGTACCGGCCCCGAGGCAGACGACGATATCGCCTGGGCGGGCCTGCTCGCGCACAAGCCGCTCAAGATCGTTTTCGTCAAACAGCGCGCGGGCGTGGCGGTGGCCGTGACGGATCAGGCCCTGCACCAGATCGTCGCGCGATGCGCCTTCGATCGGGTCCTCTCCGGCGGCGAAGATATCGGCGATGGCCACGACGTCGGCGTCATTGAAGCAGGTGCAGAAATCGTCAAACAGGTTGGACAGGCGCGAATAGCGGTGCGGCTGGTGCACGGCGATCACGCGGCCTTCGGTCGCCTGTCGCGCGGCCTTCAGGACTGCGGTGATTTCAACGGGGTGGTGGCCATAGTCGTCGATGATGGTGACACCGTCGACTTCTCCGACCTTGGTAAAGCGGCGATTGACGCCACCGAAATTGGCCAGCGCGTCGCGAATTTCCGAGGCTTTCATTCCCAGATGGCGGGCAACAGCCACGGCGGACAAAGCGTTCGAGACGTTGTGGTCGCCGGGCATCGGCAGGGTGCAGCCTTCGATCACCTTGTCTTCGTATTGCAGGTGAATGTCGAAATGCGCGACGCCGCCCTTGTAGGTCAGGTTCTCGGCCCGCACATCGGCCTGCGCGTTGAAGCCATAGGTGCGCACGCGGCGGTCGGTGATGCGGCCGACAAGCGTCTGCACCTCGGCATGGTCGGTGCAACACACAGCCAGCCCGTAGAAGGGGATATTCGAGACGAATTCATGGAAACCCGCGCGCAATTTGTCGAAATCGCCCCAATGCTCCATATGCTCGGGGTCGATATTGGTGACGATAGCGATGGTCGCGGGCAGGCGGTTGAACGAGCCGTCAGATTCGTCGGCCTCGACCACCATCCATTCGCCCTGCCCCATCCGGGCGTTCGAGCCATAGGCATGGATGATGCCGCCATTGATCACGGTCGGGTCAAAATCCCCCGCCACCATCAGTTCGGCCATCATCGTGGTCGTGGTGGTCTTGCCGTGAGTCCCGGCGATGGCGATGTTGGATTTCAGCCGCATCAGTTCGGCCAGCATGTCAGCCCGGCGCACCACCGGAAGGCCGCGGGCACGGGCGCCGTCAAGCTCGGGGTTGCCCGGTTTGATCGCGGTCGAGACCACCACAACGGCCGCGTTTTCAAGGTTTTCCGCGCGCTGACCGACAAAGATTTCGGCCCCCAGACCTGCCAGCCGGTCGGTGATCTTCGATGCCTTCAGGTCCGAGCCCTGAACCTGGTACCCCAGATTGAGCAGCACCTCGGCGATACCTGACATTCCGATCCCGCCGATCCCCACAAAGTGAATCGGCCCTACGTCCTGCGGCAGTTTGGTTGCTGGGTTCATGTGGTCTCCTTCTGCGCCAATTGTTCGACAAGAGCGGTCAGACGCTCGGTGGCGTCAGGTGCCCCGACGGACAAGGCGGCATGGGCCATTTTCTGTGCGGCTTCGGGGTTCGTGAGAACCGTGGTGATTTGCTGTGTCAGCGCGGGAACGTCAAGAGCCTTTTCCGGGATCATGATGGCCCCGCCCGCCTGCACCAAGCCCCGTGCGTTGGCCGTCTGGTGATCTCCGGCGGCGGCGGCAAAGGGGATCAGGATCGACGGGCGCCCGATGACCGAGATATCGGCGACGCTGGACGCGCCAGACCGCGAGATCACCAGTTGGGCATCCGACATGCGACGGGGGACATCATCAAAAAAGGGCTGCACGTCGGCGCGGATGCCGTGTTCGTTGTAGAAGGCTGTGACGCGCTCGCCATCCTCGTCCCGGGCCTGATGTGCCACGCGGATGTGAGTGCGGATTTCTTCGGGCAGTGCGGCGATGGCACCGGGCACCACATCGCTGAGGATGCGTGCGCCTTGCGACCCGCCCATGACAAGGACCGACATCGGATAATCACCGGGCGGAATGTAACCGGCCGCGGCGCGGTCCAGAACGGCGGACCGGACCGGGTTTCCGGTGTGGATGCCATGCGCGCCCTCGGGCAGGTCCGTGGGCCACACACCGCAGGCCACCTGCGCGACACGGGTGGCGAACAACTGGTTCACACGCCCCAGCACCCCGTTCTGTTCGTGGATCATGCGGGGGATTTTGAGCATGGTCGCAGCGCTCAGCGCCGGGATCGAGGGATACCCGCCGAAACCGACAACGACGTCGGGCTTGTCCCGCATCATCTGGAACACCATGCCAGCCACGCCACCGGCAATCTTGGGGCCGGCCATGGCCTTGGCCGCCAGACCGCCACGCGCGAAAGTGGCCGATGATGCCTCTACGATCTCGGTCGAATGCGGGAAACCACCGGTATAGCGGGCGCCGCGCGGGTCGGTAGACAGGCGCACACGCCAGCCCTTGTTCA
Source organism: Ruegeria sp. H8 (assembly GCF_056532905.1). Taxonomy (NCBI): domain Bacteria; kingdom Pseudomonadati; phylum Pseudomonadota; class Alphaproteobacteria; order Rhodobacterales; family Roseobacteraceae; genus Ruegeria; species Ruegeria sp. H8. Next base: position 460,584 of record NZ_JBQFNY010000002.1, on the reverse strand, counting down.
GCATCGCCTCGGCCAGCGCCTGAGCCGGGAACATGTGCCCCCCGGTACCGCCAGCCGCAATCAACAGGTATGGAGTCCCCATTATCCTCGTCCGCGCAGAATTTCGCCAAGCTCGCCCTGTGGGCGGGTTCGGGTGAAGGCCAGCAGCATTCCGATCGCAATACCCCCTGCAATCAGGGATGAGCCGCCATAGCTGACAAAAGGCAGCGTCATGCCCTTCGCGGGCAACAGACGTACCGCAACACCCATGTTGATCATCGCCTGTACGCCGAACATGCAGGCCAGACCGGTGCCCGCCAGCCGGATGAACATGTCGCGTTCCCGCATCAGGCGCAGCAACGAGCGTACCACGACCAACGAATAAAGCGCGATGATGATCAGTACCAGGATCAGGCCGTATTCTTCGGCCGCGACCGCGATGATGAAATCGGTATGTGCGTCCGGCAGCGACCACTTGACCTGCCCCTCACCCACACCGACGCCGAACAGACCCCCTTCGCGGATGGCGTTGGTGGCATAGCCCAACTGGGTGGTCGGATCGACCTCTTGATTCAGAAAGCCATCGATACGGCGGGCAAAGTGTTCAGAATTGGAATAGGCGAACATACCGCCCAGAACAACAAACCCGGCCATTCCGACCAGCAGCAGCATCGGCGCCCCGGCGACAAAATACATCACCCCCCAGCCGAACAGGATCAGGCAGGCCTGACCGAAATCAGGTTGCATCACCAGCATGCCGACAATCGCCATGCACAGGGCAAACGACCAGATCCGCCCCGGCGGGCCGTTGATCTCTTGTGAAGCCGCCAGCAGCCATGCAGCAACGACGATGAAGCCGGGCTTCAGAAACTCGGACGGCTGAAGCGAGGCGAACCCCAGCGAATACCAGCGCACCGCACCCTTGCCGAAATCGGTCCCGAACACGGGCAGGAAAACCAGTGCCACGAAGGCCCCCAGGAAACCCAGCACCGCCAAACGGCGCACCAGCGTCGGCGACATCATCGAGGTCAGAAGCATCGCAATAAGCGCCAATCCGCCGAAGATGGCCTGACGTTCGACATAATGGAACGGATCGAACCCGTTTCGCCCGGCCAGCGGTGGCGAAGACGCCAGCCCCAGCAAAAGACCGATGGCAAACAGGATCAGAACGCAGGACATCGTCCAGCGATCGATTGTGCGCCACCATTTCGGTAGAATCGGTTCTCCGCGCTGGTCCTGGACCGCGCCATACACCATCTCAGTCATGAGATACCGCCACTCTCTGCCTCGTCAACGCCCCGTTTTCGGGGTCTGGTTAAGACTCTACAGGGATTTTTGTGTTTGGGCTAGTAGGATGAAGCCACAAGGCAGAAATCGACCTTCCATGCCCGAAGCACCCCCGGCTGCACGTGGCGGCCTGTGGTTGTTGCAGCTTTGGACACGCCGCTCAGCGGAGTGGCGCGCGTTGATCCACAAGGCGGGTCGCTATGCATTATTCCTTGATCGGATATCGGTCGGGTTCCTCAAACACGTCAATGACACGGGACCCCGCCTTGATGGTCCCTCCGTGCTCAACTCCACTTGGGATCGAGTAGCTGTCGCCGGGGCGGTAGATGCGGGTCTGGCCACCGATCGTGAGTTCAATTTCACCCACAACCACCGTCCCCCATTGGGCACCATGCGAATGCAGGGGAAGCTCCATGTCTTTGAGAAAAGTGAAGAAAGCAACCAGCCCTGCATCTGATCGAATGACGGCCGTCTGCACCACGTCTTCAGGAAAAGGCACATCCAGTTTCGGAAATGACGAAATAAATTCGGGGAATTGCATTCAGAGTTCCTTTTGCCAGTTTGTCTTGTCAAAACCTCTTTGCGGTATGGCCGCAGCATGTCAGTGCGCTGAAATTCTGGCAATCGCCCTGTCAGCCGACCTCGAATTTGCGAGAACGCGGCGAGCGCGCGCCGCACGACTTCGGCATTGGCTCTTGCCATCTTGTTTAATCCACGCCATCCCCCGCGCATGACCTACGACACGATCATCCTTGGGGCCGGGGCTGCCGGCATGATGTGTGCGGCCCATTGCAGTGGGCGCGTGCTGGTGATTGACCACGCCAAGGCACCCGGCGAGAAAATCCGCATCTCGGGCGGGGGGCGCTGCAATTTCACCAACATTTATGCCGGGCCGGGCAACTTCCTGTCGCGAAACCCGCATTTCTGCAAATCCGCCCTTGCACGGTACACCCAATGGGATTTCATCGATCTGGTCGGACGTCACAACATCGCCTGGCATGAGAAAACCCTGGGCCAGTTGTTCTGCGATGGCTCTTCGAAACAGATCATCCGGATGTTGCTGGATGAAATGAGCGGTGCAGGAGCAGAGCTGTGGGTTCAAACCTCGCTGCGCGATTTGCGCAAGACCGAAAGCGGCTTTGCGCTGGAGGTGGAGCGTGACGGGCAAAGGCTGCACCTGACCTGCACCAATCTGGTGCTGGCAACGGGCGGAAAATCGATCCCCAAGATGGGTGCAACCGGGCTGGCCTATGACATCGCGCGCCAGTTCGGATTGCGGATGACCGAGACGCGGGCGGCGCTGGTGCCGTTCACCTTCTCGGACGGGCGGTTCAAGGACCTGTCCGGTGTTTCACTGCCCGTGCGACTGTCGAATGATCGCGCCAGCTTCGACGAGGCGCTGCTGTTCACCCATCGCGGCCTCAGCGGACCGTCAGTGTTGCAATTGTCGTCTTACTGGCGCGAAGGTGAGCCGATCCGGGTGAACCTGATCCCCGATCTGCCTCTGCTTGATCTGTTGCGCACACAGCGGCAAAGCGCAGGGCGCAAGGCGCTGACCACTGAACTGGCGCGGCATCTGCCGGCCCGGCTGGTCGATCACCTGTGCCGGATCATTCCGATGTCCGGGAAGCTGGCGGATCAGTCGGACGCGAAACTGGCCGAGCTGACCGCGGCCTTGTCCGCGTGGCAACTGGTGCCGTCGGGAACCGAAGGGTATCGCACCGCCGAAGTCACCTTGGGCGGGATCGACACGGATGACTTGTCCTCGAAAACGATGGAGGCCAAGGATGTCCCCGGCCTCTATGCGATTGGTGAAGCGGTGGATGTCACCGGCTGGTTGGGCGGCTACAACTTCCAGTGGGCATGGTCGTCAGGCCATGCCGCAGGTGTTGCAATTGCCGCAGGGTGTTAGCCTACGACGTTGTAGCCGCGCCCGCGCATGCAGTTGCGCACGATCACTTCCTTGTTCTGGTTTTTATTGATGACGTCTGCGCCAGCGCCAACCAGGGCACCTGCCACAGCCGCGCGACCAAGATTGTCGCTGCTGTCCTGAACGATCCCGGTAACGGCCGCGGCACCCGCTGCGCCAATTGCTGCGTTCCCTGCGGTAGAGCCATCAACGCTGCTCTGCGATGCCGCCAGTTGTTGGCATTGCTGCAGGTCCACGTTGTAGTTCGGACCGACCGGGCCGTCCACGATGGGCTGATAGTTGGCACCCGTGTTCGTACAGGCCCCAGCAACAAGAATGGCAGGCAGGATCAGAGAAAGTCTACGAAATGGCATGGTCATAACCTCGTGTTGAATCTGCTGGCAGGCAAAACCAATAATGGTGCCGCGTCAAGCTGATAGCATCCAAGCTTGGCCCAGCCGGCGGTCTATTGCAAATGGCTATTCTGTCAGCCTGCGCTTGACCTGCGCTGCAAAATCCTCGCCGCGCTGTTCGAAATTGTCATATTGGTCGAAACTGGCAGCAGCCGGGGCCAGCAGCACAGTGTCGCCTGCCTCGGCATCTTCCATGGCCTGCGCCACGGCGGCCTCCATCGTCGTACAGACCTGCGTATCAGCCTCGAGCTGCATCGCAAAACTCGCGGCTTCGCGTCCGATGACATATGCCTTGATGACCTCGCCCGTCGCCGTGTTCACGGCTGATATGCCGCCCTCTTTCTCAAGACCGCCGCAAATCCATCGGATCTTTTTGAACGCCATAAGCGCTTTCAGGGCGCTGTCGACATTGGTCGCCTTGGAGTCGTTGACATAGGTAACCCCATCGGCCTCGGCGATGATCTGGCTGCGATGCGGCAGGCCCGGATAGGAATGCAGCGCATCTTCGATCACGCGCGGCGCAAGGCCCAGCGACCGGCAGGCCGCGTAGGCCGCGCAGGCATTCTGGTGGTTGTGTGCACCGGGCAAACCTTTGATCGCGCGCAGGTCGATAGACCCCGCCTGCCGCCCCTTGCGGTATTCCGACAGGAACCCTTTGCGCGCAAAGACCTGCCAGCCCGGCCCGGTCAGCTTCCGCGCCACCGAGATACGGATCACCCGGTCATCCGATGGCCCTTCGGACAGTTGCCCGGCCAAAAACGCACCTTCGGTTTCGTCGACGCCAATGATCGCGCGATCCGGGCCGCCTTCGGCAAAGAGGCGCCGCTTGGCCGCGAAATATCCACCCATGCCGCCGTGGCGGTCCAGATGATCGGGCGACAGATTGGTGAACACCGCCACATCGGGGGTCAGAGCGCGGGCCAGCTCGGTCTGATAGCTGGAAAGCTCCAGCACCACGACCGAACCATCACCGCCCGGATCGATATCCAGAACCCCGCGCCCGATATTGCCCGCCAACTGCGCCTCGCGCCCGGCCTCGGTCAGGATATGATGGATCAAAGCGGCAGTCGTCGATTTGCCGTTCGAGCCCGTCACCGCGATCACGCGCGGAGGCGTGTCGTAGTTGTTCCATTCCGGTCCGGCAAAGGAGCGGAAGAACAGGCCGATGTCATTGTCCACCGGCACGCCTGCATCCAGGGCTGCCGCCACCACGGGGTTCGGTTCAGGATAGAGATGCGGAATGCCCGGTGAGACGATCAGCGAGGCGATGTCGTCAAATGCCCCATGCTTGCGCAGGTCGGCGCAGGTGAAACCCTCGTCTTCGGCGGTTTCACGGGCGGCCGGGTTGTCATCCCAGCACACCGGTTCCGCCCCGCCCGCGCGCAGCGCACGTGCAGTGGCCAGACCGGACCGGCCCAGCCCCAGAACGGCCACTTTCTGTCCTGAAAAGCCTTTGACCGGGATCATTTGTTAGTCACCGAAGTACCTGACGAGTACGATTACTATGGAAATAATAGTAAACACTACTATCGCGAGCGACCTCCACCCCATGTAGTTCACGAATTGCAGTTCTAAGCTCTCGCCTTTGCTCAAAACTTTCAGACCGGAATCATAAGTATAGGCAAGGCTCAAAAGAAAACCGGCAAAACAAATAAAAGCGCCAAACGCACAAGCCGCACCATACAAAGAAAAGGCAAATTTTTCAGCAAACCAAAGCGTTGCTATGCCGAACCCCAGCATTCCCCCAAATCCACGAGCGAAATTTGCAACCCGGCCTGAGTTTGTGCTCGAGTCTGTGAAGTCAAAATGCATCTTTTGTATTCCTCTACCTTACCTTCAACGTCGCCAAACCGATCATCGCCAGGATCAGCGAGATGATCCAGAAGCGGATCACGATGGTCGGCTCGGCCCAGCCTTTTTTCTCGTAATGATGATGGATCGGGGCCATCAGGAAGACCCGTTTGCCCGTGCGCTTGAAGTAGAGGACCTGAATGATCACGCTCAGCGCCTCGACCACGAACAGGCCGCCGACCACGGCCAGAACCAGCTCGTGCTTGGTGGCTACGGCGATGGCACCCAGCGCGCCGCCCAGGGCCAGCGATCCGGTGTCACCCATGAACACCGCCGCCGGGGGGGCGTTGTACCAGAGAAACCCGAGGCCGGCCCCGAACAACGCGGAGGTGAATATGAAGATCTCACCGGTACCTGGCACGTAATGCACATCGAGATATTCGGTAAAGTCGACCCGACCGACCGCATAGGCGATCACGCCCAGAGTCGAGGCTGCGATCATCGCCGGCATGATGGCCAGCCCGTCCAGACCGTCGGTCAGGTTCACCGCATTGGCGGCCCCCACGATCACGACAATCGCAAAGGGGATATAGAAGATGCCCAAATTGACCAGCGTGTCCTTGAAGACGGGTACAGCCAGCTGGTTCTGCAAGGCTTCGGGATGGTGCAACGTCGCCCAAAGCGAGGCCAGCACGGCGATGATCACGCCCAACGCCAGACGCATCCGGCCCGAGACCCCTTGCGTATTCTGTTTTGAAACCTTGGCATAGTCGTCCGCAAACCCGATGGCCGCATAAGACAAGGTCACAAAAAGAACCATCCAGACATAAGGGTTGTCCAACCGCGCCCAGACAAGGGTTGACGTGACCAGAGCTCCGACGATCAGCAATCCGCCCATCGTCGGTGTGCCTGCCTTGGAAAAATGCCCTTCGGGGCCGTCGTCACGGATCGGCTGGCCTTTGCCCTGTTTCTTGCGCAGCACGTTGATCAGGGGTTTTCCGAAGATGAATCCAAAGATCAGCGCGGTCATGAAGGCACCGCCTGCGCGGAAGGTGATATACCGGAAGAGGTTCCAGAAATCCCCTCCGTCCGACAGAGCGGTCAACCAGTACAGCATGACAATACCTTTCTCACACGAGACGCGCGGGCAAGTTCACCCATCAAGCGCGCCCCCTTGCCCCATTTTGCGCAGACCGTCAACAATCGCGGCCAACGCCATGCTGAGTGAGCCCTTGGCGAGCACCGTGTCTCCATCCCGGATCAAGGCAGGCAGATGTTCCGCCATTTCCGCACTGGTTGCGAACCAGAGCCCACGTTTCTTCTCGGGCAGCGCGCGATGCATCGCCTGCATCAACGGCCCGATGCAATGAACCTGATCCACCCGCGCCATCGCCTCGATATCCGCCATGGCGGCATGCATGGCCTCTTCCTGGGCGCCCAGTTCCTTCATGTCACCCAGAAACGCAATGCGGCGGGTGCCTTTGGAGGCGGCCAAGACATCCAGAGCAGCCTCCATCGAGGTCGGGTTGGCGTTGTAGCTGTCATCCAAAAGCTCGATCTGCCCGCCCCCTGACAATGGCACGCTTTCGCGTACCCCACGCCCCTTGACGGGTGACCACGCAGGCAGGCCCGCGATGGCCTGATCCAGATCGACCCCCAATTCGACGCAGGCCGCCAAAGCGCCAAGCGCGTTCATCGCGAAATGCGTGCCGGCGGAGTTCACCTTGAATTGGATCACCTGATCACCGACCAATGCGCTGGCCTTCACGGCGTTGGACTCGGGTTGAACATCGGTCAGCCGGTAATCCGCCGCGCTGCGCCCAAAATCAACAATCCCGGCCCCCTGCGCCTGCGCTGTCTGGCGCAGGATGTCCGCGTGGTCGATATCTGCATTGACGATCGCAGCCCCTCCAGGCTCAAGCCCTTCAAAGATCGCCGCTTTTTCCCGGGCAATACCAGCCACCGACTCGAAAGCCTCCAGATGCACTGCCGCCACGGTCGTCACCAGCGCCACGTGCGGGCGGGCCTGTTCGGCGAGCGGGGCAATTTCACCGGGATGATTCATGCCGATCTCGATCACCGCAAATTCGATGTCGCGAGGCATCCGCGCAAGGGTCAGGGGCACGCCCCAATGGTTGTTGTAACTGGCGACGCTGGCGTGGGTTTTCCCTTGGGTTTCCAGAATTGTCGCCAGCATTTCCTTGGTCGATGTTTTACCCACACTGCCTGTCACGCCGACCACGCGCGCATCCGTTCGGGCCCGCGCTGCTTTCCCCAGGGCCTCTAGCCCCGCCTGAACGTCTTTGACGATCAGCAGGGGGGCACCTTCGGGCACATCGTCCGGAACACGGGAAACCAGTGCGGCGCCTGCCCCTTTTTCCATCGCCTGTGCCACGAAATCATGCCCGTCCCGTGCCGCTTTCAGCGCCACGAACAGATCGCCGGGTCGAAGAGTGCGGGTGTCGATGGATACGCCATTTGCGGTCCAGTCGGTCGTCGCCTGACCGCCCGTCGCCGCGGCCGCTTCGGATGCAGTCCAGAGCGTCATGCGACCCTCCCGTCCAGCGCTGCAACGGAAATGCTGGCCTGTTCCACATCGTCGAAGGGCAGAACCTGATCCCCCACGATCTGACCGGTTTCATGCCCCTTTCCGGCGATCAGCAGCGCATCACCGGGTTGCAGCGCATCGATGCCGCGCAGGATGGCCTCGGCGCGGTCGCCGACTTCGGTCACGCTGGCGTCACCTGCTGCCTCTGACGCGCCTGCCATTACGGCCGCGCGGATGACTGCGGGATCTTCGCTGCGCGGGTTGTCATCGGTGACAAAGACCACGTCTGCATGGTTGGCTGCCGCCCTACCCATCAAGGGGCGTTTGCTGGCGTCGCGATCCCCGCCCGCACCGATAACGGCAATCAGACGGCCCATCACATGCGGGCGCAGCGCCTTGAGTGCCGTGGCAACAGCATCAGGCGTGTGGGCATAATCCACAAACACCGCCGCTCCATTGTCACGCGTGGCTGCCAGTTGCATCCGCCCGCGAACCGTCGTCAGATGGGGCAGAGTTTCGAACACGCTTTCAGGGCTGTCCCCGGCAGCAATCACCAGCCCACAGGCCAGCAGGATGTTTTCGGCCTGGAACCCGCCGATCAGGTTCAGGCGGGTCTGGAACGTTCGGCCCTGCCACGCAAAGCGCAGGTCTTGCCCCGTGGTATCGAACCGCTGGTTGATCAGACACAGGTCGGCATCGCCCAGCCCCACCGTCAGCACCGACTGGCCGCGCATCTCGGCGATCCGCCGGACCTGGGCCCCTTTCGGATCGCTCAGGTTGACGACGGCCGTTCCATCCTGCGGCAAAACCCGGTCGAACAGACCGGCCTTTGCGTTGAAATAGGCCTCGAAGGTTTCGTGGTAATCCAGATGGTCCTGCGTGAAGTTCGAGAAACCGGCGGCGGTCAGGTGAACGCCATCAAGGCGGCGCTGTTCAAGGCCGTGGGACGAAGCCTCCATTGCGGCATGGGTCACGCCGTTCTCGGCCGCCTCGGCCAGACAGCGGTGCAAGGTGATCGGCTCGGGCGTGGTATGGGCCAGCGGCGCTGTCCACGCACCTTCAACGCCGGTGGTGCCGAGGTTGACGGCGGCGTGGCCAAGCGCGGACCAGATCTGCCGGACGAAGGTGGAAACAGATGTCTTGCCGTTCGTTCCCGTAACGGCCACGATGGTTTGCGGCTGCGCGCCGAACCACAGCGCCGCGGCACCGGCCAGCGCCTGTCGCGGGTCTTCCACCACGGCCAGCGCTGCGTCCGAGGCTGCCAGTTCGGCCTCGGCGATCTCTGCCCCTTCGGCATCGGTCAGGATCGCAGCGGCCCCCATGCGCAGGGCGAACTGGATGAACTCTGCGCCATGAACACGGGACCCGGGCAGCGCGGCAAACAGGAAGCCCTCTTTCACCTCGCGGCTGTCAACGGCCAGACCAGTGATATCCGGGTTTGCGCCCTCTCTTGCGGTCAGGGCCAGCTGGCTGAGTTTCTTCGTCCTTGTGCCCATGACCCACCTCTTGCCGGACAGCCTAGTTTGAGGTCAGCGTTATAGCAGCGCCCGCCTCAGGCTCAAGCCGGGGACGCAACCCCAACAACGGTGCGACGCGTCCGATCAGTTCGGCGGCAACAGGCACGGCGGTCCAACCGGCCGTGCGGCGTTTTTCACCGTAGGCCACGATCGAAGGCTCGTCCAACGTCACGATCAGAACGTATTGCGGATCGTAGGCCGGGAAGATCGTCGCGAAGGTGGCAATGACCTTGTCATCATAGTAACCGCCGCGCGGTTTGGGCTTGTCGGCCGTACCGGTCTTGCCCGCCACGTCATAGCCCTTGACCTCGGCGAAACTGGCGGTGCCGTCCGTTACCACTTTGCGCAGCATCTTTTGCGCTTGCCGTGCAGTGTTCTGCGACATGACACGGGGCCCGTATTGCGGGCCGTTCTGGCGCAGAATGGTCGGGCTGACGTAATGCCCGCCATTGGCAATCGCCGCGTATCCCGCGGCCAGATGCATCGGGCTGGTCGACAGGCCATGGCCATAGGAAATTGTCACGGTACTGAGCTCGCCCCATTTCTTCGGCTTCAGCGGCACACCGCCCTTGGCCTCGACAATCTCGAATGGGGTCGGATCGAACATGCCAAGCGCGTCCAGAAACTCCTGCTGCCGTTTGGCCCCGATTTGCAGGGCCAGTCGCCCCGTGCCTCGGTTCGAGCTGTGGACGATCACATCCGCCACGCTGATCTTGCCGTAATTCTTGCCGTTGAATTCGCCGATTGGAAAGCGGCCGATCTTCATCGGCCCGGACGTATCGATGATGGTGTTAGAATTCACCAACCCAAGTTCAACGGCCTGTGCCGCGGTGAAAATCTTGAAAACAGATCCCAGTTCATACACGCCTTGCACATAACGGTTGAACAGCGGGCTGTCCGAGGGGTCAAAGCCCGATGTCGGCGGGCGCGGACGGTCATTCGGATCAAAAGAAGGCAGCGAAGCAGCGGAAATAACCTCGCCGGTATGCGCGTTCATCAGAACGGCCGAGGCCCCCTTGGCATTCATGATCTTCATACCGCCGTAAAGAACCTGTTCAACTGCGGCTTGAATCGTCAGGTCCAGCGACAGTTGCAGCGGCTTGTTACCGTTGGCCGGATCGCGCAGATAATCGTCGAACTGCTTTTCCACACCAGCCACGCCGATCACTTCGGCGGCGCTGACGCCTTCACGACCAAAACCGGACCCGCCCAGGATATGAGCGGCCAGTCGCCCGTTGGGGTAAAGCCGCATTTCACGCGGACCGAACAGAATGCCGGGATCACCGATGTCGTGCACGGCCTGCTTCTGCTCGGGCGAAATGCGTTTCTTGATCCACAGGAATTTGCGGTTGCCGGTGAAGTCCTTGATCAGCCGCTCTTTGTCCAGATCAGGAAAAATCGCAACCAACTGCTCTGCGGCGGCGACGGGATCGATCATCAAAGGGGGCTGCGCGTAAACGGAATAGGTGTCCAGATTGGTGGCCAGTATGCGCCCTTCGCGATCGACGATGTTGGCGCGCTGCATGGCAATCGCTGCGCCCGGCGCGCTGGCCAGAGGCTCTTGTGCTTCCGAGGTCGCCAGCATGCCCATGCGGAAGCCGACAACGGAAAAAGCGCAGAAGAAGAACAGGCCCAGTACCAGCAGACGCCCTTCGGCACGGGCGCGGGCGCGATCTTTCATATCCTCGTGACGCTTGCGGATGTTCTCACGCTCGATTGCCTTGGGGTTTTCGCCCCGCGCTCGGGCATCCAGGATTCGGGCCAGGGGGCGCAGAGGGGTGCGGGTCATGGAATTTGCACCTCGCCCAAAGCCTGAATGTCGGTGATGGCCTGCAATTCAATCGGATCAACGACGGGCAGGTCCGGGTCTTCGGCATAGGCGATCTGATCCGCGCGTCCGAACTGCTCGGCCCGCAACGGCAGCAGGCCAAGGCGTTCAAAGTTCAGGTCGGCCAGTTCGCGCAGCCTGTCCGGGCGGTTCAGATAGGCCCATTCCGCGTTCAGAACGGCCAAGCGCACCTGTGCCATTCCGATCTCGCGCTGCAAAGACTGGGTTTCCTTTACCACTTGCTGGGTTCGGTAGTTTTCCTGATAGGCCCACAACGCCAACCCGAACACGGACAGAGCAGTCAACACATACAAAACACTCTTCATCTTGCCCTTCCCCCCAGTTGCGGCATGCCGATGGCCCGCGCTTCAATTTCCCCCGCCGGAGCATCGGTTCGGATCGCCACGCGCAGTTTGGCCGAGCGCGCGCGCGGGTTTTCCTGCAATTCCTGTTCATCTGGCCCCACCGCCTTGCGGGTCTTCAGTGTGAATTGCGGCTGTTCCTGTTCAATCTCGGGCGCATAGCGGTTCGCGCGCCCCGTCTTGCCCGCGCGGGACTGGAAAAACCGTTTCACCATTCGGTCTTCAATGGAGTGGAAAGTGACAACAGCCAGTTGCCCGCCGGGCTTCAAAGCACGTTCAGCGGCCATCAGCCCCTGAAACAGTTCTTCATATTCTGCATTCACGGCGATCCGCAGCCCTTGAAAGCTGCGCGTGGCCGGGTGGGATTGACCCGGTTTAGGACGCGGCAGGCAGGATTCGATGATCTCGGCCAGACGCAGGGTCGTGGTGATCGGCTCTTCCGCACGCGCTTTGACGATCGCCTTGGCAATCCGGCGGCTGGCGCGCTCTTCACCATAGTGGAACAGGATGTCGGCCAGTTGCGCCTCGGTCGCGGTATTGACCAGATCGGCGGCGCTTTCGCCATCCTGGCTCATGCGCATGTCCAAAGGCCCATCCTTCATGAAGGAAAACCCGCGATCGGCCTGATCCAGCTGCATCGAGGAAACGCCAAGGTCCAGAACAACGCCGTCTAGGTTCTGCGCATATTCATCCATACGAGAGAACACGCCGGGCTGCATCACCAGCCGATCACCATAGGCGCCCGCCCAGTCTGACGCCATCTCAAAAGCCAGCGGGTCGCGATCCACGCCGATCACCTTGTCGGCCCCGGCCTCCAGCAAGCCGCGCGTATAGCCCCCGGCCCCAAAGGTTCCGTCCAGCCACACGCCCGTGACCGGCGCCACCGCCGCCAGGAGCGGGCGCAGCAAGACAGGGATGTGAGGCGCGTCCGGTTGTGGGTGATCCGCGGCCGCCATGCCGTCACCCGCCCTCGACTTCATCGAGGAATTCCAGCGGATCAACATCGTCGCCGAGGCCGTCGAGCCATTCCTCGGTCGCCGCCAATTCCTCGGATTCGTAGGTCTCGGGCTTCCAGATCTGAAAAGTATCCCCGGCGGCGATAAAAAACGCCTCTGCCTCAAGACCAATCTTCTTGCGCAGCTTTGCGGGCAGGACCAGCCGCCCGGTTTCGTCGACATTGGTCGGGAAGGACTGCCCGTGGAACAGGCGCTGCAACATCTTGCGCTTCATCGAACCGCGTGGCAGCGCGTCGATCTTGGCATCGACCTCGTCGATGGCCTGCATGGTATAGCATTCCAGGTATTTGCGGCGATGATCCCCGTAGACGATCACAAGCTCTGGATTGTCGCCGGGTTGCCAGTTGGGATCGGAGGATTCAAGCACGCGGCGAAACGAGGCCGGGATCGACACCCTGCCTTTCGCATCCACCTTATGGTGGCTTTCACCTCTAAACCTGCGCGCCAAGACGACTGTCCCTTTCGCTTGCGCCCCACTTGAAATTCGCGTTCCCCCCGGATGAAAAACGGCGGGTTGATCTGCTGCCACTGATCAACCCGCCGCATTGACCCGCTTTGCGGGATGTCCAGCTGCACGCGCCACCTGGGGGGATGTCTGCTCGCCCGCGCGCCGGATCTCTTGATTGATGAAAGCGAGATGCCTGTATGAAACCTGATTATTTTTGGTCGGGGTCGTTTGGCGCCCCTGCTGCCTCGTCCTCATCGGATGTATTAGGGATGCCATGGGAATTCATGGAAATCAATAGGAATCTTGCCGACCGTGTTCCATGAATCACGCTCCAGGCACAATATCACCATGAAGTTTGAGCGCAACAGCACCAACTGTAGATCCATGCAACACAACACCCCCTATATATAGATGATTTGAAGTTGCAATTTTTTTCCCATGATTTCCCAGAAAATCTAAAAAACTGCCATTCTGGATGGAAAAACCCGGCATCCTTGGGCAGCGATCTCGCAGAATCATTCGCATTTCGAGCGCAATTCCGACGGGACTTCGCCCCCGACAACCACATCAGCCCATGAAATCCCGTGGCGTTCAGGCAATAGGCCCTGCGACCTGCGAAACCGGCAAACTGGGCATAAAGGAACAGCTGAACCGCCGTGCTTTGCCTGACGCTTCGGTCACACGCACGTCTAGAATTGTTTTGTTGCGCACAAATTCCAACCAACACCGCTCAATTAAAGGGCAAGCCATCAGAAGGCCATGTTTCCGCTGTTACCCATGACCCAAGGGAAGGCCCAATGTTTCAAGGCGCATTTCGAGTTGAAGGAAAAAACTGAACCAATCTATGCGCTTGCTGCATAGCAGCATTGACGACGCGACCTATTGTGCAATCGCAGCATTTGCCTATTTTCAACCTCAAGCAAGGGCCGAGCGTAATCGGCAAAGCAGATAAATACGGATGATGAGCATGGCAGTCGCAAGCACACATACAGCCTCGAAGAGCGCACCGGCGTTCGGAATCGCAACTTTGATCGAAAACGCAAAGGCGCGTTTTGCCCGCTATCGTATGTATCGCCAGACCGTCAATGAGTTGGCAGGACTGTCGGACCGTGAACTGGCCGATCTGGGCCTGCATCGGTCCATGATCCGTCGGGTGGCCATGCAGGCCGCAAACGATCAAATCGCGCAATAGGCGCGCCACGAATACCGAGATCAGGCCCTTCCTCCTCCCTTAGGGTCTGTTATCAGCGGCAACGTCTCTCCTCCTCCCTGACGTTGCCGCACCAAATACCGGCCTCAACCCGCCGGATCCTGATACATCGAGGCTCTCCTCCTCCCTGCCTTGATGTTGAAAGCGCGCGGCGACGCCTTCCTCCTCCCTGACGTCGCCGCGTCTTCTCCATACCGGGCTCAAACCCGGGTTCGAATACATCGGGGCTCTCCTCCTCCCTGCTCTGATGTTGACAAGACGGCGGTTCCCCTTCCTCCTCCCTGGGAACCGCCGTTTTTTTGTTTTTCTGACATAGGTGTAAGATGGTCCTCTGATTTCTGATCCGGAGGAAACAATGGCCGCCTATTTCATCGCGCAGATCGACATCCACGACCCGGATGGGTATCAGGATTATCTGGCGGGTTTCATGCCAATCTTCGACCGCCACAAAGGCCGCCTGCTCACGGTCTCATCGAAACCGGTTGAACGGATCGAAGGCGATTGGCCCGAAGGTGGCATTGTGCTGATGGAGTTTCCGGACCTTGCCGCGGCGAAAGCCTGGAAGGATGACCCTGATTACATCGAGTTGGCGAAGATCCGGCAAGCCACCGCCTCGACCAACCTGGTTCTGGTCGAAGGGCTATGACGCCTCAGAACGGGACGTCATCCTTGTTGGTCAGAAAACGCGAGACCACTTTCTTTGTGCCTGCCTTGTCGAATTCGACTTCGACCTTGTCGCCCTCGATCCCGACAACCGCGCCATAGCCGAATTTCTGGTGGAACACCCGTTCCCCCAGCGTGAAACTGGCCACTGCGGTCGCGTCGATCACCGTGTTGCGGGATTCGCGCGGCTGCGACATGCCGTATTGCCCCTGCCGCGCCTGCATCCGCCTCCAGCCCGGCGAGTTGTAGACATTCGCTTCGGCCGCGCGGGTTTCAATGCCCGCAGCGGGCTGGTCGCCACCATAGAGCCCCGGAGGCGTAAGGACCTCAACGTGATCTTCCGGCAATTCGTCGATGAACCGGGATGGCATGGAGTTCTGCCACTGCCCGAACACCCGCCGGTTGGCGGCAAAAGAAATGGTACAAACTTCTTCGGCGCGGGTGATGCCGACATAGGCCAGGCGCCGTTCCTCCTCGAGCCCCTTGAGCCCGGATTCGTCCATTGACCGCTGCGAGGGGAACAGCCCGTCTTCCCAGCCCGGCAGGAAGACGGCGGGAAATTCCAGCCCCTTGGCCGCGTGAAGGGTCATGATCGAAACCTTGGCGCCGTCGCTGTCCTGTTCGTTGTCCATGACCAGACTGACATGTTCCAGAAACCCTTGCAGGTTTTCGAAATTGTCCAGCTGGTTGACCAGTTCCTTGAGGTTTTCAAGGCGCCCCGGTGCTTCTGGCGTCTTGTCGTTCTGCCAGTGGGCCGTATAGCCGGATTCGTCGAGAATGATCTGCGCAAGTTCGATATGCGTATGCTCGGGTGCGCCGAACCGCAGGGGCGAACCGTCATCGATCACCGAATCGTCGTCCACCTCGATCCGCGGCCCACGCGTCATCGCATTCCAACGCGCCAGACCGTCGATCAGTTCGCGCAGCGCTTTGCCGCCTTTGCCCTTGATCAGCCCGTTGTCGACCGCAATCCGAGCCCCTTCGACCAATGACACCCCATTTTCGCGCGCGGTCATCTGGATGGTTTGCTGCGCCTTGTCGCCAAGGCCGCGTTTCGGCGTGTTTACGATTCTCTCAAACGCAAGATCATCCTCGGGGCTGACCACCAGCCGGAAATAGGCCATGGCATCGCGAATCTCCATCCGCTCATAGAATCGCGGGCCGCCGATCACCTTGTAGGGCAGACCGATGGTCAGAAACCTGTCTTCGAAGGCGCGCATCTGGTGGCTGGCGCGCACGAGGATCGCGATCTCATCAAGGTTCATCGGGCGAATACCGCGCGTACCGCCCTGCATCGCGTCGATCTCCTCGCCGATCCAGCGGGCCTCTTCCTCGCCATCCCAATGGCCGATCAGGCGGACCTTGTGGCCTTCCTCGGCTTCGGTCCACAGTTCTTTGCCCAGACGGTTTTCATTGCCGCGAATGACGTTCGACGCGGCCGCCAGAATATGCGGGGTCGAGCGGTAGTTCTGTTCCAGCCGCACCACATACGCGCCGGGAAAATCCTTTTCGAACCGCAGGATGTTGCCCACCTCGGCCCCGCGCCAGCCATAGATCGACTGATCGTCATCGCCGACGCAGCAGATGTTCTTGTGCCCCCCGGCCAGCAGGCGCAGCCACAGATATTGGGCGATGTTGGTGTCCTGATATTCGTCCACCAGGATATAGCGGAACCAGCGCTGGTATTGCTCCAGCACATCCGGGTGGGTCTGGAAGATCGTAACCATGTGCAGAAGCAGATCGCCGAAATCCACCGCATTCAGTTCGCGCAGGCGGGTCTGATATTGGGCATACAGCTCAATGCCTTTGTTGTCATAGGCCCCGGCATCGGCGGCTGGCACCTTGTCGGGTGTCAGCGCACGGTTCTTCCAATCGTCGATGACTCCCAGCAACATCCGTGCAGGCCAGCGTTTGTCGTCGATATTTGCGGCCTGCACCAACTGCTTGAGCAGGCGCAGCTGGTCGTCGGTATCCAGTATGGTGAAGTTCGATTTCAAATCGACCAGTTCCGCATGGCGTCGCAGCAGTTTGACGCAGATCGAATGAAAGGTACCCAGCCATGGCATCCCCTCAGCAGGCTGCCCCAACAGGCGGCCCACCCGTTCCTTCATCTCGCGCGCGGCCTTGTTGGTGAAGGTTACCGACAGAATTTCGTTCGGACGTGCGCGCGCGGTGTTGAGAAGATGTGCGATCCGGGCGGTCAGAGCCTTGGTCTTGCCCGTCCCGGCACCTGACAGCATCAGAACCGGGCCATCCAGACGCTCGACCGCGTCCCGTTGCGCCGGGTTCAGCTCATCCAGATAGGGCGAAGGGCGCACGGCCATGGCCCGCGCCGACAGCGATGCGCCCTCGAAGGCGTCCATTTCGTCAAAACTGCTCATGGCCCCAAACTACGCCGGATAAGCGCGAAGGGAAAGGGTTTGTTCACGGCTTGTTCACAGACTTTCCGCACTTCTTTTTGCATTCAATTCTAAACAAACACACCACCGCCCCGTACCCCCGTTAACTCTCTGTCAAATCCTGACTGGGATGTTTGGCACAGTGTAGTGGGAGCGGACAAATGAAACAGGCGGAACTGACGGGTCAGTCCTCGAGGCTTAAGATGATGGGCGTGGCCCTGATGCTGCTCGCGCTGACGGCAGCAGCGGGCTGGGGAATCTATGCCGCCCCGGCGCCAGTGGTTGACCGCATGTTGGAAGCAGACCTGCGAAAGAACGCGATGCGGATGAGCCGCCAGGTCGAAAGCCATCTGAACGATCTTGAACAGACATTCCGTTTTCACGCATTGACCGATCATGACCGGCAGTTTCTGGAGCTACTGCCCGAAACCACGGACATTTACCGCTTCAAGCTGTTTGATGCTTCGGGGCAGGTGTTCTGGTCGACCCGCGCAAGTGACGTTGGCTTCGTGAATACGAAACCCTATTTCCAGTCGATCGTCGCCGCCGGGGGCCTTTATTTCAAACACGAAGAAAAGCCGATTACCGAAGTTGAGTCCTTTGTTGTCGATGACCCCAAGGATACAGAACTCAGCAGTCGCCATGTGGCCGAGGTCTACACGCCGATCATCAAGGATGCGACGTTCCTGGGCGCGATCGAGTTCTATTCCGACATAACCGACCTTCGGAACCTGTTCATCACGCGCGTTCGCCTGTCTCTGGCGCTGCTGAGCGGGGTCGCCCTGCTGGCGCTGACGACTGTCATCCTGATTGTCCATCGCACCAACCGCCGTCAGGTTCGCGACCTTCGCAAACGGGCCCAGAAAGAGAGGGAGCTGATGGACGAGCAGCTGCGCCTGGCCCGAGAGGTCCGTCTGCTGGGTGAATTGAACGAATGGCTGCAATCAAGCCGGTCGCTGGATGAACTGTTCGACATGGTGTCTCGCTTCATGACCCACATCCTGCCAGAGGCCGAAGGCAGCGTGTATGTCTATTCAAACTCACGCGATGTGCTGGATGGCTGCGCCAGCTGGAACGGTGGAACTCATAAATCCCACATTCACCCCGAAGGTTGCTGGGGCTTGCGGCGCGGCCGGACCTACGAGTTCGGCGCATCCGAGATTGATTTTGTCTGCGAACACGCCGAACCGCATGACGGGCGGCCCTATTTCTGCTTTCCCATTCTGGCCCATGGCGAAACCGTCGGTCTTTTGCATCTGCGGGCACTTGAGGGGCGCGAAGACTGCTTCAACAAGAGCCGCAAGCTGGCCCAATTATGCGCCGAACAGATCAGTATGGCGATCGCCAATGTCCGCATGCGGGATCAGCTTCACGACCAATCGGTACGAGACCCCCTGACCGGGCTGTTCAATCGCCGCCACATGACCGAGACGCTGCGCAAGTCCATCAGCCGCAGCCAGCAGACGGGCGCCGCGCTAAGCCTGATCGCCGTGGACGTGGATCACTTCAAGAAGTTCAACGATACTCATGGGCATGACGCGGGCGACATGGTGTTGCGCGCCGTCGGCGCCGCCCTGGAACAAGGGTGCGACCGGGACGAAGTCGCCTGCCGCATCGGGGGTGAAGAGTTCATGCTGATCCTGCCTGACAACAGCCCCGAAGATGCCGTGACCCGAGCCGAACAACTGCGCCAGGCGGTTGAAGCCGTAACCGTACGATATGGCGAGAAGGCATTGCCGCGCATTACGATATCGGTCGGGGTCGCACATTACCCGGCCCACGGCACCATGCCGCAGGACCTGATGCGCGCGGCAGACGATGCGCTTTATGTCGCCAAGGACAAGGGGCGCAACCAGGTGCATGTTGCAAGCGGCACCAGGAACCAGACCAAAAATGCGCCGCCTGAACACCGGCAACCACCTAAGGATGCAGCTTAAAAAACTTGCCGAATCGCATGGCAGGTCGGATCAATCTGCATGGACTTGCACAGCACCTATCCCAGCATACCGGATCTGAAACACCGTGCGCGCCGTCGTCTGCCGCATTTCGTGTGGGAGTATATCGACAGTGGAACCGGGATTGAAACGACACTGCACCGGAACCGCCAGGCGCTGGATGAGGTGCGCCTCTGCCCGTCGATCCTGCATGGCGAGCTGAACTTTGATACGTCAAAGTCGTTTCTCGACGCTTCGTATCCGCTGCCGTTCGGAATCGCGCCGATCGGAATGTCCGGGCTGGTCTGGCCCCGCGCCGAGCAACTGCTTGCCAGCGCGGCCGCAGAGGCGGGTATTCCCTATACCCTGTCGACCGTAGCCAGCCAAAGCCCCGAAGACATGGCACCGCATCTTGGGGACCATGCCTGGTTCCAGCTTTACCCGCCCCGGGATTCGGATATTCGAAAAGACCTGCTGAACCGGGTCCGCAAAGCCGGGTTCAAAACCCTGGTCCTCACCGCGGATGTTCCCGTCGCATCGCGCAGGGAAAGGCAGACACGATCGGGCCTGCGGCAACCGCCAAAGCTGACCCCGCGCATTCTGGCGCAGATCGGCCAAAGACCCGCCTGGGCGATGGGCATGCTGCGCAACGGTGTGCCGCATATGCGAACGCTGGACAAATATATCGAAAACCCCGGAAATCTGCCGCCCACGGCTCATATCGGTTACCTGCTTCGAACCTCGCCGGATCTGGACTATGTCAAATGGCTGCGCGACCATTGGGACGGTCCGCTTGTCCTGAAAGGTGTCCTGCGACCAGAGGATACGAGCAGGCTGGAACAGGTCGGTGTCGATGCTTTGTGGGTGTCGAATCATGGCGGTCGGCAATTTGACGCGGCCCCGGCCAGCATCGAGGTTCTGCCCTCTGTCCGGGATGCAACCCGCCTGCCCCTGATCTTCGACAGTGGTGTCGAAGGCGGCCTGGATATTTTGCGGGCCATGTCGCTGGGCGCAGACTTCGTCATGCTCGGGCGGGCTTTTTTGTATGGTCTTGCGGCACTTGGCGCGCGGGGGCCTGCACATGTCATCGAGATTCTCAGGCAGGACCTGCATGCAAATATGGGCCAGATGGGCCTGGCAAGCCTGTGTCAGATTGAGAGTTAACGTTAAACATTTGATGCTGCGGCGCAGCAAAAGTATAAGGGCGCTGCGATCATAGGGCGTTTGCGAGCGATAACATGCCGGTTCTACCCAGAAGAACGGATATACCTGCGCGTATTCTCCGCCCAATAAGACGCCCATACACAAAAGACCGGGACCTATCATGACAGACTTCAACAAGATCCTGATCGCCAACCGCGGCGAGATTGCCATCCGCGTCATGCGCGCAGCAAACGAGATGGGAAAACGAACCGTCGCCGTCTACGCTGAAGAAGACAAACTGGGCCTGCACCGGTTCAAGGCGGACGAGGCGTATCAGATCGGTGAAGGCATGGGGCCGGTTGCCGCATATCTTTCGATCGACGAGATCATCCGTGTTGCCAAGCAATGTGGTGCCGACGCGATTCATCCGGGCTATGGCCTGCTGTCCGAGAACCCGGATTTCGTCGATGCCTGCGTCAAGAACGGCATCACCTTCATCGGCCCCAAGGCGGAAACCATGCGCGCGCTTGGCGACAAGGCCAGCGCGCGACGCGTAGCCATCGAAGCCGGCGTTCCGGTCATTCCTGCCACCGAAGTTCTGGGCGATGACATGGACGCGATCCGCAAGGAGGCCGCCGAAATCGGCTATCCGCTAATGCTCAAGGCGTCCTGGGGCGGCGGCGGGCGCGGCATGCGCCCGATCCAGTCGGAAGAAGAGCTGGAAGAGAAAGTGCTGGAAGGCCGTCGCGAGGCCGAAGCCGCATTTGGCAACGGCGAGGGTTATCTGGAAAAGATGATCATTCGTGCGCGCCACGTCGAGGTGCAGATCCTGGGCGACAAGCACGGTGAAATCTATCACCTGTATGAACGCGACTGCTCGGTCCAGCGCCGGAACCAGAAGGTCGTGGAACGCGCCCCTGCCCCGTATCTGAGCGACGAACAGCGCGCCGAGATCTGCGAGCTTGGCCGCCGTATCTGCGCTCATGTGAACTATGAATGCGCCGGCACGGTCGAGTTCCTGATGGATATGGACACCGGCAAGTTCTACTTCATCGAAGTGAACCCCCGCGTGCAGGTCGAACACACCGTCACCGAAGAAGTCACCGGCATCGACATCGTGCAGGCGCAGATCTTGATCGCCGAGGGCAAACCTCTGGCAGAGGCGACCGGCGCTGCAAGCCAGGCAGACGTGCATCTGAACGGCCACGCGTTGCAGACCCGGATCACGACGGAAGACCCGCAGAACAACTTCATCCCCGACTATGGCCGCATCACCGCCTATCGCTCGGCAACCGGTATGGGCATTCGTCTGGATGGCGGCACGGCCTATGCGGGTGGTGTGATCACACGGTATTATGACTCGCTGCTGACCAAGGTTACCGCTTGGGCCCCGACGCCCGAAAAAGCGATCAGCCGAATGGACCGTGCCTTGCGAGAATTCCGAATTCGTGGTGTCAGCACCAACATCGATTTCGTCATCAACCTGCTCAAGCATCCGACCTTTTTGTCGAACGAATACACCACCAAGTTCATCGACACCACGCCCGAGCTGTTCACCTTCAAGAAGCGGCGCGACCGCGGCACCAAGGTTCTGACCTATATCGCGGACATCACCGTGAACGGGCATCCCGAAACCAAGGACCGCCCGCGCCCGCGCGCCGACCTGAAAGAGGCCAGGCCTCCGGCGCTGAAGGCCGAACCGCAGATGGGCACCCGCAACCTGCTGGAGCAGAAGGGCCCGCAGGCGGTGGCCGACTGGATGAAGGCACAGCGCCAACTGCTGATCACCGACACCACCATGCGCGACGGGCACCAGTCTCTGCTGGCGACCCGGATGCGCTCGATCGACATGATCAAGGTGGCTCCCTCCTATGCGGCGAACTTGCCGCAGCTGTTCTCGGTCGAATGCTGGGGCGGCGCGACTTTCGACGTGGCGTATCGGTTCTTGCAGGAATGCCCGTGGCAGCGCCTGCGGGACCTGCGCGAGGCGATGCCGAACCTGATGACCCAGATGCTGCTGCGCGGCGCAAACGGCGTGGGCTATACGAACTATCCTGACAACGTGGTGCAGGAGTTCGTGCGTCAGGCGGCGACAGGAATTGACGTGTTCCGTGTCTTCGACTCGCTGAACTGGGTCGAAAACATGCGTGTAGCAATGGATGCGGTCGTCGATAGCGGCAAGATTTGCGAAGGTACCGTCTGTTACACT
The DNA here is from genome assembly GCF_056532905.1 of Ruegeria sp. H8. Taxonomy (NCBI): domain Bacteria; kingdom Pseudomonadati; phylum Pseudomonadota; class Alphaproteobacteria; order Rhodobacterales; family Roseobacteraceae; genus Ruegeria; species Ruegeria sp. H8. The sequence goes on along the minus strand of NZ_JBQFNY010000002.1, from coordinate 437,928 downwards.
GGCGATATTCTTGACCCGGATCGCGCCAAGTATGACCTGAAATATTATGTCGGCATGGCGAAAGAGCTGCGCGACGCCGGCGCGCATATTCTGGGCCTTAAGGACATGGCGGGCCTGCTGAAACCGGCCGCGGCCAAGATCCTGATCCGTGCGCTGAAAGAAGAGGTCGGGCTGCCGATACACTTCCACACCCATGACACCGCCGGTATTGCCAGCGCCACCATTCTGGCCGCGTCCGAGGCGGGCGTGGACGCAGTTGACTGCGCGATGGACAGCTTCTCGGGCAATACCAGCCAGGCGACGCTGGGCACCGTGGTCGAGGCGCTGCGCCATACCGACCGCGACACCGGGCTGGACATCAAGGCCATTCGTGAAATCAGCGATTACTTCGAGGCTGTGCGTGGCCAGTATGCGGCCTTCGAATCCAGTCTTCAGGCCCCTGCGTCCGAGGTCTATCTGCACGAGATGCCGGGCGGTCAGTTCACCAACCTCAAGGCGCAGGCACGCAGCCTGGGTCTGGAAGAACGCTGGCACGAAGTGGCCCAGATGTATGCTGACGTGAACCAGATGTTCGGTGACATCGTGAAGGTCACGCCGTCTTCCAAGGTCGTTGGAGACATGGCGCTGATGATGGTCAGCCAGAACATGACACGTGAACAGGTCGAGGACCCGAATACCGACGTGGCCTTCCCCGATTCGGTCGTGGACATGATGCGCGGCAATCTGGGTCAGCCTCCGGGCGGTTTCCCCGAGACCATCATCAAGAAGGTGCTGAAAGACGAGGTTCCCAACACGCAGCGACCCGGCAAGGACGTGCCCCCGGTCGATCTTGAAGCCACCCGCGCCGAGCTGTCCAAGCAGCTGGAAGGCAAAGAGGTCGATGACGAGGATCTGAACGGCTATCTGATGTATCCCAAGGTGTTCCTGGACTACATGGGTCGCCACCGGATCTACGGCCCGGTTCGTACCCTGCCAACGCGCACCTTCTTCTACGGCATGGAGCCGGGCGAAGAGATCACCGCGGAAATCGACCCCGGCAAGACGCTGGAAATCCGGTGTCAGGCCATCGGCGAAACGGATGAAAAGGGCGAGGTCAAAGTGTTCTTTGAACTCAACGGCCAACCGCGCGTGATCCGGGTTCCGAACCGGTTGGTCACCTCGACCACGCAGGCGCGGCCCAAGGCCGAGGTCGGCAACCCGGATCATGTCGGTGCGCCGATGCCCGGTGTTGTTGCCACCGTCGCCGTAACAGCGGGCCAGCAGGTCAAGGAAGGCGACATGTTGCTGACCATCGAGGCGATGAAGATGGAAACCGGCATCCACGCCGAGCGCGATGCGACCGTCAAGGCCGTTCATGTGCAGCCCGGTGGCCAGATTGACGCAAAGGACCTTCTGGTCGAGCTGGAATAACCTGCCGAACCGGTTACAGTTCAAAGGGCCGCGCGGGAAACCGCGCGGCCCTTTTTCTATGCTGGAACGGAGACCCACCATGCTTGCTATCACCCCGATCTATGCGGCCCTGATCGCTATTCTTTATGTGGCACTCAGCGTCAAAGTGATCCTTCAGCGCCGCAGCGACAAAATCTCGGTCGGGGATGGGGGCAGCAAATTGATGATCAAGGCGATACGGACACATTCCAATTGCGCCGAATACGCCCCTATCGCCCTTTTGCTGATCGCCATGGTGGAATTACAGGGCGCCGGAGGGTTGCTTGTGCATATACTGGGTTTGATGTTGCTGGCCGGGCGTCTGCTGCACGCTTACGGATTCGGGCGCACGCCCCAGATCGTCATCCTGCGGCAGGCTGGCATGAGCCTGACGTTCCTGGCCATTCTGGTTGCGGCCATCGCCAACCTGATTCTGGCGCTGTAGCTCGGTTGGCGGGTGTTATCCCGTCAGATCCGTAATCATCACATGGGGCGCTTTCGACAAAACGGGCGTGATCTGACCGTGTTCGTGATCGTCCGATTTCGGCATCGCGGTGACCAGCAAGATCATTGCGGCCAGCGCCATTATCTTCATGTCTGCAACAGAAATCATGAAAGCCCCTCTGCCTGTGTCCTTTTTTGATCCGTGTTTGAGATTGAACGGGCCGGATGCCCAGTTCCGTCGAAATATTTTTCCTCTTTTTTGTGTTTTTCCGCTTGCAGCCCCGCGTGGGAATTTATAAATCCCTCCTCACTCAACGGCGCGGGCGTAGCTCAGGGGTAGAGCATAACCTTGCCAAGGTTAGGGTCGGGCGTTCGAATCGCCTCGCCCGCTCCATTGAGAGGTCTTCGGACCAAGTTTGTATCTGATGCGGGCGTAGCTCAGGGGTAGAGCATAACCTTGCCAAGGTTAGGGTCGGGCGTTCGAATCGCCTCGCCCGCTCCAGATACCAAACTCTCCAGACATGCTGGCTCTTCACAAGACATTGCGTCATTCTGGTTGCATTGCCCAACGCAGGATTCACCCATGTCTGATTACGTCATCCGCCCTCTTACCGTTGACGAGGTCCAAAAGGCCGTTGATTGGGCCGGGCGCGAAGGGTGGAACCCGGGGCATCACGATGCTCGTTGCTTCCACGGCACGGATACTCGCGGGTTTCTCGGGGGATTCCTGGATGGCGAAATGATCGCTTCCATCTCGGTCGTTCAGTATGATGACGCGTTTGCGTTCCTTGGCTTCTACATCGTCCGGCCCGCGTTTCGCGGATCGGGCCATGGGCTGAAAATCTGGCAGCACGCCTTGGAAAACTGCAAAGCGGGCAATATCGGCCTGGATGGGGTCGTCGACCAGCAACACAACTACCGCAGCTCGGGGTTTTCTTTCGCCTATAACAACTATCGTTTCACGGCGACCGTGCAGAAGTTGCAGCAGGCTCTGACCCCATCAACCGGCGTTGAGCCCCTGACGGCGGCGTCCAAGGCTTTGTTCGCCTACGACCGGCACCTTTTTCCGGCCCGCCGCGACGCGTTCTTGCAGGGCTGGATCAGCGCGCCGGGCCATATGTCCCGCGTGTATTCCGAGGATGGTCAGATCAAGGGGTACGCAACGTTGCGCCCCTGCCGGACAGGGTACAAGATCGGGCCGCTTTTTGCAGATCGCGAGAGCATCGCCGAAGCCCTGCTGGCCGGTTTGCTGGAAACCGTGCCACCCCAACATTCACAGGACGCCGTTTTCATCGACATGCCTTTGCCCAACACGGCCGCGTTTGCGCTGGCCGCAAAGCTCGGGTTGGAAAAGGTGTTTGAAACGGCCCGGATGTATTCCGGCCGCGCGCCGGATATCGATCTGAGCCGTGTCTTTGGCGTCACCTCATTCGAACTGGGTTAAAACGCCTTGAACGTCATTGTGGTCAGCGAGCGTTCAATATTGGGAATCACCAGCAGATGTTCGTTGATGAAATGGCCGACATCCTCGGATTCTGGGATGTAGAGCTTGAGCAGCAGATCATATTCACCGCTGGTGGAATACAGTTCAGAGTGGATTTCGCGCAGGGCGATTTCCTCGGCGACCTTGTAGGTGGTTCCGGGCTTGCAACGGATCTGGATGAAAACGCAGGTGGACATGGTTTGACCCTATCGGTTCGTGTTGCTTGCAAGCTGACACGGGGCCAAGCCGGGTGCAATCCCCTGCAACAGTTTGCAGCGATCGCAACGCGCGGTCTGGAAAACCCCGACCTTCCCCGTCTATAAGCGCGCCTGTAGCAAAAGGAATTCGCCCATGCGCAGCGCAAAGATCAGCCGCCAGACTGCCGAAACCGAAATTTCGGTCGAGATCAATCTGGATGGCACCGGCATGTATGACAACCAGACCGGAGTTGGCTTTTTTGATCACATGCTGGATCAACTGGCGCGCCATTCTCTGATCGACATGACGATCCGCGCCAAGGGCGATTACCACATTGATGATCACCACACGGTCGAAGATACCGGCATCGCGCTGGGGCAGGCTTTGACGCAGGCTCTGGGCGACAAGAAAGGGATCCGGCGGTACGGAGAATGCCACCTGCCGATGGATGATGCTCAGGTGCGCTGTGCGCTGGACCTGTCGGGCCGCCCCTATCTGATCTGGAATGTGGATCTGCCGACGCAGAAAATCGGTGCGTTCGACACAGAACTTGTGCGCGAGTTCTTTCAGGCGCTCAGCACCCATGGCGGCATCACGCTGCATATCGACCAGTTGCACGGTTTCAACAGCCACCACATCGCCGAGTCCGCCTTCAAGGCCGTCGCGCGCGCGCTACGCGACGCCGTTGAAACCGATCCGCGCAAGGCAGACGCGATTCCGTCGACCAAAGGCGCGTTGTAAATGCTGACCGCCATTATCGACTACGAAAGCGGCAACCTGCACTCGGCGGAAAAAGCGTTTCAGCGCATGGCGCAAGAGGTCGGCGCCGGTGAGGTTGTCGTCACCTCGGACGCGGATGTTGTGGCACGCGCCGATCGCTTGGTTCTGCCCGGCGACGGGGCGTTTCCGGCATGCGCTGCCGAATTGCGTGGGCACAAGGGCATCTATGACGCGATGGTCGAGGCGGTCGAACAGAAAGGCCGCCCGTTTCTGGGCATCTGTGTGGGCATGCAGTTGATGGCAACCAAAGGCCATGAATACAGCGAAACGGATGGTCTGGGCTGGATTGCCGGCGATGTCGTCAGGATCGAACCGTCAGACACATCGCTGAAAGTGCCGCATATGGGCTGGAACGATCTTGTTCTGGACAGCGATCACCCGGTGTTCGACGGGGTGAAAACCGGCGATCACACCTATTTCGTCCACTCGTACCATTTCCGGGTGTCCGACCCGGCACAGCGATTGGCTTATGTGGACTACGGGCAGGAGGTCACGGCCGTGATTGGCCGTGACACGATGGTTGGAATGCAGTTTCACCCCGAGAAAAGCCAAGACGTCGGCCTGCGCATGCTGGGCAACTTCCTGACCTGGAAACCCTGAGGCTTACTGAACACGCGTCCAGGTTTGACCGCGACAGATCAGACCGCCCGCCACGCATCCCTTGACGGTCAGTTTGTTCTGGCCGTCCAGTGACATTTTAGAATTGTAGGTTTTGTCCCGGTCCGGTGCCCAGATCTTGCCGCTGTCATAGCTTCCGCCGCCATCGGGCACCATGTCCCAAATGATCTGCTTGCCCAGGTTTTCATATTCCAGCTGCTCGTTGCCATCCGCATCAAAGGCGCTGTCGATGGTTCCGCAGATCGCACTGCCGCATCCGGAAATCGTCACGTGCAGATAGCCGCCGGTATCACCGGGTGCAGTCTTCCACAGACCGTCGACGGGATCCGCAGCCATCGCGCTGGTCGCAAGAAACATCAAACCCGCTGCAAACGTAAATTTCTTCATGATTGTCTCCCTGTTTTGATGGCAGTCTGACCCGGCAGCCAGCTGCGGGCAAGAATGACCCAGCGTCGCGTTGCATCCCCTGCCCCGCCTGTGCGATATCCCGCGCGTGCAACACAGATATAGGGCCGCCCGACATGATCCTCTACCCCGCCATCGACCTCAAAGACGGCAATGCCGTGCGCCTGCTGCGTGGTGAAATGGACAAGGCCACCGTGTTCAACGAAGACCCCGCCGCGCAGGCCCGCGCCTTTGTCGAGGCCGGGTGCGAGTGGCTGCATCTGGTCGATCTGAACGGCGCTTTTGCAGGTGAGCCGGTCAACGCCGCCCCGGTCGAAGCGATTCTGAAAGCCTGCGACGTGCCCGTGCAATTGGGTGGCGGCATCCGCGACATGGCCACTATCGAGACCTGGATCGACAAAGGTCTGGCCCGCGTGATTCTGGGCACGGTCGCGGTCGAGAACCCCGATCTGGTGCGCGAAGCGGCCAAAGCCTTTCCCGGCAAGGTCGCCGTGGGCATCGACGCGCGCAACGGTCTGGTTGCCACCAAAGGTTGGGCCGAAGAAACCGACGTTCAGGTAACCGATCTGGCCCGCAGCTTCGAAGACGCGGGCGTCGCCGCGATCATATACACCGACATCAACCGGGACGGCGCGATGCAGGGCCCCAATGTCGAGGCCACCGCAGAGCTTGCCAAATCAGTCGATATTCCGGTCATCGCATCTGGCGGCGTGTCTTCGATCGCCGATCTGATCGCCCTGCGCGATTGTGGCGCAGCTTTGAACGGTGCCATTTCCGGCCGCGCGCTTTATGATGGGGCGATTGATCTGAAAGAGGCTCTGACCACGCTCAGAGGATAGCCTTATGTTTCATTCGCCGGTAAAGCGCTCCGAACTGTCCGCGCACAGCCTGCTGAACGAACGGTTCAAAACCGGCGACTTTCTGGACTGCTTCAGTGTTGAGTCCAATCTGCCGCCGCGCCGGGCCGCGGAAATCATTACCGCGTTCCCCGGATGGGCGATGGCACTGGTTCGGCTGCGCGGCCTGCTGGTGACACCGTTTGGCCTCAGCACGACCGGCCCGGATGCTGGCGACAAGCTAGGGATCTTCCCGGTCGAACATGATGACAGGACCGAGGTGATCGCAGGATTCAACGATCGCCACCTGGATTTCCGGGTTTCCGTCCTGTCGGAAAACGGCCGAATCTCGCTGGCCACGTGGGTCCGACGCCATAACCTTGGCGGGCGCCTCTACCTGGCTGCGATCCTGCCATTTCACATCCTGATCGCGCGAAACGCGCTTGCGCGTGTGAAAAGCGCAAGCACATGACCCAAAAGGTCTTAACCCGCGGCCGCAGCGGTCAACTTGGCGAGCGCACCGCGCATCTTCTCGACTACAGGTGACTTTTCGACGTCATCCAGCTCGTCCATCGTTTCCTTGGGGTCTTCATAGGCCAACCAGACCTGACCGTTCCCATCCTCATACGCCTGCACCTTGAGCGGCAGGAACAACCCTGCACGCGGATCGATCTGCATGGCCGGCGTGCCCAGCGCAGGATTGCCGAAAATCAGCACTTGATTGGCCGGGATGGGCGTGCCGACCTTTTCCGCCCCGGCCGCGTGGTCGATGCGGGCGAAGACGGTGGCCCCTGCGTTGCCAACCGCCGCTTCCAGCGCATCCAGCGCCTCGGCTACGGATTTGTTCGTTTGAACTTTGATGATGTCGTCAGCCATGGCGGCCAATGCCCCTCCGAGCGAAAAAACTGAAGCAAGTATCAAGCTACGCATATCGGTATTCCTTCCGTAATATTCACTCCAATTCTCACAGGTTTTGAAAATCTGACAATCACAAGTCTGGCATCAGCAAAGCTTTGCCAGAATTGAAGACGCCCATTTTAACCTTGCTTTCGAGAACAATCCGGCCAGAAGCCAAACATTTTACTGTGTTGAGCCATAATTCGGGCGGAATCTCCGCTTACCCCCTTCGTCAAACACAACAACCCGGGTGGCAAACGTGAGTATTTCCAACCTAGACGTTCCCAAGACGTCCAGAATCGGATCGGCAACCATTGCGATCTTCTGCGCGGCGATTTTCACGAGCGCCAGTCTGCTGTTCTTTGTCCAGCCGCTTTTTGCCAAACTGGTTCTTCCCAAGATCGGCGGTGCCCCGGCGGTCTGGACGACCGCAATGCTGTTTTTCCAAGTGGTGCTGATACTCGGGTATGTTTACGCGCACCTGTTGACCAAGTTTCTGCCTTTGCGCTGGCAGATCATCACCCATTTTGCCTTTTGGGTGGCGGCGCTGACTTTCCTGCCGCTGTCCACCAGCGAAAGCTGGAGCTATGACGCCTCGACCTCGACCGCGCTGCAAACGCTTGGCCTGTTCGCCGTGGGTGTGGGTGTACCCTTTGCAGTATTGTCGGCAAATGCGCCCCTGTTGCAGGCCTGGTACGCCAGGTCGGGCGGGCCTTCGGCGGATGATCCGTATTTCCTTTACAGCGCCAGCAATGTCGGATCCTTGCTGGCGTTGTTGGCCTTCCCCCTGGTTGCGGATCCATTTTTTGGCGCGGCCGAGATCAGCCGTGCCTGGCTGGTCGGCTTCGTGCTGTTCGGCGCGCTTTTGCTTGGCAGTGGCATGATCGCCTTGCGGGGATCACGGCACACGAAGCCGTCGGCCCAAACGGCGCTCAAGGCCAGTTTCCCGACCCTGCGGCAGATCGCTGTCTGGGTGTTCGTCGCTTTCATCCCCTCTTCCTTGATGCTGTCCTTCACAACGCGGGTCAGCACGGATCTGGGTGCTCTCCCGTTGATCTGGGTTGTTCCGCTGGCGGTCTATATCCTGTCCTTCATCATCGCGTTTGCCAAATGGAAACACCTGACGCTTGACGCCTTGAACCTGCCCATGCTGGCGGCGCTGGCGGCGGGTGTCGTACTGGTGTCCAAGGTGGTCAGCGAGCATGACGCGCCGGTGGTTATTCTGCTCTATGTCCCGGTGTTGTTCATCATCGCCCTTTTTGCGCACCGCCTGCTGTACGACATGCGCCCATCCGCCGAGCAATTGACCGTGTTCTACATCGCCCTTTCCGTGGGTGGAGCAATTGGCGGGCTGTTCAACTCGATCGTTGCGCCGATTGCCTTCACGCGTGAGTTGGAGGCGCCAATCACCATGATCCTGGCCGGAGGATTGTTTCTTGTCCGCGCGCCGGGATTTGCCCTTCGCCATGTCATCATGGGCATCGCGGCAAGTGTTTTCATCCTCGTCATCGCAGGTGCGACACGCGGCGTCGCGGCGCTGAGCGCGGACATCCCGCGTGCAGGTGCCCTGTTCGCGCTGATATTCGCGGTGCTGTACCTGTTCCGGGCACAGGCCATGCGTATCCCCGTGGTTCTTACCGTCGTTCTGCTGCCCGCATTTGCGGTAAAGAACAATCCGGTGTTCGAAGATCGCAGCTTTTTCGGCGTGCATTCGGTGTATTCAAGCGAGGGCTACCGTGTCTACAAGAACGGCACCACGGTGCATGGCTGGCAACGCGAATCCGAATATGGCACTCGACCCACTCCGCTGTCCTATTATCACCCCGAAGGACCGATGGCGCAGGTCATCACGTCGGACTTCGGCAAGCAATCCGACAGCATCGGAATTGTAGGTCTTGGAACAGGTGCACTGGCCTGCTATCGGCAGCCTGCGCAAAACTGGGACTTCTTCGAGATCGACGCGACCGTTGACCAGATCGCACGCGACCCTTCGCTGTTCACCTATCTGTCGGAATGCACGCCCGATTCCGAAACCCATCTGGGTGACGCCCGAATCGTTCTGAAGCAAAAGCCTTTTGCCTTCGATATCCTGGTTTTGGATGCGTACAGCTCGGACGCGATTCCGCTTCACTTGATCACACGCGAGGCGGTAGAGATGTATACCAGCCGCCTGGCCGATGATGGGGTTTTGGTGTTCCACATCACAAACCGGTTCTACGATTTGGTCCAGCCTTTGGCCCGAATTGCCGACAGCCTGAACCTGACCGCTGCGCATCAGCGGCTGGCCGTGGGTGAAGAGCAGGTTGAAACCGGAGCCGCCACCAGCAGCGTTGTGATCCTGAGCCCCGACAAATCCCGAATTGAGAGTTTTGCGCAGGATGGAAACTGGCAAATCGTCGAAACCGACGGTGCGCTGCCATGGACCGATGACAAGGCAAACCTGCTTTCGGCACTGAAGCTGCTGAAGAACCGGGATCACTAAGCCCCCCGCTCCGCCCATGGCCCATGCTACCAGGGCCATGGGCGGCAAAACGTCTGTGGCATCGGCGGCGCTTTGTCGGTAAAGGTCCGGCAACGAAGGACGATCAGATGCTGAAAACCCGGATTATTCCTTGCCTTGATGTTGCCGATGGCCGCGTGGTCAAAGGCGTGAATTTTGTCGGTCTGCGCGATGCGGGCGATCCCGTGGAATCGGCCAAGGCGTATGACGCCGCAGGCGCGGACGAAATCTGTTTTCTGGATATCCACGCAACCCACGAAAACCGCGGCACCATGTTCGATGTGGTACAGCGCACGGCCGAGCAGTGCTTTGTACCTCTGACAGTCGGCGGCGGGGTTCGCACCAAGGATGATGTCCGCGCCCTGTTGCTGGCGGGGGCAGACAAGGTCAGCTTCAACTCGGCAGCCGTTGCCAATCCCGACGTGATCGCGGAATCAGCAGATCAATTCGGCAGCCAGTGCATCGTCTGCGCCATCGACGCCAAGACGGTCAGCCCCGGAAAGTGGGAGATTTTCACGCATGGCGGCCGCAAGCCAACAGGTATTGATGCGGTCGAATTCGCAAAAACCGTTGTCGCCAAAGGCGCCGGAGAAATCCTGCTGACCTCGATGGACCGCGACGGCACCAAGGCTGGCTTCAACCTGCCCCTGACCCGAGCGATTTCCGATGCAGTGGACGTGCCCGTAATCGCAAGCGGCGGTGTCGGCAATCTGGATCATCTGGTCGAAGGCGTCACCCAAGGTGGCGCAAGTGCGGTGCTTGCAGCCTCGATCTTCCATTTCGGAGAATACACGATCCGCGAAGCCAAAGAGCATATGGCCGCCGCTGGCATTCCGATGAGGCTGACATGAGCATTCTGCACGACCTTGCTGAAACGATTGAGGCGCGTAAAGGGGCTGACCCCGATTCAAGCTGGACAGCCAAGCTGCTTGCAAAGGGTCCCGAGAAATGCGCCGAGAAATTTGGTGAAGAAGCCATCGAAGCCATCATCGAAGCCACGAAGGGCGATCAGGCCAAGCTGACCGCCGAAGCAGCAGACGTGCTGTATCACCTGCTGGTCATGCTGGCCGCCCGAGAAGTGGCGCTGGAGGATGTTCTGGCCGAACTTGCGCGCCGTCAGGGCATCAGCGGCATTGCTGAAAAGGCCGCCCGCCCCAAAGGGTAACGGCCGGGTTCCGCGCCGCCGCAACGCCCGCTATACTCGGGCGTCAGAATGGCAGGCCGAGGGCGCGACATGATCCGAATTTTGATGCTTGTGGCAACGCTTGCCATCGTTGCGGCATGTGCGGCGCCTCCCCCCTCGACCGGGGATGAGGTACAACGCCTGACAGCCGAGATTCAGCGTCTTGGCCCGGATATCGATCCGGAAGAAGCCCGCCGGGCAGCGCAAGTCGCCTATTCCTATACCGCGCAACTGGTGGACGAATACCAGATCACCGACCCGCCGCTGATCCACAATGCGAAGGTCAACAAGGGATTGCGCCCGCGTGGTCTGTGCTGGCATTGGGCCGAGGATATCGAGCGTCGTCTGAAACAGGAAAACTTCCAGACGCTGGAATTGCACCGCGCCATCGCCAACGCCGACAATCCGCTGAGGATCGACCACAGCACCGCGATTATCAGTCGCAAGGGAGAATCGCTCTATGAGGGCGTCGTGCTGGACCCGTGGCGCTATGGCGGGGTGTTGTTCTGGTCACCTCTGGTCGAGGATACCCGATATGAGTGGGTCCCTCGGGACGTGGTGCTGGAAAAACGACGACAGGAACAGGTTGCCCGCCTGAAACCCTATCAGCCAGCAACGCCCTAAAGCTTGGACGAGATGATCCCGGTGGAAAACCCACCCATGCGTAGCTCGCCAAACAGGCGCTGATACTCGATCTTCGGACAGCGGTTCATCACGACGTCCACACCGCGGGCCTTGGCCTTGGCTGCCGCTTCAGGGTGTTCAACCCCGATTTGCATCCAGATCGTTCCGAGGGACGGGAACACCTCCAACGCTTCGTCCACAATGGGCGGCACGGATTCGGACCGTCGGAAGATGTCTACCATGTCCACGGGTTCGGATATCTCCGAAAGGCTGCCGCGTACCCTTTGGCCAAACAGGTCTTTCCCGGCATGGCCCGGATTGACCGGGATCACGTTGAACCCTTTCAGCGACAGGTAGCGGGCGACGTAATAGCTGGGCCGCACCGGGTTCATGGACACTCCGACAACGGCAACGGTCTTGGTGCGTTGCAGAATAGCTCTCAGCTGCTGATCGGAATAGTCTGGCATACCCTATCCTTAGCAGGGTTCCAAAAAGAAAAAAGCGCCCAAGAAGCCTTGGGCGCCAGTTGTTGGAACGAGGGACAGTGAAATGACCCGCGGCAGTTCCATTCCGCGGTCATTGTGACATTTAGGCATATATTTGGTAAAAAAAAGAGGGGCAGCGCATTTTTGTGATGACTCTTCACAATTAGCTGATTCCCACTCATTCCCGATTGAGGATTGCCGGCCAGTTTTCTTCAGCCAACTCAATGTATTCTGCCTGATCCTGCTGCCAGATTTCTTCGATCTCGATCGAGTGCGTCAGGTACAGACGACCATCCACGACCTTCCAGGCCTTGGGGTCCGAGCTCTTCAGAACTCCCATCGCCATCGCATATGAACAATACCCGCCGAACTGCGGTGCGAAAGCACGGGGATTGCTTTCGAACAGCTCGCGGTTTTCCTGCGAGGTGAAATGCCACCGCGCCCCTTTCCACATCACGGAATTCTCGGGCATGCCCATGATCGGCGTAGAACCGTCGAAAAAGGACACGGCATCATACCCGGCCAACGCCACCCCTTCGGTGGTGTAGTAAACGGGCCTTTCCTGCGCATACGTGGAAGGCGCCAGAAAAAAAGCGCACAGCGCGCCAAGTGTGGAACGTCGGGTCAGCATTGCCATGTCAGAATCTGAAATCACTGGGGTATCAAGATGCAATTTTTTGCTGCATGCGGAACCCCTGTTGACGTGGATGTGAACGATCTTCACCCAAAAACGGTCAATCGAAAATGTCTTCGATCACATCCCAGGCTTCATCGAACACGCGCGAGAACATGCTCTTTTTCTTCTTTTTTCGCTTGGTCTTCCGCGGAGGGGCATGAGAGACCGCAGATCGCACCGTTTTGGCAGGCGCAGCCTTCCGCTTGGGTAGCATCTTCAGATCATGCAAAGGTGCGCCACAACTGGAACAGCTCAGCTCGTGCCGTTCTTTGCCCCTCAGGACCAGCGCAGCCCGGGTCCCGCAGTAGCAGCAGGTCGCAATTTTGGATGGACCGGAAATAACGCTCTCCTTTTTGTCAGGGCCGGGATGCATATAAGGCGATTGCCGCCGCATTTGAGACATTCAGCGATCCGAATCCCCCGGCTGCGTCAATTTTCACCAATTGATCCACGGTTTCCTTCGTCTTTTGGCGCAATCCCGGGCCTTCCGCCCCCAGAACAAGTGCGACGGGGCGGTCCCGACCGTCGCTCAGCGCGCCTTCGATCGTCACGTCTGCTTCTCCGTCCAGCCCAAGGACCAGAAATCCCATATTCTGTAGTTCAACAATTGTGTCGGCAAGGTTGCGCATCCGCAGGTAAGGCTGACGCTCCAGCGCGCCGCTGGCGGTTTTTGCCAGTGCCCCGGTCTCGGGCGCGGAATGGTGGCGCGTGCCGATGACGGCACTGGCACCCAGAACCTCGGCCGAGCGCAGAATCGCGCCGACATTGTGCGGGTCCGTGACACGGTCCAGAAGAATGACGCGCGGGTTTTCCCGACCGATGCAATTTTCGGCCAGACCGCCCCAGTCCAGTGGTTTCACCTCCAGCGCGGCCCCCTGGTGCACCGAGCCTGCATCAATGGGCGCCGTAAACTTGCGCGGATCAGCCATCTCGGGCTCGATACCAGAGAATTCAATCGCTTCCGCCAGTTTATCCCGCGCATTGCGCGTTACGATCAGGCGCAGTTTCTGCCGATTGGGGTTCATCAAAGCGTCGCGAACCGCATGCAGACCGAACAGCCAAACGGTTTCAGCAGCCGCAGCTTTACGCGCCTGTTCCTTCTCAACGACCCATTTGGGTTTCTTCATTTTTCAGGCCTCCGGGCCAAGAGTTCGGTTTCCTGCGCCAAAGCGAAATTTTCCTGTTGACGCTTCTTTGGTGCGCTAGTAATCACGCCTCCACGTCAGGTGCAACGCCTGACAGTGGGCGACAGGCCGCAAGGTGTGGCAGGGGACTGTAACTCCCTCGCGGAGACGCACGCCTGGTTCGATTCCAGGGTCGCCCACCATCTTTCCAGCAGGTTTCAAAGATGGTCAGATTGCATTGCCCGCGCGTGCTTACGTGCATGCTTATGCGCAATGACGGCTACAAAGACTCGTAAAAGTTGCGAAACCGGGCATCGCCCGCTAGTCTGTTCACGTATTTGCGAGGGACTTGTTATGAGACTGCTTTTGGCGGCGCTTGCCGTTTGTGTCGCGGGCGCAGCGAATGCGCTGACTATTACATTTGACAATAACTTTCCGAATGATCCTCAAAGCGGGCTGACAACGTTTCAAGGAACCAGCCAAGGTTTCACTTTTGACTATGCACCCGTCTACAACTTTGGAAATCAGATCAACTTGCACGACGACAACGGTGTGCTGTCAACGGTGGTGCAGGCCGTAAACGGGACGAAGTTTACGGCACAATCCGTGGATCTGTCAGGATTGTCGCGTGTGTTCAAGACCGGATCCGGCCCTGCACCCGCACTTGGAACGCAGGCCTACAACCAGTGGCTCAAGGCGGGTACTGCGACAGTTCCAACCCTGACATTTTCGGGGCTTCTGAACGGTGCCACAGTTGCGACGCAGACGTTCGGACCTTCGGCTTTGAACACTTTTGGTTTCTCCAGTGGGTTCACGGCCATTGATCAACTGTTGATCACGCTGAACGTCCCCAACGCGGTCAAATTCCCCTTTGGCCTTGGGTCGAACACCGTTTGGTGCGACCAATGGTGTGGCGAATTCAACGTGGATAATTTGCAGGTTGCACCGGTCCCCCTGCCCGCAAGCGGGCTGCTTTTGTTCGGTGCCGTTCTGGGCCTGTTCGGGTACCGCAGGCTTAAGACAACCTAAGTGCACCCAACATTAAAAAAAGTGGCGCTGATTTGTTTTTCAGCGCCGCATTTTGTCTCTTAACCAAGAGTTTGGAAGTTTCTATTCCGCCGCCTGACGCAGTTCCGAGACCTTGTTGAACCACGCCTCGATTGCATCCAGATCCGCCGGCAGGGCTTCCGCTGCACCATCCGCGAAGGTCTGGAATTTCTCTTCGTTCAAACCGTTCACGCCGACCAGCACCGGGATATCCATCGCCAGCGCTTCGCCGATCACGGGGCGAAACCCCCGTCCATCGGATTCATGCTTGCCGAATTTGTTGATGATCAGCAATTGGGGCGCGCCTTCCAGCGAGGCGGTCACATATCCCACCGCCTGTTCCAGCGCTGCCGGGTCCAGACGGCAACCGCGCGACTGGGTGCCCAGCGACTGCGAAATGCGGATGGTTTCACCGTCGGGCAGCACGCGCAAGTCCATATCGCATTTGCTGCTGTCGGCGCACTCCGTGTTTGTTTGCACGACACCGGCCAGTTTTGATCCGGACGCCAGCAGGCGTTCCGCAACGGCGCTCAGCAGGCGGTCCGTCGCGCCGCGATCGGTGGTGGTGACATAGGCCAGATGCATCTTGGACCTCTTGTAATTCGTTTGTGACGTTTCAAATAGCACGCAAGGCACCGCCCGGCCACTCCCTCGTTCACGGAAGCAGGGACAGGCCAATCACAGGAGCGTGCAAGTGAAGCAGAACCGCATAGGCGGCAAGTGCGGCCAGCCACACCCCGGGACGCGGCCAGGGGCGCGGTGCGCGCAGTGAGAACCGCGCCGTGTTGCGGGACAAGCGGACCCATTCAAAGCCCATTTCCCGCGACTTGCGCCGGTCGACAAGGGCCATGCCCATGGCTGCGAAACCGGCAAACAGGCCGAACAGAATCACATGTGACAGGCTGCCATTGGCAAGAAGATGTGCCACCGCCCACAGCATCAGCGCGGCAAGGATAGGGTGTCTAGTTGTGCGCAGGATACCGGGCTGTTCTGGGTCAAAGGGCCGATTGCCCAGCCCTCCGAACGAAAACGGGTTCTGAATGATCAGCCCCGCGACAGCCAGCCAGCAGACCACCGGCATGATCAGAACCGGCGCCCAGCGCAAAAACGCAAATGGCGGGATGACCTCGACATAAGGAGCGTTGGCAGCGGCAATGATCAACCACGCCAGGACGGCCAGCGACAGAACCGAATAGGCCGTGAAATACCCCCGGCGCCCGAGTGTATCGATCAGCCACCCGCGTATGGCAGGCCGCACCGGAATCGCGTGGCTGAGAAGGAATGTGACGAGCGCTGCAAGGAATAGGACCCAACCGGTCATGGTGATCTCCGCTTTATTGGGATCGGTCTAGATCAGGACGGCACGGGTATCCTTGTCCAAAATCAAGTTCGGCGCAGGGGCGATGCATCGCCTCTGCCCTGTTTACAACCCAAGCGCCGCGCGGCGTTCTTCGGCAAAGCCCTGCACGATGCGATCGGCAATCAACGCCAGAATCGCCATCGCGGCCCCGGCCGAAATGCCAAGCCCCACATCCGCCTGGCCCAGCGCCAGATAAATCGACTGCCCCAGACCCGTGGTGCCGATCAGGGCGGCGATCACCAGCATCGCAAAGGCATAGAGGATGGTCTGGTTCAGCCCCAGCAGGATCGTGGGCGCGGCATAGGGCGCGCGCACGTCGCGCATGATCTGCCATTCGGTCGCACCGCTTGAGATCGCGGCCTCCATCATCTCGTCCGGCGTGTTGACCAGCCCGTGCCGCGTGTAGCGGATCATGGGCACGATAGCATAGGCACAGATTGCCAGAAAGGCCGAGAACTCGCCGATCTGGAACACCATGAGGACCGGGATCAGGAACACGAACAGAGGGATTGTCTGCAACATGTCGCAGATCGGACGGACCACTTTCCACACCGGCTCCCAGACCGCGCTGGCAAGGCCGATCAGGCCGCCGACCACGGCACAGGAAAACACCGCCGCACCGCTCAGGTAAAGCGACAAGAGTGCTCTCTCCCACAGGCCCGAAACGAGGATGGTGCAAAGCAGCCCCACGCACAGCGCCGCCAGGCGCCAGCCCCCCGCGACCCAGCCCAGAGCAGCGGCGCCGGTCAGAACGAAAGGCCATGGCAGGTTGGCAATGCCGGTTTCCAGCATCCCAATCAGGATCATGACGATCAGACCATCCGTCAGCCGCCCACGCCATGCCATCAACAGCGCGATCCCGGCACCTGCGGCAAACAGGCCAAAGCTCATGCCCGCCGTCCACTGGAAGCCCCAGGTGAAGGGCAGGACCGCCTGATCTAGACCGATCCGCAAAGGCAGCAGCACATAGAAAAGTGAGTTGTTCTTGAGCGCATCCAACCACGGGCCATTGGCCTGAGTGAACGCGGTCAGGCCGCTGTCCACAGCCTCGGCCATCGGATCCAGCAAGGTCAGTTCGGATGGGTTCGGCAACCACGCCCAGAAGGCGGCGGTGAAGACCACGGCGAAACCCAACATCGCCCAGACAACCCGGCTGTCATAACGTTTGCGCTCGGTCGCCAAGGTGCCGCTCATGCGATCTATGACGACGGCAAAGACCACGATGACCAGACCAGCCATCAGAGACTCCCCGAACTGCGCCTTGCGCATGGTCAGCAGAACCTCCCAGCCGATATCGTTGAACCCACCGATGACGGCGGCAATGATGACCATCGACAAGGCCGCCATCAGACACTGGTTCACACCGACCATGATCTGCGTCGTAGCGGCGGGAATTTCGACCTGAAACAATTGCTGAAACCGCGTGCCTCCGGACATGATCGCGGCCTCTTTGATCTCGGGCTCGACCCGTTCCAGCCCCAGCATCACGTTGCGCGCCATGGGCGGCGCGGCATAGATGGCCGAGGCGATCAGACCGACGACGGGGCCAAAGCCAAAAAGCAACAACAACGGCGTCAGATACGCGAAGGTCGGCACGGTCTGCATGACGTCCAGAACCGCCTGGACGAAGGATTTCACCCGCGGCACCTCGTTGGCGAGGATGCCTATGCCACCACCCAAAATCAACGCCACCGGAACGGATACTGCGACCAAGGCCAGAGTGTTCATGCTCTCAGCCCAGTAACCCGACGCCAGGACAAAGCTAAGGCCCAGAAAGCCCAGCGCCGCCATGGGCAAACCGCCCAAGTACCAGCCCAGAGCGGTCACGATCCCGATCAGGAGGGGCCATGGCGTGTTGCCAAGAACGAAATTCGCCCAGTTCATCGGATAGGTCATCATATCCGAGAACAACCGCATCGCCGGTTTGATCAGGTTCAGAAACCAATCCAGAAACGCGCCCACCCATTGGGTTGCAGGCAGTTCCCACGCGGCGGGCCATTTGACCAGCCATGGGGCGATGCCCTCGAGTGCAAGGCAAACCGCACCGACGACAACCGTAATCAGGGCGGCCTTGGCGCCCGCCGTCAGCCGCGCGCCGTGCTGCGTCGGAACCTCAGTTAAGGCGGTCATGTTTCGTCCACCTGAAGCGCGGCAGCCAGATCGGACGGGTGCACCGTGCCAACGAGATTGCCATCGGCATCCCGCACCGGCACGGGTTCATATAGTTCCATGCAATGGGCCAGGGCCGCGTCCAGTGTCATCGACGTAGTCAGGCCGGGATCATCCGGGCCACACTCTGCCTCGTTTCGCATGACCGAGGCGACTTTGGCATGCTGCCCCTTGGCGACATCCTTCGAGAATTCGCGCACATAGTCATCGACGGGTCGCAGGACGATATCCGTGGGCGTGCCGATCTGCACGATCTTGCCATCCCGCATGATGGCGATGCGGTCTGCCAGCTTCAGCGCTTCCTGAATATCGTGCGTGATGAAGACGATGGATTTCTTCAACGTCGCTTGAATGCGCAGGAATTCATCCTGCAACTGGCGACGGATCAGTGGATCAAGCGCCGAGAACGGTTCGTCCAGAAACCAGATGTCAGGGTTTACGGCAAGACTGCGGGCGATACCCACCCGCTGCCGCTGCCCGCCGGAAAGCTGTCGCGGGAAGCTGTCTTCGCGCCCTTCCAGACCAACCAGCGAAATCACTTCCTGCGCGCGGTCCAGCCGTTCCTTTTTGCCCACGCCCTGAACGCGCAGAGGATATGCGACGTTTTCAGCTACGGTCATGTGGGGGAACAGGCCGAAATGCTGGAACACCATGCCCAGTTTTTTCCGGCGCAGCTCGGTCAGGGCCTTTTTTGAGGCGCCTATGACATTCTCGCCATCCACCCGAATTTCACCACCCGTGCCGGGCAGCAGTTGCGAGATACAGCGGATCAGCGTGGATTTGCCCGAGCCCGACAGGCCCATGATGACGAACAATTCGCCTTCCCTGACCTCGAAATTGGCATCTTGAACCGCCGGAATAAACCCGTTTTCCCGCAGGTCTGCGGCGGCCTTGTCAGCGTCATTCCCTGACCGAGACAGCGCGTCGGTCAGGGCTTTGTCAGCGCCCGGGCCAAAGACCTGCCAGAGATTCCGGCAGGCAATGGCTGGCATAGTCGTGTCAGTCACCTAAGTGGCTCACTTGGTCGCCGCGTCGACAACAGGACGCCATTTGTCTTCGTTCTCGGCCATCCATGCAGCGACAACTTCTTCGACCTGGCCGCCGTCAACATCGATCGCACCCATCATCGGCTGCTGGTCTTCGACCGCCAGTTGATAGTTGGACAGGATTTCATAGGCGGCGGGCCACTTTTCTTCCAGGCCGCTCCAGCCGGCTTTGAAGATGCGAGATGGTGAAAAGTCGCAATCGTTTACCGCGTTCGGGTTCGGACCCCACGCCGGATCGTTAAAGCACGCCTCTTCACCTGCGGGCAGTTCAACGAACTGCACGTCATAGGCAGACATCGCCCAGTGCGGCTGCCAGAATGTGATTAGCAGCGGCGATTTGCGCTCGGTCGATGCGCGAAGTTCAGCGATCAGGGCACCTTCGGAACCGGCGGGGACAGCCTTGAACGGCAGCTCAAGGCCGGCCATGCGATCCGCACCAGGTGTGCCCCAGTCGGCCGGATAGTCGACCAGACGGCCACCGGGCAGAGTTTCCGCCGTGGCAAAAACCTGCGCGCAGTCTTTCAGCGCTTCCCACGCAGGCAAGCCGGGGCACAGATCAGCGACGTGCGCCGGGTATGCGATACCTTCCTTTGCATCCAGGCCAAGATCGCCGATTTCGACAACCGTGCCTTCCTCGATCTTCTTGGCATATTCATCCGAAACATTGGACGACCAGATTTCCAGCGTCGCGTCGATGTCTCCATCGGCCAGCGCCTGGAACTGGTTCATCATGCCGGCGGTTACATATTCCACTTTGTAACCGGCGGCCTTGAGCATCTCACCCGCCACATGCGTGGTCACGTGCTGACCGGTCCATTCGTTGATCGCCAGTTTGATCGGCTCGTCCACGGCCCCCATATCCGCCGCATGCGCCGCACCGGCAACGGTCAGGGCCATAAGGCTTACACTCAGTTTTTTCATGGATTTTCTCCCTGTCTTATTTGTTTTGCCCACCCCGGCAGGGGTTTCCCGCCGGTATCTTTGTCTGATGACAATACCATGCCGCAACATGCACAAATTTGGTCGGAAAAGGAAAGTGATCAGTTTGTAACAGCGCAGCTTTCTTGCCGCTGATGCGTAGATTTTCCCCCGCAGGCGCCGCAAGGACCCCTGCCCGACCCGCCATTTTTCCCCGCCCCGGGGCACGGAATGTTGACTGACGAGTCAATCACAAACTGTTTTAAGACCGTTTGTCGAGGATTTCTTTGACAGTTCAGTGTTTTTTCTTGTTCGGGCCGAGTTTCATTTTCGGTCGGGCGGCTTTCGAACACCGAAAATTCCCATTGCAAAAGGAAGGCAAAACAAATCACTCTTGACATGACAGCTTTGAGGTTGGGTTCATGCGTTCATTTGACGAAATCTTTGATATTGCCGCCTCTCGCCACGGTGGGGTCGAAGCCTTTGAAGCACAGCTGACCAAGCCCAAAAGCCACGAAGAACTGGCGGCGATGCCCGACGACCGGTGGCTATCGATCATCGCGAAATGCGTCTTTCAGGCCGGTTTCAACTGGAAAGTCATCGAAAACAAATGGGATGGATTCGAGGCCGCCTTTGACGGTTTCGATGTGGGCCGGTGTGCGTTCATGGATGATGAAAAGTTCGATTCCCTGCTGCAAGACACACGCATTGTCCGCAATGGAACCAAGATCGCAGCAGTGCGGGACAACGCGGCGTTCCTTTTGGAACTGCGCGACGAAGGCGGCGCGGGCCAGGTTCTGGGGGGCTGGCCCTCTGATGACTATGTCAGCCTTCTAGCCATGCTGGCCAAACGCGGGTCTCGTCTTGGCGGGGCTTCGGCGCAATATGCGATGCGTTTTGCGGGCCGCGACAGTTTCATTCTGTCGCGGGACGTCACCGCCCGTCTGATCGCCGAAGGTGTGATCGACAAACCCGCCACGTCAAAAAAAGCCATGGCGGCGGTGCAACGGGCCTTCAATTCCTGGATGGATCAATCCGGGCGGTCTTTGACGGAAATCAGCCGGGTTCTGGCCATGAGCCTGTGAAAACGGTTTGCGGATCGCAAGCAGAGGACTAGGATTCACCTCATGGTTCTGCGCGTATTCCTGTGTGCTCTTTTGTTGCTGTCCTCTTGCGGCCGTCCGTTGACAAAGCAAGAGCGCGACTTTGCGGATGCCATTCAGGGCGAAACCCTGAATCTTGACAGCGTGCGATTGGTCCAGGGTGCGCCGGTTGCCAATGTGACGTATTTCCGCGAAGAGCGGCCACGTCTGGCGTGCCGCGAGCGCATCCTTCCTCCGGTAGACCCCGGGCCGGTGACAGGCAAGCCAGCCGCCGTGGCCCTGTTCAACAAGGTCTACTTTGCGCGCGACTGGTATCTGGAAGACTACATGTCCGATTTTCCGGATCAGATGAACCTGGTGGCTGCGATGCTGCTGGCCCATGAACTGACGCATGTCTGGCAGTGGCAGAATCGCCGGACCACCGGTTACCACCCGTTGCGAGCAGCGGCGGAACATGGTGGGCGCAGCGACCCGTATCTTTTTGACCTCGAAACCTCGCCGGACTTCCTGTCCTACGGGTTTGAACAGCAGGGCGCCATCGTCGAGGAATACGTTTGCTGCCGTGCGCTGGACCCTCAGGCCACCCGAACCAAACGGCTGCACAGGATGCTGAGCGCGCATTTTGATTTGTCCCCGCTTCCGCAAAAAGGGCGAGAGCGCGCAATCCTGCTTCCCTGGAGCGAGGCCGAGACCGACGGGATTTGCAGCGGAACCTAATTCTGCTGCAAGGTCTCCAGATAGGCCACCAGATCCACGATGGGCTGGCTCGTCAGAATCGGCTGACCCTGCGGCGTTTTCATGGATGTGTCCTGCCCATCAAAATAAGGACCATAAACCGGCATCGGACTGCCATGGCTGACCAGCGGATCCCGACCATCAATGCGGGAGACAACGCGGGCCGTCGGGAACATGCCCTCTTCGTCGGACAAAGCGGTCAGATCGCTCGGTTGAACCACCAACACGGCTGCCATCGGGCCCTGACCCATCGCATCGATTCCGTGGCAGGTCGCGCAATGGTGCATATAGAGTTCCTCTCCGGTCTTCGCGTCCTGTGCCCAGGCGGCCTGCGAGGCAGCAGCCGAAACCCCAAGAACCATTACACTGATTGTTGCCTTGAACATCGTATCCTCCTGCCTGGATTGGCATTTGCAGGGTTGCCCGATGACCGTCTTGGCGCAATGATCCAGATCAACGAAAAAGGTACAGAGGTTTCGGGCAATGACACAATACGCCGCCATCATGCTGGCCGCCGGATTTGGAATTCCGATCCTGGCCGCGCTCAACGCGGCGCTGGGAAAAGTCATCGGGTCGCCAACTGCGGCGGCTGTTGTGTTGTTTGCCATTGCCTTCGTCGCCTCGGCCTTGGTCATGGCGCTGTTTCCCGGATTTGCGGCCTTGTCCAAAATTGCCAATGCGCCGAAACACCTGTTGCTTGCAGGTGTCCTGATTGCTTTCTATGTCCTGTCGATCACCCATGTCGCACCGCATTTCGGGGTGGGCAATGCCGTGTTCTTTGTGCTGCTCGGGCAATTGATCAGCGCTGCGGCCATCGACCATTTCGGCCTGTTCGGCGCACAGGTCGAACCGCTTACGCTCATGCGGATGGGCGGGATCGCCGTCATGGCCATTGGCGTTGCGATCACTCAACTGGCCTGAGCACCCCGCCCTCAAGCCGGACCATCCGGTCCATGCGCGCCGCCAGGTCAAGATTGTGCGTTGCTATCAACGCCGACAACCCCTCGTCCCGCACCAGTTTCATCAGTGTATCAAAGACCTGATCCGAGGTTTCGGGGTCCAGATTGCCCGTCGGTTCATCCGCCAACAAAACACGGGGCGCATTCGCCAAAGCCCGGCAAAACGCCACCCGCTGCTGTTCCCCACCAGACAGTGCGGCGGGGCGATGGCTGGCGCGTGCGGCCACGCCGACACGGTCCAGCAGATCCAGCGCTCGGGCCTGTGCGGCCTTGTCCGGCACACCATTGGCCAGTTGTGGAAGGGTGATGTTTTCCAACGCGGTGAATTCCGGCAGCAAGTGGTGGAATTGATACACGAACCCGACATCCTGCCGACGCAGTGCGGTTCTGGTCCGGTCGCCCTTGCCCGATACGTTCTGCCCGCCGATTTCAACGGTTCCTTCGTCGGGCATGTCCAGCAGACCGGCGATATGCAGAAGCGTTGATTTACCTGCCCCAGACGGCGCAACCATAGCTACGGCCTCACCCGCGCGCAGATCCAGATCAACTCCGCGCAGGACCTGCACCTCGCCCGGTTTGCCTTTCAGATAGGTCTTAGTCAGACCTTTCAGACGCAATGTGACATCATTCATAGCGCAACGCCTCGACCGGGTTCAGCCGCGCCGCTCGACGGGCAGGGAAATAGGTGACGACAAAGGACAGACCAAGCGACAGGCCGATCGCCTTGAGCACGTCGCTCAGGTGCAGCTCGGCGGGCAAGGCATAGATGCCCCGGATCGACGGATCCCAGACGCCACCGCCCATCACGTAATTCACGAAGGAAAAGATCGGATCGATATAGATCGCAAAAAGGCACCCCAGGATGACCCCCATTGCCGTTCCGATCAGGCCGGTAAAAGCGCCGCAGATGAAAAACACACGCAGAACCGACCCTTCGCTCAGGCCAATGGTGCGCAGGATGCCGATATCGCGCCCCTTGTTCTTGACCAGCATGATAAGGCCCGAAACGATATTCATCGCGGCGATCAGAACGAGGATCGAAAGGATGATGAACATCACGTTGTCTTCAACTTCCAGCGCCCGCAGAAAGCCTCCGGATGCATCTTGCCAGGTCCAGATCTGGCTGCGTTCGCCCGAGGCCTCGAGAATCGAAATCAGGATCGGGCCCAGGTCTTCGGGGTTGTCCACCATCACTTCGATTTCATCGGCCACACCTTCGCGATTGAAAAAGCCCTGCGCCTGCGAAAACGGCATGTAGACGCGCGTGCGGTCGATATCATAGCGCCCGGCCGAGAACACATAGACAACGCGATAGGCATTCACGCGGGGCGACGTACCAAAGGCGGTTTTGACGCCGTTGGGCGAAGTCAACTTGACGACATCCCCGACCGTTGCCCCGATGCTGCGCGCCACGCCTGAACCAATTGCGATGACATCCTCACCCGTCTGGAATTCAGACAAGTCCCCCACAGCCTGCTCTGCCTGGGCAATTCCGGGCAGATCACGCAGATCGTCGGGTCGGATTCCAAACACTTCAACCCCGCTGCTGCGGTCGCGGTTGGTGATCAGCACCTGCCCCTTCACCAAGGGAGCCGCGCGTTGAACTCCGGGCACTTGTGCGATCCGGGCCGCGCGCTCTTCGTAGTCGGCAATCGTGCGATCCACCCGCCCCTGCGCGTCAATCTCGCCTGACGAATAGACCGTCACATGCGCGTTGGCGCCCAGAATGGTGCCGACGAATTCGGAACGGAAGCCGGACCGGACCGCCAGTGTCGCGATCAGGGCAAACACTGCCAATGTGATCCCGATCAGAGAAATCCAGGTCATCACACTGACGCCGCCCTCGGCCCTGCGGGCCCGCAGATAACGCCATGCGATTTTCCATTCAAAAGGGGCAAAGGGCGGGGGTGTCTTGGCCATGCCTGCTCCGGGGTGTTCATGTTCGCGGGGACAGTTTCGGCATTTCACCCGATGGTCAAGCCGGTTGTCGCTTTGAACCCGTTCGTCAGCCTGAACGAGCCGAATCAATCCGGTTGCCCAGCACGGCGGCTGGGCCAAACGGATGACTTGGAAATCTGGTGCTACACCATGAGTTGTGAAGCGCATCACAGACAAACCGGTATTGTTTCATGTATGAAGTTAATCATCGCGCTTTGTGAGCTCCTGAATCGAAAAAGCAACAATGGGCGCGAAATTTTATTACTCTTTTTGATTATTTTCAGAAACTTTGTCACCCTGTATGTGGGGGAACACATTTAAGGAGCGGGGGTCGCTCAATGAATTTTCAAATTTCAACCAACGGTGCGGGGGTTATTCCGTCTCGCCAAGCATCAAAAGAACTGGATTGTGAAACAGCGGCGCTGCTGCGTGCGGCCATTCGGCCGATCTTTGCCAGCGCGGCAAGCTGGGGCAATCTGACGGATATTCTGAAAGACAAAGGGTACCGTCTGGTTTTCCGGCAAGGGCGTCTGTGTATCACGGATCGCACTACGGACGCGCGGGTTTGCGGGTTGCGGTTTCTGGGTCTTGAGTTTCGTGACCTGGTCAACCGGCTGGGCCGTCCGATCGTGGTCGCACGCGGCGATGGCGCCAACGGAGATATCCTTGCAACGCGCCCGACGGCAGACCAAGACTGACGTCTCTACCATTCAAATTGGTCAGTTCACATTTGGTGGCCAAGCCAATCGCATGGCCACCTTCGCGAAATGGATCTGTGTTGCGTGACAGCAAGACCCGTCACCGGTGACGGTGCTCAGGCAATCTGCTGGTAGATTTCAGCAACTTTGGTAACGGCCGCCTCGGGGCTCAGTTCCTCGCTTTCACCGGTCCGGCGGCAAGTCAGTTCAACGACACCATTCTTCAGGCCACGCGGCCCAACCGTGATCCGCCAGGGCAGACCAATCAGATCCATGGTCGCAAACTTTCCCCCTGCCCGTTCGTTGCGGTCATCATAAAGCGGCTCCAGCCCCAAGGCTGTCAGAGCATTGTAGATTTTGTCACAGGCCGCATCCGCTTCTTCATCGCCCTGCTTCAGGTTCACGATGCCGCAATGGAACGGGGTCACGCCCTCGGGCCAGATTATGCCTTTGTCGTCATGGCTGGCCTCGATGATTGCGCCGACCAGACGGCTGACGCCGATCCCGTGGCTGCCCATATGCACCGGAACCGGTTTGCCATCCGGGCCCTGCACGGTGGCGCCCAGCGGCTCGGAATATTTCGTGCCGAAATAGAAGATCTGTCCAACTTCGATACCACGCGCCACGCGGCGGCGTTCTTCGGGGATCTGATTGAACAGCGCCTCGTCATGCGTTTCATCCGTGCGTGCGTATTTCGAGGTGAACTCTTCCAGGATCGCCTGACACTGTTCGCGGCTGTCATAGTCAATCTCACGATCACCAAAGGTCAGATCGGTGACGGCGCTGTCATAGAAGACCTCGGATTCACCAGTGTCAGCCAGCACGAGGAACTCATGGGTGTCATCGCCGCCGATGGGGCCCGAATCCGCGCGCATCGGGATCGCCTGAAGGCCCATACGTTCGTAGGTGCGCAGATAGCTGACAAGATGGCGGTTATAGGCGTGCAGCGCGTCTTCCTTGGTGAGGTCGAAGTTGTAGCCGTCCTTCATATAGAACTCGCGGCCTCGCATCACGCCGAAACGCGGGCGGATTTCGTCGCGGAATTTCCACTGGATCTGATAGAGAGTCAGCGGCAGGTCTTTGTAGCTGTTCACGTGGCCGCGGAAAATATCGGTCACCAGTTCTTCGGCCGTGGGCGTGAACAGCATGTCCCGGTCATGCCGGTCCTTCATGCGCAGCATTTCCTGCCCGTAATCGTCATAGCGCCCGGATTCGCGCCACAAATCCGCCGACTGGAGGATGGGCATCTGAATCGCGATGTGACCAGCCCGGGCCTGTTCTTCATGGACGATGTTTTCCAGCTTGCGCAGCACTTTGAAACCCAGCGGCAGCCAAGAATAAATCCCCGCAGAGGCCTGCTTGATCATCCCGGCACGCAGCATCAGCCGGTGGCTAACGATCTGGGCCTCGGACGGGTTTTCCTTGAGAACGGGCAGAAAGTAACGGCTGAGGCGCATGAACGATCCTATTTGTCTAGCGAAAGCCCGAATGCTCTACGCGATCCACAAAGGCTAGGCAAGGCGGCGCATCATTCAGGCTTGCGCAGCAAATAAGTGTAATAGTTGCACGAACCAAAGAACGTGCCTTCTCGCGCGGCTGTTTTCTGACCTTCGGCCCATTTCAAGGCGGTCTCGGCGTCGATCGCGCCTGCCTGAATGCACGGGCCGACATAGGCGTCGATCATGTTTCCGAAAAACGAGGTCTGGCCAGCCTCGGCCAGCAATTCCGGGATGAAACCGGAAACTTCCAGCCCCGCCTGCCGGGCCAGGAACGGAAGATGCCGCAGAACGAACGGATTGCCGACAACCGTCTGCAAGATTGCGTCCACCGCCATCGCGTTGGCGTCAGGGTCGCCAGCGCCGATCGTCAACGACGCATAGTCGCCATCGAAAATGGCGATCGTGCCGCCGGGCCGCGTCAGCCGCGCGGCTTCCTCCAGCATCGCCGCCGGGTCCGCCACGTGGCTGATCACCGTATGCGCGATGACGATATCAAAGCTGCCTTGGCCGTCACCGGTGTTTCGGGAATCCGCAACCTCGTACCGAATGCGCCCCGCCAACCCCGCGGCATCCGTCTTTTCCATTGCTACCTTGATCAGTTCCGCCGCCAGATCCGACCCGACAATATCGCACTCCGGGCCGACCCGGTCAGCCAGCGCCCGCGTCACGACGCCCGTGCCACAGCCCAGATCGACAATGCGGCGGCACGAGGCCCAGTCGAGCCGGTCGAAATAGCGTTCGCGCATTTTCACGAAATCCGGCATTTCGCCGCGAAACTCCAGACGGTCCGCAACGACGCGAACCGTGTCTTCCCCCTGTTGATCCAGGCTCTGATAGATGTCGGGCATTGCTCCGTCCCCCAAGGCAGAGCGTCAGTATAGCACGTTTCGGCCCGGCACGTCGGCTCTCTGCGCTGGCGGACTGTGAACGCGACGCCCGGCAATGGCGCGTTTGCGACCCAAGGTCAGTCGGGTTTTTGATTGACCCGCCAATTGGGAATTTCAATTGTGGCGGGAACACAAACACCAGGAGGCGCTGTTGCAGACAATTCAGGAACCCGCCCGGCAGATACCTGTCATCCACCAGACCGATATTCTGGTCGTGGGCTCTGGCCCGGCCGGGTTGGCAGCAGCCCTGGCAGCGGCCCGCGCAGGCGCAGACGTGTCGCTGGTTGACCGGTTCGGCTGTATGGGCGGCAACATCACTGCCGTCGGCGTCGAAGGATTCGCCTGGTATCGGCACGAGCAAACCGTCGAGGCCGGCGGCGTCGGGACGGAGTTCGAAACCCGCGCCAAAGAGATGGGCGCGGCGGTGCCCGAAAGCCAGTCGCTCAGCTATGAACTGGACAGCGAAGGGTTCAAGCTGGTGGCGGACAAGCTGGTCGAAGAGGCGGGTGTTCACCCGATGCTGCACCGGCAATTCGTCGCCCCCATCATGGAAGGGGACCGGATCACTGGCATCATCACCGAATCCAAGGCCGGGCGCGAGGCGATACTGGCCAAGGTGGTAATCGATGCCACCGGCGACGCCGATGTGGCCCATCGCGCGGGGGCCCCGACGCATAAAACACCACGAGAAGACATGATGGCGGCCTCTGTCATGTTCCATCTGGCCGGGGTGGACAAGCGCGCCTTTATGGAAGGCGTCAAAGCCGATCCGCAGACCTACAAGGACTGGGGCGGCGGCGGTGAGTGGAACATCGAAACCAGCGGCAAAGAGGACGACATGTTTTCGCCCTTCGTGCACAAGCCCTTCCAGCAGGCCATCGATCAGGGGCTGATCCCGCCCCATCTGAATACCATTGCCGGCACCTGGGGCGCGATGCATGACACGGGCGAGCTGACCTACATGAACCTCATCCATCTGGCCGAGATTGATGGGACCGACCCCGACAGCCTGACACGTGGCGAGATCGAAGGCCGCCGTCAGACTATGCTGGCCATCGAGGCGCTGCGCCGGTTCATGCCGGGATGCGAGAACGCGCGGCTTCGGAATTTCGGGATGACCATCGGTATTCGCGACACCCGCAAGATCGATGCGGTCTACAACATGACCGAAAACGACGCCCGCCATCAGGGCCGGTTCGAGGACACGATCGGCATCTATCCCGAATTCATCGACGGCTATGGCATTCTGATCCTGCCGACCACGGGGCGGTACATGCAGGTCCCCTACCGCTCGATGCTGCCCAGGGGCGTCAAGGGCCTGCTGGTCGCTGGGCGGTCGCATGGTGCGGACCGGGTGGCCCATGCCGCAACGCGCAACATGGCCTGCTGCGCCGTCATGGGCCAGGGTGCGGGCATTGCGGCGGCCATGGCACTGAAAAGCAATCAGAGCCTGGACCAATTGAACCTGGCACCTGTTCACACGGAACTAGAGCGTCAGGGGGTCAGGATTCACTGATGGATAGGATTCCGACAATAGACATCTCGCCGCTGTCCGATCCCGGCAGCGCAGCCTTTGCCGCAACGGTACAAGGTATAATTGAGGCCTGCACAGGAATCGGGTTTCTGTCCATCACCGGGACAGGTGTGTCCCAGCAGACGGTGGATCAGGTCCGTCAGACCACACGAGAGATCTTTGCCATAAATGAATCCCGCAAATGGGATCAGGCCATCACGCGCGAGAGTTATCGCGGTTATATCCCGATGGGTTTTTTCACACCGAATGACGGATCCGGCAAGGCCGACAAATACGAGGGGTACAAGCTGCACCACGAGGTTGCCGCCACCGACCCCGTGCGCGCTGAATGTGCCCTGTACGGCCCGAACCTGTGGCCCGCCGAAGTTCCCATCGCCAAAGAGGTCATCCTGGACTATTGGCGTCAATTGGATCAGGTCACTGATGTGTTGTTGGGCGCATTGGAATCCGGCCTGAACTTGACCCCTGGCATTTTGCGCGACGCGTTCCGCAACCCGATGACCAATATGACATTGCTGCACTATCCCCCGCAGGCCGCGGAAGAAGCGGGCTATGGCATCCATCCGCACAAGGATACGGACGCACTGACCATCATCGCGCCCGATCCGGTGGGCGGGCTCGAGGTGCAGACCCGCAGCGGCAAGTGGATTTCACCGGACTGCCCAATCGGTGGCTTCGTGGTGAATATCGGCGACATGCTGGAGCTGTGGTCAGGCGGGCGATTGAAATCCACGCCTCACCGGGTAGTCAACCGGTCGGGCAAGGAACGGTATTCTTTCCCTTATTTCGCCGTACCCCGCCATGACGTCATTGTTGAACCGTTGTTGCCCGCCCTGCCCGGTTTCGACCGCCCGGCGGTTCATTGTGGGCACTGGTCGGCAGAAATCTGGCGCACCAACTGGCCCGATGAAGCCGCAGAAGAAGACACCCCTGAACTGGGGACGTTGCACGATTGAAACGGGCAAAGCCCGTGCCCATGAAGCGCTTGCATCATGGGCTTTGATGCGCCAAGAACGCCTGCAAAGGCCTGAACAAGGGGATCACGATGGCTTTGCCGGTAAAGGATCAGCTGAGATACTGGGGCGTCGCCGCTGCGGTTTTTGTTTTGATCCTCTGGGCTTTGGGGGATGTCCTGCTGCCCTTCGTCATAGGCGGAGCAATTGCGTATTTCCTTGATCCCGTTGCGGATCGGCTGGAGCGGTTGGGCCTGTCGCGCATCGCAGCCACAGCCATCATCACCGTCGTCGGGATTTTGGGGTTTATTTTGGCGATCCTGATGGTCGTGCCCGCCCTGATTACTCAATTGCTGGATCTGATCGACGTTCTGCCTGACCTGTTCAAGCAATTGCGCGGGTTCATTGAAAAACAATTCCCGTCGCTGCTGGACCGGGAATCAAACACTCATCAGATGCTGGTGTCCTTCGGCGACATGCTGAAATCCAAGACCGGGGATGTTCTGCAAACGGTTCTTGCCTCACTCGGGTCCGCGATAAACATTGTTGTCCTTCTGGTAATCGTGCCCGTCGTGGCTGTTTACCTGCTGCTGGACTGGGATCGCATGGTCGCTCGCATCGGAGAGCTCCTGCCGCGTGACCACGCCCCCACCATCAGGCGGCTGGCCGGTGAGATTGATGCCGTGCTGGCCTCTTTCGTGCGCGGGATGGGAACGGTCTGCCTGATCCTAGGTACTTACTATGCCGTCGCGCTGATGCTTGCCGGTCTGCAATTCGGCCTGATCGTGGGGTTCATCGCGGGGCTGGTCACGTTCATCCCCTATCTGGGCGCCCTGATCGGAGGCTCATTGGCCATCGGGCTGGCGCTGTTTCAGTTTTGGGGAGATTGGGCACATGTCGGACTGATCGCGGGGATCTTTGCGATCGGGCAGGTCACCGAGGGGAATTTCCTGACACCCAAACTGGTAGGCAGCTCTGTCGGGCTGCACCCGGTCTGGCTGCTGCTGGCACTGTCGGTCTTTGGGGCCTTGTTCGGCTTTGTCGGCATGCTGATCGCCGTGCCCGTGGCCGCAGCATTGGGCGTGCTGGCCCGATTTGCCACATCGCTGTACCTGGACAGCCGACTTTATACCGGTCTTGAACGTCAGGATCAGGAAACCGAGTAAATGGCCCGACAACTCAGCTTTGATCTGCCCGCCAAAACTGCGCTCGGGCGAGAGGACTTTTTTGTGTCGCCTGCCAATGCCTTGGCCGTGGCGATGATCTCGGCCACATCCTGGCCGGGAAACAAGCTTGTTCTGACCGGCCCGGCCGGTTCGGGCAAAACCCATCTGGCGCATGTCTGGGCCGCGGAAACCGGCGGGCGCATCATTCAGGCTGCGGATTTGCGGTATGACGACGTGCCGGATCTGGCACTCAGGCCGATTGCCGTCGAAGACGTGCCCATGATCGCCGACGATCCCGACCAGCAGAAAACGCTGTTTCACCTGCATAATCTGGTTCTGGCCGAGGGGAACGCCCTGCTGATGACTGGTCGGCTGGCCCCGAAATTCTGGGAATTGCCACTGGCCGACCTGCAAAGCCGGGTCGAAGGCGCCCATCACGTGGCGCTGGATCCGCCAGACGATGCGTTGCTGGGTGCGGTTCTGGCCAAACTGTTCGTAGATCGGCAGCTGAACCCCGGCCCCGAGGTAATCGCCTATCTGGTCAAACACATGGATCGTCGATTTGAAACTGCGGCCGACGTAGTGGCGCAGCTGGATCAATTGGCGCTTATGGAAAAGCGCGACATCACCCGCTCCCTGGCCGTGCGGGTTCTGAACATGAGCCCGGACGAGATCGAGACGGGTGATTGACCCGCACCCGCCAATTTCGCATCCTCACACAGCATTATCTGGAAGACACATGGATCAGACCGCTGCAACCGACATCCCTGATTGGGGGCCTTTCGGAAAGCCACTGTTCGACGAGCCTGGAACCCGGGCATTGTCGCGTGTCGGAGTTGTCGATGTCGGATCCAACTCGGTCCGGATGGTCATCTTTGACGGTGCGGCCCGATCGCCGGCCTATTTCTACAATGAAAAGGTCATGTGTGAATTGGGCGCGGGCCTGTCCGAGACCGGGCGAATGAACCCGCGTGGGCGCGAACGGGCACTGGCGGCGCTGCGACGGTTTCAGAATCTGGCGGTTGATCTGGAATTGCCGGGCCTGCATGTCGTGGCCACGGCAGCGGTGCGCGAGGCCAAGGACGGGCCGGATTTCTGCGATCAAGTCAAGGCAGAGACCGGGCTGCACGTGGAAGTCATCGACGGGGAAGAAGAAGCCCGTTTATCAGCTCAGGGAGTGCTGCTGGGATGGCCTGGAGCCTATGGCCTGATCTGCGACATCGGCGGGTCGTCGATGGAACTGGCCGAGATCGGAGACGGTCAGGTCGGCCGCCGCCTGACTTCGGCCCTCGGGCCGCTGAAACTGCGCGATATCAAGGGCGGACGGCGCGCACGCAAGGCCCATATCAAAAGCACGATGGAACAGCTGCGCGATCAAATGGGTCCGCAGCGGGATCGTCTGTTTCTGGTTGGCGGCAGCTGGCGGGCCTTTGCCCGGCTGGACATGCTGCGGCGGGGCTATCCGCTGAACGTGCTGCATGAATACCGGATGACGACAAAACAGGTTCGTGAAACGATCAAGTTCATTGAAAAGAACGATCATGAAAAGCTGCGCAGCCAGGCCGGTGTATCCAGCTCGCGGATGTCGCTCATCCCCTACGCGATGGATGTTCTGGCCCGGCTGATCCGAACGTTCAAACCGAAGGACATCGCCATATCCAGCTATGGGATCCGTGAGGGATTGCTGTATGAACAGATGTCGCAGGAGTTGCGCGACCGGGACCCGCTGATCGAAGCCAGCCTTTTTGCCGAATCCAAGGATGCCCGCCTGCCCGGATTTGGCCGAAACCTCTATGATTTCGTGATGCCGCTGTTCAAATCAGCGCCCCCCAGCAGCGTTCGACTGATCAAGGCTGCGTGCCTGCTGCACGATGTCAGCTGGCGTGCTCATCCCGATTACCGGGCCGAAGTCTGTTTCGACAACGTCACCCGCGCCAATCTGGGCGGTTTGAAGCATTCCGAACGTGTCTTTATCGGGCTGGCCTTGCAGCACCGGTATCGCAACAAACGCGAGGGCAACCGCTTTGCGCCCCTGTATGAACTGCTGGACGAAAAAGGCCAGAAAGACGCCGAGATTCTGGGCAAGGCCATGCGATTTGGCGCGATGCTGTGGATGCACAACGACGCCAATATGGGGCGCCTGAAATTCTATCCCAAAAAGCGGCAGTTGGAGCTGTACCTGCCCGAAGCAGCAGCCCCCCTGTTCAGCGAAGTTGCCGAAGCGCGCCTGAATTCACTGGCGAACGCCCTGAAATCCGATACGCGCGTGATCATCAAGGGCTGACCCTCGATCCGATCAGATATCAGTTGCCCCTTCGGGCAATTCTTCACCTTCATTTTCAGGCTCTGGCGGATCCTCGGCCGGTTTCCTGCGGATGATGATATCGCCATTGGGCAAGATCTCGGGCGCTTCATAAGCGCTCCAATCCTTGATCTCGGCCCCCAGTTCGGCCAGTGCGGGGCCCATTTCCCGCAAGAATGACTGCATTGCCGGGCCAAACTCATCCGCAAGGCCCAGCAGCTCATCCAGCGCCGGTTCCATCTCCTTGCGCAGACCTTCGAAAAACAGCTCGGCCCCCTGCTCCACCAGGGATTTGCTGTTGTCTTCCTGCGAAAGGGCGGGCGCGGCGATGCCGGCAGTGATCATGCTGATCAGCAAAACGTGTTTCATACCTAGAATATAGCGCCCCAGCCGCAGGCGTGAAAGGTCACAGGTCGATGTCCAGTGTGACCGGGAAATGATCCGACGCCGTCAGCAGCGCCTGTCGCAGGTCCGGTGCGGACCAACAGGCCGCGTCGCGAAACGGATGCCAAATGCGCCAGGCCGGGCGGTATGCACGCAGATCCTGGGTTATCATTATGTAATCCAGAAGAGCCTCGAGAAACCTGCCTTCTTCCGGGCGGGCAAAACGCGCCGTGGAAGGTATCGATCCCGGCCGAAAACCATGAGCCGTCACCGCGTGCGGGTCGAACAACCCTGCCTCCAGCAAAATCTCGACCGAAGAGCGGCCGAAAAGATGCTCGAACTCATCCAGCCCGGGGCCGTCGTTCAGGTCTCCCAGCAGAATGACAGGCTCCTGGCTGGCAACGTGCATCTCGACCCGCCTGGCCAGCCAGACCGCCTGCGCCAGTTGCTTGCGGCGGTTGGCAATCGAGATCCGGATCGCCTCATCCCGCGACCCGGCCCCATGCGGAGCCTTGGATTTCAAATGAGCTCCGATCAGCCGGACGCCGTGTCCCGACTGCGTCGTCACCGCCAATTCCATCGGTGGTTTGGAAAACCGCACGACATCCTCGGTCGCATCAATATCCAGATCGATTCTGAACGCACCATCGAACCGGGGGGCCAAGGGGTCGTCGATGTCACCCTTGGGATCATGGCGCACAGTGAGAATGGTCCTGTCGTAGAGCAGCGCCAGCTCTTGATGGGTGTCGTTGGCAAACCCCATCACCGCGTCAGAGATGCGCAGATCGAACGCCTCGGCAAAGGTTTGCAGGGCCCGCACCGTGTTCTGGCGTTTGCCGGTGTTCGGAGCCTCGACAATCAATACCGCATCCGCGTCAATCGCGATCAGCACTTTTGCAATCGCCTCGACCTGCTGCGCCTTGGTGACATCATGCCGACCGGACCAGGTGTCATCGACGATCAGATTGTCGTTTTGATCAAAAAGATTGGCAAACCATTCGATATTGTAGGTCGCCAGCCGCATCCTGTCAGGCCCGCGCGCCGTTGATCTCATCCCAGGCGCGGTTGATGTCGATCATCTTTTTCTCGGCCAGTCTGATCGCCTCTTCCGGGACACCGCGCGCCATCATGGCGTCCGGATGCGTTTCGCGGACCAGCCTTCGCCAGACTTTGCGGATATCGGGCAAGGGCATGTCCTGCGGCACGCCCAGAACCGTGTAAGGATCTTTTGGCGCATCCGGCACAAATCGCGCCCGCAATGCTTTGAATTGAGCGTCGGACTGCCCGAAGATCTTGCTCACTTCCTCCAAGAACGCGTTCTCATTGGGATGGTAGAACCCATCGGCCATGGCGATGTGAAACAGCCCCTCCATCAGGTCGCAAAGCGTGGTGCTGTCTTCGGCGAACATCCGGGCGATCTTGCGGGCATAGTCCTGATACCCCGCCACATCCGTACGTGCCATGTTGAAGACCCGCGCGGCATCTTCTTCGTCTTCGCGCGCGATCTGGAACACATCGCGGAATGCGGTGACTTCATCTCGTGTCACCTGACCATCTGCCTTGGCCATTTTTGCGCCCAGGGCAATCACCGCAATCGTGAACGCCACCGATCGTTCCGGCGGTGTTCGCAGCTTTTCAAAAACTGCGGCCAGGCTTTCGCCTTGGGCCAGCGCGCTGAGGGCATCGGATATGCGGGTCCAGATCGACATGGGCGTACACTAGCGTCACAATTCAGGACTGTCAGGTGCGACAGATCATTCAGGCGAAAGAATTTTCTGCATCAGCACAAGATCCAGCCATTGACCCCATTTGAACCCAACTTCGGGCATGCGACCAACCTGTGAAAAGCCCAGCGCCGCGTGAAACGCCACGGCGCCCGGATTGGCCGAGGAAATGCCTGCAACCAGCACATGCGCCCCGTCGGTTCGTGCGGCCGCCTCAAGCGCTTGCATCAAAGCCCGCCCAACGCCTTTTCCGCGCGCGTCCGGTGACAGCTGGATCGAGTGTTCGCGCGTCTGCGCGTATCCGGGGCCCGCACGAAACGGGGCATAGGTGGCAAAACCAACAACGTGCCCATCATGTTCGGCGACCAGGAAGCCGGTGCCCCGCGCCGTAATATCCTCGGTGATTTGCGTCGTGCTGCGCTCATCGGTCGTGAAGGTGATCAAGGACTCGCGGATGATCGCATTGGTGATCCTGGCGATTGCGGGCGCATCCGCCGCCATGGCCGGCCGAATGATCATTCCAGCACCCGGACCCCATGAGGTGTCTCGAACTCCGCCCTGAGCGCGGCCGGACCGGTGTCGAACACCACCTGATCCAATGCACCAAGATGTCTGGCCAGCGTCAACGCATCCGGGTGGTACACAACCAAGCGCCGCAGCCGACAGCCGCTGTTTTGCAGCATGTCGGCCGGGTGAAGGTCGCCCTGCCATTCGATAAGTGCGGGAAACAAGTTGTCGAACGGCAGGCGCCCGGTTGGTGGAACCGCCATGCGCCACCGCAGCGCGCCCCGGGTCAGATCGATCGGTTGTCCGACACCATCGGGAAACACCGCAAGCGAGGCTTCGATATCCTCGACCCGGCAAATCCAGTTGGTCAGACGCGGGCTGCCCTCGAAACGGTCCAGATCGAACCACCGCGTTCTGCCAGGTGTTTGCGCCTGCGGGTCGATCGCAATCGCCTCCAGATAGAGCCCGCCCCTGAGGCCCAGCAACTTGTTGTATGTCCCGAACGTCTCGTGCTTGCCGCCGGGTTGCAGCGCAACGCCAAGCGCTTGTTCGATATGGGCAGATGCGTCTTCCAATGTTTCACCCGCGACGGCCAGATGATCCAGTAACATGTGCCACCTCCTGCAAGTTTACGGCCAGACCCTTGCGGATCTGGCCGTATGTTTCCGCCAAAGAGGCGCGATCACAAGATGTTTCGACGAATAACCCGACCTTCGTCAGCCGCGCGCTTCGCTGATCAGGCGCAGGATGTCCTGAGCGGCCTCGGGAATGTTGGTGCCCGGGCCAAAGATGGCCTTGACCCCATGATCATAAAGGAACTGGTAATCCTGCTGCGGGATCACCCCGCCGCAGATCACAATGATGTCCTCGGCCCCGGCTTTTTTCAGCTCTTCCACCAGTTGCGGGGCCAATGTCTTGTGCCCTGCCGCCTGCGAGGAAATACCGACCACATGCACGTCATTGTCCACCGCGTCCTGCGCGGCCTCGGCCGGGGTCTGGAACAAGGGGCCAACGTCTACGTCAAACCCGATATCGGCGAACGCGGTGGCAATCACCTTGGCCCCACGGTCATGACCGTCCTGCCCCATCTTGACCACCAGCAGACGGGGGCGACGGCCTTCGGCCTCGGCGAATTCCTCGATGGATTTCTGGATCGCGGCAAAGCCTTCATCACCCTCATAGGCCGCGCCATAAACGCCGGCCAGGGTTTTCACTTCGGCGCGGTGGCGGCCGAATTCCTTTTCCATTGCCATGCTGATCTCTCCTACGGATGCGCGGGCGCGGGCGGCCTCGACCGCAGCAGCCAGCAGGTTTCCGCCCTCTTGGGCAGCCTTGGTCAAAGCGTCCAGCGCCTGTTGGCAAGCAGCCTCGTCACGGGTTGCACGGATACGTTCCAATCGCGCGACCTGAGCTTCTCGCACGGCCACATTGTCGACGTCCAGAATATCGATCGGATCTTCCTGTTCCTTGCGATATTTGTTGACCCCGACGATCACCTCTTCGCCGCGGTCGATCATGGCCTGGCGGCGCGCGGCGCTTTCCTCGATGCGCAGCTTGGGCATGCCGCTGGCCACGGCCTTGGTCATGCCGCCCATTTCCTCGACCTCTTCCATCAGGGCCCAGGCTTTTTCGATCAGCTCATTGGTCAGGCTTTCGATGTAATAAGACCCCGCCAGCGGGTCGACCACATCGGTCACGCCGGTCTCTTCCTGCAACACTAGCTGCGTGTTCCGGGCGATACGCGCCGAAAAGTCGGTGGGCAGCGCGATCGCTTCGTCCAGCGCATTTGTGTGCAACGATTGGGTCCCGCCCAGAACCGCGCTCATCGCCTCATAGGCGGTGCGGATCACGTTGTTGTAAGGGTCCTGTTCCTGCAACGAAACACCTGACGTCTGGCAGTGGGTGCGCAGCATTTTTGACCGTTCGGATTTCGCGCCGAACTCGGTCATGACCCGGTGCCACAGCGTGCGTGCGGCGCGCAGTTTGGCGATCTCCATGAAAAAGTTCATGCCGATGGCAAAGAAGAACGACAGCCGGCCTGCGAACTTGTCCACGTCCATCCCGGCCTGTGTCGCTGCACGGACATATTCGCGCCCGTCGGCCAGGGTATAGGCCAGCTCCTGCACCAGGTTCGCGCCGGCCTCTTGCATGTGATAGCCCGAGATCGAGATCGAGTTGAACTTGGGCATCTCGTTCGAAGTATACTCGATGATGTCCGAGATGATCCGCATCGAGGGCTCGGGCGGGTAGATATAGGTGTTTCGCACCATGAATTCCTTCAGAATGTCGTTCTGAATGGTGCCGGACAGAACCGATTTGTCGTGCCCCTGTTCCTCTCCTGCCACGATGAAGTTCGCCAGGATCGGGATGACCGCGCCGTTCATGGTCATCGAGACCGAGACCTGATCCAACGGAATGCCGTCGAACAGGATTTTCATGTCCTCGACACTGTCGATGGCCACACCGGCCTTGCCCACGTCACCGACGACACGCGGGTGGTCGCTGTCATAGCCGCGGTGGGTGGCCAGATCGAAGGCGACCGAAACGCCCTGCTGGCCCGCCGCCAGGTTGCGGCGATAGAAGGCGTTGGATTCTTCGGCGGTCGAAAAGCCCGCATATTGACGGATCGTCCACGGGCGGCCCGCATACATCGTGGCCTTCACACCGCGTGTAAACGGACCAAAGCCCGGCAGTGAACCCATATGCGGCAAACCGGCGGTGTCTTCCTGCGTATAGAGCGGTTTGACCGCAATGCCTTCCAGCGTCTCTTTGGTCAGGTCGTCCAGCGGACGTCCGCGCAGCTCTTTCTCGGCCAGCGCTTTCCAATCCTTGGTGTCGGTCATTTCGGTTTCCTCTTGTCAATTCGGATGGCGGCAGTCGAAAGCTTCCGCATTGAGGTCTTGCGCTTGGCCGTTTCATGCAGCCGCAAGCGCGACATTTTGAGTGTTTGGTACAAATCGTCGGTCGCAATCGGTGTCACAGAGGCTATATTCGAAGGAACAGGAGGCCACATGACACGCACGCTTGCCTTTGTTTTCTTGGCACTAATCCCGATGTCTGTCTGGGCGGCGGATGGCACGGCGACGACGGATGACAGTTTTGTCCGCCCGGTGGGTGACAGCGAACTCAGCGAGTTTCTTTGGGTCAACCGACCCATCGTGGTCTTTGCCGACACGCCAGCGGACCCGCGGTTCCAGCAACAGATCGACATGCTGCTCGAAGGCGAAGCCGCAATGCGTGAGCGTGACGTGGTGGTTCTGACCGATACCGACCCATCGGCGCGGTCTCCGATCCGGTCACAGCTGCGCCCGCGCGGGTTCCAGATGGTATTCGTCGACAAGGACGGCGTGGTCAAACTGCGCAAACCTTCTCCGTGGAGCGTGCGCGAGATTGGCCGGTCCATCGACAAGACCCCCCTACGCGAACGCGAAATCCGCGATCGGCGCGAAGGCGGCTGACCGCTTTCGCCACCCCGAAAGGCCCCGGCACAGAATGCCGGAGGCTTTGACGGGTATGGCAAAAGCGCGGTCATGATCACTCGAACTCGATGATCACTTCGTCCACGGCGAGGCTGTCGCCGGGGCCTGCATTGATCTTGGCAACGATGCCCTTCTTCTCGGCGCGCAGGATGTTTTCCATCTTCATCGCCTCGATGGTGCACAGCGCTTGACCTTCCTGCACCTCTTGCCCCACTTCCACGTCGATCTTCACGACCAGGCCGGGCATCGGGCACAGCAGCATTTTCGAGGTGTCGGGCGGCAGTTTTTCAGGCATCAGCCGCGCCAGTTCCGCCTGACGCGGGGTACGTATCTGCACCTTGAGATCCGCGCCGCGGTTACGGATGCGGAACCCGCCCGAGATCTTGCCCACCTTCATGACCAGCGGCGCGTCATCGACCGTCATGACGGCAAGCTGATCACCCGGTGTCCAATCACCCGTCACCCGCATTTCCTGACCGTCGTCAAACCTGATCGTGGCCCCATCCTGATCCGCGTTGACCTCGACGGGCCATTGGATCTCGCGCCCGAAGGAGACAACCCAATCGGTGCCGACCTTGCGTTCGTGATTGTCCATCCGGCCCGACACGCGGGTCCGGCGAATTTCTGCGACGCGATGCATGGCCGCGCAGGAGGCCGCAATCCGGCGCAGGTCTGCCTCGGCCAGTTCGACGCCCTCGAACCCGTCGGGGTATTCCTCGGCGATGAAGGCCGTGGTCATATCGCCGCTGATGAATTTCGGATGATCCATCACGGCGGACAGGAACGGCAGGTTGTGGCCAATGCCTTCAACCTCGAAACTGTCCAGCGCCACGCGCATCGCCTCGATCGCCTGATCACGGGTCGGGGCCCAGGTACACAGTTTGGCAATCATCGGGTCGTAATACATGCTGATCTCACCGCCCTCGTAAACGCCGGTGTCATTTCGAACAGCAACATCGCCTTCGGGCGCATCCCCCTGCCATTTGCCGTTGGCCAGCATCGGCCCGGCTGCCGTCTCCTGAGGCGGGCGATACCGGGTCAGACGGCCAATCGAGGGCAGGAAGCCGCGATACGGATCCTCGGCGTACAGGCGGTTTTCGATCGCCCATCCGGTCAGTGTCACGTCGCCCTGCGTGATCGACAGCTTTTCACCCGCTGCCACGCGGATCATCTGTTCGACCAGATCAACGCCGGTGATCAGTTCGGTGACAGGGTGTTCCACCTGCAAACGCGTGTTCATTTCCAGGAAATAGAAGTTCTTTTCACCGTCAACGATGAACTCTACCGTTCCCGCGCTGGAATAGCCCACGGCCTTGGCCAGGGCCACGGCCTGTTCCCCCATGGCTTTGCGTGTTGCTTCGTCCAGAAACGGCGACGGCGCCTCTTCCACGACTTTCTGGTTCCGGCGCTGGATCGAGCATTCGCGCTCGCCCAGGTAGATGCCGTTTCCATGACTGTCGCAAAGAACCTGAATTTCGATGTGACGCGGTTGGGTCACAAATTTCTCGATGAAGATCCGATCATCCCCGAACGAGCTTGCGGCTTCGTTCTTTGACGACTGAAAGCCCTCGCGCGCTTCGTCGTCATTCCACGCGATCCGCATGCCCTTGCCGCCGCCGCCGGCGCTGGCCTTGATCATGACAGGATAGCCGATCTCGTTCGAGATTTTGACCGCCTCTTCGGCGTCTTCGATCAGCCCCATATATCCGGGAACCGTCGACACATTCGCGTCCTGCGCGATTTTCTTCGAGGTGATCTTGTCGCCCATCGCCTCGATCGCGCCTTTCGGGGGGCCGACGAAAACCACGCCTTCGGCTTCCAGCGCCTCGGCAAACTTGGCGTTTTCGGACAGGAAACCATAACCGGGATGGACCGCCTGCGCGCCGCTCTGGCGAATGGCGTCCATAACCTTGTCGATCACGATATAGGACTGGTTTGCAGGTGGCGGGCCGATATGGATGGCTTCGTCCGCCATCGACACATGCAGCGCGTTCTTGTCCGCGTCCGAGAAAATGGCTACGGTGCCGATACCCATCTTGCGGGCGGTCTTGATAACCCGGCAGGCGATCTCGCCCCGGTTGGCGATCAGGATCTTATTGAACATGGAACGTCCTTTGGCTTGGTGTTCTGGAAACGCAAAACGCCGCCGCAGGGAACAATCCCCACGACGGCGTGATGCGCGATGACGGGC
The DNA here is from genome assembly GCF_056532905.1 of Ruegeria sp. H8. Lineage (NCBI taxonomy): Bacteria > Pseudomonadati > Pseudomonadota > Alphaproteobacteria > Rhodobacterales > Roseobacteraceae > Ruegeria > Ruegeria sp. H8. Next base: position 395,648 of record NZ_JBQFNY010000002.1, on the reverse strand, counting down.
GGGACGACATGCGCCCCGCAAAATATGCGTTAGTTACAGGTGTTCTGTGTCTTGCAGTACAGCACGTTGCCCGCCGCACCGACGGCTGCGCCAAACAACGGGTCCGCGTTGAGGACGGCCGCCCCCACTGCCCCGGCACCGCCGCCGAGGATTGCCTGTTCGCCCGTGGTGTCTCCGCAGGCGGCCAGACCCGCACAGGTCGTCGCAACAAGGATGAAGCGTGAGAATCGCATAGTATCTGCCCTTTTTGGTTTCTTGGTCCTTTTCGGGTCAGATGCGCGAAACACGCCCTGTTATTCAATATCAACGGGTGCGCAGGCGATTTTTGTGCGGGATTTTGCCTTTTTTTGTCCGATACAGGCAAAAAGAAAAACGCGGACAGGACTATGTGGGGAACACAAGCCTGCCCGCGCAAGGAAGGGGTACGGAATAGTAGGTGCATGTGCGGCGCAGGCAAAGTAGAGCCGCACGGCTTAACCAGTTTGCACAGCACAATATTGGCGGCAAACACAGTATTGTTTCCAATCGGGATTTCGGCTGGAATCTGCCCACACCCGGAAATGCCGCGCAACTTCGCGCCGATACCGGTTCGATACTGCTCGGGCGTTTGAGGCCTCTTTGCCGTCACAGTTTCGTGACAGATCAAGCCGCTTTCCGCGCGTTGCGCGGTTGCAGCATCACGACTCTCGGTCAGCGTTGGACATACAGAACCGCTTTGCGCCAATGCGTTATCCAAGCGGCTCAAGACGTCGTGTTTCAGCGCAGTGAAAAACACACATTTGCTTGAAAAATCAATATCTTCACTTCCCATTCTCGTGATTTCCCAAGGTTTGGACCTCGTGAAACGGTCCGTGTGCACACTCGCACTCAAAGGAATACCCACATGACGAAGACTAGAAAAAAGGCACTCCTGCTTGCTGCCTCTGCGCTCAGTGTGACCAGCACGCTTGCATTTGCCCAGGATGCCCAAACCCAAGCCGAGCTGGATGCCTTGCGCGCCCGGGTCGAGGCGCTGGAATCCGCCAGTGCCGGCCCTGCCAACGGTGACTTCCGCATCGGCAACACCGTTCTGGACGTTTACGGATATGTAAAGGCCGACTTCTTCTACGATTTCGAGTTCGATCAGGGCGACACGGCGTTCGTGAATGTCATCGGGGAACCGTCGGCCGCGACCGATGGCACATTTGGTGCCACCGTCCGCCAATCGCGGATCGGTCTGCGCACCACCACCCCAAGCGGTATCGGCGATATCGGCGGACAACTGGAACTGGATCTGTTCGGTTCCGGCGGAACAGCCGAATTGCGTGTACGCCACGCCAATATCACCATCGGTGACAACTGGCTGATCGGACAGACCTGGACCAACTTCATGCCGCTGGACACCTACCCGACCTCGGTGGAATTCAACGGCTCCGTTGGTATCCCTTTCGCGCGGGTTCCGCAGGTTCGCTATACCAACTCTTTCGGAACGAACACGTCCTTCGCCGTTTCGATCGAAGAGAATGTCGGCGGTTCGAATTCGGACGATCCGGTTTTGACCGCATCCGCCGAATACAATGACGGGACTTATGTCGCACGTTTGTCCGGCCTTTATGGCAAGGCGGAATCCGGCAATGTCGAAGTTGATCAGACCGGGTTCACGATATCCGGCTCGGTTCGCCCATGGCAGGGCGGCCTGTTCCAGGTCAACTACGTGAACGGCGAGGCACTCGGCCCGTACCTGATCGGCCTTGGTGATCCCATCGTGAACGGCCAGGCCAATGACGTGGATGGATACACCATCGAATTCCGGCAGGATCTGAGCCCGAAATGGAATGTTGGCATTGCATACGGCAAAGAAGACTATGACCTGCCGACCTCGACCGGAACCCTGTCGTTCACCGAACTGGAAACGATCCACGTCAACGCATTTTACAAGGCAACCGAGGATCTGACACTTAGCGCCGAGTACATCTATGGCGAACGGAACGACGCGCCGACTGGCAGAACCTTTGACGGAAACCGCGTTCAGCTGGCCGCTCAGTTGAACTTCTGATGCCGCACACGGATCCTGCCCGGTTTCGGGCAGGGTCATCCCGGAACCGGTCTTGATGGGCTGATATGCGGCGGCTTGGATCACGATTAGCCTGTCCCGTCGATTACGTCGGGAAAGGACGCACGGGCGGCGTCCACATCGATTACCAGCATTGCGTCATAGCTGGCCGGATCAAAAGGATCTTCCGCCGGGATGACTTCGCGCCCGAAAAGCCAGCTGAGACGTCCGGCATCCAGATTGCCCCGCTCGAACGGCTGATCGCCGAAATGCGCCCAAAGGGCCTCCATGAAGGCGGCATCGGCGCGTTTGTCCGCCGGTTTGCGATCCCGGAACCGTTCCCGCCGTGTCAGCGGCGTCACACCCTTGGGATTGGCGCGGCGAATAGTGAACTGAAAATCGGTGCCTGAAAGACGCCCCGGAAACCCGCGATGTTTCAGCATGGCGACACTCCACAGCTTTGTTTTGCAGACAAAAATAGTTCGAACCCGAACTTGGATGGGATCATGTTGCGCACCTCCAAAGCCGCACCGTTGGTCTGAGAAGTTTTGACGTCATGACAGCGTAAGTTCATGGTCAAAGCCCTTCCCAGATACACCGGGACTGCTCCAGCCGGTAGGCTTCAAAATACTGTGTCGCGTCCGGAGCGGTGTCGCCAAATTCCACCGGGCGATCAGACAGGGAAATGACAACTCTGGATGGCTGCAATTCGTGTAGAGCCACATAAGGAACGGCTAGAACCTGGCACAGATGCTCCATATCCTTGGACGCCACGTCATAGCCGATCCGTCCCACTGACGCTCCGATCTTCGGGGCGACAAATCGAAAGCGCACCCAAAGCTCACCAGGGTTGTTGTCCAGCAGGACATCGCTCAGATGCACCGGCTGACCGGACGGCACCGGCAATGAACTGTCTGTCTGGGCAAAAACAGGAACGCCGAGCGCACACAACACCAGACATATGGCACGATCCCGGACCCACCGAAGGCAGGCTCCTCCTTCCGGGATCGCGCGCGCAGTGCTTTTGGCCTGCGCGGTTCTATGTCTGACGGGTCGGATCATTCAACTATTTGTCGCTTTTTGTCAATTCCGCCGCAATTTTGAGCATTTTCGCTAAAAATCGGACTGCCAGTACCAACAACCGGGGCGGACAACGCCGCCCCGAATGGGTCAAAGCGGAATATTGTCGTGCTTTTTCCAAGGGTTCTTCAGCTGTTTGCCGCGCAAACTGGCAAAGGCTCTGGACACGCGCCGGCGGGTCGAATGCGGCATGATCACCTCGTCGACGAAGCCGCGTTCGGCCGCGACAAAGGGGTTTGCAAACCGATCTTCGTAATCGGCGACATGCTGTGCGGTCTTTTCCGCATCATGCAGATCTGCCCGATGAATAATCTCGGTTGCACCCTTGGCACCCATCACCGCGATTTCGGCTGTCGGCCAGGCATAGTTGAAATCGCCGCGCAGATGTTTGGACGCCATAACAACATAGGCACCGCCATACGCCTTGCGCGTGATCACCGTGACCTTGGGCACGGTCGCCTCGCCATATGCATAAAGCAGCTTTGCGCCGTGCTTGATCACGCCGCTATATTCCTGCTGTGTGCCCGGCAGAAAGCCCGGAACATCGACAAGCGTCAGGATCGGAATTTCGAAACAGTCGCAGAACCGCACGAACCGCGCCGCCTTGCGTGAACTGTCAATATCCAAACATCCCGCCAAAACCATCGGTTGGTTCGCCACGACACCAACGGTCTGACCTTCCAGCCGAATAAAGCCGGTGATGATGTTCTTGGCGAAATCTTCCTGAATTTCGTAGAAATCGCCTTCATCGGCTATTTTTGTGATGAGTTCCTTCATGTCGTAGGGCGTGTTCGGATTGTCCGGAACCAGAGTGTCCAGCGAATCCTCGATCCGGTGAGGGTCATCAAAGAACGGACGCACCGGAGGTTTCTCGCGGTTGTTGAGCGGCAGGAAGTCCACCAGTCGGCGCACTTCTGCCAATGCTTCCACATCGTTTTCGAACGCGGCGTCGGCGACCGAGGATTTCTTGGTGTGGGTCGAGGCGCCACCCAGTTCTTCGGCTGTTACAACCTCGTTGGTGACCGTTTTGACCACGTCGGGGCCCGTCACGAACATGTAAGACGTGTCCTTGACCATAAAAATGAAGTCCGTCATCGCGGGGCTGTAAACCGCTCCGCCGGCGCATGGGCCCATGATTACGCTGATCTGCGGAACCACACCCGAGGCCGTTATGTTGCGCTGAAACACTTCGGCATACCCGGCCAGCGAAGCCACGCCTTCCTGGATTCGCGCACCGCCCGAGTCGTTGATACCGACAATCGGTGCTCCGTTTTGCACCGCCATATCCATGATCTTGCAGATTTTCTGGGCATGCGTCTCGGACAGCGACCCACCAAAGACCGTAAAGTCCTGGCTGAACACATAGACCATGCGGCCGTTGATGGTGCCCCAGCCGGTGACAACACCATCACCCGCAGGTTTTTGATTTTCCATTCCGAATTCGGTGCATCGATGACTGACGAACATGTCGAATTCTTCAAAGCTGCCCTCATCCAGCAGCAACTCGATCCGCTCTCGCGCCGTCAGCTTTCCGCGCGCATGCTGGGCATCAATCCGCCTCTGCCCGCCGCCCAGTCGTGCGTCGTTGCGGCGGTTTTCCAACTCGGAAAGGATGTCTTTCATGACGATTATCCCCTGTAAAATTTGCCGGGACCCTACCCTTTCGCGCCTCTCATCCAAAGCTCTTTTCGGCAAATTTGCAAATATCCAGCAACAACAATCTGGATAACTGTAAACTTGCAAAGTCTCTTGTTGAGATCGCTGGATGGCTGGCAATCCAAAATTCCATGACTATACATGTGAACTATGCAGTTCAGCTCTCGCGCGGTTCGCCGCACACCACCCACATTGGCGACACTTGTATTGCTCGCGGGCTTGTCTGCGCTGAGCATGAACCTGTTTCTGCCGAGCCTGCCGAACATGGCCGCGTATTTTGGCGCCGATTACAAGGTCATGCAGCTGTCGATCGCGCTGTATCTTCTGGTCAATGCCGTTCTGCAAATCCTGATTGGTCCGCTCGCGGACAAGGCAGGTCGCAGGCCTGTTCTGCTGTGGGGGATCGGCTTGTTCCTGCTGGCCACCCTTGGATGCATCTATGCGCCCAACGTTGAAATCTTTCTGGCGTTCAGAATGTGCCAGGCGGTCGTGGTTGTCGGCATGGTTCTCAGCCGGGCTGCGGTCAGGGATATGTACGATCAGGATCAGGCGGCATCGATGATCGGTTACGTGACAATGGGTATGGCCGTGGTCCCGATGATCGGCCCGGCGATCGGCGGCCTGCTGGAGGAAAGCTTTGGCTGGAAAGCGAATTTCTGGCTGCCTTTCGCCCTGGGCGCCCTGACGCTTGCCTTGACCTTCGCGGATTTTGGCGAAACGTCAGCCAAAAGCGGCAAGACCCTTGTTCAGCAGTTCAAGGAATACCCTGAACTTCTGACCTCGCCACGGTTCTGGGGCTATTCACTGTCCTGCGCGTTGTCTTCGGGCACATTCTTTGCCTATCTCGGTGGCGCGCCATTTATTGGAACCGAACTGTTCGGACTAAGCGCGGCACAGGTCGGCATATACTTCGGCGCCCCCGCAGTGGGCTATTTTGTTGGCAACTTTCTGAGCGGTCGCTTTTCCGTACAGATTGGCATCAACCGGATGGTGCTGTGGGGCAGCCTGCTGAACGCCTTGGGCGTTGCGCTTTCGGCATCCTTGTTCCTCACAGGTCTGGGCACCGCACTCAGCTTTTTCAGCTTGATGACCTTTGTGGGCGTCGGAAACGGCATGGCCATTCCCAATGCCACCTCCGGCGCATTGTCCGTTCGTCCGCATCTGGCCGCAACCGCCTCAGGGCTGAGCGGCGCAATCATGCTGGGCGGCGGCGCGGGCCTGAGCGCGCTGGCAGGCACCCTGCTGACCCGGGAAACCGGCGCCATGCCCTTGCTCTGGCTGATGCTAACCTCTGCAGTTCTGGCGATTTTCGCAATTGGATCCGTCATTCGGCGAGAGCGTCAATTGGGGCTGTAACGACTTGCTCCGAAAACTTTGCAAAGTTAATCTTCCAAAACAGAAAACTTGCAAAGGCACCTCATGGCCACCCAAAAGCTCTATGCCGGCGCGAAACTGCGTGAAATGCGCACGCGACTGGCCCTGACACAACGCGAATTCGCGGCGAAACTGGGTGTTTCACTCCCATACCTGAACCAGATGGAGAACAACAACCGGCCGATATCGACCACGGTTGTGTTGGCTCTGGCACAAGAATTCGGCTTGGATGTCACCGAGCTCAGCACCGGCGACAGCGAGCGACTGGTGTCGGATATGCGCGAAGCTTTGGCCGACCCGGTTTTTGCGGATATTCTGCCGCCACTTGCCGATTTACGCCTGACGGCATCAAACGCTCCGGCATTGGCCCGCGCATTTATCGAGCTGCACAAAACCTACCGGCAAACGCATGAACGCCTCGCCTCACTGGACGAAGCCCTGGGGCGAGAGGACGCCCGAATGCAGGCCAGCCCCTGGGAAGAGGTGCGGGACTTCTTCCATTATTGCGACAACTACATCGACGCCGTGGACCGGGCGGCAGAGCTGTTCGCCAATCGCGCGGAAAACCCGGGCAGCATCCGGCAGGCGGCTTTGAACAGCCTGACTGAGCGTGGCATTCAAGTGATGTTCTCTGACATCGCCCTTTTGCGCACCTATGACGCCGAAAGCAAAATCCTGCGCCTTTCCTCCCGCTCGACCCCGCAAACGCAAGTGTTTCAACTGCTGTTGCAGGTCGCATTGATCAGTCAGGACAAACTGCTGGAAGCGACACTGGATTTTGCCAAGTTCCAAAGCGACGAGGCACGGTCCATCGCAAAGATCGGCCTTGCCAATTATTTCGCCGGCGCTTCCTTGATGCCCTATTCCGCATTCCTGACCGCTGCTCAGGAAGAGCGCCACGATCTGGAGCTACTCAGCAACCGGTTTGGCGCATCGATTGAGCAGGTTGCGCATAGACTGTCGACGCTGCAACGCCCCGGTGCAAAAGGTATCCCGTTCTTTTTCGTCCGCGTGGATCAGGCCGGAACGATCACGAAACGGCACTCGGCCACGCGTCTGCAATTTGCACGGTTCGGTGGCGCCTGCCCCCTTTGGAACGTGCATCGGGCCTTTGAAACGCCGGGCCATTTCCTTCGGCAACTGGCAGAAACGCCGGATGGTGTGCGTTACATCTCGCTGGCTCGGGATGTGTCGAAATCAGGTGGTTCATTCGGCGCACCGGTCAGGCGGTACGCAATTGCGCTGGGGTGCGAGGTGCGCCACGCCCCGGCGCTCGTGTATGCCGACAACCTCGACATAAACAACGCCAGCGCTTACGAGCCCATCGGCATTTCCTGCCGCATCTGCGAGCGGCAAAACTGCCATCAGCGTTCAGTCCCGCCGCTGGAACGCCGTCTCAGCATCGACACCCATACGCGCGGCACCCTGCCATACGAAGTCACCTGATTTCGTATGGCCAGAAATTAACGGGGGGAGCCCCGACCCGGGCCGGGAAAGGACAGGGACAGTATCCCCCAGCCATAATGTTCAGGCCTTGGACAAAATCGCCCAGATTTCGTCTTTCAGCGCTGCCCGTTTCTTGCGCAAATCAACTTCGGCCAGGTCTTCCATGGGCTCGACGTTGGTTTCAGCCCGATGCACAACGCGATTGACCTCGTGATACTCATCAGCCAGACGGGCAAAATGCGCGTCCGTTTGCTTGAGCTGGCTCATCAGTTCAACCTTGTCCGGAAACTCTTCGGCCAGTTCATGCGGGGTGTGGGACATGTCTGTTCGCTCCTTCATATGTCGTTGCATATCAGTGGTAGAAGCGTGACGCGCCGCCCACTTTGACGCGGATCAATTTCATACAGGAAAAATTCAGAATTCAGCGTCGCGCAGCACGCCAACCCGCTGCACGTGCTTCGGCAGCAGAGCAGAACCATCGCTCGCCCTTGGCTGCACTGATCCGGGTTTTGGCATAGTACCTCTGGCCCGGTTCGTGAAAGATCCTTTCGCCCTTTGACGAAACATTTCCTTTGATTAGGCATGTTTCAGAGGATTTCGGTTTCTTGCGTGCCCTGTGGACCCAAGGCACCTGTATCTGTGTCTTGTGCAATCCCCTGTTTTCAATCCTCGCGACCTGTTCGGCACCTGCATACGTGTCCGAATATTTGCGGTACGCAAAGGCCAAGCCCTGCTCTACAATCCGGGCGGCGACGTCTTCGCGCTCCACGCTGCACCGAGCAACGATGCGACCGTAGCGATCCCGATCCAACGGGACACAAGTGGTCATCCGTCCCTGAAACTGTTCCCGAACCACATGAGTGGCCCACGTCCCGCACGGCCAGCTTGATCCGTCGGAATCCTGACAGGTCTGATCCAGTTCGGGCGCATCGATACCGTGCAGCCGCACCCGAACACCACCGACATTCCAGGTGTCCGCATCGATTACGTGAACCCGACCTGCAAGTTGCTCTGCGGCATGGGTCAGACCTGGAAGCAGAAGAACAAAGGCTAAACAAATCCTTAACATGCCCCCGATATGCGCGGTATTTCACGCGCATTCAACCGGGGGCCGTTTGGAAAGGTTAACGTTGAGCGGTTGCCCAGTTGGGGTGAATCCACGGACGATCATTGGCCTTCGGCAACGGATCTTTGCCCAAAAGCGAATCCGACACTTTTTCACCCACCATGATAGACGGCGCATTCAGGTTGCCGTTGGTGATCTGCGGAAAGACTGAACTGTCCGCAACGCGCAACCCGTCCACGCCGATGACACGGCCTTGGGGGTCGACTACCGCATTCTTGTCATCCGCGCGCCCCATCCGGCACGTACCGCAGGGGTGATAGGCGCTTTCCGCATGCTCCGCGATAAAGGCGTTCAGATCTTCATCCGTTTGGACAGCGGAACCGGGCTGAATTTCCTTGCCCGCAAAGGGCTTGAAGGCGGCTTGCCCAAAGATTTCGCGGGTCAGCCGGATACAGGTGCGGAAATCCTCCCAATCCTTTTCATGGCTCATGTAGTTGAACTTGATCACCGGCGCGTCTGCGGCTTGGGCAGAGCGCAATGTGACCGTCCCGCGTGACGGCGACCGCATCGGGCCGACATGCGCCTGGAACCCGTGCCCCTCGGCAGCGGCCTGCCCATCATAGCGCACCGCTATCGGCAGGAAGTGGTATTGAATGTCGGGGTATTCCACGCCCGGCTTCGACCGGATGAACGCCGCGCTTTCGAACTGGTTCGATGCGCCCAATCCCGTTTTGGTAAACAGCCATTGCGCCCCGATCAGGCCCTTGCTGAACAGGTTCCAGTGCTTGTAGAGCGTGATCGGTTGCAGCGACGCCTGTTGGATATAAAGCTCAAGATGGTCCTGTAGGTTGGCACCGACCCCCGGGCGATCCGCCACGACGTCGATCCCATGCTCGGCCAGATGCGCCGCTGGGCCGATACCGGACAACATCAGCAGTTTGGGTGAATTGATCGACGATGCAGCAAGAACGACTTCGCGCCGGGCCTTGATGACCTCTTTCCTGCCGCCGCGGATCAGTTCGACCCCTGTGGCGCGGCCGTTTTCCATGACAACCCGAGACGCAAGACCGCGCACGATATCGCAATTGTCGCGCTTGAGCGCGGGTTTCAGATAGGCATTCGCCGCAGACCAGCGCCGCCCTTTCCAGACGGTCTGCTCCATCGGGCCAAAGCCTTCCTGCTTTTCACCGTTGTAATCGCCCGTGACTTCGTAACCGGCCTGCTGACCGGCGTCCACAAAGGCTTGAAACAACGGGTTCTCGCGCGGGCCGCGCGACACGTGCAGTGGACCGTCAGTGCCGCGCCACGCAGGATCGCCCCCATGGCCGCCATCATGCCACGTCTCCATCCGTTTGTAATAAGGCAAAACATCCGCGTAAGACCAACCGTCAGCCCCCATCTCGGCCCAGGTATCGAAATCGCGCGCGTGGCCGCGAACATAGACCATGCCATTGATCGAGGACGACCCGCCGATCACCTTGCCGCGCGGACAGGCCAGGCGACGGTTGTTCAGGTGCGGCTCGGGCTCGGACTGATAGCCCCAGTCATAGCGCGACATGTTCATCGGATAGCTCAGCGCCGCCGGCATCTGAATGAAAGGCCCCATGTCGGTGCCGCCGTGTTCGATCACCAGAACCGAGGCCCCGGCCTCGCTCAGACGATATGCCATTGCGCAGCCTGCGGACCCTGCGCCGACGATGACAAAATCTGCTTCCATTTCCACAACTCCTGCCCCGCCGAGAAGGTTGGATGCCTCCGGCGGGAGTATTTTCGAAAAGATGAAGAGGTTATTCGCCGCGCGGGAACCGGGCGCTTTCCTCGACGATGTTCAGATCCATGTGATTGCGCATGTAGCGTTCCGACGCTTTTTGCAGCGGCTGATAATCCCACGGGTAGTATCCGCCCTGCCGCAGCGCTTCGTACACAACCCAACGCCGAGCCTGGCTGGCACGGACTTCGGCATCGAAGCGATCCAGATCCCAACGGGCCTCGGATTTGGCACGCAGTGTTTGCAACGTGCCTGCGTGTTCGGGGCTGTCTGCCAGATTGTTCAGTTCGTGCGGGTCGGCCTCAAGATCAAACAACTGATCAGGGTCCAGCGCACAGCGGTTGTATTTCCACTTGCCATATCGCAGCGAGACCAGCGGCGCGTAGGATGCCTCGGCCGCGTATTCCATGGCCACTGGTGTGGTTCGTTCTTCGCCCAGTGCCAACGGCACGAGGTTTTCGCCATCGGTCCAGGGGGCGATCTCGGCCATGTCTACGCCGGCCAGCGCCCCCAGGGTCGGCGTTACGTCTATTGTCGATACCGGAGCATCTATCCGGCCGGCGGGCAGATCAGGCGAGGCGATCATCAGCGGCACACGCGCCGAGCCTTCGTAGAAGTTCATCTTGAACCACAACCCGCGTTCGCCCAGCATGTCGCCGTGATCCGAAACGAACAGGATGATCGCCTCTTGCCGGGTGGTTTCCAGCACTTCGAGGATTTCGCCGATCTTGTCGTCCAGATAGGAAATATTGGCGAAATAGGCGCGACGCGACTTGCGGATATCTTCTTGGGTAATGTCGAAACTGCGCCAGTCATTGGCATCGAAGATGCGCTTGGCGTGGGGGTCCTGATTGTCATAACCCAGATCGGCGACCTCGGGCAGCAGATGTGCGCAATCCTCGTAAAGATCCCAGTATTTGCGGCGGGCAACATACGGGTCATGGGGGTGCGTAAAGCTGACGGTCACGCACCACGGGCGGTCATCCTTGCCGCGTGCCAGATCATAAAGCTTGGCCTTGGCGTTGTAGGCGACCTCGTCGTCATATTCCATCTGGTTGGAAATCTCGGCAACACCCGCGCCGGTGACGGACCCCATGTTGTGATACCACCAGTCGATGCGTTCACCCGGCTTGCGGTAATCCGGGGTCCAGCCGAAATCGGCCGGGTAGATGTCGGTGGTCAGGCGGTCTTCGAACCCGTGCAGCTGATCGGGACCGACGAAATGCATCTTGCCCGACAGGCAGGTGTAATAGCCCGCGCGGCGCAGGTGATGTGCGTATGTGGGGATATCGCTGCGAAACTCGGCCGCGTTGTCATAGACGCCGGTGCGCGACGGCAATTGACCGGACATGAAGCTGGCCCGCCCGGGCGCGCACAAGGGCGACGCCGTGTAAGCGTTGGCAAATCGGGTTGACCGTTCCGCCAGTTTCTTCAGGTTCGGAGCGTGAAGCCAATCAGCGGGACCGTCTGGAAAGAGAGTCCCGTTGAGCTGATCCACCATCAGGATCAGAATGTTCGGTTTTGTCATTTTTCAGCCTCGAGCAGAGTGTTGAGCACACGCATCGCGTGGCTCACGGCCAGTTGCGGTTCTTCAGGGGCGCTGAGTGCGGCGCGGATGTACAGCCCGTCAATCAGGGCAACCATGTTCTCGGCCGCCTCTTGCGGGTCAGCTAACTTGTGCCGCAGGGCGTGGGTCAGATTGGATTTGATGCGGGCCTGATAGATCTGCCACAGGCGCAGGGCGTCATCATTGGTCTGAGCCAGCACGTAGAAGGTCATCCAGGCCGCGATCACATCGGGTGTGAAACAAGAAGGCGCAAAACACGCCCTGACGATCGCCTGCGCCCTTTCGTCCGCCGCAGCCGCTTTCAGCTCGCCCCTTGCTTCTTCGCCGAAGTCCGAGAGGATCCGGCGCATGGCGGCCAGAAAGATCTGATCCTTGCCGCCGAAATAGTGGTGCGCAAGCGCGCTGGACATGCCGGCACGTTTGGCAATCTGACTGACTGTTACATCAAGGGATTTCTTCACGCCCAGCTCAGCGATTGTCGCGCGAACAATCGCATCCCGGCGGATTGGCTCCATTCCGACTTTTGGCATCGTTCTCCCCTTGAACAGGTGTCACGGGACCACGCTAGGGGGTTTTTATTGACTCGTCAATTAATGAAAAATCAGGGAGCGATGTTGTTACAGCTTCGGCGCAATACTCGGAGGCGTCAAGTCCTTGCGGTTCAACACGAATTCGCGCCATGAAATAAAGCTTACGGCGGCAAGGATCAGCGTGCCGCCTGCGACAACCCAAACGTCAACGCTTTCATGGAAAACCGCGGCGCCCAGGATCGTGGCCCATATCAACTGAAGAAACGTCACCGGCTGCGTGACGGCCACCGGCGCCGCCTGAAGCGCCAGGGTCATGAAATAGTGCCCGGCGGTCGCAAAACTGGCCACCAGAAAAAGAACCCCGATATCCCGCAGGCTTGGCTGCGTCCAAACGGCGATCGCAAAGGGTATCAAGGCAATGGTCACCCAGATCGACAGATGTGCCACAACGACGGCGGGCGGTACGTCACGCACCAGAATCTTGGCCAATAAATACGACCCCCCAAGGGTCAGGGCCGTTCCCAGCATGGCCAGATGGCCTGATGACACTTCGCGAAACCCGGGCCGCAGGATGATCAGGACGCCAACCAGAGCGACCAGAATCGCAGCAATCCGGCGAAAGGCCAGCTTTTCGCCCAAAAACAGGGCCGCCCCCAGTGTGACGTAAACCGGTGTCATGTAATTCATGGCTGTAACTTCGGCCAGTGGGATCTGTGTCATCGCAAAGAACCAGAGCATGACCGCAACCGCATGCACGACCCCTCGCAGGCCGAACAGCGTCAGCAGGCGGGGGGTCAGATGCGTCGCCATGATCGACCGCATGGCCGGCAACAGAAACACCAACCCCAGCACATATCGCAGAAAGGCGGCCTGGATGGAATTCATCGATGTGCCCAGCGACTTCACCAGCGCGGTCATCACAACAAAGGACAAGCCGGCGGCGAACATCCAGAACATGCCGGCAAGCGGGCGGGATGATACGGTGGATGAAGTCATGTTCAAGGTTGAACACCGAAACCCGGCCGGGAACAACCCTTCACATGGTAACAAGTTTCAGCGCGATACCCAACATGACCACGCCAATCCCTGCATCCAACACCTGCCACGCCCTGGGGCGCGCAAAAACAGGCGACAGGATGCTTGCCCCATAGCCAAGCGAAAAGAAGAAAACAAAGCTGGATGTCATCGCGCCGAGGGCGAAACCAAGCCGGTCGTCATATTGGGCCGAGATCGAACCGATCAGCACGACCGTATCCAGATATACATGCGGATTCAGCCAGGTGAACGCAAATACCGTCAGCAGCGCGGCCTTGAGGCTGGTTCGCTTGCCATTGCCGATTTCCATCACCGAACCACCCAGCCAGGACGACCGGAGACTGCGCAGGCCATACCAGGTCAGGAATGCCGCCCCACCGTATCGCATCACGGTTTCGAACCAAGGTGCGGCCTGTGCCAGTGTGCCAAAACCTGCCACGCCTGCTCCGATCAGGATGGCATCAGACACCGCGCAGGTCAGGCACAGAAAAAACACATGCTCGCGCCGCAGGCCCTGCCTTAAAACAAAGGCGTTCTGCGCCCCGATGGCGAGGATCAGGCTGAAACCCAGCGCGAAACCGGCGATCACGGATGTAGGCATGGTATCTCCTGCGTTGCCATTGCGTTGACTAATGGCCGCGATACGATCTATCAAATTAAAGATGCTGCCCTCAGTTAAGTTCTGCTAATGCTACTGGACCCTCACCAATTGGCCGCTTTGTCAGCAATCCTGCGCCATGGCAGCTTTGATGCGGCGGCGGCGGAACTGGCTGTAACCCCTTCGGCGATATCCCAGCGGATAAAAGCGCTGGAGGATCGCGTGGGCGCCTCGCTCATACATCGGGGAACCCCTTGCACCGGAACGCCAGCCGGGCAGCGCATCGCACGTTACGCCGAAGATGTCGGTTTGCTGGAAGCGCAGCTGGCTCGGGAATTGACTCTGGCACAAGAACCCGGGTCCGCGCGGGTTCGCGTTGCGGTACCCGCCGACATTCTGGCCACCTGGTTCATTGACGCGATGGCGCGGGTGCCCGACATGCTGTTCGACCTTGTGATCGACGATCAGGACCATTCGGCGGACTGGCTGAGGCGCGGCGAGGTCAGCGCCGCCGTCACCGTCGGCGGACAAACAGTGAGCGGTTGCGACGCGATTGAGCTGGGCGTGTTGAGATATCTGCCCACCGCCAGCCCGAAATTTGTCAACACCTGGTTCAAGAACGGCGTGACCGAGGAAACCCTCAGCAAAGCGCCTTGCCTTGTCTTCAACAGGAAGGACGGTCTGCAAAAAGCGTGGATCGCAAATCACACCGGCAAACATCTGTCACCGCCTTTCCACTTCCTGCCATCTTCGCAAGGGTTCGTTGATGCCGCAATCGCCGGGATTGGCTGGGGCATGAACCCCGCAGCCCTTGCGCAAGACGCCATGGAGCGTGGGCTGCTGAGCCCGATCGTTCCCGATGCGCCACTGGACATCGCGCTCAGCTGGCAGGTCGGGCGGGTTCTTGCCCCGGCGCTCAAACCCCTTACACAAGCGGTCCAGCATGCTGCGCAACGGGTTTTGCTACCGTCACAAGGCAAATAGGCAAATAGTCAGACTCATTCGATTGGAGGAACCAATGTTCTCGCGCGACGCCCTCAGTTATGACCCCATTCCCCTGCCCGACCGATGCGAGATCAGTGATGCGGACATGCAGGACGCAGCTGTGGCTTTCTTTGAAAAGATGCGGCGGCGTCATACCGTTCGGGATTTCTCTACGCGCCCGGTGGCTCGTGATGTGATCGAAACCTGCCTGCGCACCGCGGGAACGGCCCCGTCAGGTGCAAACCACCAGCCCTGGCATTTTGCTGCCGTCTCGGACCCCAAGCTGAAACTGCGCATCCGTGAGGAAGCCGAAGAAGAAGAGCGTCGCTTTTACGCGGGAGGGGCGGGCGATGAATGGATCAAGGCTCTGGAACCCATCGGGACAAACGCGGTCAAGGAACATCTGACCGTCGCCCCGTGGCTGATCGTGGTCTTTGCCCAACGCTGGGGGCAATTCGAAGACGGGACGCGGTACAAGAATTACTACGTGCCGGAAAGTGTGAACATTGCCACCGGCTTTCTGCTGGCGGCATTGCATCACGCCGGTCTCAGCACGTTGACACATACCCCGAATCCGATGCGGTTTCTGACCGATGCGCTGGGTCGGCCCGCTTCAGAGAAACCGACAATGATCATCGCAGTTGGACATCCCTCGGAAACCGCGACCGTGCCGTCCGTTGCAAAGCTGAAAAAGCCCTTGGGCGAGATTTCTTCCTTTTTCTAAGCGGAGCCGCATCAGCCCTGTGTGCCAGAGGCGTCCTTTCGGTCCGGCAACATTGTCAGGTAGCATGTCACGCAGGCCACCAGGCTGGCTGCGACTATGAACGCGACGGCCAATACAACCTCGTGCATATGGGCGACTGCGGCCAAGGCCGCCGAAAGCAGCACCGCCAACAAACGGGTAAAAGACTTGATCGCGGCTGATCCCTGAACGCGCTGTTCCTTGGGCGCGACGTCCAGGAAATAGAGCTTGCGCGCGCTGCTGATCCCGGTCACCGCAACGGTGACGACAAACAGCGCGATCGCGTGCAGATGCACATCGTGATCGATACCCAAGTAGTGAAATGCCAGAAGAACACCGCCGGTTGCGGCCACCATCAGTGTCCCGACCACCATGACGGCACGATGAGACTTCATGTTCACGACCTGCCACAAAGGCCCGGACACAAGATAGCCCGAAGCAGATGAAACAATCATCGCGGTCAGTCCCTTGGCCGAGCTGTGATGCGCTTCGGCCGCGATCAGCGCAAAGAATGGGACAGAGAGCGAAACAGCCACCAAAAGCATTCGCATGACCATGTAACGCCGAAACCACGAGTATTCGAACATGCCAAGAATACCCCGGGCATTGGCCTTGAACGACAGCTTTGCTTTGGGTCCGGTCTTGTTTGCCGGCTCCGCCGAGCGGGCATTCTCAGTCATGGCCAGCATCAAAAGCCCTGACAGCATGAAAAACGCAACCGATACACCGATCATGGTTGAGTGGCGCGAAAAAGGTGGGTTTTCCTTGGTGATCTGATGCACCAACATGGCAAGACCGATGGCGCACAGGCCCCCGCCCCCAAGTTGCAGGTAATGCAGGACCATGCGCGAACGCGAGTGGACATGATCGCCCAGCAGATCGGTGAACATCAGGTTCTGCACCTCGTCCACAAGGCCGATCACGAAAAAGACCGCCACGAAAACCACTGCGATCAACGGAACGACCCCGGTCGCGGCGGCCACCATTGCCAGGACCAGACAGGATCCGATGATCGCTTCGGTCAGAGCGATTGCGCGTTTCTTTTGCGATTTCGCCGCGACGGATTGCGCCAGAAAGAAATCGGAAATCATGCTGCCAATCATTCGCACCGAAACCAGCGCGCCCGCCACGAACATCGGCAGTTCGAATGACACGGCCAGAAACGGCAAAACCACCGATGGGCTGCCCAGAGTCCACGCAACCTGAGACACGATACTCTGCCCAGCAAGAACCGGCACGTTTCGCTTGGCCTTTTCAGCAGTCGCATCCATCGTGGATCTTTCGGTGGCGTTGTCTCGGAAATTCCGGGTTTTTCCAGCCTATGCGTTTCGAAGGGTTCAGCCAACAACTCTTCGAAACTGTCCGAAAACGAAAAACCCGGCGGTTGAGCCGGGTTTCGCCGTCAAGATCCGCCACAGCTCAGAGCTGTGCCATCACCTCATCCGAGGCCTCGAAATTGGTCGTGACGCGCTGTACGTCGTCATCGTCTTCCAGCGCATCCACCAGTTTCATCAGCTTTTGCATGTCTTCCAGACCCAGCTCGGTCGTGGTGGTCGGCTTCCAGACCAATTTGGTGGATTCCGATTCACCCAGCGCAGCTTCCAACGCGTTCGAAACGTCGTTCAGATCCGTATCCGCACACCAGATGATGTGTCCATCCTCTGAACTTTCGACATCTTCCGCGCCGGCCTCGATGGCGGCTTCGAATATGGTGTCTGCGTCACCCGCCGTTGCCGGGTAAATCACTTCGCCCTTGCGCTCGAACATGAACCCGACCGAGCCCGTCTCGCCCAGATTACCGCCGTTCTTGGAAAAGGTCGAACGCACGGTCGACGCAGTGCGGTTGCGGTTGTCCGTCATGGTTTCAACAATCACGGCCACGCCGTTGGGGCCATAGCCCTCATAGCGGATTTCTTCGTAATCGTCGCCTTCACCGGCGGTGGACTTTTTGATCGCGCGGTCAATCACATCCTTGGGAACCGAGTTCGACTTGGCCTCTTTCACGGCCAGACGCAAGCGCGGGTTCTTGTCGGGATCGGGGTCGCCCATCTTGGCGGCAACGGTGATCTCTTTCGACAGTTTGGAAAACAGTTTGGACCGCGCGGCGTCCTGACGCCCCTTGCGGTGCTGGATGTTGGCCCATTTTGAGTGGCCTGCCATAATGCGTCCTCGTCATCGTGATTGCGTGTTCGGCGCTCATATAGACGTTTGCAGGGGGCAGGATCAAGAGAGCGGCTTGCGACGGCTTCACCGGCTAGTATGGTGACGACATGACGACAGACCAGATCATTCTTTTTGCGCTTTTCATCACCGTCTTCGGAATGCTGTTGTGGGGCCGGTTTCGATACGACCTCGTGGCCTTTGCCGCGCTGATGATCGGCGTTGTGCTGGGCGTCGTGCCCGTGGATGGCGCCTTTGCCGGGTTCGGCCATCCCGCGACCATCATTGTGGCGCTGGTTTTGGTGGTTTCTGCCGGTTTGGTCCGATCAGGCGCAGTGTTCCTGATCACCCGCACGCTGGTTGATGCCTCGCGGGGCTTGGGTGCGCATATCGCCCTGATGGGCGGGATCGGCGCGGTTCTGTCGGCCTTCATGAACAACGTGGCGGCGCTGGCGTTGCTGATGCCCGTGGACATCCAGACCGCACGCAAGGCCGGACGATCGGTGGGCCTGTCGCTGATGCCGCTGAGCTTTGCCACCATTCTCGGCGGGATGGCGACGCTGATCGGGACCCCCCCGAACATCATCATAGCGTCGATCCGGGCCGAAACACTGGGCGAGCCGTTTCACATGTTCGATTTTGCCCCGGTCGGTGGGCTGGCCGCGATCGCCGGTCTTGCCTTTGTCGCACTGGTAGGCTGGCGTCTGATCCCCGATCGCGGACCGCAGGCCGAGACATCGGAAACCTTGGCCGAATACATCGCCGAGCTGACCGTTCCCCCAGAATCCGCCCATATCGGCAAACGGGTCAGTGAACTTTATGAGGTGGCCGAGAAATCGGACGTGGCCATCATCGGTTTGATCCGGGATGGCAAACGGCGCTATGGCCGGTCGGCGCACGCCGTTTTGCAGGAAGGTGACGCGCTGGTTCTGGAAGCCCGACCCGAGGCGCTGGACGAGTTTCGCGCGGCGCTCAATCTCGACTTCTCGGACACGCGCCGGCAGGAGTTGCTGACGGCCGAGGGTGACGGGCTGGAAGTGATCGAAGTCGTCGTGCCGGAAAGCGCGCGCATCACAGGCCGCACCGCACAAGGGCTTGGGCTGGCCTGGCGGCAAAGCACCGTTCTGATGGGCATCTCACGCCAGGGGCGCAGGATTACCGAACAGGTCCGCAAGACCGAGGTGGAACCGGGCGATATCCTGCTGCTGCTCTGCCCCCGCGACCGCGCTGCGGATGTCACGGAATGGCTGGGCTGCCTGCCCCTTGCCGGACGCGGGCTGAACGTAACGGCAAATGACAAGGCATGGCTGGCCATCGGTCTGTTTGCCGCCGCTGTTTTGGCCGCAAGTGTTGGGTTGATCTATCTGCCCATTGCTTTGGGGCTGGTCGTGATTGCTTATGTGCTGACCAAGATCATGCCGATCACCGACATTTACAATCACATCGAATGGCCGGTGGTCGTACTGCTGGGGTCTATGATCCCGCTGGGCAGCGCCTTGGAGACCTCGGGCGGCACCGAACTGATCGCAAACGCCCTGATCCAGCTGACCGATGGTCTGCCCGCCTGGGCCATTCTGACCGTATTGATGGTTGTCACGATGACTTTGTCGGACGTGTTGAACAACACCGCCACCGCCATTGTCGCCGCGCCGGTCGGGATACAAATGGCACGCACGCTTGAGGTGTCACCCGACCCGTTCCTGATGACCGTGGCCGTTGCGGCCTCGGCTGCGTTCCTGACCCCCATCGGGCACAAGAACAACACGCTGGTTCTGGGTCCCGGAGGCTATCGATTCGGAGATTACTGGCGCATGGGATTGCCGCTGGAAGTGCTGATCATAGCCGTTTCTGTTCCCGCCATCCTTGTATTCTGGCCGCTGTGACGGGTAAAGGCTGCGCATGAAACCGTTTTTGATCCTGCAACTGCGCCCCGAAACAGATGCGTCCGACGCCGAATATGCCTCGATCCTGAACCGGAGCGGGTTGTCTCCTGAACAGACGCATCGCATTCGTTTGGATTGCGACGACCTGCCAGAAGGGCTGGATGTCACGGACTATGCCGGTGTCATCGTAGGCGGCGGACCGGGGTGCGTCAGTGACGACCCGGCGACCAAATCCCCGCTGGATGCCCGGATCGAGGCTGCGATCATGGGGTTGATGCCGCAGATCATCGCACAAGATCACCCGTTCATGGGCTGCTGCTATGGCCTTGGCATTCTGGCGGCGTATCTGGGCGGCGACGTCAGCAAGGCCCGGTATGGCGAACCCGTCGGACCATCCACGTGCCATTTGACCCCGGAAGGGCAGCGGGATCCGTTGACCGCCGGGTTGGAACCAACCTTCGACGCTTTCGTTGGCCACAAGGAAGCGGTTCAGGCTCTGCCAGAGGGATGCGTGCACCTTGTCGCGTCAGACCCCTGCCCGTTCCAGATGATCCGTTGGGGGCAGAACGTATACGCCACGCAGTTCCACCCCGAAGCCGACGCCAGGGATTTTGAACAGCGCATCAATATCTACAAGAACCACGGCTATTTCCCGCCTGAAGACGCGCAAAAACTGATCGATCACTGCCATTCGGCCGATGTCACACAGCCGGGCGAGATCCTGCGCCGGTTCGTCCGACGATACGAATGACCCAACGGCGCGGTTGCCTGCGCCTTGCCCCCTCGCATAGGCTGATCTGACGCAACTTTGGGAGGAGTTGTCCTTGGATTTGCTTTTGAATGTCGGCTTGCCGGTGTCGCTTGCCATTATCATGTTGTCTCTGGGCATCGGGCTGGAAGTGGCAGACTTCCGTCGTGTCCTGAGCCGACGACGCGCCTTTGCCATCGGGGCGGTAAGCCAGATTGTTCTCTTGCCAGTCGCGGCCTTCGTGACGGTCACAGTCTTAGCATTGCCCCCCGAGATCGCGGTTGGTTTCATGCTGCTCAGTTTTTGCCCGGGCGGCGTAACCAGCAACATCCTCTCCAAGCTCGCCAAAGCCGATGTCGCGCTTTCGGTCAGCCTGACCGCCGTGATCAGCCTTTTGTCGATGGTGACCGTGCCAATACTGGCCGCGTGGTCGATCGCGCATTTCATGGGCGACGAAGCCCCCGAGGTTTCGATCACCGGGCTGGCTGTTGCATTGTTTTTGATAACAACGCTTCCTGTGGCCATCGGGGTCGGAATTCGCAACTTTGCAACAGGGTTTGCAAACCGCGTAGAGCCGGGGTTGTCGACGCTCGCGACCGTTTTGTTCGTGCTGATCGTTGCCGCGGCACTGGCCGGGAACTGGCAATTGTTCGTCGACAATCTTGGCATCATGGGCGCAGGCTTGATTTCTTTGAATATCGCCCTGCTGTTCATTGGGCTGGGACTGGCGCGGATATCAAACCTGTCCTGGAATGAGTGCAAGACGATCTCGATCGAAACCGGAATTCAAAATTCCACGCTGGGCATTACACTGGCGGCGCTGATCACGAATACCGAAAGCGGGTTCAGCCCGCTGGCCCTGCCCTCGGCAGTTTATGGCATTACGATGTACGCCGTGGTTCTGCCGTTTCTTGTCTGGTTCCGCAGGCGCTGAAAGGACCGTTATGACAAACAACACTGCTGATGCGATCGTAATCGGTGCCGGTCTGGCCGGATTGGCCGCCGCGGCCGAACTGGGCGACCGAGGCAAAAAGGTAATCATACTCGATCAGGAACCAGAAGGTTTTCTGGGCGGTCAGGCCTTCTGGAGCCTGGGTGGCCTGTTCATGGTCGACACGCCGGAACAACGCCGCATGGGTATCCGCGACAGCCACGATCTGGCGTTGCGCGACTGGATGGGAAGCGCGCAGTTTGACCGCGAAGAAGACACCTGGCCCCGCAAATGGGCCGAGGCCTATGTCGAGTTCGCCGCCGGTGAAATGCGACCCTGGCTGCATGACATGGGCCTGCGCTGGTTTCCGGTCGTGGGCTGGGCTGAACGTGGCGGGTCTTATGCAAACGGGCATGGCAATTCCGTCCCGCGCTTTCACATCACCTGGGGCACCGGGCCCGGCGTGCTGGAGCACTTCATCCGCCGGGTCCGCAACCATGTCAGCACCGGCCTGATCCAGTTGAAGTTCCGCCATCAGGTCAGCCACATCATCATGCAGAACGGCGAGGCCAAGGGCGTCTCGGGCGAGGTTCTGGCCGATGACACGGCCCCGCGCGGCGGCAAGACCAACCGTGACGAGGTGGGCGAGTTCGAGGTCTATGCACCCTCTGTCATCGTCACCTCGGGCGGGATCGGCGGCAATTTCGAAATGGTGCGCCAGAATTGGCCCCGCGACCGCCTGGGCGAACCGCCCAAGGACATGGTGGCGGGTGTGCCCTTCCATGTGGATGGTCGGATGATCGCCATCAGCGAAAAGGCCGGTGGCCATGTCATCAACGGCGACCGCATGTGGCATTACACCGAAGGCGTACGCAATTGGGATCCGATCTGGCCCGCCCATGGTATCCGCATCCTGCCCGGCCCCAGCTCGATGTGGTTCGACGCGCGCGGAAACCGGTTGCAGCCCCCCTGCCTGCCCGGCTTCGACACGCTGGGCACCCTGCGCGAAATCCTGAACACCGGCTATGAATACAGTTGGTTCGTCCTGACCCAGAAGGTCATCAAGAAGGAATTCGCCCTGTCCGGGTCTGAACAGAACCCCGATTTCACCTCGGGCAGTTGGAAGGAGGTCATCCGTCAGCGCATCCTGTCGGGGTCGAAAGCCACCGGCCCGGTCGAGGCGTTCAAGGAAAAGGGCGAGGATTTCGTGGTCGCCAACACGTTGACCGAACTGGTGAGCGGCATGAACCATCTGGGCGGGGGTCTGATCGACGAGGCGCATCTGCGCGCCCAGATCGAAGCACGGGATTCACAGGTGGACAATCCGTTCTCAAAAGATGCGCAGATGATGGCGATCCTGGCGGCGCGCAACTATCGCGGCGACAAGCTGATCCGCACCGCCAAACCGCACAAGTTCCTGGACCCCAGGAATGGCCCGCTGATCGCGGTCAAGCTGCACGTGCTGACCCGCAAGACACTGGGCGGTTTGCAGACCAATCTGGACAGTCAGATGATTGGCACCGATGGTCAGGTTGTGCCGGGCCTGTTCGCAGCCGGCGAAGTCGCCGGGTTCGGTGGCGGTGGCTATCACGGCTACAACGCGCTTGAGGGAACTTTCCTGGGCGGCTGCATCTTTTCGGGTCGCAACGCCGGACGATCGAGGGCCATCGCGTGACAGCCCTGCCCTATTACTTGCGCATCATTTTGATCACCGGCTCACCCTGAGCATCCAGCAAGGCCAGCGCGTTGCCTTGCATCGCGAAGGTCGTGACACTTTGCATCGCCTTGAGAAACTGCCGCTCGACCTCATCCAGCGGGGGTGGGCAAGCCATGAGCGTTGCAGCCATATTGTCCGGGAACGCAATCCGATTTTCAGAAATCTCGGCCTGGCCACTGAACCGGTTGCAACCGCCGCTGCCTGAAAATGCCCCGCCCTGCCCAAAAGCAAGTTCAGGTCGTTTCTCTGTCTCGACAGGCGCACCATTGAGGCCCGAAGCGACCCATTCGGTGTTTTCCAGCATCGCAGCACCTTGGTGTTGCACCTGTATCATCAGCAGGTCAGCAGAATTCTCGGCCCCATGTGTCAGTACCGGATAAACGGTATCGGTGGTGAACAACAGGTTTTGCCCCTGCATGACCGAAGCACGCACGGCGTATCTGCGCCCGTCCTGAATCAATGCGTCATCATAGGTCAGTTCGAACTGCGCCGGCACACCGGTCAGGGCATATCTCTGCGCGGCAAGCGTTTCGGCCGGCGCATCCGCCAATGAGATATCCTGAAGCTCGACGAACAAGGTCGTGTCAGGCGGAAGCGCAATACGCTCTCGGTAGGTTGCAGTTCCTTCGACGGTTCCGGCAAGCGATGCGCCGCTCAAAACGGTGGCGAAAGCAACCGCAGGAAACATGGTGCGGCCGAATGTCAGCATGGCAGTACCCCTTAAAGTAATATTTCTACAAAAGATTGCTGTTCATCCGACATTTACAAGTACGCCGCGAACAAAGCGGCAAATCTGTGCCGATGTCATAACGGCCAGATCAACGGGATCAGCAGAGACGCCAACAATCCGACCGTCAGGTTCAGCGGCACACCCACCTTCATGAAGTCGGTAAACCTGTAGCCTCCGGGGCCATAGACCATCATGTTCGTCTGGTATCCGATCGGAGTTGCAAAAGATGCCGAGGCCGCCACCATGACCGCGACGACCAGCGGACGCGGGTCTATTCCGACCGCCTGCGCTAATCCGATGGCGATCGGGGTGACCACAACCGCCACGGCGTTATTGGAAACCAGTTCCGTCAGCACCGAGGTCAGCAGGTAAATCGCCCAGATAATGAGGAATGGCGGCAAGGCACTGAGCCCCGGCGCAACGGCCTCGACGATCAGAGAAACCGCGCCCGAGCTGTCAAGCGCAGCCCCTATGCCCAGCATCGCGAAGATCAACGCCAATAGGCGACCTTCCACAAAAGAAAACGCCTCATCCGCATCGATACAGCGGGTCAGCAGAACCACGGCGCAGGCAACAATCGACAACAACAGGATGGGCGCAATACCCAGCGCGGCAAGGGCAACAATCCCTACAAGAGCCCCAATCGCAATCGGCGCATGGCTGCGACGGAAGGCACGAGCCGACGGCTGGGTGACGTCCACCATGTCCATTTCCGCCGCCAGCCGCTGGATATCTGCCGGGGCACCTTCCAAAAGAAGCGTATCCCCAACCCTGACCACCAAGTCATCCAGCTGACGGCCGATATTCTGGTTGCGACGGTGTACCGCAAGCACGTAAACGCCATAACGACGACGAAGCCGCATCATTCCAAGGGTCCGACCCACCAGGCGGCATCCGGGCGTGATCAACACCTCAACCGTCTTGGTTTCAACGGCCGATACCTGATCCACGCGCTTGAGTTCCCTGTTGCGCTGAAGGCTCAGAAGTTCGGTCATCTCGGTTCGTAGAACCACCCGGTCGCCAACCTTAAGTTCGACGCCTTTCAGGTTGCGCCGCAACGACTCATCCCCCCGGATGACATCGATCAGGCGCACGCCGGGGCGTTTGAACAACTGCACGCCGGTCACTTCGCGCCCGATCAGGTTGCTGTCCGGCGGAATGACGGCCTCGGTAAAGAACTTCATCTTGGACCGATCACTGAGCAGCGACGCCATGCTGTCCCGCTCGGGCAACAGTTTGGGCGCGATGAACCGCAAATAGATCATGCCGTAGATCACCAGCGCGATCCCCAGCGGCGTGACTTCGAAAATCGTAAAGGGTTTCATCCCCTGCGCGCGGGCCACACCATCGACCAGCAGGTTGGTAGACGTGCCGATCAATGTCAGCGTGCCGCCCAGAATAGCCGCATAACTCAGCGGAATCAGCAATTTGGACGCGGGAACATTCAGGGTGCGGGCGATTTGCACAAAGACCGGTATCATCACCACGACCACTGGCGTATTCGAAACCACCGCCGAGGCCAGCACGACAAACCCCATGAGCAATGCGATGGCGATACGCGGATTCACCTGAGCCTGCTTTTGCGCGGTCGAGGTGAACGAATCCAGGGCTCCGGTCCGCACCAAAGCACCCATGATGATGAACATCGCGGCAATCGTCCAGGGTGCCGGGTTGGACAGAACTGCAAGCGCATTTTGATAGGGCAGAATGCCGGTCACAAGCATCAGTGAGACACCACCAATGGCCACGACCTCGGTCGGATAAACCTCGCGCAGGAACATGATGAACATGCCCGCAACGATGACCAGCGCCAGAACTGCGCTTCCGGTGTCTGTCAGTGAAAGGAAATTCATTCGTGGTATTCTGTCCGAACCCGGGCCCAAGCGCCTGATGACATGCAGTTTCACGCATTGCGCTCGACAGAGCAAGCCTGACGATGACTATTCGGGCCCGGCTTGTTCCAGGCGCCCTCCGACGCGCACCATACGCACGGTTTTAGCCTGTCCGTCACGATCATCGGTTTCCACGAACACGCCGCTCAGTGTGGCCTCGCCGTTTGCAGGAGTAAAGCGCGCCTTGGGCATGCCGGTGATGAACCGTCGCATGGGCTCCTGCTTGTCCATGCCGATGACCGAATCGTAATCTCCGCACATGCCCGCATCGGTCAAATACGCGGTGCCACCCGGCAGAATCTGGGAATCCGCCGTCGGGACATGGGTATGCGTTCCCACCACAAGGCTTGCACGTTTGTCGCAGTAGTGCCCCATCGCCATCTTTTCGGACGTGGCCTCGCAATGCATGTCCACGATGATCGCCTGCGCCTGCCCGCCTCTGGGATGAGATTTCAGGATCGGTTCGATAGCCGAGAACGGATCGTCGAACGGGCGTTTCATAAAGACCTGACCCAGCACCTGAACCACCAGAACCTTGCGCCCCCCCGGCGCCGTGAACAGCCGATGACCCCGCCCCGGCGCGCCTTTGGCGAAATTGACGGGTCGTATGATGCGCTGTTCCTTCTCGATGAATTGCAGCATGTCTTTCTGGTCGAACGCATGATCGCCCAGCGTCAGGCAATCCGCTCCGGCGTCGAGCAACAGCCTGGCGTGATCTCCGCTCAGCCCCATGCCGTTCGACGCGTTTTCGCCATTGACCACGACAAAATCCAGCCGCCATTCGTCGCGCAGGCGCGGCAAATGCTGCTGAACGGCAGCGCGTCCCGCGCGCCCCATGACATCACCAAGAAACAGAATCCTCATGATCCGGGTCGTAGGGGCTGTACTGGGCAATAACAAGGCGGAAGCGTGAAATTAACGGGAGACTTGGGGGTTGAAATCAAATTCTGCCGTGGCAATGTTTCGATACGCCTCTTGAATACAGAAGGAATTCTTCGTGAAGTCGTCAATTGTTCTGACCGGCTGCCTTCTAGCGGCAACTGCTGCCGCTGCCGAAGGCACCAAGACATCTATGCCCAACCCCGCCGCGACCTTTTGCATTGAAAACGACGGGACCTACCAGCTTCGTAAAAACGAAGACGGCAGTGTCTATGGCGTCTGCATCCTGAAGGACGGCACCGAGGTGGATGCCTGGGACTATTTGCGCAGCCATTTCGAACAGTAGCAGCTAGAAGGTCAGCACGCGGCTTTCCGTGACAACCATGTCCAGCGGTTGGTCGGTTGGCTCGAGCGGCAAGTCCGCAGCCTCTTGCGCATCAAAAGCAAAACCGATGGCAAGCGTCGGGCGTTTGGCGCGCAAGCCTTCCAGCGTTCGGTCATAAAACCCGCCGCCATACCCCAGGCGGCCACCATTTGCGTCGAAGGCGACCAGCGGAACGATCAGAATTTCGGGGTCGAAATAGTCATCCACCTGGGGCACTTTTGCACCGAACGGGCCATCCTTGAGCACACCGTCCGGCGTCCAGCGAGAGAATTTCAGCGGCTGACCGGCTGCCTGGATGACAGGCACACCCACCGGGCCATAAGCCGATGCTTCGGCCATCGCGGGCACCGGGTCGATCTCGGTCCGGATCGGCATGTAACCTGACAGGGGCACGCCGCGATGTCCTGCCAGAACCTCGGACAAGCGCCCGGCTGCACCCGGCAGGCGGGCATCAAACGCGGCCTTGCGGCGGGCAAAGGCCGCTTTGCGCGCTGCGGCTTTGATGTCGGTCAGATCGGTCACAGTAGCACCACGCTGGCAAGCCCAAGAAATATGAAGAAACCCATGACATCCGTCGTGGTTGTCACAAAGGTTCCCGATGCCAGCGCAGGGTCGATGCCCAAGCGGTCCAGCAAGACAGGTACTACCGTACCTGCGAACCCGGCAATGATCATATTCACGACCAAGGCCGACCCGATCACGACACCCAGCAGCGGGGAATCGAACCACAGCATCCCCACGGTCCCCAACACGATGGCAAAACAAAGCCCATTCAGCATCCCCACCAGCAGTTCCCGCCTGATCACACGCATCACGTTTGAATTTGTCAGGTCGCGCGTCGCCAGCGCACGCACCGCCACGGTGAGCGATTGTGTTCCCGCATTGCCGCCCATTGACGCAACGATCGGCATCAGGATGGCCAGCGCGACCAGTTGATCAATCGCCGCCTCGAATTGCGAAATCACCAAAGAGGCACAGATCGCCGTGCACAGGTTCACTGCCAACCAGGGCAACCTTCTCCGGCTGGTTGCCGCCACACTGTCGGACAACGAGCTTTCGTCGCCTACACCGGCAAGACGCAGGATGTCCTCTTCGTGCTCTTCATCCAGAACGACCATCGCGTCGTCAATGGTGATGACACCGACCAAACGGCCATCCGCATCCACCACCGGGGCCGAGATCAGGTGATACTGGTTGAAAGCATAAGCCACGTCTTCCTCATCCTGATCGACGGGGATGATGTGAAACTCTTCTTCTGCCAGATCAATCAGCGGCACTTCACGCCGCGCCGCCATAAGCTTGCCCAACGTCACCTGAGCAACCGGTTTCAGGCGCGGATCGACCAGAACGACGTGATAGAACTGCTCGGGCAAATCATCATTGGCGCGCATGAAGTCGATGGCTTGCCCAACGCTCCAATGTTCGGGCGCCATGACGACTTCCCGCTGCATGAGACGACCGGCCGAGTTCTCGGGATAGGACAGTGCCTGCTCGGCTGCGATCCTTTCGGAATCCTCCAATGCGTCCAGAATGGTTTCCTGCTGCGGTTCCTCAAGGTCTTCCAGCAGGTCAACGACATCGTCGCTTTCCATCTCGCGCACGGCTTCGGCCAGAACATCCGGGTTCAGAACCGAGATCACCTCTTCACGAACCGATTCATCCAGTTCAGACAGGATGTCGCCGTCGAACTCTTTGTCGTACAGGCGGATCAGGCGCGCCCGGTCAAACGGATTGATCTGTTCAAGAAGGTCGGCGATGTCGGCCGAGTGCAGCGGCTCCATCAACTCAACCAGCTTGTCGCGGTCGTCTATATCCACCGCGTACAGGATCGCCGCAACTGCCTTGGGGTCCAACGCATAGGCGTCTTCATCCCGGGGCTGATCGTGTCCGGCTTCGTCTCTGCCCGTCGTCATGCTCTGCCCCTTTTTTGCGATTTGCCCCTAAATAGAAGAAGCAGCTACCGGAAAACAATGACAATGCGCCGATTTACCCACTTCTTTCGTCCGCCTATGCTGGTGTGCGGTTCCAAACAGGTGGAGAACAGGGAAAATGGCGCAAAAGACGCTTTTGAAGGGGCGTGTTCTGAGTTTCACAGGATCACCCTTCGACGGAGAGCCGACCGAGGCGACCCGGCTGGACGAAGCGGTCGTGATCGAACACGGGCGAATTGCAGAGGTCGGCACCGCCGATGCGCTGAAACAAGCCCATCCTGACGCAGTCACGAAGGATCACGGAACGCGCCTGATCATGGCTGGGTTCGTCGATCCGCATGTGCATTATCCACAGACGGCGATGATCGCCAGCTGGGGCAAACGGCTGATCGACTGGCTGAACACCTACACCTTCCCGGAAGAGATGAAGTTCGGCGATTTCGACTATGCGACCGAGATCGCCAACCGGTATCTGGACCTGACGACCGCCCACGGCACCACGACCATGTGCAGTTTTTGCACGATTCACCCTGAAAGCGTGGATGCCTTTTTCACCTCGGCGCAACAGCGTGGGCAGCGTGTCGTCGCCGGCAAGACCTGCATGGACCGGAACGCGCCCGAAGGGCTGCGCGACACTGCGCAGACGGCTTACGACCAATCCGCCGCCCTGCTGGAAAAATGGCATCGCGTCGACCGCTTGTCCTATGCGATCACGCCGCGCTTTTCACCGACCTCGACCCCGGAACAGCTCGAGGCCATGGGCGCGCTTTGGGCCGAGCATCCCCATTGTCTTATGCAAACGCACCTGAGCGAGCAAACGGATGAAATCGAATGGGTTCGATCCCTGTTCCCTGATGCAAGGGATTATCTGGATACCTACGAGAAATTCGGCCTGTTGGGCCAGAACGGCCTGTATGGCCATGTCATCCATCTGGAAGACCGGGAACGGGATCGGCTGCGCGAGGTCGATGCCTCTTTGATCCATTGCCCCACGTCGAACACCTTCATCGGATCGGGATTGTTTGACATGAACGGGCTGATCCATGATGGCCACCGGATCGGTCTGGCCACGGATACCGGCGGCGGGTCCAGCTTTTCGATGCTGCGCACCATGGCCGCCGCCTATGAGATCGGCCAATTGCGCGGCCGTCCCCTGCATCCGGCGCAATTGCTGTGGTTGGGCACGGTCGGATCGGCCCGAAGCCTGCGCATGGACGACTGCATCGGAAACATCGCTCAAGGAATGGAGGCGGATCTGGTGGTGATCGACCTCGCCTCGACCCCCGCCATCGCCCAGCGCGAGGCTCATGCAGAAGATGTTTGGGAAGCGATCTTCCCAACCATCATGATGGGCGATGATCGCGCCGTGGCAGAGGTCTGGATCGGCGGACAGCAGGCGGCTTAGGCCTGCAACGCCCGGGCAAGCGTGTTCTGGCGTTCGATCACGCGGGGCAGATCGATGGTCGTTATGTGCCCGTCTCGCACGATCTGGCGGCCTTCGACGAACAGGTGTTTCACAGACATCGGCCCCGCCAGAAGCAGCGCCGCCGGATCCCAACTGCCCGCGCTTTCGATGCCGCGGGTATCCCACACCGCAATATCGGCACGTTTTCCAGGCATCAGCCGTCCACAATCGGGACGCCCCAATACATCCGCGCCGCCGCGCGTCGCGATCTCAAGCGCTTCGCGGGCCGACATGGCATCTGCACCATTGGCGACCCGTTGCAGCAACATGGCTTGGCGCGCCTCAAGCATCAGGTTGCCATTGTCATTGCTGGCCGATCCATCGGCGCCGAGGCCGACCTTGACGCCCGCATCGCGCATCGCCCGCACCGGTGCGATACCCGATCCGAGGCGGCAATTTGAACAGGGGCAATGGGCCACGCCTGTTTCCGAGCGCGAGAACAGATCAATTTCGGCCCCCTCCAGCTTGACGCAATGGGCGTGCCAGACATCCGGGCCGGTCCATCCCAATTCCTCGGCATATTGCCCCGGGCGGCAGCCGAATTGCGCCTGCGAATAGGCGATATCCTCATCATTCTCGGCCAGATGGGTATGCAGCATCACGCCCTTGTCCCGCGCCAGCAACGCCGCATCGCGCATCAGGTCCCGGCTGACTGAAAACGGTGAACACGGGGCAAGGCCAACGCGGCACATGGACCCCTCCGACGGGTCGTGAAACGCATCCACGACACGTACCATGTCGTCCAGAATTGCGGCCTCTTTTTCCACCAGATGGTCCGGCGGCAGGCCCCCGTCGGTCTCGCCGATGCTCATCGCGCCGCGTGTCGGATGAAACCGCATCCCCAGCTCGGACGCGGCCGCGATCGTATCCTCAAGCCGCGCGCCGTTGGGATAGAGGTAAAGGTGATCGGAACTGAGCGTGCACCCCGACAGCGCCAGTTCGGCCAAACCGATCTGGGCCGAGGTGAACATTTCCTCCGGCCCGAAACGCGACCAGATCGGATAGAGCGTTTGCAGCCACCCAAACAGCAACGCATCCTGCCCGCCCGGCACCGCCCGTGTCAGGGTTTGGTAAAGATGATGGTGGGTATTCACCAGGCCAGGCGTCACCAGACAGCCCGAAACATCATGCACCTCACCCTGTGTTTCCAGTCGCTGCCCGATCCGGGCAATCTGCCCGTCGCGGACCAAAATATCGGCCTTGGACAATTCCTGCCGGGACTCGTCCATCGTCAGGATCAGATCAGCATTCTTGAGTAGGATTTCCGTCATATCGCGCTCCTGCATCTGCCCGTCTCATGCAAGAAGTGCGACGGCCGGTGGAAAACGGGCGCAAGAACCGGCCATCACCGGTTTAGTTGCCTTTGATGCGCCGGGCAACAGAATTCAGAAGTGGCGGAGTATCTCAAGCGCTGCGGCGTGAAGGTCAGCGTTTGCCGCAGCCAGCGCCCGGCCGCCTTGATGTGCCGGGCCGCCCTGCCAATCGGTCACGATACCGCCGGCCGCCTGAATAACTGCAATCGGCGCTTGGATATCATAGGAGTTCAAGCCCGCCTCGATCACCAAATCCGCCTGCCCGGCAGCCAGAAGCGCATAGGCATAGCAATCCATTCCATAGCGCGTCAGCTGCACCTGCTCGGACACCGCCTGAAACCCTGCGCGGTCCTTCGGGGTTCCAACTTCGGGGAACGTGGTGAACAAGGTCGCCTGATCCAGCGCCCTGGTATCGCGCGTTTGCATTCTTCTGGTGCCCTGCGGACCGGTCATGTGAGCACCGGAAGACGATCCGACAAAGCGCTCTCCGATATACGGCTGATCGATTACCCCCATAAAAGGCCCGTCCTGATCACTCAGCGCAATCAGAACACCCCAGGTTGGCGTGCCGCTGATAAACCCACGGGTCCCATCGATGGGATCCAGTACCCAGGTGCGGCCACTGGTGCCCGTATGCGCGCCGAACTCTTCGCCCAGCACACCGTCATCCGGGCGCCGCCGCGCCAGAACGTCCCGCATCGCCTGTTCAGCGGCCCGATCTGCCACTGTGACCGGGTCGAACCCATCGGCCAGCTTGTTCGTGGTTTCCAGATTTGTTTGACGAAAAAAGGGGAGTATGGCCTCACGCGCAGCTTCGGCCATTTCTTCGGCAATTTCGATATCGCTCTGTGTCGTCGGTTGCATGACCCTGAGGTGCGAGCAATCCGCGACAAAGTCAAGTCAGTCAGGCAACGTCGCTGAGAACCCGCGCCAGCTCGAACAGGCGGCGACGCTGGTTTTCCGGAATCGCATAGTAAGAGCGCACCAGATCCAAAGCCTCTTTGTCACCCATCAGGTCGGCAGGGACGGATTTCTTGTCCGCATCGCCTTTCTGGGCTTCTTCCAGACCTTCGAAGAAAAAGCTGACCGGAACATCCAGCGCCTCGGCGATGTCCCACAAGCGGGATGCGCTGATTCGGTTGGCACCAGTCTCATATTTCTGGATTTGCTGAAACTTGATACCAACTTGCTGCGCCAACTGCTGCTGGGTCATCCCAATCAGCCAGCGGCGATGCCGAACGCGCTTGCCCACATGGACATCGACGTGATGAGTCATTGGTATTCTCCTATACTACACAAACATCTGCACGGGATTTTGCGACGTCCGATATCGCAGTTTTAGAGAGCTCCCCTTAACCGCTCCCTAATACGGACTGTACCGCCCCCCGTTTACAGCACTGATTGTTTATAATGCCGGTTTTGAGATTTTTTTCAAGCTGGTTGAGTCGAATGCCCCTGACAGGGATTTGTGGTTGTATTGCCCAAAGCCTTTACAGAACCGTATTCCTGCAACTGAATCCTCCTTCAAAATCGGGTGCCTTTTTCGCCCGCGCAGCAAACGGATTGACTTTTCTGACGGCACACGCGCCTATGTCGGAAACTCTTGAGGAACAATATGCGGGCCTATTGCATTCCATCCGACGGGGCGTCTGCCCAGCTTTGTGACGTGAAAATACCCGAGCCGGGCGAAGGCAAGGTGCGGGTCGCGATAAAAGCTTGCGGCCTGAATTTCGCCGATCTGCTGATGCAGACGGGGACATATCAGGACACGCCACCTGCCCCATTCACCCTGGGCATGGAGATCGCCGGTATCGTGGATACAGTCGGGCCCGGCGTTTCAACGCTCAGCCCAGGCGACCGGATCGCAGTCTATTCCGGTCAGGGTGGGTTGGCCGAGTACGGTGTATTCGACGCGGATCGTGCGATCGTGCTGCCGGACGACACCGGGTTCGAAGAGGCCGCCGCCATCCAGATCGCTTATGCCACCAGTCACATGGCCCTTGATCACAGGGCACGCCTGCAACCGGGTGAAACCCTTCTGGTCACCGGCGCAGCGGGAGGCGTCGGCCTGACTGCCGTCGAAATCGGCAAGCTCATGGGCGCCACGGTCATCGCGCAGGCGCGCGGCGAGAACAAGCTTGCCGTTGCCCGTGCCGCTGGCGCCGATCATCTGATCGATGCTTCCGAAGACCTGCGCGAGCGGGTCAAATCGCTGGGTGGCGCGGATGTCGTCTATGACGTCATCGGCGGGGATGTGTTCAAGGCCGCGTTCAGGGCCACCAATCCCGAAGGGCGTTTGCTGCCTATCGGCTTCGCCGGGGGCGACATCCCGCAGATTCCGGCCAATCATCTGCTGGTCAAAAACCTGACCGTGATCGGGGTGTATATCGGCGGCTATCTGAAATTCCGCCCCGAAGCTGTGCGCAACAGTTTTGACACCCTGTTCAAGTGGCATTCAGAGGGCAGGATAAAACCGCACATCAGTCACGTCCTGCCCCTTGAAGATGTCGCGCATGCAATGCAGTTGCTGAAAGAGCGAAAATCAACGGGCAAGATCGTGATCACGCCCTGATTGCGGTCATCCGACCACGGCCCGCAACTGGGTACCGCCCAGCAATCTGAAGTTCTGACGCACCAACTGCGCCAGAGCTTCGACAACCGCATCCCGGCCCTGCTCGCCACCGTAGAGGTTGATCATATGCGCAGGTAAATCCGGCAGGGCCCCAGCCGAGTCGATCTGTTCAAGATGTGCGGCCTCGGTTCCGTCCAGCATTGCGTGAACCGCAAGATCGGCACTGACCGTGGCTTCTATTGTCCGGTCGTTTTCGGTTTCCACGGACAGCTCCCACGGTATTCCGGCCGCATCCAGCGCCGATATGACCTGCGGTCTGAACAAGCAGCGCCGCCCCAGTGCCAGAGGCAACGGACGCTTGCGCCATGCAGACCCGCCCGGCGCGCCGATCCAGCGCAGCGGCAGCTCTGCGATGGTCTCTGCGCCATCGGCCGAAGACGGTTCGGTCGTCAGTATCACATCACATTCGCCCCGCTTGTACATGTCTTTCAGTTGCAGTGAATAGGACGACACCAACTGCACCCTGACGCGGGGAAAATCGGCGTTGAACCGTTGCAGGACCCGGGGAATCGCGGGGTAGACGATGTCATGGGGAACGCCCAGAACCACTTCGCCCTCAAAGGCCTGATCGGTGAGTTTTGAGATCACCTCGTCATTCAGGGCAATCATGCGGCGCGCGTAGGCCAACAGCTGCTCACCGGATGCGGTCAGGGCAATTGTCCTGCCGCTTCGATCCAGCAACTCCAGGCCCAGCAGCTCCTCCAGCCGCTTCAGCTGCATGGACACCGCAGACTGCGTCAGGTGCAGAAATCCTGCGGCGCGGGTCACACCGCCCTGATCCGCCACCGCCACGAAAGACCGCAGGGTTGTAATGTCCAGATTTCGCATCTTCACGATTCCTTATACGTTCCATCAAAAATATTCGTTTTTAAAATATGTCACACTCGCCCATATCAATCAAGGAATTTGATGACAGCCAGCGAAACCATCGAGAATACAGAAAGGACAAGTTATGACGCAACTCGCAATCCATAATCCCTGCAAACCGGCCAAACGCTCCCTGGTGTCCCTGATCTCTCAAGCGTTCGAACTGTCCAGACAGCGGCGAAATCTGGCAAAGCTGGATGCTGCCGTGCTGGACGATATCGGAGTCACCCCCGAGGAAGCATCCGCAGAAGCAAAACGCTTTTTCTGGGATGCACCTCAATTCTGGAAAAGGTGACTGTGACTCTCATATTTTTATGGCGATGGGCGACCTTGAGTCGCCTGTTGGCATTTTTGTTGCGTGTTTTAGTCGGTTTTCGCCCGGAATCTCTTGAAACACAGCCCCTTGTTGCCGATATTTAGAGGGAAAACCGCCCCGCCCTGCCGGGGCGGTCTAACTTGACGACTAGGGAGACCCTTTGATGGCACAATTCGACACGATCCGGACGGCATCCGGCGCGCGCGCCGCCGAGATTGATCAGGGCCTGCGCGCCCACATGAACAAAGTCTACGGCACGATGTCCGTCGGCATGCTGATCACTGCACTGGCGGCATGGGCTATTGCCGGTCTGGCAGTAACCAGCGATCCAAGCAACGCGGTCGCACAGATCGGCGCAGACCGCTATCTGACGAGCCTGGGCGGCGCGCTGTTCCTGTCGCCGCTGAAATGGGTGGTCATGTTTGCTCCGCTGGCCTTCATCTTGTTTGGGTGGGGTGCCCTGATGCGCCGTGGCTCAGCCGCGACAGTTCAGCTTGGCTTCTTCGTCTTTGCCGCCGTGATGGGCATCTCGATGAGCTCGATCTTTCTGGTCTTCACGCCCTACTCGATTACCCAGACCTTCCTGGTGACGTCGATCGCCTTTGCTGGCCTCAGCCTGTATGGCTACACCACAAAGCGGAACCTCAGCGGAATGGGCACCTTCCTGATGATGGGTGTGATCGGTCTGCTGGTTGCGATGATCATCAACCTGTTCTTGCAATCCGGCGTGATGATGCTGGCCATCTCGGCCATCGGCATCCTGATCTTTGCCGGTCTGACCGCGTTCTATACGCAGGACATCAAGAACACTTATGTCGCCCACGCTGCACATGGCGATCAGGAATGGCTGGACAAAGCTGCCTTCGACGGCGCGCTGAGCCTGTATATCTCGTTCCTGAACATGTTCCAGTTCCTGCTGATGTTCATGGGTCAGCAAGAATAAGCCTTGCCGACGACCGAATTGGTTCAGGGCCGGTCATCGACCGGCCCTTATCTTATGCGCGAAGGGTTTCTTTTGCCCGGAAATGAAAAACCCCGCGGTCGAGGCGGGGCTTTGAGATGCTGGAACGTAATCGGGTTCAGCTACAGTTCAGCGGTATGGCGAAGCCGGAACTTTTCTCGGAAGTTCCTTTGCGGAATACACCGCCAGCTGGCAGACAGCCGGTAAACCGCTCTGCTTCTTCCGCAAAGCCTACACCGATCGAATTGTCGACCTTCACACTGTTCGAACTCGTGCGCAGCACACCAAACAAGGTGCCGTTGACACTGACAGTGCTGAGGAACAGGTTTGTGTCGCTTCCTTGCAGTTGAACAGCAGTGTTTGGCGTCTGCCCGCCATTGTCTATTGCAACCGAAGCCACCTTGGACGGCTCAACCTCATCACTCAAAAGCGTGACTGTCCGCAGTTCCGCCAGCTCTGCCGGAACGTTGGTCGCGTCTGGCAGAAAGGCGACGGCACCGGGTACGTCCGAAATCGTGCGCGGTTCGCCATCGATTCCAGTAAACCCGACACCTTCGCGGTTAAACGGGTCTTCACAGGCCGCTAGGGTCAGAACGGCAATTGTGGATAACAAGATTTTTTTCATGGCGGTCAACATTTTGTGGCGGTTTGCTGAAGCGTACTTGCAGGTTCCCACAAAAAGCAAGCCGCAGGGGATGCGATTGTCCCAAACGCTGATGCGCCACTGCAACGGACTGCCGCAGCTTGCCATCCGCTGAAATCAGGAAACCGGAACTGAAAAAGGGCTCTGTACAACAGAGCCCTTTTTCGGAATTCCAAATGGAATGGCAGATTACTTGATCTTGCCTTCCTTGTACTCGACATGCTTGCGAACGACCGGGTCGTATTTACGAATGGTCATTTTCTCAGTCATGGTGCGCGCGTTCTTCTTGGTCACATAGAAGTGGCCCGTGCCCGCGGTCGAGTTCAGACGGATCTTGATTGTCGTCGGCTTCGCCATGGTTATCTCCTGCGTCCGAAAAGGCAGGGGCCTTTCGGTTGAATTCCTATGAGCGTGCGCTTTTACGCGCTGCACCGCCTATGTCAAGGCTAATCGGATGATACAGGCACAGGAATCTGGTGCAGGTTCAACTAGGCAAGGTTGGCGCGCCCATATACGTGTGAATCTGGTCCCTTTCCGCGTCGGAAAGACCCAGAGCGGTGGACAATTGCCGCAGGTAAGACGCCTCGCGCGCGTTGTCCAGACGGATCGCAGCCAGGGAAGTTGCATAGATCTGCGTCTTGAGCGGCGCACCAGAATCAGCCGCCAACCCCATGACGTCAATCGGTGCGTTCAGCTGCTCTTGCACGAATGCGCGCTCTTCCTCGCTGACATCATCGCCCAATTCACCCAGGATGATTTCTTTTTCCTGTTCGTCCAGTTCGCCATCAGCCTTGGCGGCCTGAATCATTGCGCGCAGCATGAGTTTTGCCTGCTCTTCCATCGCTGCACCCGCAGGCGTGCCGCCGAACACGGTTTCCATCATGTCACCTGTGTGTTGATTGGCAGTTTTGGCGGCCCCTTGCATGGCGTTCAACAACCCACCCAAACCAGCGGCTCCGGCTGTGCTGCCGCCAACCCCCATCTTGCTCATCATGTCCTGCAAGCCTGACGCGCCACCGGGCAGGCCAAATTGTTCTGCCATTTTGCCCAGCTGATCCACGCCAAAACCACCGCCCGCACCCTGCATCATGTCTTGCAGCCCAGCCATGCCGCCCATCTTCTGATATTTTTCCATGCCCTTGGCCGCAGCAAAACCAATGGCCACGGACGCCAGCGTTTTCATAAAGCTCATAATCAACCTCCCATATCTTCAAATTGGTTCCGAAAGTCTAACAGCCGAATGCAATCCCGAATACCGTGCTCAACCTGAACGCGACCGGCCCATAGCCCGGCACATGATAAAGCCCAAAGAAGGCATTTAATTTGCGGTCTTGTTTGTACATATCACGGATTCGTGATAGGTTCGCCCATCCAAGAAGCCGAATTCAGGCTCGAAGGCCGAGGCAGCGTGAATGGGGTCAACCTGCAACGAGCAGAGCTGTTTTATGCGACTTTTCTTGGGGGGCTATCATGACAGAATGGGCTATTCAGGCCGAAGAACTGGCCAATTGCAATTGCAACTTCGGTTGCCCGTGTCAGTTCAGCGTACTGCCGTCACACGGCAATTGCGAGGCGGTTGTGGTCTTTGACATTCAAAGCGGTCACTACGGTGACACTGATCTGGGCGGTCTTCGGGCGGCAGGGGTCTATCATTGGCCGGGACCAATTCATGAGGGCAACGGTCAGATGCAGCTGATCATTGATGAAAGTGCAACAGCTGAACAGCGTGCCGCGTTGCAAGCGATCATGACCGGTCAGGATACGGATGAAATGGCCACGTTCTGGTATGTCTTCAGCGCCATGGCGCCTTTGAAACATGAAACTCTGTTTGTTCCGATTGAACTGGACTGGAACCGCGAAGAACGCAGCGGATACGCCAAAGTTGCCGGAGTTTTTGATGTTGAGGTCAATCCGATCCCTCATATCGTATCGGGCGCGCCTCACCGCGCGTCGATACAGTTGCCAAACGGCTTTGAATACCGCCATGCCGAAGCGGCATCAGGCAGTGCGACTACGACGGGTGGTCAGATCCAGCTGACCTTTGACGCAACCCATGCTCATCTGGCGCATCTGAACATCTCGGGCCATGGCGTCTTGGGCGCATAAGCAGAGAACACCCATGACCAAACAGAACGCATCGCCCCAGGGCGGGACGGTTGAGTGGTTGCTGAGACAGGACAGCGCAATTGTTCTGGGAAGTGTCCTTCTGATCATCCTCGGTGCAACCTGGTACACGATAGCCGGCGTCGGGATGAACATGTCCGCGGTCGAGATGACCCGGATGGCCGGCCCGGTCGGCGACCCCATGCAAATGGGCCCGGCAGCAGCGTGGAGCGCAAGCTATGCTTTGCTGATCTTTCTGATGTGGTGGATCATGATGATCGCCATGATGACTCCAAGCGCTGCGCCTGCCGTTCTTCTGTTTATCGCGGTCAAGCGGACAGGGCCTGAAACGCATCGGACGGTTGCGTTCAGCCTGTGGTTTTTATCCGGCTATCTGGTGGCCTGGGGGGCGTTCAGCCTGATTGCAACCGCATTGCAATGGGGGTTGGAACAAATCGGGTTGTCCGACGGACCGATGATGACAATCAGTTCGGGTGTCTTCGCAGGAAGCGTTCTGCTGGCGGCTGGCGCCTATCAGTTTTCAGCTTTGAAAAACGCATGCCTGCGCCACTGTCAGAGCCCCGCACGTTTCCTGGCCGATCACAACCGGCCCGGAACATTCGGTGCATTCCGCACCGGTATCCTGCACGGCACGTATTGTCTGGGGTGCTGCTGGGCACTGATGCTGCTGCTTTTCGTCGGAGGGATCATGAACCTCTACTGGATTGTTGGAATTGCCGCCTATGTCGCGCTGGAAAAACTTTTGCCCGGGGCCCGGTGGCTTGTGCCGGTAACAGGTTTTGCGCTGATTGGC
Organism: Ruegeria sp. H8; assembly: GCF_056532905.1. Lineage (NCBI taxonomy): Bacteria > Pseudomonadati > Pseudomonadota > Alphaproteobacteria > Rhodobacterales > Roseobacteraceae > Ruegeria > Ruegeria sp. H8. Next base: position 355,400 of record NZ_JBQFNY010000002.1, on the reverse strand, counting down.
GCTGGCCTTTGGTTCATCACGGCGCCGTTGTTTTCCGGCCCCTGATTTTGAACGGCCCCGGGGTCGGCTGACTTGAAGACCCAAAAACGATTTGACGCAACAGGAGGTATCAATGCCCATTTTCATTACTTACGCATCTTACTCACAAGCCGGTGTCAAAGGCATGTTGCAAAAGCCCGAGAACCGTACCGGTCCGGTGAAGGCTCTGCTGGAAAAAGTAGGCGGCAGGCTGCTGTCCTTTTACATGACGACCGGCAGCAACGACGTGGTTGTGATCAGCGAAGCCCCAGATGGGACAGACGCCGTGGCCGTTGGCATGGCTGTCGCCGCGTCGGGTGCAGTGACGAACATCGAAACCGTTCGCGCCTGGACCGCGGACGAGTTCACGTCGATAACCGAGAAAGCGGCGGCGCTGACCGGTTCCTACACACCTCCCGGAGGATAGGCGGATACGCGCGGAGGGCCTGTAAGCCGGATCTTGTTCCGGGGTCGCCCCCTTCGATGACCATTCCTCTAGGCCGTGCATTGCTGCGCGGCTCAAGCTGCCAACCCGGTCCCTCTCGGCCAAGACGTGCCTAGCGGCGGTATCGGCTTGCGCCGACCGGCCCGCGCGGGGACCCTATTTGGCATTGCTCCCGGTGGGGCTTGCCGTGCCGCCCCTGTTGCCAGGGGCGCGGTGGGCTCTTACCCCACCGTTTCACCCTTACCCTGAACCAAGGTTCCGGGCGGTCTGATTTCTGTGGCGCTTTCCGTCGGGTTGCCCCGCCCGGGCGTTACCCGGCACCGTTGTCTTGTGGAGTCCGGACTTTCCTCTCGGGCCTTGCGACCCCAGCGGCCATCCGGCCCTCCGCGCGTGGGTTGGGTAGGCTCTGCGGTCGGCGGCGTCAAGGGTGGATGGTTCAGAGAAGGGGCCAGCCCCTTCTTGGCCTGCGGCCAATTCAACCCCGGGATATTTTCAGCCAGATGAAGGGCGGATCAGGAGTGCGGGATCAGCGGTGCAAGGTCGGCTTGCTGCAAAGGCCCCCTGCCCCATGGGCGGTATCGAAGGCGGACGGAATGCAACAGTGTATCATCGTCCGCATTAGCGCTGAAACCGGCGGCCCGAGCCAGGCTTCGGAACTGGCCCTTTGATGCAGTTTGCGGACCAGCGGCATATCCACGGGGCGCGGCCAGCAAGTTGCGCTCGAGCCGCAACCAGTCAAATCGCGGACCGGGGTCAAATTTGCGCCCGGGCGCCATGTCCGAATGGCCGATGACACCGTTTGGCAAGATGGCCCAACGGTGCATTATCTGGCGCAACAGCTGTTCCAGCCGGTGCATCTGGGGTTCAGGGAACGGATGCTTGCCAGCGTTGTCCAGCTCGATGCCTATGGAACGCGAGTTGATGTCGGTCTGACCGTGCCATTCTCCGGCACCCGCGTGCCAAGCCCGGTCTTCTTCGCGCACCATCTGCCACAGCGTGCCATCATTGCCGATCAGGTAATGGGCCGAGACCTCGGCCTTTGGGTCGCACAGACGATCCAAAGCCGCCTGAGCGCTGTCCATCGCCGTGTAATGGATCACGATCAAGGATGGTGTCAGACCATCTCGGCGCTCACCAAAATTGGGTGACGGATGCCAGATCGGGTTCAGGGGGTCAGTTGCTGACGGCACTGCGGAACGGGCTCGGGTCCCAGCCACACGCATAGCCATCCCCATCCGGGTCCAGACCTTTGCGGTCGCGCTGGGGGCCGCCATTGGACAGAAACTCGATCTGAGCCTGATCAGGGGATGGGAATTGCGCGCAGTTCCTCTGAGCCTTGGCCTGAAGGTTGAAACCGGACCGGCTGTAAAGTTGCACACCTACCGGATTGGACGTGCTCAGCGCGTATTGCACAATGTTTGTCTGGCCGCTCGCCGTGCGCTCGGGCACTGCCGTCGGGGCCACGAGTTCATACGTCTGGCGGTTCTGCTCGATCCGGGCGGCGTCGGATTCGATGCTACGGCGTTCGGACACGGCGGCAAAATCCTGTTCATCCGAAATCGCGCCAGTGTTCGCCACGGGAACCGCCGTAACCGCGGCTGAGTTTTGGCCAGATGTGCTGGCCAATGCCGCCGCGGCCTGGTTGGCGATATCCGCGTTTTCACCCGTGGCAACAGGCGCCGTACCCGGGGCGCCCAGCGGTTGTTGTGAAACTTCGACCGGGGCCAGCAGAGGGTTGCCGGCCACGCCCTGACCTGCCAATTGAGCCTCGCGCTGCGCCTGGTATTCAGGCGTGTTGAAACCCGTACTGGTCAGCGGCGCGACATCCGTGCACGCAGCTGCCAGTGTCAGAGCGGGCACCAAAAGCAAAACGCGCATTGTTTGGCTCCGTTTCTAGTGCTTCAGTTGCCCGAGGCTTACCACCATTTCCCGGGCTTGGCCACAAAACCGGCCGCGTTTTCCAGCGCATAGGCGGTATTGAGCAGGTCGCCTTCTTCCCAGGGACGCCCGATCAGCTGCAATCCCAGCGGAAGACCTTGTGTGTCCAGCCCTGCGGGGACCGAGATACCGGGCAGTCCGGCCAGGTTCACGGTCACGGTGAAGACATCGTTCAAATACATTTGAACAGGATCTGCTTCGGTCATTTCGCCCAGACCGAAGGCCGCCGATGGGGTTGCCGGGGTCAGGATGGCGTCGACACCGGCCGCGAACACGTCTTCGAAGTCTTTCTTGATCAGCGTGCGCACCTTGCGGGCACGATTATAATAGGCGTCGTAGAAACCAGCCGACAGAACATAGGTGCCGACCATGACCCGGCGCTGCACTTCGTGGCCAAAGCCCTCGGCGCGGGTCTTTTCGTACATCTCGGTAATGCCATCCCCCTGCGCCAACTGTGCACGATGCCCATAGCGGACACCGTCATAGCGGGCGAGGTTCGAAGACGCCTCGGCCGGGGCGATCACATAGTAGGCAGGCAGCGCATACTTGGTGTGCGGCAGCGAGATATCGACGATCTCGGCCCCCGCATCCTTCAGCATCGCGGCACCATCGGCCCAGAGCTTTTCGATCTCGGCGGGCATGCCGTCCATGCGGTATTCCTTGGGGATACCGATCTTCTTGCCCTTGATGTCGCCAGTCAGCATCGCTTCGAAATTCGGAACGGCCAGATCCGCACTGGTCGAATCCTTGGCGTCATGGCCGCACATGGTTTCCAGCATGATCGCGGCGTCGCGGACATTCTTGGTCATCGGACCGGCCTGATCCAGCGAGGACGCAAACGCCACAATGCCCCAGCGCGAGCAACGACCATAGGTCGGCTTGATGCCGGTGATCCCGACAAAAGCCGCGGGCTGCCGGATGGAACCGCCGGTATCGGTACCCGTTGCTGCAAGGCACAGATCGGCAGCAACGGCGGCCGCAGATCCGCCCGACGAACCGCCCGGCGTCAGCTGCGCATCATCGTTGCCACGACGCCACGGGCTGACCGCGTTGCCATAGACCGATGTTTCGTTGGACGAGCCCATGGCGAATTCGTCCATGTTCAGCTTGCCCAGCATCACCGCGCCTGCGTCGGCCAGTTGCTGTGACACGGTGGATTCGTATTCCGGCTTGAAGCCTTCAAGAATGCCCGACGCGGCTTGTGACGGCACGCCCTTGGTGCAGAACAGGTCCTTGATGCCGATCGGCAGGCCACACATTGACGGAGCGTCCCCACCCTTGATCCGTTCATCCGCGGCCTTGGCGCGCTCCATCGCGATCTCGGGCGTCTTGTGGACGAATGCGTTCAGCGCATCTGCTTCATCAATGGCTTTCAAGCAGGCTTCTGTCAGCTCAACAGAGGTGACGTCGCCGGCTCGCAACGCGTCGCGGGCCTCGGCCAGGCCCAATTTGTTCAGATCGCTCATGTCTTACTCCACCACTTTGGGGACTGCGAAGAACCCTTCGCGGGCGTCGGGGGCGTTGGCCAGAACCTTGTCCTGCTGATTGCCATCGGTGACTTCGTCCTGACGGCGCTTGAGGCGCATGGGTGTGACCGAAACCATCGGCTCGACACCTTCCACATCCACTTCGTTCAGCTGTTCGATGAACCCAAGGATGGTGTTGAACTCGGATGCCAGCGCCGGCAGCGCGTCATCCTCGACCTTAATCCGGGCCAGTTTGGCCACTTTGGCGGCGGTGCTTTGGTCAATCGACATCGGCTTCCCTCATCTATGTTAGGGGGCGTTTACCCGTCTGTAGCGGCAGTCGCAAGGCCGGGCTGCCTTGGGCAGGTCCGAGTTTGGAACTCCCCCCTTTTCTGAGGCTATTCAAAACTGAATGACTGGTATGCAAAAAAGTAAACCGAATAGTTCATTATCGATCTTGAAAACTAAACTGTACTGTTCATTTTATTTATGCGACATAACGCAAACCGGAGAAAAAACATGAAACCCCTGATAACAGCCGCAGTCTTGTCCGCCACGATTTTGGCCGCACCGGCCATGGCTTTGGGTATCGACACAAGCAACCTGACACGCACGTTGACCTTCCCGTCCCCTATCACGGAACCGGTCACGCAGGATCAGGTCAAACCTGCCAAGTAACGCGCAGGTCCAAGCCGGGTCAGATATCCCCTCTCTGACCCGGCTGTTTTGCATTTTCGAGGATGCACATCCCAGAGCAAGCCGCTAGCATGACGTCGAATACAGAACAGAACTGCGCCAAGGTTTCGTAGTTCAGGCAAGCCAGTGGAGCAGATGATGAGCGCGCAAAAACAAGCGGTTCTGGACGCAATCGACGCAGCCAATGCAAATGACCCCAACCAAGACGAGGGCCGCCCCGCGGCGCTGTTGTATGGCGAACGCATGAGTGCCGAGCTGGGCCGCCTGTTTCCGGACGCTTCTGACGCCCTTCAAATCGCCGCGCGCGGGCAGCATGTGGAACGTTGGAAACTTGCCCGCAGTGAATATCCCGAAGGCCGGGTTGGATATCTGTCATGGCGCAAGGCGCAGGGCGAACACCATGCCGACGTGGTCATGGGGTTGATGACCCGCGAAGGTTACGATTCAGAACAGGTCGAGGCCGCAGGGCGCATGTTGCGCAAACAGGGCATCAAGCGGGACGCGGAAGTGCAGGCGTTGGAAGACGTGATCTGCTTTGTGTTTCTGAAATGGTATTTCCAGCCCTTTGCCGCAAAACACTCGGCCGAGAAAATCCAGAGCATCGTTGAAAAAACCGCCCGCAAGATGTCGCCCGAAGGCCGCGCTCGGGTGTTGAACGAATTTGATCTGCCCGACCATCTGGCCGCAGCCTTTCAGAACTAGAATCGGACCACGGCGGTTTCGTTGACCTCCTTGTCACGAGGCTCGGAGGACACAAGCGATCCTCCCGCGCCTCAAGACGCCGGGCCTTTGCAGAAACGGCCCCTGACAAGAGCTGCGCGATACACCTCGATCATCCATCCCAGCATTATGGCATTCAGGATGTGCCACATGAAATGCGTCCCCATTGGCCATTGCCCGCAAATAGGCAAATCCAGCGCACGGAACGTGATCGATAGAATCAGGATCAGGGCCCCGAGCGTCATCCCTCTGGCCAAGTTCGGATCATTGCCCCGCAGCAGGAACGCGTAGATCAGGATCAACAAAGGGACCGGCGCATAAGCCGCCGACCCACCAATCCCCGGCACAAGCTGGAACAGGGGCGCAACGGCCGCCGCATAGGGAAGAAACAGAATCGTACCGCAGATCGCCATTCCGGACGACATGCGACAGATGTCGCGGTTCACCGCAAATATATAGACCAATATGAACAGCAGGATCGGCGCCACATCCGCCAAAGCAGCCCAAACCCGGGCATGGGTGTGAAACAGATAGCTTCCGACCCCGATCATGGCCAAAATCACGACCAGACCCTTGGCCAGCGGCATGTCCTGATCGCGCACGCGCCGCCACATGATCCATGCGGCAATCAGAAAAGCAGCGTTCGTGATCGCATTGATCGGCTCGGCCCAATAGTCCGCCGACACGCGTTCGCAATAGCCATCAATTTCTCGAATCCAGTCCATGGAATTTTACATAGCCGATGCTAGGCTGCTGCCAAGAGACCTTATGGGAGGAAAACCGGAATGAACATTATCTGGCTGGGCCATGGCAGTTTTCGCATTGAAACTCAGGGGCAGGTTCTGTTGATCGACCCGTGGCTGACCGGCAACCCGGTCTTGCCAGAAAATCAGCATGATGCAGCGCTGGATGGTGCGAGTCATATCCTTCTGACCCACACGCATTTCGACCACGTGGTTGATATTCTGCCGCTGGCCAAACACCTGAAAATCCCCGTTGTCGGACAGTATGACCTGATGGGATACTGGAGCGAAGCGGAAGGCATCGAGACCATCGGTTTCAACAAAGGCGGCACCGTCGACCTGAACGGCGTCAAGGTGACAATGGTTCCGGCCTCTCACAGCTCAACTTTTTCAACACCGGATGGTCTGCGCACCGGCGGCAGTGAGGTCGGCTTCATGATCGCGGCCGAGGGGCGTATGCTCTATGTTTCGGGCGATACCGACATCATGGCGGACATGGATTGGATGGGGGATTACTACAAGCCCGATATCGGCATCCTTTCGGCCGGCGGGCATTTCACCATGGATATGAAAGCCGCCGCCTATGCCGCGAAACGGTACTTTGACTTCAAGACGGTCATCCCATGTCACTACAAGACGTTCCCCATTCTGGAACAATCCGCACAGGCATTGATCGACGGGTTGCCCGGGGTCGACGTGATCGAACCTGAGGTTATGAAAGCCATCACCGTCTGACGACAGCGCAGCGCGTCAGCACGGCTTGTCCTGGCGGCGCGCTTCGAAGAAGGCCTTCAAAAGCGCGGCAGCCTCTTCGCCTGCAATCCCGTCATAGACTTCGGGCACGTGATGCGCCTGTGCATGCGAAAACACGCGCGCGCCATGCGCCACGCCCCCGGATTTGGGGTCTGCCGCACCGTAATAGATCCGCCGGATGCGCGCGGCCGCCAAGGCCGCGGCGCACATCGCGCAAGGCTCCAACGTGACGTAGAGATCGTGATCCGGCAGCCGTTCAGAGCCCGCCTGCGCACAGGCTGCACGCAAGGCCATGATTTCCGCATGGGCCGTGGGGTCATTCAACTCGCGCGTCCGGTTCCCGGCCGCGGCCACGACCGTTCCGTCCGGTCCGACGACAACGGCCCCCACGGGCACCTCGCCGCGGTCAGCGGCTGCGCGCGCCTCGGCCAGGGCCTGTTGCATATGCGATTTGAACACCATGCCCCCTGACTGCCGCAGAAACCCGCCTTTCGCAAGCGCCCGGGATGCGGTATGGCCCTGACATGAACAAGACCCCACCCCCCGGCGATCGGATCGCCAAAGTCCTGGCCCGCGCCGGCGTAGCATCCCGGCGCGAGGCTGAACGCATGATAGAAGCGGGCCGCGTGGCAGTGAATGGCAAGACCATCGACAGCCCCGCCCTGAACGTGACCGCGAAAGACAAGATCGCAGTCGACGGCAGGCCGGTCTCGGAACCGGAACCATCGCGTCTGTGGCTGTATCACAAGCCCGCCGGGTTGGTGACGACAACCCGCGACGAAAAAGGACGAGAGACCATATTCGACAAGCTGCCCGACGACATGCCACGGGTAATGAGCGTCGGTCGGTTGGATCTGAATTCCGAAGGATTGCTGCTGTTGACCAACGATGGCGGCATCAAGCGCAAGCTGGAACTGCCCTCGACCGGCTGGTTGCGGAAGTACCGCGTACGGGTGAACGGTCGCCCGAAGGACGAAGATTTCGAACCGCTGCGCAAGGGGCTGGTAATCGAGGGAGAACGGTTCCAGCCAATGACCGTCTCATTGGATCGCCAGCAGGGCGCAAATGCCTGGCTGACGATCGGTTTGCGCGAAGGCAAGAACCGCGAAATCCGCCGCGCGATGGAAGATATTGGTTTTACCGTGAATCGTCTGTTGCGCGTGTCCTACGGCCCCTTCCAGCTTGGGACGTTGAAACAGGGCGAGGTCGAAGAAGTCCGTCGCCGGGTCATGCGGGACCAGCTGGGGCTGGACGCCGAAGACAAACCCGGCAACCCGCCCAAACGCCCGTCGCGGCCCAAAAGAAAACGACCTCAGATCGGCAAGAATCCCCGTAAGTGATGTGGGTTCGGCAACCTTCCCCCTAGCGCTAAGCCCGCGCATACCCTAAATTTTCAGTGAAAGCTGCTATTTGGGGGGCGTGATGTCCGGAAGCGGAGTGCAAAAACTGGCCTACGCTGTGCTGTTGGTGCTGTTGTTTGGCGTCTGCACTGGTTTGCTCGGAGGTCTTTAAGCCATGGCAAAGCGGTTCGGCGGCAAATACAGCCCACAGGGAGATGAATCGGAAAACGCCCCACTGCCGAGGGGTCAGTTTGACGGCGCACGGGTCGAGCCCGCTGGCGCACGTGCGAATATTCTGTTTCTACCCGCCATTCCTTTGGTGTTTCTGTCCCTGAACGACGGCGCGATTGGTATGACACTGGGGCTGGTCGCCGCTGGTTTTCTGACGGCGGCCGCATTCTTGCTGCGAGAAGGTCTGAGAGCTGAGGCCGCGTACAATGCCCGCAAAACCGCCCGACGCCCTGCTTTTCCGCGGAAGATATTTGCCAGTGTTCTCACCGGCCTTGGTGCTGGCCTTGCGTCTTGCAGGTCCGAGTTTCTGGACGCTGAAGCGGCAGCGCAGGTTAGTCTGTTGGCCCCCGTGCTGTTTGGTGTTGCAGCGACCGTTCTGCATTCTGTCTCATTCGGGCTTGATCCGATGAAGAACAAGGGCATGGAGGGAGTCGATACCTTTCAGCAAGACCGCGTGGCGCGCGTGGTCGATGATGCCGAGAAACACTTGTCGGAAATGACGGATGCCATAAAACGCGCTGGCGATCGACGTATCGAAGCCCGGGTCGAGCGATTTCAGGACACCGCACGTGACCTGTTCCGCACGGTCGAGGAAGACCCCCGCGATCTGGCCGGTGCCAGAAAATATCTGACTGTGTATCTACAGGGCGCGCGTGATGCGACTGTCAAATTTGCTGATGTCTATGCGCGCACCCGCGACGCGCAGGCACTGGCCGGCTATTCCGCCCTTCTGGACGATCTGGAACAGAATTTTGCCGCGCGTACGCGGAAAATGCTATTGGATGACCGCAGTGATCTGACGGTCGAAATCGACGTGTTGCGTGAAAGATTGCAGCGCGAAGGCGTCCGGCTGGACTGACCGGCCATATTTGAGCGAGGAACATACCCATGTCCGATGAGATCAAGAACAAGGCAGTTCAGGCCGAGACTCTGGTACAGGAAGTCACCGCAGTTGCCCTACCCGAACCGCAAGCCGAAGTCGTGTCGTTGGAGGAAGCCGACGAACCCGTCAGCGCCGAAATTCGCAAGCGGATGAATGAAATCGACATGGACAACACCAATTCGATTGTCGCGTTTGGCTCGTCCGCTCAGGCCGAGCTGCAGGAAATCAGCCAGGCCATGCTTGCGGATGTGCGCAACAAGGATGTCGGCCCGGCCGGAGACAGCCTGCGCAATATCGTGACCACAATCCGCGGTTTCTCGGTCAGCGAACTTGACGTGCGGCGCGAGCGCAGCTGGTGGGAGAAACTGTTGGGCAGGGCTGCACCGTTTGCAAAATTCACAGCGCAATACGAAGAGGTTCAGGGCCAGATCGATCGCATTACCGACGATCTTCTGGGGCATGAGCATACGCTGCTCAAGGATATCAAATCTCTGGATCTGCTTTATGAGAAGACCTTGGACTTTTATGACGAACTGGCGCTGTACATCGCTGCGGGCGAAGAGAAGCTGACCGAGTTGGACAGCCACGACATCCCTGAAAAGGAAGCCGAAGTTCAGGCCGCTCCGGAAGACCAGCAAGTGATGAAGGCACAGGAGCTGCGTGACATGCGCGCGGCGCGTGACGACCTTGAACGCCGGGTTCATGACCTGAAACTGACACGACAAGTCACGATGCAGTCCCTGCCGTCGATCCGCTTGGTTCAGGAAAACGACAAATCGCTGGTCACCAAGATCAACTCGACACTGGTGAACACGGTACCGCTGTGGGAAACGCAGCTGGCCCAGGCGGTTACGATACAACGCAGCGCCGAAGCCGCCGCCGCGGTGCGGGATGCCAACGATCTAACGAACGAGCTTTTGACGTCGAATGCGGCCAACCTGCGCGAATCGAACAAGATGATCCGCCAAGAGATGGAGCGCGGCGTGTTCGACATCGAAGCGGTCAAGCAGGCCAATGCCGACCTGATTGGCACCATCAACGAAAGCCTTGCCATTGCCGATGAAGGCAAGGCCAAACGCGCCGCAGCCGAAGCTGAGTTGCAGAAGATGGAAAAGGAACTGCGCGACACTTTGGCGGCCGCCAAAGCGCGCCGCGACGGAACCGGCGACACTGCCGGTACGGCGGTTCCCGGCTGAGGGCGGGATCGGCGTGCGGGTCTTCGGTTACTTGAAAGGGACCTTGGGGATGGTATCGCTTTTGGCTCTGGCCAATTGCGATGAGACCCTGACGTCATCCGTTGTTCCGCAACCTCGCCCGACACCCGCACCCGTGGCAGCCAATGCCTATGTGCCGCCGTCGGCCGCAAGTCAGGATCTGGCGCGTTTTTATCAGCGGGTTGAACGGGATTTGCTGGTGCGGGGGCTTTTGCGCACCGATGGGGGTGGCCCGGACACCCCCTATGACGCCGACGATCTGGCGCGGAATTTCGAAGCGATTGCGTTCTACAGCGAATATCCGACGCAAAGCGTCGCGGCAGGCTCGCGTCAGACGGACGGGCAACTCAGCCGATGGTCCGGCTCTGTCCGCATACAGACCGAGTTCGGGCCCTCCGTGCTACCCTCTGCACGGCAGAAAGATGCAGATCAGGTGCGGTCCTTTGCCACCCGACTGGCCAGATTGACCGATCATCCGGTTTCCGTCGTCTCTCGCAACGCCAATTTCCATGTCTTTTTTGCAGGCAAGGATGACAGCGCCTATGTCGTGTCCCGCCTGAAGCAGCTGATCCCGAATATCAGTCAGGACTCGCTGAATCTGGTGGCCAATCCACGTGCTAATTTCGACTGTCTGGTGTTTGCATCGGCAACGACTTCATCACCACACAGATACGTACGTGCCGTATCCCTCATTCGGGCGGAATTGACGGATCTGGGTCGCCAAAGCTGCATTCACGAAGAAATTGCTCAGGGTCTTGGTTTGTCCAATGACAGCCCGGCAGCGCGACCTTCGATTTTCAACGATGATGACGAATTTGCCTTGCTGACCAGTCACGACGAAAAGCTGCTGACGATGTTGTATGACCCACGGTTGCAGCCCGGCGTAGGCGTTGATGAAGCGCGGCCCATCGTACGAATAATCGCACATGAATTGATGGGGCAGTCGCTCTGACCCCAAGGACAGGAGAACCCAAATGGGAATATTCGATTTTCTGACCGGAGAATTCATTGATGTCATTCATTGGGTGGACGACACCCGCGACACGATGGTCTGGCGGTTCGAGCGTGAAGGCCACGAGATCAAGTATGGCGCCAAGCTGACCGTGCGCGAGGGCCAGGCGGCCGTATTCGTGCACGAAGGCCAACTGGCCGACGTGTTCACACCGGGCCTCTACATGCTTGAAACCAACAACATGCCGATCATGACGACGCTGCAACATTGGGATCACGGGTTCCAGTCGCCGTTCAAATCCGAGATCTATTTCGTCAACACGACCCGGTTCAACGATCTGAAATGGGGCACCAAGAACCCGATCATGCTGCGCGATCCCGAATTCGGCCCCACCCGGATCCGCGCCTATGGCACCTACACGATCCGGGTGAAGGACCCGGCCAAATTTCTGGTCGAGATCGTGGGCACCGACGGTGAATTCACGATGGACGAGATCAGCTTTCAAATCCGCAACATCATCGTGCAGGAATTCAGCCGGGTGATCGCGGGCTCGGGCATCCCGGTTCTGGACATGGCTGCAAACACCGCCGATCTGGGCAAGCTGATCGCGGCCGAGGTCTCGCCCGTGCTCGACGGTTATGGGCTGGAAATGCCGGAATTCTACATCGAAAACATCTCACTGCCGCCGGCGGTCGAGGCGGCGCTGGACAAACGCACCTCGATGGGGCTGGCGGGGGATTTGGGCAAGTTCACCCAGTATTCCGCGGCCGAGGCGATGACGGCGGCCGCCAGTTCCCCGAGCGGAGGCGGCGGCATGGGCGCTGGCCTTGGTATGGGAATGGGCATGGCGATGGCGAACCAGATGTCAAACATGGCAGCGGGTCGGCCGTCAGGCCCGTGGGGCGCGCCCGCGCCCGCTGCCCCGCAACCATCCACGCATGTGGCCCCGCCGCCTCCCCCGCCGGTGGAGCATGTGTGGCATATCGCGGTGGACGGACAGACCAGCGGCCCGTTCTCGAAGGCCAAGATGGGTCGCATGGCCAGTGAGGGCGAGATCACGCGCGACACCTACGTGTGGACGCCCGGTCAGGACGGCTGGAAGAAGGCGGGTGAGGTGCAGGAACTGGCGCAGCTGTTCACGATCCTGCCGCCTCCGCCGCCCGGGGCGTGAGGCATCGGCATGACCGCATCGCGGAAACGCTCGAAGACAGGCGGGCGCAAAGCGCCGCAGCCGCAATTCATCTGCCCTTGCTGCGACTATGTCACCCTAGCCGAGCGCGGGGCCTATCTTCACTATCCCCTCGACAAGTGACCACCTATGACCCAGCCTCCTGCCCCGCCATCCGGTTCTGCGGAACATCGTTTTCCATGTGACAATTGCGGCGCGGATTATCGATTCGACCCGCAATCCGGCACTCTGACCTGTGACCATTGCGGCCATTCCGAACCGATCGGTGCCGGCCCCTGGGGCGGCGCCAGCCTGCGCGAGCTGGATTTCGACGCTGCCATCGCCGACCGCCTGCCCGACAGCGAAATCGAAGAGACGCGGGTTCTGTCCTGCCCGAACTGTGCAGCGCAGGTTGAATTCGATCCCAACACCCATGCTGCGGAATGCCCGTTCTGCGCAACCCCGGTCGTGACGGGCACCGGGATAAACCGGCATATCAAACCGAAGGGCGTTCTGCCCTTTGCGCTGGACGAGCGCGCCGCCCACAAAGCCATGAGCGACTGGCTGGGGCGGCTGTGGTTCGCGCCGAACGGGTTGAAGGATTATGCCCGCAAGGGCCGCAGGATGCAGGGCATCTATGTGCCCTACTGGACCTTCGACGCCGATACGAAGTCGGCCTATCGCGGAGAGCGCGGCATAGTCTACTATGAAACCCGCACCGTCATGCGGGATGGCAAACGGGTGCAACAACAGGTTCCCAAGATCCGCTGGACGCCCAAGTCAGGCCGGGTGGCGCGATTTTTTGACGACGTATTGGTATTGGCCTCAAGGTCCCTGCCCAAGGCTTACACGGATGCTCTGGAGCCTTGGGATCTCCCGGCTCTGGAACCTTACCAGCCAGAGTACCTCGCCGGTTTTCGGGCCGAGGCCTATACGGTCGAGCTGAAAGATGGATATGCCGAAGCACGCGCATATATGGCCCGCGTGATCGAGCGGGACGTGCGTTTTGATATTGGGGGCGACAGGCAACGCATCCATGCAGTGGACACCGATGTGCGCGATGTCACGTTCAAACATATCCTGCTGCCGGTCTGGTTGGCGGCGTACAAGTATCGCGGTCAGACGTATCGTTTCGTGGTGAACGGCCGGACAGGCCGGGTTCAGGGAGAGCGCCCTTGGTCGGCAATCAAGATCACGATCGCCGTTGTGCTTGGCCTGCTGGTTGCCGCGGGCATCGGATACCTGATGGCGACCGGACAGCAATGACCTTCGGGGGTTCCTCCGCCGAAAACTCCGCGGCGGAACCCCTTGAACATCCCCGGCTTCTCACCCATCCTGCCGCCGGCTGCCCCGGAGGAGAAGACGACGTGACCCTGGCCGACCTGAACACGCTTCTGACCGCGCGCCATTCCTGCCGCGCCTTTCGGCCCGACCCGGTGCCACGTGGTGACATCGAACAGATCGTGGCCAGCGCGTCCCGGGTGCCAAGCTGGTGCAATGCACAACCTTGGCAACTGGTCATCACCAGCAAAGACGAAACCGACAGGTTCCGCGACGCGATGTCAAACGAAGCCAGGAACGGCACGCCGGCCCCCGATCTTCCTTTTCCCGTTTCCTACTCCGGCGTGTATCAAGACCGCCGCCGGACGTGTGGCTGGGCGCTCTACATGGCGGTTGGCGTAGAACGAGGGGACCGTGAAGGATCGGCGCAGCAAATGATGCAGAACTTTGCCCTCTTTGGCGCACCACATTGTGCCATCATCTCAAGCCCGGCAGAGCTGGGACCTTATGGCGCAATGGATTGCGGCGGCTTTGTCACGGCTTTTGCGCTCGCCGCTCAGGCTTTGGGCGTGGCAACCATCCCGCAAGCGGCATTGGCGGCGTACAGCCCTTTTTTGCATCAGTATTTTCAGATCCCCGATGACCGGTTGATCCTGTGCGCAATTTCCTTTGGCTATTCGGATATGGATCATCCTGCAAACAGCTTCCGTACGGAACGCGCGGCATTGGGTGACTTTGTGGACTGGCGCGGCTAAACCATCGCTCAGGCAGGCTCAACGTTTCGGGGGAGGAACCAAGTGCGCGCATTGCTGCAAAGGGTGACACAGGCCAAAGTGTCGGTCGAAGGCACCGTCATCGGCAAAACTGGTCCCGGGCTCATGATTCTTGTCTGCGCCATGCAGGGCGACAGCAAGACACAGGCAGAAAAACTGGCCGAGAAAACCGCGAAACTGCGGATTTTCAAGGATGACGCCGGCAAGATGAACCGCTCGCTTCTGGATGTTGAAGGCTCTGCTTTGGTGGTCAGCCAGTTTACACTGGCGGCGGACACCTCCAGTGGCAATCGCCCCGGATTTTCAAACGCGGCCTCGCCCGAGTTGGGAGAGCAGTTGTACAAGGTCTTCGCAGAGCACCTTGCCGCGCAGGGGATCGCGGTGGAAACCGGACAGTTCGGCGCGGACATGGCGGTTGAGCTTGTAAATGACGGGCCGGTCACGATCTGGGTGGAGAATTGATGGATATTGAAAAGCAAGCTGTCAGGTTGTGGCAGGCCGGTGTTGATGCCGTCGGCGGGTATAAGGCCACCCTGGCCGCCTTGCCTGATGTCCCGAAACCAGACCGTATTCTGGCCGTGGGCAAACCCGCCGCAGCCATGGCGCGGGCTGCGCTGGAGCATTTCGGCGCCATCCCCACGCTTGTGGTCACCAAAGACGGGCATGGCCACGACCTGCCGGCCGGGGTCGAGGTGATCGAAGCATCACACCCCGTTCCGGACGACCGCAGCCTGGCGGGCGGGCGGGCGCTGCGCCTGGCCATGGAACAGATGGGGCCCGGATCACATGTTCTGCTGCTGGTCTCGGGTGGCGCGTCATCCCTGGCCGAGGACTTGCTTCCCGGAACATCGCTGGCGGATCTCGAGGCGTTGAACCGCGAACTGCTGTCCAAAGGGCTGGATATCCTCGCCATGAATGCCGAGCGGCGCAAGCTGTCGCGTATCAAGGGCGGCGGCCTGCTGTCCCATTTCGCCGGAGACCGCGCCACCGTTCTGGCGATTTCGGATGTGCCCGGAGACGATCTGAACGTCATCGGATCAGGAATCGGAGCATTGCCCGACACTCATTCCTTTGCCGCCAGCACCCGGATCGTCGCTTCGAACGCGCATGCCCGCAATGCCGCCGCCAAAGCAGCGGAAACAATGGGGCTGAGGGTATTGACCAATGATGAGGCCCTGCACGACGACTATTTGCAGGTCGCGGCGCGTCTTGGGCCCATGCTGCGTGGAATGGAAAAGGGCGTGATGATCTTTGGCGGAGAACCGACCGTGGTCTTGCCTGATCACCCGGGACGTGGCGGTAGAAATCAGGCCCTTGCGCTTGCTTTGGCAAAAGAGATCGCGGGACAAACGGATCTTGCGGTGATTGTGGGCGGCACCGACGGCACGGATGGCCCGACAAATGCGGCGGGTGGAATCATAACAGGGACAACCTGGGGTGATGGCGCCGAACGCGCCCTTCGCAAAGCCGATAGCGGGTCATTCCTGAAAAAAGCCCACGGCCTGCTGACAACCGGGCCAACCGGCACCAATGTCATGGATCTGGTTGTCGCGATACGTGGATGAATTGACGCTTATCATGCCGCTTTGGCCCGCAATCGACCAGAAACTACCCGAAAATGCATAATATACCTGAACACCCACTCAGCAATTGCCGCACACCGGACAACAAAGCGAAGGCTTCGGCCTTCGGCATTTAGGAGAAATAACCTTGCCCGGTTCGCGGAAATAAGCCAACGTTGACTCATGCGTCAACAAAAAGCCCCCCAAGGGGCTGGAACCACTCAATAGGGAGAACACTCAATGAATGAACAAATAACGCATATGGCCGGTCAGGTCACAGCCGGGAAGATGACTCGCCGCGAATTCATGGGGAAAGCCGCGGCCCTGGGTGTTTCGGCGGCGGTGGCCAGCACGATGTTCGCAGACGCAGCACGCGCGGCAGGCCCGAAAAAAGGCGGTGACCTGAAATTTGGCCTTCAGGGTGGCGAATCCACCAACTCGCTGGATCCAGCGACCTATGCAAGCTCGGTTCCGTTCCAGAACGGCAAACAGTTTGGCGACCAGCTTGTGGAAGTTGCACCCGATGGGTCCATCGAACCGCGTCTGGCGGAAAGCGTCGAAGGCAGCGCGGATGCCAAGGTTTGGACGTTCAAACTGCGTCAGGGTGTCGAATTCCACAACGGCAAAACCATGACCAGCGAGGACGTGCTGAAGACAATGCAGCGCCACTCGAACGAAGACTCCAAGTCTGGTGCCCTTGGTATCATGAAGGGCATCGAGTCAATGAAAGCCGATGGCGACAATTTCCAGGTCACTCTGTCCGAACCAAACGCTGACCTTCCGTATCTGATGGCCGACTACCACCTGATCATTCAGCCCGATGGCGGCATGGACAATCCCGGAGCAGGTATCGGAACCGGACCGTACAAGGTGGAAGTAGACGAACCCGGTGTGCGCCACTTGTTCACAAAATACGAGAACCACTGGAACTCTGATTTTGGCAACTTCGACAGTGTTGAAGTCGTGGTTATCAATGACGCAACAGCGCGTACCGCTGCATTGCAATCGGGTCAGGTCCACGCCATCAACCGTGTTGAACCAAAGGTCGCTGACCTGCTGGGGCGCGCGCCCAATCTGACCGTGCACTCGACCGCTGGCCGTGGCCACTATGTCTTTATCATGCACTGCGATACCGCACCGTTCGACAACAACGAACTGCGCACCGCGCTGAAATATGCCATCAACCGTGCGGATCTGGTGGACAAAGTACTGCGCGGCTATGGCTCTATCGGTAACGACATGCCGATTAACGCAGCCTATCCACTGTTTGATGAGACCATCGAACAGCGCGAGTTCAGCGTGGAAAAAGCAGCCGAGCACTACAAGAAGTCCGGTCATGACGGTTCGCCGATTATTCTTCGTGTTGCAGACGGTGCCTTCCCGGGTGCCGTGGATGCCGCAGCCCTTTTCCAACAGACGGCGGCCCAGGCTGGAATTCCGCTGGAAATCAAGCGCGAGCCGAATGACGGCTACTGGTCCGAGGTTTGGAACGTACAGCCCTTCTGTGCCTCTTACTGGGGCGGTCGTCCGGTGCAGGACCAGATGTACTCGACCGCGTATCTGTCGACGGCTGACTGGAACGATACACGTTTCAAAGTTCAGGCATTTGACGACCTGCTGTTCGCGGCTCGTGCAGAACTGGATGTCGAGAAACGCAAGGGCATCTATAGCCAGATGGGCCGCATGGTCCGTGATGAAGGCGGTCTGATTTGCCCGATGTTCAACGATTTTGTTGAAGGTGTCAGCAACCAACTGGATGGTTGGGAAAGCGACCCGACACAAGAGATGATGAACGGCAACATGTCCCGCAAAATGTGGTTCGTCTGATACGGGCTTCGGATAATGCATCCTATCATAAAACTGGTTTCCCAGCGCCTCGCGCTGGGAATTCTATTGCTGTTCGGCGCTTCGGCCTTGATTTTTGGCCTGACCGAAGCTCTTCCCGGAGACGCCGCGCAAGCCGTCCTGGGGCAGTCCGCAACTCCCGAGGCCTTGGCCAACCTTCGCGAAGAAATGGGCCTGAACCGCCCGGCCCTGACCCGTTATTTTGAATGGCTGGGCGGCATCGTTCAGGGCGACCTAGGCCAATCGCTGACCAACAAGCTTGATATTGCCGAGAGCATCGGAAAACGCCTCGGGAACACGTTGTTCCTGGCTTGTGTCGCGGCAATCGTATCCGTCCCGCTTGCGATATTTCTGGGTCTGCTGGCTGTCCGGTTCCGCAATCGCTGGCCCGACAAACTGATTTCCGCCGTCACGCTGACAACGGTTTCCATCCCCGAGTTCCTGATCGGCTACGTCGTGATCTACTACATCTCGGTCAAGCTGGGATGGTTTTCCTCGCTTGCGATGATCAACGACTCGATGTCGTTCTGGCAAAAGCTGAACGCGATTGCGCTGCCTGCCTTTGTTCTGACACTGGTGGTCCTGGCGCAGATGATGCGGATGACCCGCGCTGCAATTCTGAACCTCATGCAATCAGCCTATATCGAAACGGCCGAACTCAAGGGCCTGAGCACATTTCAGGTCATCGCGCGGCATGCCTTTCCCAACGCAATTTCGCCCATCGTGAACGTTGTCATGCTGAACCTCGCCTACCTCGTTGTCGGCGTCGTCGTGGTCGAAGTCGTGTTCGTCTATCCCGGCATGGGGCAGTACCTTGTGGACGCCGTGACCAAGCGTGACGTGCCGGTTGTACTGGCCTGCGGCGTGGTGTTCGCGGCTGTTTACATCGGCCTGAACATGGTCGCGGATATAGTCTCGATCCTCGCCAACCCAAGACTGAGGCATCCGAAATGAAAAACATCCCTATTTCGGCACTGATTGGCCTCATATTCACCGGCGCCTATTTCTTCGTGGCCATTGCGGCCCCGTTGATCGCGCCTTACGGGATGGCAGAAGTGGTGGGCGATGTATGGGAGCCGGCCAGCGCCGAACACCTGCTGGGCACCGACAATATCGGCCGCGACCTGCTGACCCGCATGATCTATGGCGGTCGCACGACGATCTTCATTGCCGCCGCAGCGACATTGCTCAGCTTCTTGACCGGTACATCGCTTGGTCTTCTGGCCGCCGTTCTGGGCGGTTGGGCGGATCAGGCGCTAAGCCGGACGGTCGATCTGATCATGTCGATCCCTACCCTGATCCTTGCGCTGGTCATTCTGGCCATCGTTCCTGTCACTGTTCCGATCCTGATCCTTGTCATGGGGCTTTTGGATGCGACACGCCCCTATCGCCTGTCGCGCTCCGTCGCCGTGGATATCAACGTGATGGACTATGTCGAAGCCGCCAAATTGCGTGGTGAGGGGCGGACGTGGATCATCTTCCGGGAAATCCTGCCGAACGCATTGTCACCGCTGGTGGCCGAGTTCGGCCTGCGGTTCATTTTCATGGTCCTGTTCATCTCGACCCTGTCCTTCCTGGGTCTCGGCGTTCAACCGCCGCTGGCCGACTGGGGTGGCATCGTGAAGGAAAACAAGGACGGCATCGTGTATGGCATTGGCGCGGCCCTGTACCCCGCGGTGGCCATCGCGACGCTCGCGATCTCGGTCAACCTTGTGGCTGACTGGATCCTGAACCGAACCACATCGCTGAAAGGAGGTCGGGGATGAGTGATACCCTTCTCAAGGTCCGTGACCTCAAGATCGGTGCGACCGTTTACCCACCGGGTGAGAAACCCCATGACATCGAAATCGTGCACGGGGTCAGCTTTGACCTCGAGCGCGGCAAAGTATTGGGTCTGATCGGTGAATCCGGCGCTGGGAAATCCACCATCGGTCTTGCCTCGATGGCCTATGGCCGGGGTGGCGTTGAAATCACCGGCGGCGAAGTCTGGGTCAACGGGCGCGACATCCTGAAATCATCGCATGGCGATATTCGGAATCTGCGCGGGGGTGAGGTTGCCTATGTCTCGCAATCTGCCGCCGCGTCGTTCAACCCGGCCAAGAAGATCATGGATCAGGTTGTCGAAGCGGCTGTCGAGCACAAGAAGTTTTCGCGCAAAGAGGCCGAGGCCCGCGCGCGTGAGTTGTTCGCAAAGCTGGGTTTGCCTGACCCTGACAACATCGGCAACCGTTACCCGCACCAGGTTTCGGGCGGTCAGTTGCAGCGTTGCATGACCGCATTGGCACTGTGTCCTGAGCCCGATCTGGTGGTGTTCGACGAACCGACCACGGCGCTGGATGTGACCACCCAGATCGATGTTCTTATGGCGATCAAGGATGCCATACGCGATACCGGCGTTGCCGCTTTGTACATCACGCATGACCTGGCGGTTGTTGCGCAGGTCAGCGACGATATCATGGTTTTGCGGATGGGTGACACAGTCGAATACGGCAGCACCGATCAGATCATCAACAACCCACAGGAAGAATATACTCAGGCTTTGGTCTCGGTGCGTTCGATCGAGCACGAAGAAAAGCAGCCCACACCGGAACCGCTGCTTACCGTTGACGGGATCACCGCGCGCTACAAGGGGCTGAACTTCGACGTGCTGCATAACGTCAATGTCGAGCTTCATCCGGGGCAGACGCTGGCGGTCGTGGGCGAATCCGGTTCGGGCAAATCCACGCTGGCCCGGGTGATCACCGGCCTGTTGCCGCCGCGCGATGGCGAGATCCGTTTTGCCGGTCGCACGCTGTCGCCGGACCTTGCGGGGCGTTCTCGCGAGGATCTGCGCGAGTTGCAGATGATCTATCAGATGGCGGACGTGGCAATGAACCCACGCCAGACCGTCGGCACCATCATCGGCCGCCCGTTGGAGTTCTATTTCAACATGCGTGGCGCTGAAAAGCGCAAGCGGATCATCGAGCTGTTGGATGAGATCGAGTTGGGCGAAAAGTTCATCGACCGCTATCCTGCGGAACTGTCCGGAGGTCAGAAACAGCGTGTCTGTATCGCCCGGTCACTGGCAGCCAAGCCCAAGATGATCATCTGTGACGAGGTCACTTCGGCTCTGGATCCGCTGGTGGCAGACGGGATCCTCAAGCTGCTGCTGGACCTGCAAAAGATCGAAGATGTGGCCTATCTGTTCATCACCCATGATCTGGCGACGGTCCGCGCGATCAGCGACAGCATCGCGGTGATGTATCAGGGTCGCGTGGCCCGTTATGGCTCGAAGAGCCAGGTGCTGAGCCCGCCCTTCGACGATTATACCGACCTGCTGCTCAGTTCGGTGCCTGAAATGCATCTGGGCTGGCTGGAAGAGGTTGTCGCCCATCGCAAGATGGAAAGCGCCGGCAACTGATCCGGTTCGTGACATTTCGATGAAGGTTTGAAATCCCGGCACCTTGTTTGAAGACAGGTGTCGGGATTTTGCTATTGGGGGCGCAAAGTGGCAGCCCGAGGACGTCAAATCTCTTAGGGTCGCCGGAACGCAATGTCTCTCAAAGGGCCTCGACATGGACCGCAAGCTACTTCTCATCATTCTGGACGGTGTCCCCTATCGCAACTTTCGCCGCCTGTTCGGCAATCTCGAAGGCTGGGTCGACAGCGGAGAAGCACGGCTTTGGAAACTCCGCGCGGTGCTGCCCTCGACATCGGCCAGTTGCTATGCTTCGATCCACACCGGCGTGACGCCGCAAGAGCATGGCTGTACCGGAAATGGAAACGTCTTCCGGCTGAGCCACAAGGACGTGTTCAGCCAGGTGCGTGAAGCCGGTGGTGTGACCGGGGCGGTGACACACAGCTATTGGTCGCAGTTCTTCAACCGTCATCCCTTCGATTACGTCCGCGACATCGAATATGACGAGCCCGAAAGCGCGACGATCAACCATGGCCGTTTTCACAGCATGACGGGCTATGGCAAAGCCAATCAGATGACGCCATCCGATGTCGACCTGTATGCCACTCTGACCAATCTGTGCCTTCGTTTCGGGCTGGACTATGGCATTCTGCACACCTGCACGCTGGACAGTATGGGCCACCGTTTCTTCCACGATTGTGAAGAAATGGATCACGCTTGCTTTGTCGCCGACGAGATGCTGGCCCCTTTCATCCCCCGCTGGCGCCAGTTGGGATATGAAGTGATCGTCACCGCGGATCACGGCCAGGACGAACGTGGGCACCACGGCGGGCGCGGCTCGCTGCAACAGGAAACGGCGCTGTACTATTTCGGCGACGCCGAAGGGCCGGACTCCGATACCGTCATAAGCCAGTTGCAATTGGCCCCGACCATCCTGAGCCGAATGGGCGCCCCCATCGCAGAGACAATGAAGGCCGAACCGTTTCTGCGGTAACACGCAAGCAGCTTCGGGGCCGCTTATGCGGCCTTCGCAGCTACCACTGTCGCAAACACCTGATATCCATAAAGAGACCCGTTTCGAGCACGTCTTTCGTGCTCGGCCACAAGCCCTTCTGCCAGTTCTTTTCCGATATCACCCCGCTCGTACATTTGCTTGGTGGTCAGGTCGACCCAAGGCAACATCTGCTCGGCTGTCGAGACAACTCTGCTCTGCACGTCAAAATGTTGCTCGGAAAGTCCGGCATCGGAAATCATTGACCTGAGTTTTGCGACGACAAAAGGATCGGTCACAAACGCGCGCACAAATTCCTTTGCACATATATCCAATGGATCATTCGGAAAGGCACTGAAGGTCGCTTTTGAGAAATCAGCGTCACAGACGATCAAGATCCCATCGGGTTTCAGCACTCTGAAGGCCTCGGCAACCAACGATTTGGGGTCTTCTACATGCGTGAGCACCGTGTGCATGACGACCGCATCGACGGCATCATCCTCCAGCGGAAGCGCGGCACCGTCGGCAACCTTGAAAGTCAGGTTCGAATACTCTTTGGCCCGCATGTTGGCTTCCGAGACAAATCCTTTCGAAGGTTCGAAACCTATGACCTTCGCCGGGTGGCAGTGTGTTGCGATGCGACGTGTGACGGCGCCTGCACCGGCGCCGACCTCGACAACCGTCGATGCATCCGTCAGGTTCAGATTACCCAGATACGCGGCCACGATCCGCTCCATCGTCGGGTCCGCTTGCCGCTGGTCCATCGAATCCGCAAACAGTTTGATGAATTCAGGCCCTGCGGCATCGACGTTCTGAAAGGGGTCGGCCATAAGGTAATATCTCCTAGGAAAATTTGAGTGAGCTTACCACAGCCAGCCGGTTTTCGGCATACAGGCCCCAAAAGGACCTGAGCCTTCAAATCACGGCATCAGTCGTAGGACCAGATCCCCTGCCCCAGCGCTTCTATCGCAACCGATATACGTTCAAAACTGTCGGCCGCACGTTTCACCGCGGTTCGTGCGCGCAGATATCCGTGCACAAGACCGAATTCATTGATCCAGTGGGCCTGCCCACCCGCCGCATTGATCCGATTGCAATAAACTTGCCCGTCGTCACGCAGCGGATCGCAATCAGCCGATACAACGACGGTCGGCGGCAGGTTTGAAAAGTCACTGTCTTGCAATGGCGCATAGGTCGGATCGCCCTGGGGCGGATCGCCCGCGCATCGGACGGTTTCATAGAACCTGATTTCATCCAACGTCAGCAAGGGGGCCTGGGCATGTTCCTGGTAGGACCCCTGACTGCGGTCCCCTCCGAGGCCCGGATAGATCAGCACCTGCCCCAGGATACCGTCCAAACGCCCGCGCGCGTAGTGGGATACGGCAGCGGCCAGGTTTCCACCGGCGCTGTCACCGGCCAAAATCAAAGGGTCTCCGAATTCATTTGCCGCCCAGTTCGCAGCGCTCCAACAGTCATCAAACTGTGCCGGGTGCACATGTTCAGGGCACAGCCGGTAATCGACGGCGACGACCCGGTACCCGGTTTGGGCGCATAATTCAGCGCAAACATCGTCGTGACTTTCCAGACCACCAACAACGAAACCGCCACCATGAAAATAGATGACGGTTCGGGTTGGTTGCCCGGCAGAGTAAATTCGAACCGGAACACCATCGGCCGCCCGGTCCTGAGTTTCAACGCCAGCCGGGCGTGGTTGGCAAAAGTCCTGACACATGGTGTCATAGACACGGCGCTGATCCTCGATCGACAGCTCGACCGCGTCATCGGGATAGCTTTCGGCCGTGCGACGTATGAACGCCCAGGTTTCTTCGTCGATCAGGCGTTCATAGTCCATTGTCCCTCCGGCTTATTCAGACCACTCCCATGGCCGGGTGTATACGCCCAGCACTTTTGCAACATCGTCTTCCGAAGATCCGTTCGCGTCAAGCTGCGCGACAAGGCCGCGTTTCTTATCATCAATGACGGAAACCACCCGCGCCGCCAAACCGGCATCCTCGAGGGCGCCGTTGTAGATACGAGTGATGGCCTGTTTCCGAAGTTCAGGCTTGAACACCTTGCCAACGGCCGTTTTGGGCAGCTCATCCAGAATGGTCATGTGCTTGGGTTGCGCCGCACGTTCATGCACGTGAACCTTGCAGTAATCCATCAGCTCTTTTTCGGTGACAGACGCGCCCTCGACCAGTTCGACAAAGGCGCAGGGAACTTCACCGGAATGCGCATCCGGCTGGCCGATGGCACCGGCAAAAGCAACGGCCTCGTGACCCAGCAAAGCCTCTTCGATCTCGGCAGGGTCGATGTTGTGACCGCCACGAATGATCAGGTCCTTGGCGCGACCGGTGATCCATAGATATCCATCTTCGTCGAAGCGCCCCAGATCGCCCGTGCGCAGGTACTTGTCGAAGTGATACAGGTTAACGTTTTTGTCGGCCTCGGTATAGGTATTGCCCGCATAGACACCCGGGTTCGAGATGCAGATCTCACCGATTTGATCAGTTTCGCACTCGGTTAGTCCGTCTGGCCCATCCTGCAAGATCTTGACGTCTGTATAGGGGAACGGAATACCGATCGATCCGATCTTTTTCTCACCATCCACCGGGTTGCACGAAACCAGACATGTGGCCTCTGTCAGACCGTACCCTTCGACAATGGTGACGCCAGTCGCTTCTTCAAAGCGGCGGAACAGTTCCACCGGCAGCGGGGCCGAGCCCGAGAAGGCCGTTTTTACGCTTGAGATATCGGCATCGACCGGGCGCTGCATCTTGGCTGAAATCGCGGTTGGCACGGTGATGATGAAGCTCACCTTCCAACGCTCGATCAGCTTCCAGAAATTGTCGAACACCCCGTCGCCGCGATATCCCTGTGGCGTCGGGAAAACCACATGGGCACCGGATGATACGGCCGCCATCACAATCACATGCACCGCAAAAACGTGGAACATGGGCAGCGGGCACATGATGACGTCGTTTTCGTCAAACAGAAGCGTGTTTCCCAACCAGCCGTTGTAGATCAGGCCAGAATACTTGTGCTGCGCCACCTTCGGCATACCCGTGGTACCGCCGGTATGGAAATAACAGGCGACACGATCTTCCTTGCTGTCTTCAAACGTCAGCGTCGTCGGTTGCTTGGCCAGTTCCGTGTGGAAGTTCTTGTAATCCGCATGGGCAAGCTTTTCCTTGTCGCCCATCTTGGGGCGCAGAAACGGCACCAGCCATGATTTGGGCGGGGTCAGATACCGGTTCAGATCGATTTCCAGAATGGTATTGACCTTGGGTGCGTGGCGCACCGCCTCTTCGACCTTCTGCGCGACATCTGTTTTCGGGAAAGATTTCAGCGTCACCACGACCTTGGCGCCGGTCTCGCGCAGGATCGCGGCGATCTGTTCCGGTTCAAGCAAGGGGTTGATCGGGTTCACGATCCCCGCAACCGCGCCGCCCATCATCGTGACCAGTGTCTCGTTGCAGTTGGGCAGCACATAGGCGACCACGTCTTTTTCACCCACACCCAGCGAGCGGAACAAGTTTGCTGCCTGGTTGACCTGACCCAGAAGTTGCGACCAGGTCAGGGTCTCGGCCTTGTCCTTCGGGCCCGAGAACAGTTGGAAGCTCATGGCATTGTGGTTGGGGAACTTCCCTGCGGTGCGCGACAAAAGCTGATGGAAGGTGACGGGCAAATCCCGATCCTCCCACGGCATTTCCTGTTCCATGCGCTTCTTGTCTTCCAAACCCACAAAGGCCATGTGGTTCCTCCCGTATTATTCTCCCGCGTTTTGCGCGGGCTTGTTGTTCGCAACCAAGATGGAAGCAAAACGAACCTCGCGCAAGCGAGGCCTTAGCCGTCAGGGGGAGTAAAATGTAGAATGACGCTACGGCGAATTCGCAAGTGCCGGAGCGTCACTCTTATTCTGCGGCGACACCATCGGTGAACTGCAACCGGGCAAGGCGTGCATACAGCCCGTCCTGAGACACCAGATCCTCATGGCGGCCTTGTGCCACGATGCGGCCTTCCTCCAGCACGACGATGCGGTCGGCTTTCTTAACGGTCGCCAATCTGTGCGCGACGATCAGGGTCGTGCGGCCGGCACGCATCTTGTCCACCGCGCCCTGCACTGCGCGTTCGCTTTCCGCATCCAGCGCCGAAGTCGCCTCGTCCAGCAGCAGAACCGGCGCGTCGCGCAGGATTGCCCGGGCAATGGCAATACGCTGCTTCTGCCCGCCAGACAGCATGACACCGCGTTCGCCGACAAAGCTGTCATATCCTTGGGGCAAGGCCGCAATAAAATCATGCGCGGCAGCGGCCCGGGCGGCGGCCTCGACTTCAGCATCCGAGGCATCCAGACGGCCAAAGCGGATGTTTTCCCGCGCGGATGCAGCAAAGATCACAGGATCCTGAGGCACCAGAGCCATGTGGCGGCGGAAATCTGACCGGTTGATGTCGCGCAGATCAAGACCGTCCAGCGTCACGCGGCCCGAGTTCGGATCATAGAACCGCTGGATCAGTTGGATCACGGTTGTTTTTCCTGCCCCGGATGGCCCGACGAATGCGACCGTCTCGCCTGGCTTCACCAGAAGTGACAGATGATCCAGTGCAACCGTATCGGGCCGCGCGGGATAGCGGAAGCTGACATCTTCAAACCGGATTTCGCCCTGAATGTTCTTGGGAAGCGCTTTGGGATTGGCAGGGTCGGTAACGGTATCTTCTGCATGCAGCAGCTCGACCAGACGTTCGGTGGCCCCTGCGGCACGCTGAAGTTCGCTCCAGATTTCGGACAGGGCGGCGACCGA
The DNA here is from genome assembly GCF_056532905.1 of Ruegeria sp. H8. NCBI lineage: Bacteria > Pseudomonadati > Pseudomonadota > Alphaproteobacteria > Rhodobacterales > Roseobacteraceae > Ruegeria > Ruegeria sp. H8. The sequence continues at coordinate 328,185 of NZ_JBQFNY010000002.1, read as the reverse complement.
GCCCGCCATGATGATCGAATAGATGACGAACTGGATCAGAACGCCTTCGGTCATCACGCCATTTCGCACGTCATTGGCACCCATCCACAGAACGCCCACGATACCCGAGAAAACCAGGAAGATCACGATCACCGTCAGCACCGCGCGGGTCTGTATGCGGCGCAGCGAGACGGCATAGGATGTCTCGGTCATCTCACTGAACTGCTGGCGGCTGGCCTGTTCATGAGAAAATGCCTGAACAGTCTGTACCGCGCCCAATGCCTCACCCGCGTTGCCGGACGAGGCCGCGATCCAGTCCTGATTCTCGCGGCTGATCACGCGCAGACGGCGACCAAGTACAAGGATCGGCACGATGACCACCGGGATCAGCAACAATACCAGCCCGGTCAGCTTGGCGGATGTCAGCAGCATCAGAACCAGCCCACCGACGAACATCAGTATGTTTCGCAGGGCAATGGACACGGACGAGCCGAGAACAGATTGGATCAGCGTCGTGTCAGTGGTGATCCGGCTTAGCACCTCACCGGTCATGATTCGCTCATAGAATTCCGGGCTCATACCGATGACCCGATCAAACACCGCCTTGCGGATATCGGCCACTACCCGTTCGCCCAGACGGGTCACAAGCGCATACCGAATACCGGTGCCCACGGCCAGAACGGCAGCAATGACCAGCGCGGCCAGAAAATACCAATCCAGAAGCTCTCCATCCTGAATTCGGAAATTGTCGACCACGCGCCGCACCGCCAATGGCAGCGTCAGGGTCATGCTGGCCGTCAGAATCAACGCCAGCGTCGCGCCGATCATCAGGAATTTGTAGGGTTTCATGAACGGCCAAAGCGAGGCCAGAACCCCAATCTTCTTTGAACGGGCGCGTTCCTCGGAGGCTCCGGGCGCGGCGGTATGCGTTGGCTTGCTGGCGGCTTGTCTTGCCATGTCTGGCCCTTGTATCCTGAACCGTACTGAGTGACCGCTTTCTTGGAGGTAGCGGCAGGTATGGTCAAGCATCACAACCGCAATCGGCAGGTCGAAAGGGCCATTTGACGCAGAATTTCAAGGAAGGCGTGGAGCGGGTAGACGGAATCGAACCGACATAGCCTGCTTGGAAGGCAGGGGCTTTACCATTAAGCTATACCCGCAAATGGTTTGCGCTGGTTAAGTCATGCTTTCGGGATCGTCAAGCCGGAAGTGGCAAATTTAGTGGCGCAATTTTTCCGACACTGCTCGGCCCGTCAGTCCTGATTGCGAAATATCCGGGTCGAGGAAAAGAACCGCTCCAGTTCTTCGATCCGCTCCTTGCTTTCTTCCCAACGTGCCTCCTGCACTTCGGCAATCAGCGTTTCCGAGATCAACTGCAAGGCAATGGTCGAATCCCAACTGGATGGCGCCTCGACCAGTGCGTGGAAAGAAAAATTGGCAGTCTTTCCGATCGGCGAACCCCATTGGTCCGTAAACAGAACAACGGTGACGCCGCGGCCCGAGGCAACCTGTGCCAGCTTCTCCAGGTGCGCCTCGTAACGGCGGATGTCGAAGATCACCAGAACGGATGATTCATCCATATCCAGAAGGTATTGCGGCCAGACATTCGCCGAATTGCCCAGCATCGTCACGTTGGGCCGGATGATCTGCATGTGATTGAACAGGTAATCCGCATTTGACCGAGTGATGCGGCCACCAACGACGTAAAGATGGCGCTCTGTCTCGGCCAAAAGACGCGCGACGGCATCGAACATGTCTTTGTCCAGACGTTCCAGCGTGTGGCGCATGTTGGTCCATACCGCTTGGGCAAAACGCGTCGTCGGATGTTCTGCCTCGTCATCCACAACCCAGGCGTCCCGTTTTGAGATCGGCTTTTTGATCTGCGCCGCAACCTCTTCGCGCAGCGCATCCTGCAAGTCGGGAAACCCGTCAAACCCAAGCTTGCGCGCCATGCGAATGACGGTCGGGGTCGAAACTTGCGCCGCAGCGGCCAGCTTGGTGATCGATTGCAAACCGGCCATCGGATAATCCTGCAACAGGACCGAGGCCAATTGACGTTCAGACCGTGTCAGATCGTCCAGCTCATCCTGAATCCTCTGTTTGACAAGTTTGGCAACGGTGGCCATCGGCGCCCTCGTTTCTTGAATTTGTTACAGAATATGTTCGTTTGAAATTTTGTCTACAGAAATTTTCTTGACAGGTGAGAAGTTGCTGTAACAAATGCTACCTATGCGTCACGAGACCGAGTCATCATTGCTTTTGCCGACCGAAGCCCCGGCAGCCCGCGTGCTCAATGCGCACGGTCGCGCGCCTGCCGTGCTGATATGCGAACATGCAAGCCGGTTTATTCCGGCCGCGCTGGATGGACTGGGGCTGGATGAAGCGGCGGCCAGCTCTCACGCGGCCTGGGACATCGGCGCGCTGGACCTGTCGGTGGAGCTGATGGGCGCTTTGGATGCGCCGCTGGTCCACTCGCGCGTCAGTCGCCTTGTTTATGACTGCAACCGCCCGCCCGAACGCGAAGATGCCATGCCGCAAGTCAGCGAAGTGTTTTCCATTCCCGGCAACATGAACCTGACAGATGCTCAGCGCGCCCAGCGGGTACGCGACGTGTATGAGCCTTTCAAAACGCTGGTTTCATCCACTTTGGACGAACGGCCTGAACCTCCGGTTGTCATCACGATCCACAGTTTCACGCCCGTCTACAAGGGAGCCCCCCGAACGGTAGAGCTGGGGATTCTTCATGACGAAGACGACCGCGCCGCGCAGCTGATGCTGAGCCACGCGGAAAGCTCGGGATTGCGCGTGGCTTTGAACGAACCTTACTCGGCGACGGATGGCGTCACCCACACGTTGCGCGAACACGCGGTCCGGCGCGGGCTTCCAAATGTCATGATCGAGGTTCGAAACGATCTGATCGACACAGCAGACGGCGTGAACCGCATTGCGGGATTGCTTACGCCAATTCTGCAATCGGTCATCCAAGACTTATCGCACGCAGAGGCGAAACCATGAGAGCAGAGGTATCGGGATGAATTTCATGCGGGGATATGTGGCGGTCATTGACCGCACGAACCGCTGGGTCGGACGCTTCGTCATGTACGGCATCTTCGTCATGATGGGCATCCTGCTCTGGTCCTCGATTTCAAAAACCTTTTTCCTGCCATCGCTGTGGACCCTGGAAATGGCCCAGTTCGCAATGGTCGCCTATTACATTCTGGGCGGCCCCTATTCGATCCAGATGGGGTCCAACGTCCGCATGGACCTTCTGTACGGCGAATGGTCCGACCGTCGTCGCGCGTGGACGGATGCGATCACCGTCCTTTTCCTGATCATCTACCTGGGCGTGATGATCTACGGCGGATACGACTCGCTGAGCTATTCGCTGCAATATGGCGAACGCAGCCCAACCGCGTGGCGTCCATACCTGTGGCCAATCAAGGTCATCATGGTCGTGGGCCTGTTCCTGATGTTGCTTCAGGCGATCTCGGAACTGTTCAAAGATATTCTGCGCCTCAGGGGCGATGACATCCCGCGCGAGGTGATCTGATGTCGTACGAATTGATCGCCATCCTGATGTTTTCGACCATGATGCTGATGCTGCTGACCGGGCAGCGCGTTTTTGGCGCGATTGGTTTTGTCGCCGTGATGGCCGCCCTGTTTCTGTGGGGGGATCGCGGCGGCTATGACATTGGCTTTTCGGCCGCCATGAAGCTGATGAAATGGTATCCGCTGCTGACCCTGCCGATGTTCATCTTCATGGGCTATGTTCTGGCCGAATCCAAAATTGCAGACGATCTGTACAAGATGTTCCACGTTTGGATGGGCGGCCTGAACGGTGGGCTCGCAATCGGCACGATCGGTCTTATGGTGCTGATTTCGGCCATGAACGGGCTGAGTGTCGCGGGCATGGCCATCGGCGCGACCATTGCGCTGCCGGAACTGCTGAAACGTGGCTATGACAAGAAAATGGTGACCGGTGTGATACAAGCCGGATCGTCATTGGGCATCCTTGTGCCGCCCTCCGTCGTGCTGGTTCTTTACGCGATGATCGCGCGCCAGCCTGTCGGGCAGCTCTGGCTTGCAGGGCTGCTTCCCGGGCTGATGATGGCCGCCATGTTCATCCTTTACATCGTGATCCGCTGCCGCATCAACCCGGCCTTGGGGCCCGCCTTGTCAGCCGAGGAGCGCGACGTGCCCATGGCAGAGAAACTGCGCCTGTTGCGTGCGGGCCTGCTGCCCTTGGGCATTTTCGCCGCGATGATGGTGCCCTTCGTCAACGGCTGGACCTCGCTGGTCGAAAGCTCGGCCATCGGTGCGTTGACGGCGTTCGCCGCGGCCATCCTCAAGGGCCGTATGACACGTAAGGTTTTCGAGACGTCTGTACGGTCAACGCTGGGCATCACCTGTATGTTCATGTGGATCATTCTGGCTGCGCTTGCCTTTGGCGCTGTTTTCGACGGTTTGGGCGCCGTTCGGGCAATCGAGAACCTGTTTACCGAACGGCTGGGCCTCAACCCTTGGGTGATCCTGATCTTGATGCAGCTCAGCTTTATTCTGATGGGCACGTTTCTGGACGATACGGCCATGCTGGTGATCGTCGCGCCTTTGTACGTGCCGCTCGTGGGTGCATTGGGGTTCGACCTGATCTGGTATGGGGTTCTGTACACGATCACCACCCAGATCGCCTATATGACGCCGCCCTTCGGCTACAACCTGTTCCTGATGCGCGCGATGGCGCCGCCAGAGATATCGCTGCGCGACATTTACGGTTCGATCCTGCCCTTCGTGATGGTGATGACACTGGCGCTGGCGATCATCATGACATTCCCGCAGATCGCACTGTGGCTGCCTGAATACATCTACAACAAATGATCCCGGATCAAACCGGGGCTTCGCGGGCAATCCCCGCACAATCGAAACTGACCAACGGAGAGAGAGAATGACGAACAGACGTACATTTCTGAAAGGTGCTGCGGCCGCTCCCGCCGCTGCTCTGGCGACGCCTGCACTGGCGCAATCGACCATCAGATGGCGGATGCAGACCTATGCCGGCCCGGCGCTGGCCGAACACGTGATCGACCCGGCCATCAAGATGTTCAACACGATCGCCGGTGACCGGATGCAGATCGAGCTGTTCTATGCCGACCAGCTGGTTCCCACGGGCGAGCTGTTCCGCGCCATGCAGCGCGGCACGATTGATGCCGTGCAGTCGGATGATGACTCGATGGCGTCGCCCACCGAGGTCACCGTGTTCGGCGGCTATTTCCCCTTTGCCTCGCGCTACTCGCTGGACGTGCCGGTTCTGTTCAACCAGTACGGGCTGAACGAGATCTGGGACGAGGAATACTCGAAAGTCGGCGTCAAGCACATCTCGGCCGGTGCCTGGGATCCGTGCCACTTTGCAACGAAGGACCCGATCAACAGCCTGGCGGACCTTCAGGGCAAACGTGTGTTTACCTTCCCGACCGCGGGCCGCTTCCTGTCTCAGTTCGGCGTTGTGCCGGTCACCCTGCCCTGGGAAGACATCGAAGTCGCGGTGCAGACCGGCGAGCTGGACGGCATCGCGTGGTCCGGCATCACCGAAGACTACACCGTCGGCTGGGCGGATGTGACCAACTACTTCCTGACCAACAACATCTCGGGCGCCTGGGCCGGTTCGTTCTTTGCCAACATGGACCGCTGGAACGAGCTGCCCGAAGATTTGCAGACCCTGTTCCGCGTCTGTACCGATCAGTCCCACTATTATCGTCAATGGTGGTACTGGGGCGGCGAGGCCAGCCTGCGCGTCAACGGAGACAAGATGCAGCTGACGACGATTCCGGACGAAGAATGGGCAACTGTCGAAGCCGCGGCCGTTGCCTTCTGGGACGAGATCGCAGCCGAATCCGAAACCAAGGCGAAGGTTGTTGAAATCTTCAAACAGTACAACGCCGACATGCTCAAGGCTGGACGGCCCTACCGCTACGGCTAAGACTTGGCCAAGCGACCCGCCCCTTGCTTGGGGGCGGGTCTGACAGGACGAATGGCCGATGAAGGATTTCGGCAAAGACAAAGGTGGCACATGCTCACGTTCGAACATCTGAAAACGCAGGTATCCGAAGGTTCGGTTGATACGGTTTTGGTCTGCATGGTGGACATGCAGGGCCGGTTGATGGGCAAGCGTTTTCACGCGGGCCATTTCGTGGCAGGCGCATGGGAAGAGACCCATTGCTGCAACTATCTGCTGGCCACCGATCTGGAGATGGCGACACCCGATGGCTACGCCTCGACCAGTTGGGAACGGGGCTATGGCGACTATGTCATGAAACCGGACCTCAGCACCCTGCGCCCGGTGCCGTGGCTTGAAGGCACGGTGATGGTGATGTGTGACGTGCTGGATCATCACACGCACGAGGAAGTGCCGCACGCGCCGCGTTCAATCCTGAAAAAACAGGTCAGCCGTTTGAAAGCCATGGGCTATGACGCCATGACGGCGACCGAGCTTGAGTTTTTCCTGTTCGAGAAAAGCTTTGACCAGATCCGCAAGGAAGGTTTCCGGAATCTGGAGCCGATCTCGGGCTATAACGAAGACTATCACATCCTTCAGACCACCAAGGAAGAGCATGTGATGCGCCCGATCCGCAACCATCTGTGGGATGCGGGCATACCGGTTGAGAACTCCAAAGGTGAGGCCGAGACCGGGCAGGAAGAGCTGAACATCAAATACGCACCCGCGATGGAAACAGCCGAGTATCATTCGATCGCCAAGAACGCTGTGAAAGAGATCGCGTGGCAACATGGTCACGCAGCGACGTTCCTGCCGAAATGGCACCACGAGAAAGTCGGCAGTTCGTCCCATGTGCACCAGTCACTGTGGGCGGATGGACAGCCTGCCTTCTATGACGCCGGGGACGATCTGGGCATGTCGGCGCTGATGAAAAGCTATATGGCTGGGCTGCTGAAATATGCCCCTGATTACACCTATTTCATGGCGCCTTACATCAACAGTTACAAACGCTTCATGAAAGGCACCTTCGCGCCGACGCGGATCATCTGGTCCGTGGACAACCGCACCGCCGGGTTCCGCCTGTGCGGTGACGGCACCAAGGCCGTGCGTGTCGAGTGCCGGATTCCGGGCTCGGATATGAACCCCTATCTGGCGATGGCTGGCATGCTGGCGGCAGGGATCGCGGGCATCGAGGAAGGGCTGGATCTGCAACCGCCGACCAAGGGCGACGTTTATCAGGGTGAGACTGCCATGATCCCGGGCAACCTTCGTGCGGCGCGGGATGCACTGCACGGATCGGTCATGTTGCGCGCGGCCATGGGCGATGACGTCGTCGACCACTATACCCGTGCCGCGGAGGTCGAGATCGAGGAGTTCGAACGCGTGGTGACGGATTGGGAAATCGCCCGCGGATTCGAGCGGGCGTGAGGTCGGGTCACGCTGGGGGCTCTGCCCCCAGACCCCCGGGATATTTTGGGCCAGATGAAGCAGGGATCCTGTTTCTTTCGGAAATGGAGCGAAAATGGGGCAGATGTTGAAATGTGTCTCGCCGATCGACGGATCGGTTTATGCCGAACGTGAAGTGTTGTCGCGAGAGGCCGCGTTCGGGGCCGCGGCGCGTGCTCGGGCTGCTCAGGCGGAATGGGCGGCCCGTCCGTTGCAGGAGCGGATCGATCTTGTGATGGCGGGTGTGGCCGCCATTGGCGCCATGAACGATGAGATCGTGCCGGAACTGGCCCATATGATGGGTCGCCCTGTGCGTTATGGCGGCGAATTCGGTGGATTCAACGAACGCGCCAGCCATATGGCGGAGATTGCCGAGACGTCCCTGGCAGATATCGCCGTCGGCGAGGACGATACGTTCAAGCGCTATATCAAGCGCATTCCTCATGGGGTGGTCTTTGTGGTGGCGCCCTGGAACTATCCCTACATGACGGCGATCAACACGGTGGCCCCGGCGCTGATCGCGGGCAATACGGTCGTCCTGAAACACGCGACACAGACGTTGCTGGTGGGCGAGCGCATGGCAAAGGCGTTCCATTCGGCAGGTGTGCCCGAGGACGTATTCCAGAATGTGTTCCTGAGCCACGACGTCACCAACGACCTGATCGCGGGCAATGCATTTGACTTCGTGAACTTCACCGGATCAGTCGGCGGCGGTCAGGCGATGGAACGTGCCGCGGCGGGCACGTTTACCGGCGTTGGCACCGAGCTGGGCGGCAAGGATCCCGGCTATGTCATGGACGACGCCGACCTGGATGCAGCGGTCGACACGCTGATTGACGGTGCGATGTTCAATTCGGGCCAGTGTTGCTGCGGAATCGAGCGGATCTATGTGCACGAGAGCCTTTTTGATGACTTTGTCGCCAAGGCGGTGGACATCGTGAAGGGTTACAAGCTGGGCAACCCGCTGGATGCCGAGACGACGATTGGCCCGATGGCCAATGTGCGGTTTGCCGATGAGGTGCGAGCCCAGATCGCCGAGGCGGTTGCAGCCGGTGCGGTCGCGCATATCGACACCTTCGCAGAAGACGATGGTGGCGCGTACCTAACACCGCAAATCCTGACCAATGTCACTCATGACATGCGCGTGATGCGGGACGAAAGCTTTGGGCCCGTGGTGGGCATCATGAAAGTGTCTTCGGACGAGGAGGCCATCGCATTGATGAATGACAGTGAGTTTGGCCTGACCGCCAGCCTGTGGACCCGCGATGTGGATCGTGCGGCGCGGGTGGGTGACCGGATCGAAACGGGGACTGTGTTCATGAACCGCGCCGATTATCTGGACCCCGGCCTGTGCTGGACGGGCTGCAAGAATACCGGGCGCGGCGGCGGTCTGTCCGTCATCGGATATCACAACCTGACACGTCCCAAATCCTACCACCTCAAAAAGGTAACGGGCTAAGGACGACGGCCTGCTTCGGACCCACCCCCTCGCCGAAGCAGGCCTTATTTTGCAAAGGAAACCTGACATGACACTTGTTGGAAACTGGTCCTATCCGACCACCATCAAATTCGGAGCCGGGCGCATCGGGGAATTGCCCGAAGCCTGCGCCGCCGCCGGTATGAAGAAACCATTGCTGGTCACGGACAAGGGACTGGCCGATCTGCCCATCACCACCGCGACACTGGATATCATGGAAGCCGCCGGACTGGGCCGCGGCCTGTTCAGCGATGTGGACCCCAACCCGAATGAGAAGAACCTGGAAGCCGGAGTTGCGGCCTATAACGCAGGTGGCCATGACGGGGTGATCGCCTTTGGCGGCGGCTCGGGGCTGGATCTGGGCAAGATGGTCGCTTTCATGGCCGGTCAGACGCGCCCCGTTTGGGATTTTGAGGATATCGGCGACTGGTGGACACGAGCCGATGCCGACGTGATCGCGCCAATCATTGCCGTTCCGACCACCGCAGGGACAGGATCGGAAGTGGGCCGCGCGAGCGTCATCACCAATTCCGAGACCCATGCCAAAAAGATCATCTTTCATCCCAAGGTTCTGCCGACCGTGGTGATTTGCGACCCGGAGCTGACCGTCGGGATGCCCAAGTTCATCACGGCAGGAACAGGCCTGGACGCCTTCGCGCATTGCGTCGAAGCCTTCTCGAGCCCGCATTATCACCCTATGAGCCAGGGCATCGCGCTGGAGGGTATGCGACTGGTGAAGGAATATTTGCCACGTGCCTATGCAGACGGCACCGATATCGAGGCCCGCGCCCAGATGATGAGCGCTGCCGCCATGGGCGCAACGGCTTTCCAGAAGGGCCTTGGCGCGATCCACGCGATGAGCCACCCAATTGGCGCGGTATTCAACACCCATCATGGCACCACGAACGCGGTCTGCATGCCCGCGGTGCTGGACTTCAACGCCCCGGCCATTGCAGACCGGTTCCAGCAAGCTGCGGCATATCTGGGCATCGACGGCGGCTTCGACGGTTTCCGCGCCTTCGTGCAGAATTTCAACGACAGCCTTGGCATCCCCCGCAGATTGTCCGACCTGGGTGTGACCGAAGCTTCAATCCCAGAGCTTGTCGAAGGGGCGATCATCGATCCGTCATGCGGCGGCAACCCGATTGAGTTGACGAAAGACAACCTGACGCAGCTGTTCAAAGCAGCGCTGTAAGAAACCAAAGGGCCCGGCGAAACTTGCCGGGCCCTTTGCGTTCGGATTGCCAAGATCAGATCAATGCCCGGTCAAAACCAGAGTGTTCACCGGCATCAGGATCAAACGCAGGCGCAGACCCGCGGCATGCACCACGCCGATCGTGTCGACCACGTGCAGGAAGGCCGCCTCCCAAAAGCCCAGATCCTCGTGCTCCAACCGCTCGTGGTTGTCTGTGTAGACATTGGCCAGACAATTGCTGCCCGGCGGAATGTCATCGGCCATACCTTTGTACAGCGGTTCCATATAGACCAGAATCGAGCCCGGATTGTTGTTGCTCTGCACGTCCCGCAATTCGTCCGATGGGCGGATCTGGCCAGACGGGATGACATCCTGCACCTCGACCACCACGGTGGGGATCACGGTGAATGGCTTTGTCATGCAACCCAATTCACCAATCATGCCCGGCTTGATCACCTGGGCAGAAAGCTGGCTGAAAGCAGCCTGAAAACGATCATGCCCTGTGTGCGATGGCACAAGAATGCCCGCGGGGCGCAACAACGGGCTTACGTAGTCACCGACCTGAAGGCCGAACTGTTCGACCCGCCCTGTGACGCCCGCGGTGATCACCGTTTTGTCCAACTCGGTCTGTGCAGCATCCAGTTGCGCAATGGCACTGGCCAGCTGCGCGGGGATCAGTTCTTCGATCTGCTGCTCAACCGCGGCACGTTTGGATTCCGCTGCAAGAACCTGGGCCTCTCGCTCGGCGACAAGGTTTTCCAGCCTCTCAATCTCGGCCAGCCTCACGGCGCTTGAACCTTCGTCGCGCAAGGTCGTGTTGCGTTCAAGATCCTCCAGAGACTGCGCAAGGGCTGCCTTGGCACCTGCAATTCCAGCTTCCGCCTCGGCCAAGTCGGTTTCCGCAACCTTAAGCGAGGCCTGCACCTGTGCAATCTGCGCATTTGCCGCCTGAACCTGGGCAGTCTGGCTGAAATCCTCGATCCGGAAAATCGGTTGACCCGCAGTTACCAGTTCGTTGTTCTTGACGAAAACCTCGGAAACACGGCCGCCCAATTGCGGCAGAATGGTCACCGTCCGGAAATAGGATGCCGCGGTTTTGCTGGCCGGATGAAAGTAAAACAGCGTGGTGATCACGGTCAGCGCCAGAATGGCACAGGTGGTCAAACCCCAACGCAGTTCGTACCACATGGTGAACAAGGTAATCTCGTGACCGATCCGCTTGCCCTGTACAAAACGGCGGAACAGATAGTCGGGCAGCACCGTTATCAGGGCGCAGAGCATGGTCTCGATCATGTGGATTGCTCCTGCGCATCGCTGGGTCCAGGTTCTGGCGCAGCCGGCACCGTTGTTTCAGGCACTGGTTCCAACACAGGTGACCGACCCAAAGAACGAATGGCATCGGCAATGTTTCGAAGCGGGGTGGCAAAATCCGGGAACTGGAACCCTGCGACCAATATTGCAGCAACCCAGAAAAGCCCATTATGTGTAAACAACGCCAGCAGCGCCAGAATACCCACCAACTGAAATTGCGGGTGATTGTTTTCGTGGGCCATTTTTTCAGGAACCGAATGCAGCGTCAGGTATCCGACACCGATCAGCACCACCAGAACGACAAAAAAAACGACCATGGCGGAGAAAAGGTAATCGCTTCCGTCAGCTGCGACAACGTATCTGGGAATATGCCCTGTGGCCATTGGATGAAGGTCTGCTGCGGTCACCTTACCCTCCTGTTTATTTTGATACTTCTTTGACCGGGTTGAAGCACAATTTCAAGGCTGCTTATAGTCCGGAAACCCGAACGCGTGGCGAATGAGGAGCTCTGGCGCCAGCATGAAACTCAAGAAACCTGTAGCGTCTTTGCTCAAGATGGATCGCAAGTCATGATTGATTTTCTGATAATCGGAGGCGGCATCGCCGGGCTGAGCGCCGGTGCGCGCCTGTCGCGGCACGGAACCGTGATGGTTCTGGAAGCGGAAGACGCCCTGGGCTATCACGCGTCGGGCCGGTCAGCGGCCTTGCTCGAAGAAAGCTATGGACCGCCTTCGGTCGTCGCACTGAACAAAGCGGGGGCTGCCTTTCTTCATACGCAGAATGGCGGTTACCTGACCCCGCGCGGATTGATGCTGGTCGGAGCAATTGACCAGCCCGACATGTTCGAAGCCGATTGCGCCGATCTCAACATGGTGAAAATACCGATGGAACAGGCGATATCCCGCGTTCCGATCCTGAATCCGGACAAGGTCGGGTTTGCAGCCATCAGCGAAGCTGCCTTTGACATCGATACGGATCGCCTGTTGCAGGATTTCGCCCGGACCATCCGGCAAAACGGGGGAACGGTTTCGACGAAAAGCAGAGTCACCGGTATTCGAAAAGAAAAACACTGGGTGGTTGAGGCCGGTGAGATCTTTGAAGCCCGCACTCTGATTAACGCAGCCGGGGCCTGGGTGGATGAGGTTGCACAGCTTGCAGGGCTGCCCGGTATCAGCATCACACCTCGCCGTCGGTCAATGGCGCGTCTTCCCGCCCCCGGAGGGCATGACGTTTCTGTCTGGCCGATGATGCTGGGCGCCGGCGAAACATGGTACGCCAAACCGGATGCGGGCAAGCTGCTAGTCTCACCATCCGAAGCCGATCCGGTTGCGCCACAGGATGCTTATGCCGATGATATGGTGCTGGCAGAGGGTCTGGCACGGTATGAGGAGTTGATGACCGAACCTGTCACACGGGTGGAAACGAATTGGGCGGGCTTGCGCAGTTTTGCCCCGGACGGGACCTTGGTGCTTGGGCGCGACCCACTGGATCCGTCGTTTGTCTGGTGTGGCGGTCAGGGCGGGTATGGATTTCAAACCTCACCGGCGGCCTCGCAACTGCTGTGCGATCTTGTTGTCGGAAACACACCCGAACTGGAACCTGACATAGTAGGCATGTTGACCCCTGACAGGCTGGAACGATGATCAAACGCAGCCTCCCTTCTTCTGCAAGCGTCGCCGCTGCGTCTGAAGATGGCAAGCTGGTGGCCCCGGCAGCATCCCGGAACACCGACGCCCTGTGTGCAGTGTTGCAAGAATGGGGCCCGTCCCAGGGCCAGGCATTGGAAATCGCAAGCGGGACTGGTCAGCATGTCAGGGCCTTCGCCGAAATGCTGCCCGGGCTGGCCTGGCAGCCTTCGGAAGTTGCCCCTGAGCGGCGCGTGAGTATCGATGCCTATACCCGTAACCTGCCAAATGTCGCGCAGGTCGCAGAACTGGATGCAACGCTTTCGGGCTGGCACAGGCGGTTTTACGGCCAGGATCTGATCGTTCTGATAAACTTGTTTCACTTGATCAGTTGGCAGGAAACCAAAACCATCATTTCAGAAGTCGCCCAATCCCTGTCACCAAAGGGGCGGTTCATCTTGTACGGCCCGTTCAAACGCTCGGGCCAACTCACCAGTGACGGGGATGTCCGCTTTCATAAGGCTTTGATCCAGCAAGACCCGGAAATCGGCTACAAAAACGACGCGGACATTCTGAATCTGCTCGAAAACGTCGGGCTTCGCACGCTGGCACCGGTCGAAATGCCTGCCAACAATCTTGCGTTCATTGCCGAACGCCCTGACGTCTGATCGAGATCAAAGTCAAACAACCGCGTCCCAATTCATATTCCGGTTACTAGATATGAAGAAGGGCACTCAGCAATGGCATGGCAAGAAAAACTCTCGGCAACACGAAAGAGTTTGCGAAACCTGAACGGATCCATTCCCGATACGACACGCGCATTCGGAGCGCTTGGCAAAGCCGTCAAAGAGGGCGGGACGCTCGACTACAAGACCAAGGAACTCATTGCGTTGGGCATGTCAGTCACCCTGCGATGCGAACCCTGCATCACCCTGCACACCGAAGCTTTGATCAAGGCCGGTGCGACACGGGAAGAAGTGTCCGACGTGTTGGCCATGGCGATCCAGATGGGCGGCGGCCCAGCCATGATGTACGCGGCCAAGGCGCTGGAATGCTTCGACGAACTGTCTGGATGACAAAAAGAAAAGGCCCCGAAGGTTTCCGGGGCCTTTCTTCGATCAACCGTCCTTGCGGATGGTTTCGTTTTTCGGGTCGTAGGGGCTGTCGCAGGTCACGACCGCATCCCACAGCTTGTCCTGCATCTTGACCTTCAGCTTTGTACCTTCGACTGCCAGCTCGGGCTTCACATAGCCCATGCCGATGGATTTCTCGAACACCACGGAATACCCGCCCGAGGTCAATCGACCCGCGCGTTCACCTTCCGGTGTGTACAATGCCTCGCGGCCCCATGGGTCGGCATCCTCCGGCCCGTCGATCAGCAGCGTACAGCACTTCACGCGCACGCCGGTCTCTTCCAGCTTGGCCTTGCCGTGGAAGTCTTTCGACAGATCGACAAAGCGCGGCAGGTCGGCCTCCAGCGGGGTCGCGTCACGGCCCAGTTCGGTGCCGAAGGCGCGATAGGATTTCTCCTGCCGCAGCCAGTTCTGAGCGCGGGCGCCGACCAGCTTCATGCCATGCTTCGCGCCGGCTTTTTCAAGCAGGTCGAACAGGTAGTTCTGCATCTCGATCGGGTGGTGCAGTTCCCAGCCCAGTTCACCGGTATAGGCCACGCGGATCGCGTTGACAGGGCACATGCCCAGTTCGATCTGGCGCGCCGACAGCCATGGGAAGCGCTTGTTCGACAGGGCGGTTTCCGGATCGGCGTCCTTGATGACCTCTTTCAGAACGTCACGCGACTTGGGTCCGGCGATGGCAAAGACGCCCCATTGCGTGGTCACGTCCTGGATCTCGATATATCCGAACTCCTCCATCTTGTCCTCGGCCGCCTTGCGCAGATAGTCGGCGTCGTACTCGGTCCAGGCTCCGGCAGAGACGAGGTAGTAGTTGTTCTCGCCATTGCGGACGATGGTGTATTCGGTACGGGTGGTGCCGTGCGAGGTCAGCGCGTAGGTCAGGTTGATACGACCGACCTTGGGCAGCTTGTTGCAGGTGAACCAATCCAGGAACTGGGTGGCACCGGGGCCTTTGACGACGTGCTTGGTGAAGGCCGACGCGTCGATCAGGCCAACGCCTTCGCGGATCGCCTTGGCTTCTTCGACGGCATATTGCCACCAGCCGCCACGACGGAACGAGCGGCTTTCCTTGTCGAAGTTCTCGGGCGCATCGACGGGGCCGAAATAGTTCGGACGTTCCCAGCCGTTGACCCAGCCGAACTGGGCACCGCGTGCTTTCTGTCGATCATATGCCGGAACGGTCCGCAGCGGGCGGCAGGCTTCACGCTCTTCGTCCGGGTGGTGTAGGATGTAGACGTGCTCATAGCACTCTTCGTTCTTGCGGGCCGCGAACTCGGTGGTCATCCAGTTGCTGGAATACCGTTTGGGGTCCAGCGAGGCCATGTCGATCTCGGCTTCGCCATCGACCATCATCTGCGCCAGATAGTAGCCGGTGCCGCCTGCCGCGGTGATGCCAAAGCTGAAACCTTCGGCCAGCCACATGTTGCGCAGGCCCGGCGCAGGGCCGACCAGCGGGTTGCCGTCAGGCGTATAACAGATCGGGCCGTTGAAGTCGTCTTTCAGACCGGATTCAGCGCAGGACGGCACGCGCTCGGCCATGGCCATGTACTGATCCGCGATCCGATCCAGATCCAGCGGGAACAGATCCGCGCGGAAGCTGTCCGGCACACCGTGTTCAAACCGGGCGGGGGCGCCATGTTCATAGATACCCAGAATCCAGCCGCCGCGTTCTTCACGGGCGTAGGATTCGTTGTCGGCGTCGCGCACGACGGGGTGTTCCGGGTTGCCTGCTTCGCGCCATTTGACCAGTTCAGGGTCCTTGTCCATGACGATAAACGTGTGTTCGACCGGGATCGCAGGCATCTTGATGCCCAGCATCTTGGCGGTGCGCTGTGCGTGGTTGCCCGATGCAGTGACGACATGTTCGGCAGTGATCACGACCTTTTCGTCGCTTTCGACAAGGTTGCCGCCTTTTTCCACCATCTTGGTGCAGGTGACTTCCCAATGGGTGCCGTTCCAGTGGAAGGCATCCGCCTGCATCTTGCGCACGATCTCGACGCCACGCTGACGGGCCCCCTTGGCCATCGCCTGCGTCACATCAGCGGGGTTAATGTAACCGTCTTCGGTGTGGTAGATCGCACCCTTCAGATCCGATGTCTCGATCAGCGGCCAGCGTTCTTTGATCTGCTCGGGGGTCAGCCACTCATAGGCAACATCGCAGGTTTCGGCGGTGGAGGCGTAGAGCATGTACTCGTCCATACGCTCCTGCGTCTGTGCCATGCGCAGGTTGCCGACGACGGCGAAGCCCGCGTTCAGCCCGGTTTCTTCTTCCAGCGTCTTGTAGAAGTCGACCGAGTACTTGTGGATGTGCGTTGTCGCATAGGACATGTTGAACAATGGCAGCAGACCAGCCGCGTGCCAGGTGGACCCGGACGTCAGTTCGTCCCGTTCGATCAACATCACATCGTCCCAGCCCGCTTTGGCCAGATGATAGGCAATCGAGGTCCCAACGGCGCCGCCGCCAACGACCAGTGCTTTGACTTGGGTTTTCATAACCGGGCGTCTCCCCTTGAAATCAGTTGACACCATATGGCGCACTTGAGGGGGATCGCGCGACATTCATCCGACCAGTGATATGAAAAAAACGACCCGATCATCGAATGCGGGCCGCAGATCGGTCATGAAACCCGTGAGCTCAACCGCTGGAGCGACAGCGCTTGCTTGTCCCGATCGTGGTGCAGACGAGTTTCTTAGTCTCCTCTGCCGGTGTCTTCGCCGCAGGTTCCTCTGGCTGTACAGGTTGAGCCTTTGCATCAAGCCGACCGTCCGAAATCCCGACACGCGTGGATACCGAGGCAACATAACCTTTGAGGCCCAGCCCGGTCTCGGATGCCTTGGCCTGCTGATAATAATCCAGCCCAGCAACGACAACTCCACAGACTGCTGCAAACCCTGCCAGATATTTTGCACTCATGTCGACCACCTGTTCTCAATCGAGGATTGTGAAACCAGAACATGTGGACGATTTGAAGGCGCAATGCGGGCCAGAACGCGAAAACCGCTAGGATTGGCCGGATAATACCTTGCCGGGATTCATGATGTTCTCGGGATCCAAAGCAGCCTTGATTGCGGCCATATACTGCGTGGCGGCGCCCAGTTCCTTGATAAGGTATGGCCGTTTGCCCTGGCCGATTCCGTGTTCACCTGTGCAGGTGCCTTCCATTGAAATTGCCAGGTCGTTCAACCATCCGACAAACTCTTCGGCTTTGGCAACTTCTTCGGTGTTCCGCATGTCGATCAAAATAAGCGTGTGAAAGTTCCCATCCCCCACATGCCCCACAATTGGCGCGAGCAAGCCAAGATCCGCTGCCTTCTGCTGAGTACTTGTCACACATTCCGCCAGGCGCGAGATCGGCACGCAGACATCCGTTGAAATACCACGCGCGCCGGGGCGCAATTGCAGACACGCCCAATACATATCATGGCGCGCCTGCCAAAGCTTGTTCCGTTCTTCGGTGGTCGAGGTCGCAGCAAAATCCGTACCGCCGAACTCCTCGGCGATCTGACCAAAGGTTTCAGCCTGTTCCGCCGCACCGGTTTCAGAGCCATGGAATTCAAGCAGCAGCAATGGCGTTTCCGGAAGACTCAGCCCGGAATAGGCGTTTGCCGCCTGAACCGACATTTCATCCAGCAACTCTATTCGGGCGACCGGAATGCCATACTGAATGGTCATCATCACCGCGCGGCACGCGGCATCGACCGAAGGAAAGGAACACCTGGCCGAGCTGATCGCTTCGGGGATGCCCTGCAAGCGCAGAGTCAGCTCGGTGATGATACCCAACGTGCCTTCCGCCCCAATCAGAAGGCGTGCCAGATCATACCCGGCCGATGACTTCTTGGCCCGGTGACCGGTACGGATGATCTGGCCGTCCGGCATGACCGCCTCGAGGCTGAGAACGTTGTCCCGCATCGTTCCGTATCGCACCGCATTGGTGCCCGAAGCGCGGGTCGCGGCCATACCGCCCAGCGACGCATTCGCCCCCGGGTCAATCGGAAAGAACAAACCCTGATCCCGCAAATGAGTATTCAGCGCCTCGCGCGTGACGCCGGGCTGCACGACACAATCCAGATCTTCGGCGTGGACAGCCAGCACCTTGTCCATCTGCATCAGATCGACCGAGATCCCCCCCGCTGGCGCATTCACATGCCCTTCCAGCGACGTTCCCGTGCCAAAGGGAATCACCGGCACCCGGTGCGCGGCACAGGTTTTGACGATTTCCGACACGTCCTGCGTAGTATGCGGGAAAACCACGGCATCCGGGCTCTGGTTTTCGATCCAAGTCGTGGTGTGCCCGTGCTGTTCACGAATCGCGGCACCCGTTTGCAACCTGTCGCCAAAACGTTGTTTCAGAACGCCTATGACGGTTTCGATACCTGTTTCATTCCGAGGCAAAGCGGTCGCTTGCACCATCGTCATCCTCCCCTGTCCCGGCACGTTGCGGGCCGTTCAGTCCATGACTAAAGGGCCCACCAAATGCGGGCAATCCCCACAAATACCGAGGCCCTATTCGCCCAGCGCAATACCTTCGCGACGGGGGTCGGCACCACCGCTCAGCCCGTCGCCGATTTCGATGGCGTGAAGGCCAGATGTCAGGTCACGCGGGTTTACCTCGAACCCAAACTGGGTCAGCCCGTCGGAAAAGCCTTCGGCAGCGGTCCCGGCCTCGACATCATATGTTCCGAAACGATTGACGAGATGCGGCAGCGACACGGCTTGTTGCACATCCATGCCCCAGTCGGCCCATGCGATGATCGATTTGGCCACATAGCCGATGATCCGACTGCCACCCGGCGAGCCAATCGCCAGAACCGGCGCGTCATCCTGCATCACGATGGTCGGGCTCATGGACGAACGCGGGCGTTTTCCGGGTTCCAGCCGGTTGGCGATCGGCACACCATCGCTGTGGGTCTTGAACGAAAAATCCGTCAGTTCGTTGTTCAGAAGGAACCCGTTCGTCATCAGGCGTGAGCCAAAGCCGTTTTCGATGGTCGTGGTCATCGACAGCACGTTGCCATAGCTGTCTACAATCGAGATATGCGAGGTTGAAGGCAGCTCCAGCGACACATCATCCGCCCAGTTCAGTGCGTGGTCGAACTCCGGCTGACCGGGCCCGACATCTGCCAGCGCGCCTTCGTTGTTCAGCAATTCCGCTCGTTGCGACAGGTAGGCCGGATCAACCAGCCCTTTGGTCGGCATGGGCACGAAATCGCTGTCAGCCATGTACCGGCCGCGGTCTGCAAAGGCGAGGCGCGAAGCGTCTCCGATCAACCGCCAGGCCTCGGCGCTTTCCGGCCCCATGGCCGCCAGATCATAACTGTTCAGCATCCCCAGAATTTGCCCCACTGTCAGCGCACCCGACGACGGCGGGCCCATGCCGCAGACTTCATAGGCGCGGTATTCCGCGCAAACCGGCTCGCGCTCGATCACCTGATACAGCGCAAGATCCGCACCGGACAGAACACCGGGATTGCCCGGAGCATTGCGAACCGTGCGCACGATGTCTGCCGCAATCTCACCGCCATAGAAACCGGCCGCCCCGTCACTGGCCAACACACGCAGCGTTTCGGCATAAGCCGGGTTCATCAGGCGCTGCCCCTGTTGCAGCGGTGCGCGCCCCGGCAGGAAATATTCAGCGGTTTCCGGGAAGCGCGACAGGCGCTCGGCATCGTTTTCAACAAGGCTGGCCAGACGTGGGGACACCAGGAACCCTTCATCCGCCAACCGGATTCCATCGGCAAACAATCCGGGCCACGAGGAACGCCCCCAGCGGCGATGCGCCTCTTCCAGCAAGGCTGGTGTACCCGGCGTCCCCACGGACAGCCCACCGACAACCGCATCGAAGAATTTCAGCGGCTCACCGTTTTCGTCCTGAAACAGGGTCGGTGTGGCCGCCAGCGGCGCCGTTTCTCGCCCGTCCAGAGTTGTCATCCGACCGGTCGCTGCATCGTACCAGACCAGAAACGCACCGCCGCCCAAGCCCGAGGATTGCGGTTCGACCAGGCCCAGCACGACCTGCACCGCAACCATGGCGTCTGCGGCAGACCCACCTGCGCGCAATACTCTGGCGCCGGCTTCCACCGCCAGCGGGTTGGCCGCGGCAACCATCCAGTTCTGGGACGTGACCGGAACGCCATCCAGTTTGGCCTCGAGCGCCGCGATGACCTCGTCGGTCATGGCCTGTACCTGCCCTTCCGTCGCCGTTTCGGGTGCAACGGCATCGGCCGCTTCCTGAGCGAACCCCGGAGCTGCAAAACAAAATGCAGAAAACAGTAGAACTGAAACACGTCTCATCTGATCAAATCCTCCAATACATCCCTGACTATCAAAACTGCGCGCCGAACACGCTCTGAACAAGTCCAAGCTGCACGCCATCAACACATGGCCGACGTCCGCAGCACGCGTTAAGCCTTTGCGTCGCCTACCAATCGATCCTGATCATAGCGGGCCATACCGCGGAACTCGGGCAACCACGCTTCACGCCGGGTGACCCAGCTTTCATATGTTGGCGTCAACTGATCTGGCGCATCAAGGCATCCAAGATGCACCTCCACTTCGGTTCCGCTGCGCGCAAAGACCGGAGAGCCGCAGCCGGGGCAAAAGAACCTGTCAGCATAACTGCGCGCTTCGCCGAATACCTCTATTCTGTCGTCCGGGAAAACGGCCACCGCATAAAACACTGCGCCATGATGCTTGCGGCAGTCCAGACAGTGACAGATTCCGACCCGCAATGGACGACCCGAAGCCCTGATGCGCAGATTTCCACAACGGCACCCTCCTTCATAGACGTCCATTCCTGCTCCTTTCCAGAGCGCTAGAGCATTGCCGGTACAACCTGATCCGGCGGGCGGTGGCCGTCTTCAAAGGTCTTGATGTTGATGATGACCTTCTCGCCCATCTCCACCCGGCCCTCGAGCGTTGCCGATCCCATATGAGGCAACAGAACCACATTGGGCAGCTGCCGTAGGCGCGGGTTCACGTCAGTGCCCTGTTCGTAGACATCCAGCCCCGCCCCCGCAATTTCACCTGCGCGGATCATCCGGGTCAGGGCGTTTTCGTCCACGACTTCACCACGTGACGTGTTGACGATCACCGCCGAGGGTTTCATCAGTTTCAGACGACGTGCGTTCATCAGATGGAAGGTCGACGGCGTTGAGGGGCAATTGACCGAGATCACATCCATCCGCGCGACCATCTGATCCAGGCTTTCCCAATAGGTTGCCTCCAGCTCCTGCTCGGTCTCGGGGCGCAGCCTGCGGCGGTTGTGATAATGAACCTGCATTCCAAACGCGTTCGCACGCCGCGCCACCGCCTGCCCGATCCGGCCCATGCCCAGAATGCCCAGACGACGACCTCCGATACGGCCTCCCAGAAACGCGGTGGGCGCCCAGCCGGACCAATCTCCCTGCTGCATCACGCTCAGACCTTCGGGAATGCGTCGGGTAACAGCCAGAATCAGGGCCATGGTCATATCGGCGGTGTCATCGGTCAGAACCCCCGGCGTGTTCGACACCAGAATCCCACGCTGGCGCGCGGTGGACACGTCAATATTGTCGACACCGGCACCGTAATTGGCGATGAGCTTAAGCCTTTCGCCCGCCTGACCCAGCAGACCGCCATCAATCGCATCGGTTACCGTAGGCACCAGGACATCAGCGTCCTGCACTGCGGCCACCAGTTCCTCGCGCGTCATCGGAGTGTCATCGTCGCGCAAGCGCACATCAAACAACTCGCTCAAACGTGTTTCGACCGCTTCGGGCAACCGTCGCGTAACGACAACACTCAAACGTTCTCTTGGCACCTCGGCCCTCCCACTGCTTTGCAAACGGACGCGCGCCATGGCATCGTGGCGCAGGATAAGGCGGGGCACAAGAACCCCTTTGGCATTGAGTCGACCTTTTTTCGGAACCGGATCAACAGGCATAAGAGCAGGCAGTCAGTGAGTGGTATTCGACCGGTAAATCGCCGCTGTCTGGCGGCACTATCCGTATTTCTGATCATGTTCGGCGCATGGGCTGCTCATGCCGACGTGAAACGAGGATCCGTCACCAACCTCCCCCTGCCCCGTTATGTCTCGATGAAAGCAGCAGAAGGCAACGTGCGGCGCGGACCTTCTTTGACACATCGAATCGACTGGGTGTTCAAACGGCGCGGAATGCCGCTTCAGGTCACTGCCGAATACGGCAACTGGCGACGGGTTCAGGACCGCGACGGCGCTGGAGGCTGGGTTCACTACGCCCTATTGTCGGGTGTTCGGACAGTACTGATTGAATCTGAAATGCTGCCTGTCTATGCCCGACCCGATCCGACCTCCCCCGTGAATGCGCATTTCGAATCCGGGGTCGTGGCCCGACTGGGAACCTGTTCGCTGGACTGGTGCCGGATCACCGCTGGCGGGTATCGGGGGTGGACCTTGAAGTCGAATCTATGGGGGGTCGACCCGTCCGAGATTCGCGAATAACCACAGGGCCGACCTTCCCCCGCGTTGCGGACACGCGACAAGGTGTTTGAGTTTCCCGCCGATATGCTGTGAAACTCGACCGAAACGGAGGCGATCATGCGCGCAGTTACATATTCCACCTTCGGAGACCCGGCCGATGTCCTGCGGATACAGGACCTCCCTCCGGTCCCGCCGGGTCCGGGCGAGGTCACGGTAGAGCTGTCCTTTTCCGGGGTGAACCCTTCCGACGTCAAAGCCCGCGCCGGGACCAGACCGGGCGTGACGGAGCCCCCGTTCCCCCTGATCATCCCGCACAGTGATGGCTCTGGCGTGATCTCGGCCGTTGGCGACGGAGTTTCCGCATCTCGGATCGGTCAGCGCGTGTGGATCTGGAACGGGCAATGGCAACGCCCTTTCGGCACCGCCGCCAGCCACATCACCCTTCCCGATGCGCAGGCCGTGGCTTTGCCGGATGCAGTATCGTTGCAGACCGGCGCGATTCTGGGCATTCCCGGTCTTACCGCCTGCCACGCGGTGTTTTCAGGCGGCCGTCCCGATGGGCAAACGATCTTGATACATGGTGGCGCGGGCACCGTCGGCTTTCTGGCCGTTCAGCTTGCCAAATGGGCAGGCGCGCGCGTGATCGCGACGGCCAGCCCTCGCAACTTTGACCGGGTCCGGGAAGCCGGCGCAGATATCGTGATTGATTACGCCAGCGAGGATCTTTCCACCGAAATTCTCGATGCAAATGAAGGAAAGACAATCGGCCAAATCATCGACGTCGAATTCGGCCGGAATATTCAAACAAACGCCGCGGTCATCGCCGAGAACGGTCGCATCAACGCCTATGGCTCTGCCCAAGACATGACCCCCGTGTTTCCATTCGGACCGATGATGTTCAAAGCCATGAAGCTTGAGACCATTTTGATTTATCTTCTTCCGCCGGATCTTCGTACCAATGCCGTGAAGACCCTTCACAAGGCCTTGACGGATGGCGCTTTGACCTGCCCTGTTCAAAGGGTCTTTGCACTTGAGGAATGCGCATCCGCTCATGCAATGGTGCAGGATGGAAACCGGACCGGAGCCGTGTTGATCGACACCAAATGACCGCCCTGAAAAAAAACTGTTCAACGTGAGATTTTTTGACAAAACGCTCTTGATCCCTGCCAACAACAATCGTAGACAGCCGCTCACCGTTGGGGTGTAGCCAAGTGGTAAGGCAGCGGTTTTTGGTACCGTGTATCGTAGGTTCGAATCCTACCACCCCAGCCACTTTCCATGAAAAGTCGAGAAAATAAGAGCTTTCCCAAGTTCATCTTAGACAATGTGTCTCAGTCGCCCGAAACTGTGACACAGGTTGTAACACAATCCGTTGCGCACTATGCGCGAAAGCGCTCTAGCTCGTCTCATCAGAAGCCAAAACACTGCGCCGGCCCTTACCTCATGCGAATGGGTCGGGCATTCCATTTCCGCAAACGCCTTCCCAGGGCGCGATCAAACTTACAATCAAACTCATCTCTGTACCTTTCCCTGCGCACCGACCTCCCGCTTGACGCCGTGAAACGAGCCGCCAGGCTTCTCACGGTCTACGAGCGAATGGAGAAAGAAATCCTGGACGCCCACGCCTCTCAAGACCTGAGCCCTGCTGACTGAAGATCTCCCAGCGGAACTGGTAGGGGTCCTGGCAGAACAAAGCAGTATGGGCAGCTTTGAGCCTCCCCAACTGAACTGGTCCACCGTTATGTTCAGGAAACGAAGAACCACGAATGGCAAACAAGCGACCGAAGCCAGAAGAGGTAGATTCGAAGTTGCGGCAGTTTGAACTTCTGATGGGCCAAGGCATGCCCCGTCTTGATGCGATCGGACAGATCAGAGTTGTTGAAAAATCCTACGACCGTTAGAGAAAGTGACAAACACAAGGTTCGATGCGAGACGCCACTGCAGCGCTCACCGCAGACTTCTTTGATGCCATGTAGAAAAACTGTGCAGGCATTCCGCTAAATGTGGAAATACGCTGAAATAATGGGCGAACCGGCAGCCTGGTGAACAGATTATTGGCCTTGGAATTGCGATCAATGAATCTTGGTTTCAATTGAGACTCTATGAATCAACATCTGACTGTCGTTGTAGTTGAACAGAACCATGAGCGTGCTTTTGCGATCGTAGATGCCCTAAAAGAGGCTGGCGACGTAGACGTTTCTGTAATCGGCAATGTCTCCGGGCTGGCACGTAAAATTGCAACGCATAGCCCGGACATTGTCCTGATCGACATCGACAATCCATCGCGGGATATGCTGGAAGAGCTCACCGTTGCTTCAGGCCCATTGGAACGTCCCGTGGCGATGTTTGTCTCGAGCGCTGCGGGCGGGTTGGCGAAAGCCGCAGTTGAGGCCGGGGTATCGGCCTATGTCGTCGACGGTTTGCAAGCCGAGCGCATTAAACCTGTAATCGATACCGCTATCGCCCGGTTTCAGGTGTTACGTCAGATGCGGACCGAACTGGCCGAAACCCGCCGTGCGCTGGAAGAGCGCAAAGTGATTGACCGAGCTAAGGGCTTGTTAATGAAGGCCAAGGGCGTTTCGGAAGATGAAGCCTATGCCCTGCTCCGTAAAACCGCGATGAATCAGAATCGCCGGGTTGCCGAGGTGTCCGAAGCCTTGGTCACAGCATCAGGTTTGTTGTCATGAGAACGGCAACCCTGCCTGTCGCCTATATGCCTTTGGTTGATGCCGCACCACTGATCGTGGCACGCGAGATGGGGTTTGACCACGCCGAAGGCATCTCGTTGGACCTGCGACCGGCTCCATCTTGGTCGTCTCTGCGTGATATGCTGGCCTTTGGGCACGTGGACGCGGCACATCTGCTGTCACCCGTCCCCGTTGCGATGGCTTTGGGTCTTGGAGGCATTGCGACACCGTTATCCGCCGTGTCTGTCCTGTCGCTCAATGGCAATGTCATAGGTGTTGGAACTCAATTGGCTGGGCGGTTGGCCGACCAGGGCTACGGCTTCGATTTCTCCGATGCTGCTGCAGCTGGGGCTGCACTGGCACAGGCCGCCGGCGACGTTTTGGTGTTCGGTGTACCTTTTCCGTTTTCGATGCATGTTGAATTGTTGCGTTATTGGGTCGCTGGAACCGAACTGGCCTCGAAACAGGTCGAAATCCGAACCGTCCCGCCTCCACTCATGGCGCAGGCGCTCGCAGGTGGTGAGATCGATGCCTTCTGTGTGGGTGAGCCCTGGGGCTCATTCGCTGTAGACGACAATGTCGGTGCACTGCTGTTGCCCGGCAAGGCGATCTGGTCCTGTGCACCTGAAAAGGTGCTGGCGGTCAGAAACGACTGGGCCGAAACCGAACCACATTTGCTGGGCAGCCTTATGCGGGCCGTTTGGCGCGCAGGACGCTGGCTTTCGAACACTGACAGCCGAACAACTGCATCCGAGATGCTGTCGCGTAAAACCTATCTCAACGTCTCACCCGAGCTGATTGACCGAGCGCTGATGGGCGAATTCACTATATCGGCCCGCGGCGAGCAGCGCCATGTCGATGGGTTTGTCGAGTTTTTTGACGGCGCTGCCACCTTCCCATGGCGCAGTCAGGCGAAATGGGTTGCGCATCAATTGGCGCAACGAAACGGGCTGGACGCCGGAACTGCGGAACGACAATCCGCAAAGGTCTTTCGCAGTGATCTCTATCGTCGCGAATTGCAAGGGCTTGGTGTGGAAACACCCGGCGCGTCCGAGAAACTTGAAGGGGCGTTACCCGAGTCGACGGCGGTTGCCTCGACCAATGGCAGCCTGATTCTGTCTCGGAACGTCTTTTTCGACCGACGCATTTTCGAGCCAGCGGGGTAAGTCTGCACAAAATTTTTGCAGTGCAGCATCTGTTATTGCTGCGACGCAGAATTTTCGAGGTGAAAACGCGGAAAATTGATGACGCGCCGCTGCGTGACTGGCTAAATCGGAACATCGGAAGGCAACGACGCCCACCGACGGAATTCGCCCATAGTCCAGGGCACCTCACAAGAGCAAAGCCGCTCGACCATCCGCCACCTCCTCCCGGCGGACTGTGTCGGCGGCTTTTTTGTTTGCCCAACGGGTTGGGCTGAACCGAAAGGGAACGAGATGAAAAAGCTTCTTTTAGGCCTTGCTGCGACGACGGCGCTTGTGTCACCGGCACTGGCCGAACTGGAACTGGAAAAAGACGAGCTAACGTTTGGATTTATCAAACTGACTGACATGGCGCCGCTGGCTGTCGCCTATGAGAATGGGTACTTTCTTGACGAAGGCCTTTTCGTGACGCTGGAAGCACAAGCCAACTGGAAAGTGCTGCTGGATGGCGTGATCGACGGGCAGCTGGATGGCGCGCACATGCTGGCCGGGCAGCCTTTGGCCGCGACCATCGGTTACGGCACCGAGGCGCATATCATCACGCCATTTTCGATGGACTTGAACGGCAACGGCATCACCGTCTCGAACGAGATTTGGGAAGAGATGAAACCGAACATCCCGGTGATGGATGATGGTCGTCCCCAACACCCTATCAGCTCCGAGGCGCTTGCTCCAGTCGTCGAGAAATACAAGTCCGAAGGTAAGCCCTTTAACATGGGCATGGTCTTCCCCGTTTCGACCCATAATTACGAACTGCGCTATTGGCTTGCCGCCGGTGGACTGCACCCCGGCTACTACAGCCCTGACAACGTAACCGGCCAGATCGGCGCAGATGTGTTCCTGTCAGTAACGCCACCGCCGCAGATGCCTGCCACGTTGGAGGCCGGCACGATATACGGCTACTGCGTGGGCGAGCCTTGGAACCAACAGGCTGTGTTCAAGGGTATCGGCGTGCCGGTCATCACGGACTATGAGCTGTGGAAGAACAACCCTGAGAAGGTCTTTGGCATCACAGCCGAGTTCGCAGAAGAGTATCCCAACACCACGCTGGCTGTGACCAAGGCCCTGATCCGCGCCGCGATGTGGCTGGATGAGAACGACAACGCCAACCGCCCCGAGGCGGTCGAGATCCTCAGCCGCGCGGAATATGTGGGCGCAGATTATGACGTGATCGCCAACTCGATGACCGGCACATTTGAATACGAAAAAGGCGACAAGCGCGAAGTTCCTGATTTCAACGTGTTCTTCCGCTACAACGCGACATACCCGTTCTATTCGGACGCGATCTGGTATCTGACACAGATGCGCCGCTGGGGTCAGATCCCTGAATCCAAGCCCGACAGCTGGTATGACGAGGTTGCCAAATCTGTCTACAAACCCGAGATCTATCTGGAAGCCGCGCGCCTGCTAGTCGATGAAGGCCTGGCGAATGAGGCCGACTTCCCCTGGGACAGTGATGGTTACAAAGCGCCCACCCCGGCCGAGGATATAATCGACGGCATCACCTATGACGGCCGCACCCCCAACGCCTATCTCGAAAGCCTGTCCATTGGTCTGAAGGGCGATCAGAAGATCGTCGGCTCGGACGTGCAAGGCTAATCCCATGCGTCGCGCCCGGTATCAGTCGGGCGCACACCCCAAAGTGCCCCGCCATCGCAAGGACACATCAGATGACAACGGTCGATCCCGAATTCAACGCAGACGCCGCCAAAGAGGCGCGTCGCACCCGCCTGTTCACCCGCATCAACGCCGCCGACAAATGGTTCCAGATTCTTGGCCTAAGCTGGGCCACCCCGGTCCTGAAAGCTGCCGCCGGAGACAACCCCCGCGCTCAGATGACCGAAATCTGGCGTCTTCTGGTCGTCCCCCTGCTGTCGATCTGCGCCTTCCTGCTGCTTTGGGGGACGCTCGCCCCGAAAGTGCAAACTTCCCTGGGCGCCGTACCAGGCCCAGCTCAGGTCTGGGCAGAAATGGTCAACCTCAACGAGGACGCACAGGCCAAGGCCGCCAAGCGCGCCAAGTTCGAGGCAATGGTTGAGAAACGGAACCAGAAGCTGATCGATACGGGCCGCGCGGACGAGGTCAAACAAGTCGCCTACACCGGCGCGCCGTCTTACTACCAGCAAATCTGGACCTCTATCAAAACCGTGTTCTTCGGGTTTCTGATCGCGACCGTTGTGGCCGTTCCCCTTGGGATCGCTGCCGGACTGTCGCCGACCGCCAATGCGGCGCTGAACCCGCTGATCCAGATCTTCAAACCGGTCTCACCTCTGGCGTGGCTGCCGATCGTGACCATGATCGTTTCGGCCGTCTACGTCACCAACGACGGTTGGTTCGCCAAGTCCTTCCTGATCTCGGCCATCACCGTGACCCTGTGTTCGCTTTGGCCGACCCTGATCAACACCGCGCTGGGTGTGGCGACCATCGACAAGGACTTGGTGAACGTCTCCAAGGTTCTGAAAATGAACACCTATACCAAAGTCACTAAGCTGGTGCTGCCTTCGGCGTTGCCGCTGATTTTCACAGGTTTGCGCCTGTCGCTTGGTGTCGGCTGGATGGTTTTGATCGCGGCTGAAATGCTGGCGCAGAACCCAGGTTTGGGCAAATTTGTCTGGGATGAGTTCCAGAACGGTTCGTCCAGCTCGCTTGCCAAGATCATGGTTGCGGTCTTCACCATCGGCATCATCGGTTTCTTGTTGGACCGGGTGATGTACGCACTGCAATCCCTCTTCACATTCACGAACAACCGGTGAGCGCGATGAGCATACTGAGCTTCAAAAACGCCACGAAATCCTTCGGTGAAGGCGCTGCGCGGACGGATGTGCTGAAAGGCATCGATCTGGACGTGCAGAAGGGCGAGTTTCTGGTGATCCTCGGCTTTTCCGGAACCGGAAAAACGACCCTGATTAACCTCATGGCCGGTCTGGATACTCCAACTGGCGGAGAGGTCACGTTCAAAGGCACTCCGATCAAGGGGCCGGGCCTGGAACGTGGCGTAGTATTTCAGAACTATTCACTGATGCCTTGGCTGACGGTCAGCGGCAATGTGGGACTGGCGGTCGATACGGTCTTTCCGGGCCTCGGCAAGACTGAGAAGGCCGAGAAGGTCGCGCATTATGTGCAGATGGTGGGTCTCAGCCACGCTGCCACGCGCCGCCCGGCGGAACTGTCGGGTGGGATGCGTCAGCGGGTCAACGTGGCGCGTGCCTTGTCGATGAACCCCGAGGTTTTATTGTTGGATGAGCCTCTGTCGGCGCTCGACGCGCTCACCCGTGCCAATCTGGCAGATGAGATCGAACATATCTGGGAGGCCGACAAAAAGACCTGCGTTCTGATCACCAATGACGTGGACGAGGCGATCATTCTGGCCGACCGGATCATCGCCTTGAACCCCGATGGTACGTTGGGCCAGGAATTCCGCGTATCGATCCCGCGCCCTCGCGAACGCGGTGCAATGAACAACGACGAGACGTTCAAGCGCCTACGCGCCGACGTCACCAAGTACCTGATGGATGTGGGGATCGAAGCCAAGGTCGAAGGCTCGCGCATCCTGCCCGATGTTACACCGATCCATGGAGTTCCAACGGCGGTGGCCGAGGCACAAAAGGGGATGATCGAGAGCCGTTTCCTCGACTTCTCACAGCTTCATAAAGTCTACCCGACGCCCAAGGGCCCTCTGACCGTTGTTGAGGACTTCGATCTGAAGATCGACAAGGGCGAGTTCATCTCGCTGATTGGCCATTCAGGTTGCGGAAAATCTACGGTTCTGACCATGGCTGCGGGGCTAAACGATATATCCAAGGGCGCGATCAAGCTGGATGGTCGTCATGTCGAGGGGGCTGATCCCGAACGCGCCGTGGTGTTCCAATCCCCCAACCTGTTCCCATGGCTAACTGCCAAGGAAAACGTCGCGATCGGGGTCGACAAAGTCTATCCCAAGGCCAGCATCGCCGAGCGTCAGGATGTCGTTGAATACTATCTGGAACGCGTCGGCCTGGCCGATGCGATGGATAAATCCGCCTCTGATCTGTCAAACGGCATGAAGCAACGCGTCGGCATCGCCCGCGCCTTTGCCCTATCGCCCAAACTGCTGTTGTTGGATGAACCCTTCGGGATGCTCGACAGTCTGACCCGCTGGGAATTGCAGGAAGTGCTGATGGAGGTCTGGTCCCGCACCAAGGTCACCGCAATCTGTGTGACCCATGACGTGGATGAGGCGATCCTGCTGGCCGATCGCGTGGTGATGATGACCAATGGCCCACAAGCGACCATAGGCAAGATCACCAAGGTCGACCTGCCGCGCCCGCGCACCCGCAAAGCGCTGCTGGAGCATCCGGACTACTACGCCTACCGGCAGGAGGTCCTCGATTTCCTCGAAGAATACGAACACGGCGCCAAGCCAAAAACACCCGCCCCCAAGGCGATTGCAGCGGAGTGAAACCATGAAACAAAGACTTGTTGTGATCGGCGCAGGCATGGCCTCGGGCCGGGTGCTGGAACACCTGACTGACGCCGCGCCGGATGCGTTCGACATCACCCTGTTCAACGCCGAGCCCCGCGGGAACTACAACCGCATCATGCTGAGCCCGGTTCTGTCGGGTGAGAAGACTTATAAAGAGATCGTCACACATGATGACGCCTGGTACGCCGAGCGGGGGATTGCTTGCCGGTTCGGTGAGAAAGTTGCAAAGATCGACCGCGAGATGAAAGTTGTCGAGGGCGAGCAAGGACACCTTCCCTACGACAAGCTGGTGATCGCGACTGGTTCGAACCCGTTCATCATCCCCCTGTCCGGTCATGATCTGGACGGTGTCATCGCCTATCGCGACCTGGAAGACACCCAGCAGATGATGGACATGGGCCCCGACAACAAGGTCGTCGTGATCGGTGGCGGCTTGCTGGGGCTTGAAGCTGCGGCGGGCATGGCCGCGCACGGCGTTGACGTCACCGTGGTCCACATCATGGGCCACCTGATGGAGCGTCAGCTGGATGAAGCCGCAGGCTACCTGCTGAAGAAGTCGCTGGAAGACAAAGGAATCAATATTTGCCTACAGGCGAACTCCAAGGAAATCCTTGGGCAAGATGGCAAGGTCCGCGCACTTTTGCTGGACGACGGGACCGAGCTGCCCTGTGATCTGCTGGTCATGGCCGTTGGCATCCGTCCCAATACAGCGCTGGCGCAGGAGGCCGGTCTGGCCACCGGGCGTGGCATTCATGTGGACGACCAAATGTTGACCTCGGATCCGGATATTTACGCTGTGGGTGAGTGCGTCGAGCATAACGGAGAGGTCTTTGGTCTTGTCGCGCCGCTCTACGATCAAGCGAAAGTGGCGGCGCATGCCTTGTTGGATAAAGAGGCCGCGTTTGAGCAAAAAACTCTTTCAACGAAGTTGAAAGTCACCGGCTGCGATCTGTTCAGCGCTGGCGATTTCGCAGATGGACCGGGGCGTGAGGATATCGTTTTCCGCGACCCATCGCGGGGCGTCTACAAGCGTCTTGTGATCGAACAGGACCGTCTGATCGGCGCTGTCATGTACGGTGACACGGCCGACAGCGGCTGGTTTTTCGGCCTGATCAAGGATGGCACCAGCATCGAAGACATGCGTGAGACGCTGATCTTCGGCCCGGCCTACCAGGGGGGCGACACCGCGGACCCTCTCTCAGCCGTTGCAGCATTGCCGCCTGAGGCGGAGATTTGCGGCTGCAACGGCATATGCAAAGGCGACATTGTCGAGGCGATCCATTCAGGGGCTGGCGATCTGGGCGCGGTGCGGGCAAGTACCAAGGCCAGCGCTTCCTGCGGAACATGTTCGGGTCTGGTCGAACAGGTCCTGCAGGTCACTTTGGGCGATGCGTTCCAGATGCCAGCGGCACAACCGATCTGTGGTTGCACCGACCTGACGCATGAAGATGTACGCCGTCTGATCAAAGGGCAGGAACTGAAAAGCCAGGCCGCAGTCTGGCAGGAACTCGGCTGGAATACGCCCAACGGCTGTCATGTCTGCCGCCCGGCGATCAACTATTACCTTCTGGCGGATTGGCCACTGGAATATCAGGATGATCCACAAAGCCGCTTCGTTAACGAACGCAAACACGCGAATATTCAGAAAGACGGTACGTTCAGCGTCGTGCCGCGCATGTGGGGCGGGATCACCACCCCCGAAGAACTGCGTGCCATCGCTGATGCCGCCGACAAGTACGACGTGCCAACCGTAAAGGTCACCGGCGGCCAACGCATCGATCTGCTGGGCGTGAAGGGTGAAGACCTGCCTGCGATCTGGTCGGATCTGAACAGGGCCGGTCTGGTCTCGGGTCACGCCTATTCCAAGGGCCTGCGGACGGTCAAAACCTGCGTCGGAACCGATCATTGCCGGTTCGGCACGCAGGACAGCACCGGCCTCGGCATCAAGCTTGAGAAAATCCTGTGGGGGTCTTGGACTCCGCATAAGCTGAAGCTGGCCGTGTCGGGCTGTCCTCGCAACTGCGCTGAGGCGACTTGCAAGGATATCGGCGTTGTCTGCGTGGACTCAGGCTATCAGATCAGTATCGGAGGGGCCGCCGGTATGGACGTGAAAGAGACCGAATTGCTGTGTCAGGTCCAGACCGAGGGCGAAGCGATTGAGGTGGTGATGGCCGTCACGCAAGCCTATCGCGAAGGCGGCAAATATCTGGATCGATTGTATAAATGGCTGGGTAAGGTCGGCATGGACTGGGTCAAAGCTCAGGTCGTGGACGACCTTGAAAACCGCACCGGCTTGGTCGCCAGGTTCGAGCTGTCGCAAAGCATTTACCGTAAAGACCCGTGGGCCGAACACGTCAAAGAAAAAGCGCAGACCTACGCGCCGATTGCAGATTTCACACTGGAGGCAGCGGAATGAGCTGGATCGACATCGGACATATCGACGAGGTTCCCTTGCGCGGGGCGCGGTTGGTGAAAACCCATATCGGCTGCATCGCCGTATTCCGTACTGCTGAGGCTGAAGTGTACGCCGCAACCAATAGCTGCCCCCATAAGGGTGGCCCTTTGTCTGAAGGCATCGTCCACGGCCAGTCGGTCACCTGCCCCCTGCACAACTGGGTTTTCGACTTGAATACGGGCGAGGCTCAGGGCGCAGATGATGGTCGCATCACCACCTACCCCGTACGTTTGGAAGATGGGCGCATCCTGCTTGACGACAGCGCCGTCACCCGGCGGAGTGCGGCCTGATGGACGGAACTAGCCTGCCAGAGGTCCGGTCAACATGTGCCTATTGCGGCGTCGGCTGCGGTGTTCTTTTGCGCCCCGATGGTGCCGGTGGTCTGACAGTGCGAGGCGACCCGGACCACCCGGCGAATTACGGGCGTCTATGCTCGAAAGGGTTGGCTTTGGACGAAACCGTGGGTCTAGACCACCGGTTGTTGACCCCACGCGCGTTCGGCCAGGACACCAGTTGGGATAAAGCACTGCAATTGGTTGCCGATCGCTTTTCGACCACGATCAGAGAGTTCGGACCGGACAGCGTAGCTTTTTACGTCTCGGGCCAATTGCTGACCGAAGACTACTATGTTGCCAACAAGTTGATGAAAGGCTTCATCGGCTCAGCCAATATCGACACCAATTCGCGGTTGTGTATGGCGTCAACTGTAGCCGGGCATAAACGCGCCTTCGGAACCGATACAGTGCCCGGAACTTATGAAGATCTGGATCACGCTGACTTGGTTGTGCTGGTTGGTTCAAACCTTGCCTGGTGTCATCCCGTTCTCTATCAGCGGGTCATGGCGGCGCGTCAGGCGCGTGGCACGAAGATCGTGGTCATTGACCCACGCCGCACAGCGAGTTGTGATCAGGCGGACCTTCATCTGGCGCTTCAGCCAGGCAGCGATGTAGCGCTTTTCAACCGATTGCTTTGCAGAATTCACCACACCGGCCATGTATCCGCCGAATTCCTGGAACGAAGCAATGGGTTCTCTGAAGCCCTCGAACTGGCGCAGCTTGACGATCCTGACGAGACGGGGCTCAGCCCATCTGAGATTGAGGCGTTTTGCGATTTGTGGATCGGTACTGAGCGGGTCGTTACGGTCTTTAGTCAGGGTGTAAACCAGTCTTCCAGCGGTACCGACAAGGTCAATGCGATCTTGAATTGCCATCTGGCCACCGGTCGAATTGGTCGCGAAGGGATGGGGCCGTTCTCGGTCACAGGTCAGCCTAACGCCATGGGCGGTCGAGAGGTGGGTGGTCTGGCCAATACGCTCGCTTGCCATCTGGACATAGAAAACGAGGACCATCGTCAGGCGGTGAAACACTTTTGGAATTCGCCCAACATCCCTCGGAGGCAAGGATTGAAAGCTGTCGATCTGTTCCGATCCATCGAAGACGGTCAGATCAAGGCGCTCTGGATCATCCACACCAACCCTGCGGCTACCATGCCGGACGCGGACAGAGTGAGCGCAGCTATCGAAAACTGCCCATTTACAGTTGTCAGCGACCTTACCGCGCGGACAGATACCGCGCGTATCGCAGACGTGCTGCTGCCAGCGGCGGGATGGGCAGAAAAATCGGGGACTGTAACCAATTCAGATCGCACGATAAGCAGACAACGTGCCGTTTTGAGGCCTCCGGGGCAAGCCCGCTCGGACTGGGATATCTTGGCCGAGGTCGGCCGTAGGATGGGTTGGGAAGAGGCATTTAACTACGACTCTCCGGCGCAGATTTTCAGAGAATACGCGAGCATGACCTCACTTGCGGCGTCTTTTGGCAAGGACTTCGATATTACCGAGTTGTCCGACATTGGGGATGAAGACTATGATTCGCTGAGCCCCACACAATGGCCAACGACACTTGGTGCGACCGACAAGCGGTTCTTTGGCGATGGACAGTTTTTTCATCCTGATGGCAAAGCGCGTATTGTTCCGGTTTCTCACAAGCCGCCCAAAGTGAAAACCTGTGCACAATTCCCGTTTCTTTTAAACACAGGGCGAAACCGGGATCAGTGGCATACCATGACACGGTCAGGTTTGTCGCCTCGTTTATCAGCCCACCTTTCCGAACCTTATGTTGACATGAATCCAACGGACGTTGATCGGTTGGGCCTTAGCGCCGCAGATTTGGTACAACTCGACAGCTCAGTTGGAAGCGGTGTCTTTCGCCTTCGAATCTCGGAAGCTGTCGCGCCCGGGCAAGTGTTCGCACCAATTCACTGGACGGGTGAAACGGCACCTTCAGCCCGTGTGGATGTGCTTGTTCCAAGTGTGACTGACCCGATATCTGGACAGCCTGAAAGCAAGGCGACGGCTGTTTCTGTGCGGCGTCTGAATGCTTCCTGGTACGGCTTCGCCATTTCCGTCGATGCGGCCTTGCCTACGGCAGAATACTGGGCAATGAGCAAAACGGACAAAGGCTACAGGATGGAGTTGGCAGGTAAGCAGGACATCGACGATTGGGAACACAAAGCCCGCGAGTGGTTTGGACTACCTGATGCCATGGTGACTTCAATCGAAGACCCCAAGCGCGGCTCGCATAGGATCGCGCTGTCAGACGGACAGCGCCTCTTGGCAGCGCTTTTCGTCTCCCGCCAACCTATCACTCTGATGCGAGACTATTTGGCAAGTTTGCCTGAGGTTTCGCTCATCCAGATACTGTCTGGCCGGTCATCTGCTGCTTCTGAAGATTGTGGACCAATTATCTGTTCGTGTTTTGGGGTCGGACTAAAAACCATCATCGACGCCATTCGCGACAAACGTTTGATTGATGTGAACAATATCGGAGATGCCCTTCAAGCTGGAACAAACTGCGGTTCATGCCGGCCAGAGTTGGCTGAATTGGTCGCGGAGCATTCGAAGTTGAAACGCAATACACCGAAGAGTTTCTCGCAAGAACAGTTAGGATAGACCCGGGTTTTGGAGCTGGACGGCAGTCTGTTTTGGTAGGTTATCAAGGTAGGAGCGGTTTCTACTCACTCGATACCCAAAACCTGGTTGAGCGTGATTCACCGGTTCGGGCAATTCGGTGGAAGGATGGCGTCGTCCTACGCTCCAAGCGCCAATATATGCTTACTGAGCAATTTCGTGTCCTGCGACCTCAGATGAAACCAATACTCATCCAGTTGATCAGCAGCCTTTCTTGCCTTCGCCGCCACGATGTTCGCCAAATGAGTACGCAAAGAAAATGCAATTCGAGAAGACGAATAGTAGCGGCAATACTCTTTGGGAACGCGGCACTATAGTAAAACACACCATCTTTTACGAATTTGTACTTGGGTGAAAGGATCTCTGACATGGTCCACGGCTCCACCCTGCCGTTTAAAGCTCGATTTAAACCAAGGGTTTACCTGAGGAAGTGGTGCCGGGGGCGGAATCGAACCACCGACACGAGGATTTTCAACACGGACTCAGTTCGTTGAAATCATTGCTGAATTTCCGACACTCGCCCGACAAGTGGATTAAACGTCCTCTGGGATACCACCAAATATACCCCCAAAATCAAACGCTTCTGTTTTCAATGACTTATGCACGGATTTTGGAGACTAAAGTGAGACTTTTGCGGATTTGTGGTAATATGATACCCATATGACTGACGTTCAAAACTTATGTGGAAGCACTGTTTCCAACCGTGAAGCGGAAGTAGATTGTCGAGAGTGCGCTCGTCGTGAGCGTTTCAATCGTCGCAACAAAACCGTCTATGTAGGCCGCGATGGCTGGCCTGTTACCGGCGTCATCAACCGCCCAATCAGAACATTTCTAAGACGACTGATACTCACCAAAAAGAAAATGAACTATGGAGACTGGCTAGATGAGGGTCACTGCAAAATAGATTTCTCCTAAAGTCAGAGGCTGCTCAGCAAGTTGCGCCTGTAAAATCCAAGAGACTACCGCGAGACTAGTGGTAGTCTCTTTGTCGTCTAACTCTCTGATTTTAATGGTGCCCGGGGGCGGAATCGAACCACCGACACGAGGATTTTCAATCCACTGCTCTACCCCTGAGCTACCCGGGCACGGGAACGACGTTCGTCGTTGGGTGGGGGCCTTCTATGACTTGCTACCAGCGGTGTCCAGAGGCTTTTTTACATTTTTTCAATGTGGTCGCTTTGGTGTAAAGTCCTGCGTGTCATCCTCGGCTTCAAGGTCCTCTTCGCGCTGCGACGGAACCGAGTAGGACCCGTTCAGCCACTTGGCCAAATCAATGTCCGCACAGCGCCTGGAACAAAACGGACGAAACTTCTGCTCGGTCTCGGCACCGCAAATCGGGCAGTTCATTTCAGGATCTCCATCACGGGAACGCGACCACGCTTTCGCTGCAATTCAAAGTGGCCCAGCGGGGTCCAGCCTGCAAGAATCGTCTCGTCCGGGTCTGATCTGAACGCGGCGCGTAAAGCGGATTCAAACCCGCGGCGATCCTTCTTTGGCATGGGAGCGAGGTCCAGCGTAATCTGACCAGCCAGCCCACGTACGCGCAAAGCACGGGGCAGCATCTTGGCGCAGGCGAAATTAGCCTTGGTGCCCGCCGCGAGCGAGGTGTCCGCTCCGGTGTTCACATCCACGGCGACCAATGCGCGTGTGGGTTCGATGTAAAGATACCCTCCGCCCGGCAAAGGCTCGGACGCTCCACGCACGGTATCCAACGCATCCAGAACGCCGTGGGTTTCGAACCCGCCCTCCTGGGTCACGACTTCGGCCGGGTCGGTCCAGTCGCGCCAGGCAAGGATATGGGGGCCGTCACCCTCGCTGAGAAGTTCAGGCTCGGTCCCGTCGTCATTCATCACCTGCTCGGCCTGCGTCAACATGGCCGAGATGTCTTCCGAGATCTCTTCGGCATCCGCACCCGCGCAGCAGGAGCGCAGGATCAATCCATAGGCGCTGTCACCCATCTGCTCGTGTGCGATTTCAAGCAGTTGATCGCGTATGTCCTCGTCCTTGATACTGCGCGAAATGTTCAGGCCCGGAGCGTCCGGCGTAACAATCGCATAGCGGCTTTTGAAGAGGATGCGATTGCTCACCGGTATGGCTTTGCCGGGCTCGGCAAAGCCGGTGACCTGTACCAACAACAGGGCACCGGGAGCCAAGCCTTTGACTTGTCGCAGGAAAGCAGGGCCATCTGGCGTGGTCAGGAACATCCCGCCCTGCCCCTTGACCGGACGGTCAGCGCGGGCGCGGTAGATCGTGCCGGGCGCGGGTGCGTCTGCGGCGATCAAGAAGTCATCCAACTTGCCGTCGACCATCAGCGCAGCCGCTTCGCGGCCTTGGATGTGGTCCAGAACAATGGTGCGACCTTTCATGATGCCTCTCGATACAGTGGATAGCCAATGCCTTGCAGCAAGGCCGCGGTCTCGGACAGGGGCAGGCCAACGATGCCGGTAAACGACCCCGAAATCCATGGAATGAAAGCCCCGGCAGGCCCCTGAATCGCATAGGCGCCTGCCTTGCCGCGCCAGTCTCCGGTCGCCAGATAGGCGTTGATCTCGACATCCGACAGACGTTTGACCTTGACCTGTGAGACGACATCACGCTGTAGCACACGGTCTCCGCGCCGGACCGCAACCGAGGTGATCACGCGGTGACGGCGACCAGACAGGGAATGCAGAAACTCCGCCGCCTGCCCCGCATCCTCGGGCTTTCCCAGAATCCGGCGCCCCAAGGCCACGGTGGTATCTGCACAGAGGGTAACGTCGTCCCTATCCGCTTGAACAGCCTGCACTTTTTGGCGCGTGATGCGGTGGCAATACGGAACCGGAAGCTCGCCCTTCAAAGGCGTTTCGTCGATGTCAGGAGGGCAAATGGCATCGGGCCGCACGCCAAGCTGGGCCAGCAGGTCCAGCCGTCTTGGGCTGCCCGATCCGAGAATGAACGCCATTGCGGCAGGCGTTACTTGAAGCGATAGTTGATCCGACCCTTGGTCAGATCATATGGGGTCATCTCGACCTGAACCTTGTCGCCGGCCAGAACACGGATGCGGTTCTTGCGCATCTTGCCTGCCGTATGTGCGATGATCTCATGGCCGTTTTCCAGCTCGACCCGAAACGTCGCATTAGGCAGGAGTTCCTTCACGACACCGGGAAATTCGAGCGTATCTTCCTTGGCCATGTTGTCTCCATCATTGCGTTGCACCCGCAGAATCTGCGGGGGTGTGCGCTTAAATGAGCCTATTTCGGCCTTATTTCAAGGGCGGAATCACCTAAAGAGCAGATATTGTGACCGATTCGACTCGGGCGGCCTGTTCCTCCCAATGGGTTCGGTTTAGCACGTGACCGTCTGCGCGAACCTCGGCGATGGCGGACAGGTCGACATCCGCATAGGTCCAGCCCGGCTGATTCAAAGTGCCTTCGGCCAGCACACCGGTGGCCGGGAACCCTTTGTCGGGCGGGCCAAAGACGCCTCCGGTCCCGGTGTTCTTATCCACCGCCTCCGACCACTCGTTGTTCCCGACCAGCGAGGCCATGACCGTAACGCATTGATTTTCCAAAGCTCTTGACATTGCGCCGATCCGCACGCGCCAGTAACCCGAAAGCGCTTCGGTACAGGATGGCGCAAGAATCAGGTCTGCCTCGCTCAGCGCGCGGCCCAGCAACGGAAACTCGCTGTCATAACAGATCAACACACCGATCTTGCCCAGCGAGGTGTCGAACAGCTTGAGCGGACCGCCCGGGGCGATGTCCCAATCCTCGCGTTCGAACCGGGTCATGATCTGTTTGTCCTGATGGTCGAAACTGCCATCCGGCGCGTAGAAGGCGGCGCGGTTCACCGGTCGCCCGGTTCCGTCAACAACCGGCGCGGACGCACCCAGAATGTAGGTTTTGCACGTCTTGGCGAGGCGGGTGTGCAGGTTTTGTACATCCTCCATCCGGTCGGACACGGCCCGGATCGAACGCTCCAGATCGCCGGCAACCTCGGCCCCGTCCAGGGTCGACAGCTCCATCGCGCCGTATTCGGGAAAGACCAACAATTCGGCCCCCTGCCCTGCGGCCTGGGACACCCACCCCTCAAGCTTGTCTTCGTATTGTGCCCAGCTATCCAACCAGTCGAGATCATAGGCGGCAGTTGCGACTTTCATGGCAGCGTCCCCGTGCGGTCAAATTCGCATGACCTTAGTCGCGGACGCAGACCGGAGTACAGCCCAATTACCCTGCGGTCGTCGGATCGATGATCGTGGTCACTTCGGTGATCGTGTTGGCCGGGAACCCGCTGAGTTCCGCATGCTTGTGGATCGCGTCCTCGCTCTCGGCCAGATAGATGCAAAAGGTCTTGTCACCAGCAACATAGGAATGCTCCCACTGTACGCCGGGTATTTGCGCCAGCGCTTCGTTCGACTTCGCAGACGCGCCGCACAGTTCGTCACCGGACATGGAACCGACACCCGGAAGATCGCGTTCGATAACATAGCGTTTCATGGCAATTCCCCCACAGAAAACCCAACACTACCATGATTCGGGAATTTTATCTGCGTTTGGCGTTCAGAGTTCACGAATCCAGAACTGCAACGGCTTCTGGGTCTCGCCCTCTTGCCCGATATCTTTCCACGAAAACTGTGCGATCGCACCGGGCAATGGTTCGTACCCCCGCGCGCGCCAGAAGGCATCCAGCGGGCGGTAATTGTCGGGCCGCATCGGATGATCTGCCGGGCGTTGCACGCCGCAGAACGCGCATTTGGTGAAACCCAGGCTGCGGGCGTGGGCTTCGCGGGCGTCGAAGAACCTGTGGCCGACACCCTGCCCGCGATAGTCGGGCAACAGCACCGATTCGGCGCAATAGAAGATGTCGTTCAGATCAAGCCCGGCGCCCTCGAAGGCCGCCGCGAAATCTTCGGCGTGGTCGGTCAGAGGAGCGCCGGTTGACGCTCCGATCAGGCGGTCGTCGTCGAATGCGCCCACCACGATGGCCTTGTCGCTGTCGCGGTAGGATTGCAGGTATTTCCGTTCGTATTCGAGGTCGCCATCGTAAAGATACGGCCAGGCATGAAACACCTTGATGCGCAGCCGGGCGACGTCATCCAGGGCGGCTTCCAGTGCCGCTCCGGTCAGGGGGCGGACGGCGGTGACCTCAGCCATTCGAGACCTGTTTGGTCCAGTCCGCCAGGTTGTAGAAAGTGGTGACGCGAGTGATCTTGCCATCCTTCAGGTCGAAGAACGAACCGGCAGGCAGGCGGTACGTCTGGCCATGCGCATCCGGGAGGCCGTCATCGGTTTCCAGATAGGTTCCGTTGACGATGAATTCGGCTGCTGCGCGGGTGCCGCCTTCGGCTTCGAACACGACGATGTCGGTCAGGTTTTCTTTGTAGCAGCGGTTCATATGCGCGCAGAACGCGGCGAACTTGTCCTTGCCAATGCGGATCTGGCCTTCGTTCACGTGATGGGCCACGTCATCGTACAGGCAGGCCAGCATGGCATCCACGTCACCGGCATTGAAGGCTTCGAAATAGGTTTTGACGGTCTGGTTCATGGTCACTCCGTAGGTTCGCCCCAGCGGTCTTTCAGGTGTTTGATGATCTGATCGCGGGTCTGTCGGTAGTGATGTAGCTTTTCTTCGCGGGTCTCGCCCAACCCGGTAGGGTCCATTATTGGCCAATAATCGACATCGAGGTGAAAAACCCGGGTCAATTCCAGCGCCCGGCGCTGACTGGCGGGCGAAAGCGCCACCACCAGATCGAACGAGCTGAGATCGTCGCCCCATTCCTGCATCTCGTCAAAGGACCGCGAGCGATGACGGGACAGTTCCACACCCACCTCGTGGCAGGCCGCGATGCAGAACCCGTCAATTTCCAGATCGTTGTGCACGCCTGCGGACTGCACATAGGTGCCCGTGCCGTAAAACTTCTTCATCAGCCCCTCGGCCATCGGAGATCGAACCGAGTTGTGGTCGCAACAGAACAGGACCGACTGCGGCAGAGGCTTCACCCGTCAGCCCCCGAAATGCAGCACGCAGATCAGCGTGAACAGGCGCCGGGCCGTATCGGTATCCACTTCTGCCTTTCC
Organism: Ruegeria sp. H8; assembly: GCF_056532905.1. NCBI lineage: Bacteria > Pseudomonadati > Pseudomonadota > Alphaproteobacteria > Rhodobacterales > Roseobacteraceae > Ruegeria > Ruegeria sp. H8. The sequence continues at coordinate 285,762 of NZ_JBQFNY010000002.1, read as the reverse complement.
CTCCAGCCGTTCCTGTAGCACGCGGCTGCCTTCGTTGTGGATGCCGCGGCGGGCCATGTCTATGGTCTCGATCTGGCTGGGAGGCAGCGACTTGACCGCGTCGAAATAGCTTTCGCAGATCTGGAAGTAATCCTTGACCACCTGCCGGAACGGGCCAAGCGACAGGTGAAATTCGGCGGCTTTTTCGGCCTGTTCCGTCGCGATATCAAAGACCAGCCGTTTGTCGCGGATCGACAGCTGTACGTGGTAAGGCCCATCAGGAATGACGCGGTCATCCCGATTGGGCAGCGAAAAGCTGTTGTCTTCCAGCAGATCATAGATGGCAACCTTGCGTTCCTGCTCGATCTCAGGGGTCGGCGGCGGCAGGTTTCGGTCATCCAGTTCGATATGCGAAATGCGGGTCATCTTTACGGCTACAATCCTTTTGTCAGCACAGACCTATATCAACGGAATCCAGTCGGCAACGCAGAGAAGCGCCATAAACGTCCGGTCTTTGCGTCATTTCAGCCATTCAGGCGGTTCAGACGCGCTGTGACAGAAAGGCCGTGCGCCTCGAGGCTTTCCGATTGCGCCAGCTGTTCAGCGGCGGGCCCGATGGCGCGCAGGGCCTCGGGGGTCATCCGGCTGAGCGTGGTGCGTTTGAGGAAATCCATCACGCTGAGCCCGGACGAGAACCGCGCGGACCGGGCCGTCGGAAGCACGTGGTTGGGGCCGCCGACATAGTCGCCGATGGCCTCGGGCGTGTACTGGCCCAGAAAGATGGCCCCGGCGTGGATGGTTTTTTCGCTCAGCGCCACCGGGTCTGCGACGCAAAGCTCCAGATGTTCCGGGGCGATACGGTTCGACAGGATTGCAGCCTGGTTCAGATCACGGACGGTGATGATGGCGCCGAAGTCGCGCCAGCTGGCCCCGGCGATGGCGCGGCGCTGCAAGGTTTCGAGGCGTTTTTCGACCGCCTTCGCGACGCTTTGGCCAAAAGCGGCGTCATCCGTGATCAGAATCGACTGCGCGCTTTCGTCGTGTTCGGCCTGGCTGAGCAGGTCCAGCGCGATCCAGTCGGGGTCGTTGTCCTTGTCAGCGATGACCAGGATTTCCGATGGGCCCGCAATCATGTCGATGCCGACCTTGCCGAACACCCGCCGTTTGGCCGCCGCCACAAAGGCGTTGCCCGGGCCGGTGATCTTGTCGACCGGCGCGATAGTGTCGGTGCCATAGGCCAGCGCCGCCACGGCCTGCGCGCCGCCGATGCGATAGACCTCGTCCACGCCCGACAGTCGCGCGGCCAGCAGCACAAGCGGATTCACCTGCCCGTCCGGCGTGGGCACAACGATGGCCAGCCGTTCGACCCCCGCCACCTTGGCCGGGATGGCATTCATCAGAACCGAAGACGGGTATGAAGCCAGCCCGCCCGGCACATAAAGCCCGGCGGCTGAAACGGCTGACCAGCGCCAGCCCAGTGTGGCCCCGGCCTCATCCGTCCAGCTTTGGTCGCTGGGCATCTGACGTTCGTGATAGGCCCGGATTCGGGCGGCGGCCAGCTCCAGCGCCGCGCGGTCTTCGGCCCCGACCTGCGCCACCGCGTCTGCGATCTCCTGCGCGCTGAAGGCAAGTGTTTCGGGCGTCAGCTCCAGCCGGTCGAATTTCGCGGTCAGTTCGATCACCGCCGCGTCGCCCCGGTTGCGGACATCGTCGATGATCTGCGCCACAACCGCGTCCACATCCGGGCTGTCCTCGCGCTTGGCGGACAGCAGAGCCTGAAAGGCGGTTTCGAAATCGGGTGATGTGGCGTCAAGGAAAACAGGCATGATCTGGCACTCCGGGCGTTGCGCCACGGGACATATCGCCCACGGGGCGCGGCCTCAACCCTCAGCCCTGGGGGTGCAGCGATTTGCGCATGGCAAAGCAGGTCAGATCCTGACTGTCACTGCATTGACCGGTAACCTTCCAGCCGTGGCGCAAATAGAATTCCCGGGCGGTTTTCGTGCCGTCCAGATGCACCTCGGTACAGCCCCACGCAGCTAGTTGCCGTTCCAGCCGGTTGAGCAACGCGGCCCCCACCCCGCTGCCGACGTGATCCGGGTCAACATAGAGCAAGGTGATCTTGCCGGTTTCGAACAACCCACCGACCGCGGCCACCCGCCCTTCACGCTCGGCCAGCCAGATCTGTGATCCCGGCTTGAACCAGCCCCGGATGGTCGCCGGGTCTTTGTTCGCGGTCCATTGTTCCAGATGGTCGGGATCGTTGTTGTGATCGGCCACACAAAGCTGCGTGATCGACCGGATCAGCACGCGGCTGATGTCGAACACATCGAACACCGTCGCCGGACGCAGGGCAATACCCTCGGGCACATTTGAAAACGCCTGAGAAATGCCGCGCTTGTTCTGCATCTATTCGGGGTGCTGCGGCGCCCGGCCGGATGGGGCCCGATACGGGCGCGTGACGTCCTTGAGCGTGGCATCCAACGCCTCGACCTTCAGGCGGATCGCGCCGTCACCCGCCAGGGTCAGCAAGACCTGGCCCGCGCCATCCTCGCCGGGTTCGAACTCGACGGACAGCAGCGACATGACCATGTCCTTCTCGCTGCGATCAATGCCCTGGCTGGCCACGGACAGAACGGAATCGAAGACCAGCACCGACTGCACCCGTTCAAACGGGCGGTCACGGCGGGCGGCGGCATCCTTGTCTTCCCAGCGAAAGCGGTTCAGCAACAGGCCAAAGCGGCGGTGCGACGGTTGCCATTTCATCTCGGTCACGGGAAAAACCGCATCCTGCACGAGGGTCGAGATCACCTTCAGATCTTCTGCATCCTCAGCCCCCAAATTCAGCGGGGCTTCGCGCCCGTCTTCAAAACTTGCGTCCGTCATTCGCCTTTGATCCGTTCGATTTTTGCGCCCACGCCTTCCAGCTTGCGAACCACATGTTCATATCCGCGGTCCAAATGATAGACCCGGCTTACCGTTGTCTCACCTTCTGCCGCCAATCCGGCAAGGATCAGCGACACCGAAGCCCGCAGATCCGTCGCCATCACTGGGGCGCCTTTCAGGGTTTCGACACCCGTGACGGTGGCGGTGCCGCCGTGCACCTCGATATTCGCACCCATGCGCACAAGTTCCGGGGCATGCATGAAACGGTTTTCGAAAATACGCTCTTCCAGAACCGAGGTGCCTTCGGCCGTGCACATCAGCGCCATCATCTGCGCCTGAAGGTCGGTCGGGAAACCCGGGAAAGGTTCGGTCACCACATCCACAGCCTGCACCCGGCCGTTCTTGCGCGCCACTTTCAAGCCGTTTTGGGTTTCGGTGATACTGACCCCCGCCGCGTCAAGCTTGGCCGCGAAGGATTCAACCAGCGCCATGCGCCCGCCCAGCAGTTCGACCTCGCCGCCGCAAATCGCCGGGGCCAGCATATAGGTGCCCAGTTCGATCCGGTCGGTGACAACCTGATGGGTGGCACCGTGCAGCCGGTCGACACCCTGAATTTCTATGGTCGAGCTGCCCTCGCCCGAAATCTGTGCACCCATCTTGCGCAAGCATTCGACCAGATCGACGATCTCGGGCTCGCGCGCGGCGTTCTTGAGCACCGTGGTGCCCTTGGCCAGCGTCGCCGCCATGACGATGTTTTCGGTGGCCCCGACCGAGGCAAAGCGCATCTCGTGCACCGCCCCTTTCAGCCCTCCCGGAGCCCTGGCGTGCAGATACCCGTCTTTCAGCTCGATCTCGGCGCCCAGCGCCTCGAGCCCTTCCACGTGCAGGTCCATCGGACGGGCTCCGATCGCGCAGCCACCGGGCAGAGAAACGACCGCTTGTCCAAATCGCGCAAGCAAAGGTCCCAGCACCAGATTCGAGGCACGCATCTTGCGCACGATGTCATAATCCGCCGTTTGGCTGGTCAGGTTATGGCTCGACATCGCGATCACCTGACCATCTTGCAGCGACGACACCTCGGCCCCCAGCGATTGCAGCAGAGCCGTCATGGTCTTGATGTCGCTGAGACGTGGTGCGTTGGTCAGCGTCAGCGGTTCTTCGCTCAGCAAGGTCGCGGGCATCAGCGTCAGACACGCGTTTTTGGCCCCCGCAATCGGTATCTGACCGTTCAGCGGGCCGTTGCCCGTCACCAGAATCGAATCCATCTGCTCTTATCCCTCGTCCTTGTCGGCTTTGTCCCCAGAGGCCGCCCGCGCCTTGGCCTGCGCCTTGCGCCGCGCCATATTGGCCTTCAGCGCCGCTTTCAGCCGCTCTTCGCGCGCATCCCCGGATTTGCCTTGTTTTTTGGGTGAATTTTTATCCGTCATGATCTTTCTCTACAGGAGGCGAAAAAAACCGTCCAGACACCCTTGCGCCGCGTTTCGTTTGAGTCTAATCACCCGCCCACAGCGCTGCTGTAGCTCAGAGGTAGAGCACTCCCTTGGTAAGGGAGAGGTCGAGAGTTCAATTCTCTCCAGCAGCACCATCACTTCATCAACAAACACAACAGGTTGCAGCATGGACGACACCAACTCCGTGTCGACGTGCAGCAGCGTTGTCACTCCTGCGTCACTCGCACAACAATGGAGACATGCGAGATGGCAACGATCAGGAAGCGCGGCAACAAGTGGCAGTGCATCGTCAGACGCGATGGCAGAACGGCGAGCAAGTCGTTCGTAAAGCGTGCCGATGCAGTGAAGTGGGGCAACACAGTCGAAGCGCAAGCCGATGCAGTTGGTGGAACGCTGCCGACACGCGCACACGCCGAGGCAGACACTGTGCAATCAATCACGCTGGCAGAAGCACTGGTTGCGTTCCGAGACACCGTTGTGCCGACGCACCGCAGTTCTGTGAACGAAACTGCAAGCATCAACGCGATGTTGCGGCGTGATGGTTGGCTCACTCGCACCAACCTGACCGAGTTGTCGGCAGCGCAGGTGTCAAAGTGGCGTGACAGGCGGTTGAAGCAGGTGGCAGCATCAACAGTGGTACGTGAGTTGACACTGTTGCAAGGCGCAGTTGGCAACGCTCTCGACACGGGCACTGTAAACGTGGTGCAACAGATCAAGCGACCTCGCGTTGATGATCGGCGCGAACGCAGGTTGCGGGCAGACGAGTGGCAACGGTTGATGCAGGCATGCGACCGCGACCGCAACAAAATGCTGCGTCCGTTGCTTGTACTGGCAGTTGAGACAGCGATGCGACGTGGCGAGTTGCTTTCAATGGAGTGGAAGCACGTTGATCTGGACAGATGCACGGTACTGTTGGCGAGAACAAAGAATGGACGCGCGCGCACAGTGCCTCTTTCGCCTACCGCTGTGGACGTGCTGCGCCAGTTGCCACGCATTGATGACCACGTGTTCCCACTGAGTGGTGACTGCGTGCGGCAAGCTTTCGAGCGAGTGCGTGAACGTGCGCAGGTCGATGACATCAGGTTTCACGATTTACGCCATGAGGCGGTCAGTCGACTGGTTGAACGTGGCCTGTCACTCGTAGAGGTGCAGCAAGTAAGCGGACACCGCACGTTGCAGATGCTTCAACGCTACGTTCATTTGCAGGTGGCGGACGTGGTGGCGAAACTGCACGCGCCGCACGCTGCTGAGTGACGCCGCATGCAACTACATACACAACATGTTGCGTGATTTTGGAGAAACCCTCTCGCCAGTCACAAAATGTGGATTTCTTGCTTGACCATCATCTACACATTTGCGACACTCTTTTCCAGATGCCACGAAAGAGATGATGGCACGGACCCAATGACCAATCGGAGTTCGTGCATCAATGGCAGACTACCTGACTTCCCGACAAACCGCCGAACGTATCGGCATCCACAAAACCACCTTGTTGAGGCGACTTCATCGCGGTGATCCAGTTCCGCCTGTTGTTCGCTTCGACGACCGCACATTGCGCTGGCCCACCTCCCAGGTCGACGCTTGGCTACGTGACCGAACTCTACATCAGACACGGGAGGTGGCACGATGAACCCTCTCGCGCAGATGTTGAGCAAGATCGATGTACATCCTGATGAACGGTCAGACTTGGACCGCATCGCCCGGCGCTTCGACCGTTTCACGGACGACGGGAAAGGTTGCATTTTGCTGACAGGTGCGACCGGGCGCAACGACAGACCTACGATGCGTCTTCACGGGCAAACCCAGAGGATTGCCCGGGTGATTGTCGCGCTGCGAGACCAAAAGCCAATCCATGACGGTTGGAAGTGGCAGACGCGGCACTTGTGCGGAAATCCAGCCTGTTGCAATCCCGACCACCTGACCTTTGGCACTCAGCAAGAGAACGAAGCTGACAAACTGCTCCACGGAACTCGAAATCGCGGTTCGCGCAACGGTCGCAGCAAGCTGTCAGAGGCAGTCGCGCAGGCAATCCTGAACTCTGAGGGAACGCATGAAGAAATCGGGCAACGGTTCAACGTGTCAGCCTCTCACGTCGGAAACATCAAGAGTGGCCGCACTTGGGCGCACCTTCAAGAAGCAAGGCAGGCATTTGAATGATCACACTTCGAACGCGCGTAAGGTGGAACCAATCGGACCGATGGTCAAATGACAAGCAGCCAGCGGGAACTGCCGCCAGGGTGAGTTGCCGATCCCAGAAAACCGAAAGAGCAGGCTGATGGTGAGTGAACCCCAAGCAGGCCCAACAGGTCGAAATCCAGATTTTGAAACAAACCTCACTCAAGCTGTTCGTTTGCATCAGAAGAAACCTCAGTTGCGGGCGAATGATCCTTGTGAGAATTGTTTCAATCTCACCCTCACGACGGAACCAGTTCCTCAAACATTGGAATTCATCGGCCAACTTCCGAAAGTCACCACCGAAGTGATTGATGGAGAGACCCACCACAAAATGCGCTCGGACTTCGGCAAGCCAAAATGCGCATCAATCACATTCGATGCGGCTTTGGTGATGCGAATGTTTGCTTGGCCGAGACTGCGGATGCTGGTGCTGTTTGCTCTCGCAATGCAGACACGACCGCTGACGCAAGCTGACATCACCATCCATGCCAGCATCGATGAAGACGGAAAAGCGATGCCGACTGACATGCCGACTTCGCACCGATGTCGTTACACAATCCTGTCTGCTCCGGTGGTTGCAAACAAAGCGATGCCAGAAGATCTTCTTCGGGTGATGACACCAGATGTAGACCAAGTCGTGCATCAGCTGCGCTTGCTGGTCGCAGACGCGGGCTTTGAAATCGATCCAGCAATCTTCGCGTCAGTGTCGGCTTCGTCGGTCCCGACGCTGGCCGCAATCGCACACGAACTCGCGGCTCTCCAAGCTGAGGGTATCGTCGGTCCGCTTGATCCGAAGGGAAAGGCACAGTTGAACGGAAGGCTTGTCTTCAACGGCAATCCGGCTGTCCGAACGCTGTTACCTGAGATGGTGAGGCCCGCGCCGGGTAACACCTTCAGCGTAAATCCAGCACATGCAGTTGACCCAAACAAAGCGCCGCCCGAGGGATGCTTCAAGTCCGGCAAAAGGAAAGCCGACAGCATCGCGGCTGAGAGGCGAAAGCGACAGGAGTTTCAGCGCGAAATCGAGCACGATGCCGAGACGATCACCCGTTTGCACACAGAGAAGCGCAAGACGGAAAGGGAGCGGGATGAAATGATGGAGATTGCTCTGGATGAGGCTTTGAAACGAGAGGCCGCGCAACTCAGCACTGACGGGGTCAGTCCGGACGTGCATCATGATGCGGACAGCGGCACGGGTTCGATCGGCCACGCGGTGCCCTCGGCTCAGGAGTTGGCGTGATGAGGCGAAATCGATTGCGACTACAGCGACCGCTCAAGGTCTACGAAACGCCGAGCCAGAAGCTGCGCAAAGGCTTGGCGGAACTGCGGCGCAAGAAGATGATCCGGCAAATGGTGATCGATTGCGCGCGCAGGCACGGCATTGTTGTAAATGAAGACGGGTGCACGAAAGATGACCGCTGATCCTCGACCTGACGCGGCACAGCCGCCGAAGACGCCGCCCCCAGGTATCGCACATGCGGTAGTGGACGAGCTGGCAAATGCGCCTGATCTTGTGCGCATGATCCGTTACGACGGCACGATCTACGCGCATGAGTTCTGTCGAGTGTGCGGGATCAAACCCAACACTTTGCGAATGTCGCGTCTTCGCGGAAAGGGTCCACCTGCGCGACGCGTATCGAACAATCGTGTTGTGATTTCTTTACGGGATGCGGCGATTTGGTTACAGGCGACTGGGCGGTACAGTGCGGCCATCATGTTGGCGGAGTGGTTGGACCAAAACTGGCGAGCAGCCGAACGCTTGCACCGAACCTACTCTGCTTCGCCACACTCCTACGCAGGTTTGTATGGTCTTGGTGGCGCTTCGTGACTTGAGTTGGGATGGGCTACCGCGCTTTTCCTCGCTTGTTTTCGAGGCGCGCTACAGGACCAAGACTGGTTTCGATACTTGTCAGCGTGTCATCCAGTTTCTTGCCAAAATCATCATTCTTTCTGTGACTGAACGCCTTTCTTCTCATTGCAGTTTTCTGTTCAGTTTCCTCCTTCGTGAGGTCTTCGTAGGATGACATTTCAAACAGCATTTCCAAGGTAGTCAGTAGCTCAACTCGAAGCTTGAAAATCTCATCGATGTCACTTTCAAGGTCATCGCTCTGCAAAACGACTTTCGCCCTGACTTGCGCATGCCGCAGGTTTTCGAACACCTCACTTCGTTCCGCCAACCTTTCCCAACGTTGCTTGTAAGTATACCCGGGATCAGAGGCATTTTCTTTGGGAACGCGTGCCATCGGCGACCGCAGCGACTGAATGGCATCGACCGCGTTTTGCGCTTCTGCCATCAAGTCCTCAGCCACCTCAGCGCGCCGACGATCACGCGCTTCTGTGCGCCAGAGGCTGATCTGCTTGTAACCGAAAAACAGACCAAGGCTGACTGCAAGTGCCGAGATTGCCGATGAGATGGCGCTGATCCACTCGGGTTTGAAAGCAAACTCAATCAATTGCGGCTCCCGAAAGCGTGCTCCATCAAAGACGAGCCAAGTTCCTTCGCCAACTCGCCGGCTGAATTGAACACTCCGTCGAACTCAGCTGCACTCGAAATCAGTTCGACAAACTTCGCTTGTTGGGTAACGGGTGGCACAATGATTGCGAGTGTACGCACGTCCGTTTGGTTGATGCTCGACTGATTGATTGCATCCTTGGCGTTCTTGCGGAGTAAATCGCGCATTGAATTGAGCTGCAACTGCTCAATCAAGAACTGCGGCAGAAGGCTTTGAGAATTCGCAGAAAACCGCATCATGTTGCTTTCAAAGACAGAAGGTTCTTCAAGCTTGGGTATGATGGTCGACTTCCCCAAGTAGGGGCGACTGTTGACGCGGTTGATTACGATGTCATCTTTTTTGAGTGCGTATCTTTCAATGGCTTCCTCATCGAGCCTGAGGCGTTGCCACTTGTCTTGTTCGACGGTTCTACCTTCGTAAAAACCATCAATTCGAAGTATTCGCGTTCCTTCGCCGTAGTCACTCTTTGGTCGGTAGAGACCGTTTTGGGGGCCACCAGAGATGTGATTTCCCAAGTCGTCGACATTCCATCCCATTGGATTGTCGATGGGGTCACCGAACATCTTGATGAACAACGCGGGGATCAGGTCATGCAGGTGAGCATTGGCTTGAGCGCGCAGCCGCTCGATGCTCGCCGCGCGGTTCAGGATGTCGACGATGCGGCGTTGTTCGTCGATCGGTGGGACCGGAATGGTGATTTTCTTGAGTTCACCTTTGGAGATTTCCTTGAACGTTGTGCCACCAGCCACTTGAAGCAAACGATCGCGTTGCGTTGGCAACCATCGTGCTACGTACTCCGGCAGCAAACGATCCGAACAAATCAAGTTTGCAAAACCTTGGTTTGTTGCAGTTGGTGCTTGAGCGATTGCCGTGTAACCAATCGTTGCGCGACTTGTCATCAACACCGTGCCAGTAGGCAACAGACGCGCACTGCTCTCTTGCAAGCCGAGTTCAGTAATCATTTCCTTGGTGGCTGTGAGTGGTAGATCATCCAACGCAGTTACGTCGGTTGGCGTGGCCCATGGTATTTCACCCCCGAAGTATTCGGGGTTCTTTCGTTTCGGAGTTCCACCGCCGACAATCTCGCAGACGTCGCCGAGAGGTAGTGAGGGGTGTCCAGGCATCAAACAATCGCCTCCCGCACTGCGTCACTCAACTCGTCCAGTTCCTCCAAAATCTTGCGTTCAATTACTTTCAACTCGTCCAGAATTTCAATTGGATCGCGGTGCTCCACCTGCGCGCGGCTTTGCGGACGATACCGTCCAGCGCTCAGGTTGAACTCGGCGTCTCGCAGGGCGTCCGTGTCCGCGAACCACCACTGTTCGCTCCACTCGACGCCTTCTTCCCGCGCCTCCCACTTCTCCCAGTTCGCGTCACGTTCCAAATACGCTTTTGCGAGCATGGGCAAATCATCTGCATCGATCGGCGTGTCGTGGTTGGCGTCCAGCTTGTAGCCGTCATTGTCTGCGTGCAGGAACATCACGCGTTCCGTTGTTCCACCCTTGCGGAAGATCAGCACCGATGTCTTTACGCCAGAGTATGGGTTGAAAACGCCACCGGGCAGCGACAGCACCGCCTCAACAGTGTTGTTCTCAATCAGCTTGCGGCGCAGTTCCTTGTGTGCACCAGTCGAGCCGAACAAGACACCTTCGGGCACGATGACGCCGCAACGGCCACATGGCTTCATCTGGTTCAGCATGTATTGCAAGAACAGTAGTTCTGTCTGCGTAGTGGTGCCGACCTTCACATCCTCGACGATGCGGTCTTTGTCGAGACGGCCGGAAAACGGAGGGTTGGCAAGCACCACATCGAAGCCGTCGGTGGGTAATCCCATTTCAGTTTTTTCTGCACGGTTCAGTGTACGCGTGAGAGCGTCACGCCGAAGTATGCGCACCTTGTCCAAGCCGCGAAGAAACAGGTTCATTGTGGCAAGTCGGACCATCTGCGGGTCCACATCATTGCCGTAGAAGGTAGCAGATTGGAGTTGATTGAATGCGTCACGGCTGAGCTGATCACCAAGGCCGCGTTGTATGGTTTTTCCGTCGACAACAGTTTCTTGCGCACCGCTGTCCGATGAATTGGCGAGACGAATGTGATCGTACGCAGCGACAAGAAAACCTGCTGTGCCAGCAGCAGGGTCATACACGGTTTCACCGATGCGAGGATCAACCATCTCAACAATGGTTCGGATCACATGACGTGGCGTACGGAACTGTCCAAGTTCACCCGCTTGCTTGATTTGGCGCAGTACGTGCTCGAACAGATCACCCTTGGTGTCGGCATCCATCGTCTCAAGGTGGAGGCCGTTGATGCGGCTGAGAACTTGCGCAAGCACGGTAGGGTCATCAATCCCAAGACGTGCGCCGTCCATGAAGTTGGTAACGCCCTGCGCAGCAATCTCAGCGTAGAAAGGGAAGACCTCATCGCGCACCCAAGTGACGAGCCGTTCGCCGTTCAGCGCGTTCGCCCAATTCGACCAACGTAGAAGGTCTTTCGAGACGTTCTCAGCGCCGCGATCCTTCGCGTTGAGCGGGTTCTTCAACATCCACTGACCGTCAAAGGCACTTGTGTAAGGCTCAGCGCCGGGGCGACGTGCCGCTCTGATCCGCGCCGCGTCGGCGGCCTCGAACATGTAGAAGAAGATCAGAAAGCTGAGTTGTTCGGCGTTCTGTGCAGGGTTTGGGTAACCGCCCGCCCACATCTGGTCGCGGATTTGGTCAAGGCTCTGTCTGAGTTCGGGGCTGAGTGGCATTTCGTGTCAACTTTCTACGAGTGATCTTCTGGAAATTGCGCAATCTCTTCGCGCTCTTGGGTAAGTGCGAGTACGACTGCCTTTGTGAGATCCGTGCGATCTGGATACGGCAAACCGTTGTCTTCGAAAGTTGCGCAAATGAACTCCCAAGCAACATCGACCAAGTCCTCGGCAATTTCAGTCAGTGCTTCATCTTTGTGCTGCGCGGAAAGTGAGTATTCGTTGACAAGCGCGGTCCCGACCGCCCACTCGAACTCTCGCTCTTTGTACTCGTCAATTCCATCCAATGGTTCAAATCTCCTCAGTGAAGGACAGCGGAGCTTGTATCTCCGGCTGCAATGACTTCGGACGTCTCGTCGAACAACGCGATGTTGAGACTGCCGAGCACGTAGTCGAGAGCGTCTTGTCCGCCGAAGACACGTACGGCTTGATCGTATCCACCCAATCCCATGAATGGCGGGTCGTCGAAATCGTAGTCCCAGAAACCATCGGTCGACATGGCGTTCGCCTTGGCGCGGCTCTCAATCAGACGGGCCCATCTTTCTTGTTCGGCATCGAATGATTGTGCTTCGAACCACGCTTCAAACCTCAATCCCAGTGCTGCGGCGGCGGCTTCGTGTTCGTCAGTGCGTATGATGCGTCCGTTCTCGTCAAGGGTCACCCAATCGCGGGATGCAGGGTCGATGTGGTCGTTCACGTCGAGGTTCAGCAACGAGTTCGGTGTAACCGGTCCGGTAGTCGGTTTCGAGGTTCCAGTGACGCCGCCTTGAATGTTCTCATCATCGTCACCGTGGAAGTCTGTCACGCCGACGAAATCGAACATCGTGAAGCTGGCTTTGTAGATGTGTGGTGCCGTACGAGTGCCGCGTCCACGCATCTGTTGATACAAGATCGCGCTTTGTGTGAAACGCGCCATCACGAGGTTGACGACTTCAGGGCAGTCGAAGCCAGTGTCGAGCATGTTCACGCTGACAAGTATTTTCGGGAACTCTTCTTCCTTGAACCGTTTGATGATGGTTGAGGCGTCAGGTGATGGACCGCCACCGAGGTCACTCACGACAAAGTCGGCGTAGCGGGTGGTTGGATTGGGTTTCTTGTCCGCAAAGTGATCGTCGAACATCGTCGCCAGCGTTTCTGCGTGGCGTTTGGTAACGGCAAACACGATGGTTTTGCCATCTGCTGGGTATCGCATGACGCCATCGCTACCTCTGAACCCATTCTCGACGGTTTGGCGAAACTCACGAACCAGCGCCCTGTTGCGCTCGGGTATTGTGAACTTTCGCTCCAATGCGTTCGGGTGGACGGTGATCGGATCACCTTCCGCAAACAACTCTTCAAATTCGGCAGTTGTATCCGCATCCATTGCAGACCAATCAAGTTCGGCGCGATGTACTTTGAACCCGTCGTCCGCAGCCGTTTTGACGGTCATTGCTTTGTAGATGCGATACGGCACGAGATTGCCGTCTTCTACGGCTTCGCTGAGTGTGTACCGGAACGTCGGGCGATCAACTTCGAAGAACCGCAACGTATCGCGGACGAACAAACCGTCTTCGGGGTCGGGCATGTCCTCAGGATCGACCGTGCAGGGCGTCGCGGTCAGACCCAACTGGATACCGTCGAAGTGTCGGAGCACACCGCTCCATTTTCCGTAGATTGATCTGTGGCACTCGTCAGTGATGATCAGGTCGAAGTATCCTGACGAAAGCTGATCGTACTCGTTGATCATCGTCTGCAAGGTCGAGATTGTGATCCGCTTCGCGTGGTCAAAGCCGCGACCGGCGCGCAAAATCTGACACGGGTAATCGGTGAGGTAGTCGGTGAACGCGTCTTCTGTTTGCGACGCGAGGGTGATGCGATCAACAAGAAAAAGGACGCGCGTCACGTACCCAGCTTCGAACAGGCGTTTGATGAAAGCGGCAGCGGTTCGCGTCTTGCCTGTGCCTGTCGCCATTTCGACAAGCAACTTGCGCCGTCCCAGTGCGATTTTGCTGCAAAGAGCGTCAATACAATCAAGCTGGTAAGTACGTCCGCCCCCGCCCGCAATTGAGGTGTCGGTCGGCACGGAAATGAGGTCACGGCGCACTCTGAGGCTCGCGGTGCGACGCTCAAGGTCTTCCTGACCAAACACAGTTGCTACCTTGCGCGCGTGTGCATCAACGGTGTGATCAAAGAACCAGACTTCTTCGCCGTTTGAGAGAAACACGAACGGCACATCGAGCAGTTCTGCGTATGCCTTGCCCTGATCTTGCGCTGCAATGGGATCGACGGATGCGCGCTTTGCTTCAAGTACGGCAAGCGGGCGACCGCTGCGATCGCAAAGTACGTAGTCGGCGCGTGTGCCGTCGCTCAGTGTGTACTCGAAATGAACGCTGGTTCCATCTGTGAGGTTCCAATCGGCATCGCGCAGCAATGCGTCAATCTTGGCTCTCGCGAATGCTTCTGTTGTTCTGGTCATGTTCAATCAGTGCCCACACAAAGAGCGAGTGTTGGTTCAAATTTTCGAAGGCGTCAGTTTTTGAAGCCGCCGCGCGAGAGTACAATCAACGCAAGTTGCGCGACCTGACGGAGATCACGGCTTCTGAAGTATTCAGAACCGTAGCGGTCAATCAGTGACCATTCAACCTCTGCGAAACCGTCAGAGAATGCAAAGTCGAACGTAATTGCAAGATCCGCTACGCTTGCCTGGTGCTTTTCGTCTTTTGGTGAAATGAGAATGAAAGCATCTCCGTCCCTCTCTACGTCACCTTCCAGCCAACCATCTACAGCTTCTTGATCATCGGGGAGCCCGACGTAGTAATCATCAGCGTCCAAAAATGTTCCTTCACGAAGCAATTGCTTGACGTAGGCCGCTGCGCGCTTGCGAAGCCCAGTTTGATTGAACCCTTTGTCGGTTTGGGCAGGATCGGATTGGGATGACGTTGCCATCATCGCGATCGCATCGCTGCCTTTCTCCAGGTTGGAGTTGCGTGTCATGCGGAAGTAACAGCGTGATCCAGTCGCAGCCGCAATTTCCGCAATCTTACGTAGGGTCAAGTTTGTATTTTCGTTCAGTGTTTTGGAAATTGCGGACCGATCCACATGCAAAATGTCAGCAAGAGCTGCATGTGTGCGTCCGCTTTCTTCAACTCGTGTCCGCATGTCGCCTACGACTTGCTTCGACAAGTCCAGGAACACCGTTGAGTTTTTGTCTGTTTCGATCTTCATCAGTTTTCTCTACGTTTCAGTGATCCATTACGTCATCAAAGCGGCTGTCATGAAAGCGTGGCGGCAAGATGGCCAGCGCACGAATGAACTCAACAGTCTTTTCAATGAATGGTTGGTAGCTTTGGGCATTTCGAAGTTCGCTCTTGGGCATGGCTGCAACCGCGCAGAATTCTCCTTTTGAGACCATTGCACCAAAGATCCGAACGTCCCTCGGGCGAAATTCGTAGACAGCCTCCGGCGGCCTGCGAAGTCTTTTGAAGTCGTATCCATCAACCATTCTACGTTGACCCTCTGAATACTCGCGCAGCATCGCCTCGGTCTGTTTTCGAGGGCTTTCGTAGCGATCCAGATCCATCGGCCACCCACGCATGGCTTCAAAGACAAGCAAGAATTCGGCGCTCGCCCAAACTCTTCGGCGGGGCCGCAGCAGTCCCTCAAACTCGAGTGGTTCGAGTGCGGCGCTTGCGTGAAGCCAACTTGATCGGTCCGGAACATGCATCTTTTTCCTTTGCTCAACGACAGTTTTCGCTACCGCTGAAAGGTGAGTTACATATCACATCACGCTCTGTCAATTCAAAAAATTACCTTTAAGTGAATTTTACGGAACATTAATGCTTGATCCGGCGACGACGCAGAGCGTTCTTCAGTTCTCGTTGGAGCATTACTCTACAATGAATGTACGAAATGGGAGCAGCGCAATGTCTGACACGCCTTCCCAATGATCGGAACGCGCGGAGCAACCAACCCATGTGGCTTTGCCTGATTGGTAGGTAACGGCCTGCAGAATTGTAAGTCGCTCGGACTTTCCAATTGAATTGTGAACGACATCAACCAAAGCGTATTGCGCCTTGCTTCCTGCCATCATTCCCAGATCATGTTCTTTGATGTGTACATTTTCGTACATTGCGAAGAATTCGGACCAGTATTCGGCGGAGTATGCCTCCTTCGAGATCACGTCATCCAGCTCCTTTCGATGCATGCCTTCCAAAGCGGGTATGTACTGCAAAACTACGTTGCAACTCAGACCGGAAGCACTGCCAGACACCAGCATGACTTCAGTACCGGGTATGCCGCCACTCACAATTTTCCAGTTGCTCGGGAAATTGAAGCGGAAACCATGTTCCTCGCTGACATACTGTGAAACCGGACCACTGTTGTGAATTTCAGCATCCGTTTCACTGTGCTCGTCTTGAGTTTGGCCGGAACGTCTACCAGCTGCGCGCCCTGCATGACCGGTCGCATTCGGAACGTTCTCCACGGCTTCATTTGCAAGCTTGTTTGCGAGCCTCGAAACCCAGTTTGCTGCTGCTGGTTGCGAGGAGGCAATTGCAAATGCAATCGCCACACTGACAATCAACGGAATGGATCGTGTCTCCATTACGCACCTCGTGGCTTCGGGATGTACTTGTATGCAGGGTCGCGTTTTTGACGCTCACTTTCTGCATCTGACAGTTTTTGCGCCTTTCTTTGCTCTGCTCGGGCATTGGGGTTCTTGGACTTCGGGATGTATTTGTAGGCTGGATCGTTCATCTCTTTCGCTTGAGACGCGAGGTAGTCTTGACCGTGATCGGATTGGACAGAAGCACCACTGTGATCTTCGGTGTTCGAACTGCGCCGTTCGTCCTGAGCATACCGTAGTTTGCTACCGAGTTTCGTGACCCCGTACCCCACAACTCCCCAGAAGCCAGCGGCGACAATCATTCCGATCAACCATTCGTCCGTTGGAACACTTCCACGTGCGCCGGAGTACTCAAGCGACCGGAGAACAAAATGATTGGCTGCGCTTGATGCGGCAACAAGGCCCGCAAAAACAAATCCTACCCACTTCGCTTGAAGGTCTCGGAAAACAAATCCAATCATCAGAGGTATGGCAAGTATGACTACAAATGGAAGAACTGCGCTTGTCATTTCAAAAACTCCGCTTCTTTTTCGAGCGCCCACGAGATGCAAGGCGTCAATTTGAAACCCGGCACAGTCAGTCTCGGCACGCGTAGACAAAAACACTTTTGAGCAACCAGAATTACCGAGCACTTTTCAGTACAGACCGGCTTCGATCCTCGAAACAGAGATGTGGGCTTCAGATGGACAGTGCTTTGGAAAACGAGCCAAGTTGTTTCGAGAAATTGCCATTCGAGTTCTCTTGAAGCACTCCATTTTTTTTGCCAGTGGGCGGTACGACCGACATCCCGCCGACAGTCGCGTTCAACTCATACCGGCGTTTTGGTTTTGGGCGGGGGAGTTGTCATGTAGAAGGCAGGTGGTGCTCATTCGGCAACGTAGGTCGCGCACCTTCTGACACTGTCAGCACACATCGCATCGGCGTTTGTTTTGTCCCATTCTCACATTGACTGCGACACATCACGTGTACTCGCCGTCACTCGGTCGTCACTCTTGTCATTACAACGAAGCACAAACTGGCTACACAAGCGCATCACCTTCATCGGTTGCAAGACATGTTGGCTGTTGCACTCTACTGTTCTGTATGCGACACTCAACCCACTGAAAAACAAGCGAGTTCTCGTGCGGAGTAGTGCTTGTTGATGACGGTGCACGGCAGTGCATGTAGTTGCAGACACTGCCGCGTTGCGTTTCCTTGGTAAGGGAGAGGTCGAGAGTTCAATTCTCTCCAGCAGCACCATCTTCTCAGAAAATCGCGACGCATTTGGTGGTAAAATGATTGTGTGGCGACCAAATGGCGACCACTGCGCAAGCTTAGTCGCAAAAAGATTCGTTTGCTCAACGCATTCGGCGCCACGACAATACTATCAAACTATGATTGGTTTCGTACTCGGCGAGGCAGTCGAACCCGTCTTACTCACCCCCTGGCACCCCTCAAGCAGGCTGAGCGTTTGTTCGCCAGGCTTGCGTATCATTTGAGACAATCATGTACCAATGGTGATCGAACCCAAAACCTAAACCATCCAATTTCCATCGCTGAAACTTCAGAATTTTCCCCTCTGTCTTCAAAAATTTATTGTAACCTCGAATGCCAAAACAGTTGAAACCCAAAAAATTTATATTTCAGGCTTTGTTTCAGCTGCTTATCTCAATACCGCCAGAAAACAGGAATTCATTGATCGCACGCCCCCATTCATGAGGGTCAAGGTTACAGAAAGAGACTCTCGTATCTCCCTCACGGTCACGTAAGCCATCAACTTTACTGGCTATCACGTTCCGCTGTGCTGCAAGCGCTTCGTCCAGCACAAGCCCATACGCCTCCCACCGCGACGGGATCGCGACGATATCGACTGCTTGATAGGCCTCTGCTGGGTCATCCACGTAGCCCCGAAATTCAATGCGCGGATCACCCTCTGCCAGCTCTTCAAGGTATGATCGCTGACTGCCTTCACCAAAGATCAACAAACGCGCCTCTGGCGTGCAGGTTGATCGGAAACCCTGAATCAGGATGTCAAAGCCTTTCTGCCGCTCCAGACGCCCGATGGCACCGATTTTGGTCGTGGATCTGGGGGGCGTCGTATTGCGAGCCAACTGCTCAAGATCAACGGTGGGAGGAACAACGGCCAGCTTTTCCGGCTCTGTCAGACGACGTTCCTTGATCCATTCCGACTGCGTATGGCTGACCGCGACAACCTTATCAAATAAGGAATAGATCACGCGAAGCATCGCAAAAAACCGACGTTTATGCGGGACGTTTAGGGTGGTGAACGCCCGGGTATAGCTGTGCTCGACATGGACCAGTTCTGTGTCGACATGCAAGGCACGAAGGGCTGAGAACGCTGGCAGGCTTCTCCAGCTTGGCACGACATGGGATACAATGACATCCGCCTTCAGTTTGCCCCAAGAAAACGCGGTACGTTTGACCTTCAAAACTTTTTGCTCAACCGCCTCGGACAGATCGGGTTGCGTCATAAGATGGTCGAGCATCCGCATAACTCCGCCCGCCGTCGTGTCGTCAACCAGATGGAGAATCTTTTTCTTTTTCATGATGATGCCCTTCTTAGATCGACAGAAGCTTGGATTTCATTTGCCCAACTCGATTGATCGGGCCGGGTCCAAACGTTTTCAAAACAATGGCTGCGGCGAAAGTACTGAACGACTTCAAAGGTTCTTCCAGCACGGGGCGGAGGCTTTCGTTGAAGCTGCGCTCAGACAACTCCCAAGCTATGTTGCGGTCGAGGTTGGTGATGGCCCGCCGTGCCAGATAGCGCAGCTGATAAGCACGGGCCGAGTGTTCGTGCCGGGCGAAGAATTCAGGGTCAAGCGGACGTAGTTTCGCGACCATCCTATCCCACGCCTCCAGTTGACGATCCAAAGCCGCCGACAGCCCGCCCGCGCTGATCCGGTAGTGGGTCATAAGCCCCGGAACGCCTTCGATCTGCCAGTCGGTCGTCAACATCAGCCGCATCCAGCATTCGATGTCTTCGGACTGCCTGAAGGTCTCATCGAAGACCCAATCCCGCTCGGTCTCAAAAGTCGGGCGATAGGCCAGAGCCTCAAGCACAGTCTTACGAATAACGGCCGCCGATCCATTGCCAATCGGGTTACGGTTCAGAACATGGGCTGCGGTCACATTCTTCAGGCGGGGTGTTTGTTTGATCCCTATCATACACCCCGCCTCGTCGATCAAGGCACTGCCGGAGTAACTTATCCCCACGTCCGGCTCTTTCTTGAGATGGTGAATATGAGCCGCAAGCTTCTCGGGCATCCACAGATCGTCGGCATCGCAAAAGCCGATGAACGTTCCGCACGCGGCAGCGATGCCGGTGTTTCTGGCGCCCGCCAGCCCTCGATTGGCCTGCTGAACAAGTCGTACGCGCGGGTCGCTTTGATGCGCGCGGGCAATCGTCGGGGTTGTATCCTGGGATCCGTCGTCGACGATGATAATTTCAAAATCGTCATGGGTCTGCGCCTGCAGCGAGGCGAGTGTTTCGGCCAAAGTAGTTTCGGCATTGTAGGCAGGTACGACGATAGATGCGGTGGGCATGGTGATCTCCTTCAGAATTCTCATGAAAACAACGTGCGTTTGATCACTTGCGGCAGGATCGGGGCCAGTGTTGCCCCTGCCGCGGTGGGCAGACCCCGGCGCAGAGGCAGCAGGAAACTACGCGCATGCAAACCCAGGCCGTTGCGTGTATAGGACAGAGCCTGGCTCTGATGCCCCAATCGCAATGCCCGGCGCGCGAGATAGCGCAAGTAGACGGCCTCGGACGACCGCGACGGGAAAACGCCATATGACGCAGCAGTTTTTACCGCGTAGGCCCGCCCAGCGCGCATTGCATTAAGGTTCGAGGACAATCCACCGGCATTGGTGCGATACCAGACCTGAAACCGATCGACGCCTTTGATGGTAAAGCCCTCACCTGCGAGGCGGATCAACAGTTCCAAGTCTTCGTTATGCACCGTTCTTGCGTCCAAGCCGCCGATCGCGTTGAAGACGTCGCGGCGGATCGAAAGATTTGACATGGTGCAGACCAGGTTCTCGGCCAACAGGTCCTGAATGGTCAGTGGTGCGTCAGGAACGGTCGAGCACGTCTGAGAATCTCCGGGCTGATCGGCGAAGAACCGGATCTGCCCAAAGACTGCATCCGTAGAGGCGGGTTGGAAGGCTTCGTTTAGCTGCGCCAGCTTGTCCTTGTGCCACAGATCGTCTGCATCACAGAACGCCAGTATGTCACCTTTGGCCAGCTCGGCCCCATAGTTGCGGGCCGCACTTGGGCCATCGAGCGGGCTGCCAGCGACCCGGATGCGTGGGTCTTGCTCGATGTGATCCAGCACCACAGACAAACATGCCTTCGAGGGACGGTCGCCGACGCAGATCGCCTCCCAATTCGGAAAGCTTTGCGTGCGAATGCTGGTCAGCGTGTATGCTATTGTGTCCGCATCGCTGTGAAACGGAATGATGATGGTAAAGCGGGTCATTGGAAGCCGAACCTTTCTGTTGTTTTGTGATCCCGAGGCAGCAGCACCCAAGAAGCCGTAAGCATCAGGACAGTACTGGTCAGCAGGTATCCGAACGCCACCGGCATCAGCCCGAAAGGAGCCATGACCGCAGTGTTGAGGATCAGCGCAAAAGCAAGTGCAGCGCTTACCCGCAGCTCTGTGATCGCGCGGTTCTCGGACCGCAGCCAGCCGGCCACGGCGGACCAGATGACACTGGGCAAAGCCGCAAGGCAAAGAACAGTGACCACCGGTGAGATCTGCTGCCACTCTGCGCCCAGCAGCAGTGGCACATAGACCGGCGCAAGTGCAGCTTGCAGCAGAACAAGCGGGCTCAGCACCAGGAGGGACGTGCCGAGCCCATGACGCAGCGCCTTAGTCTTGTCCTCAGCCGCGCAAAGGTGTGGGAACAGAACAACCGAGAAAGCCTGCGTGAAAGAAGTCGCCAAACCGAGCCCGGCGTTGAAAGCCATGAAGTAGATGCCAAGGCTTTCAGCCCCAAGCATCACACCGACAACAAGTTTGTCGGCCTGTAGACGCAGAACTTTGACAATCTCGACCCCCAGAACGGCCCAGCCGAAACCAACAAAGGGACGCAGGGCGGCAAACCCGTGTTCCGCGTCCGACGCCCAGGGGCGCAGGCGGCGCATCATGACCAGCCAGATCGGGGCGGCCAACAACCGGGGCAGCACCAAGGCCAGCGGCGATGCCCAGAGCAGCGCCAGCAGGGCCGCCATGACATTCGCACCAACCACCTGTCCTCCAGCAATGGCGGCAGTCTGTTGCAGCTTGCCTTCGCGCATCGCAAGCGCAGCCTGCACCAAACCTGCAGGCATAAACAGATATTCTCCGGCCAGAATGGCGAGAAGCAGCGCCAAAGTCTGATGCCCCATCGCGTAGAGGACCGCAGCGATAGTCAGCTGCAGCAGAAATAGCCCTCCACACCAGCCCCAGAAAATACGATTTGCGGAGTTGCAACGCTGTTCCAGCTCGGCCCGCGGGGCTTGGATGATCCTTTGAACTACACCGTTCTCGGTGAGCGCCTTGAGGATATCCCCCGCCGCAAGGGCAGCAGCAGCCAGACCGATCGCCTCGGGGCTGAGATTGCGGGCCACTACGACGACCACAACAAGACGCGAGGCTTTTGCCGCAACTTCAGACGCCGCGTAAGCCAGCAGGTGCTGCAAGAAACCGGAATGTGCCAATCGCTGAGTCATCTCACCAGATGTCCAAAAACAGTGTTGAGCTCAGTTTTAATTGGCGGCGAAGTCTCTGTCCCAGACGCGGGTGGACAGCCGAACGAACCATCCGGTGAGCGACCTATCCGAATGGGATAGGCGGCAATCCCGATGCCGGTCTGACACATAGGAAAGCACTGCTGTAGCTGTGGATGCAGTTCAGGAGAGTTGAAAATGATACGACATTTCAAAGTTTTGGTTTTAGGAACCGTCAGCGCAATTGCTCTGTCGGGCTGTAGTAGCATGAAGACCCCGCGCAACATCGAATCCGTCGCGAAAGGCGAAAGCTATCAAGCGCAGTACCGGTCCCCATCGCGGCGCCTTGCAAACGCGCCTTTGCTGCAATCGGAGCATATGAACGGGCGCGCATGTCGGTCTCAGGCCGGGGATCAAGGCGCAAGCGCCTTTGCCAAATGGTCACAGCCTGCTCTTCGTCCGCTGTTGGGCGAAAAGCTTTCGCGCAATGACATGGTGCAGATCACAATCGACGGTGACGAACTTCTCAGCGACACCTACGTTGTGTCTCGCGATGGCGACCTGAAGCTGCCCTACCTGCCACCGGTGCGCGCGCAGGGTCGAACAACCGAGCAGGTGGAGCGGGATGTGGCCCGTGTTCTGGTGGAGGCGCAGTTCTATGACAGCACGCCGCGCGTAACGGCGCGCATTAGCGACTTCGCCTCGGTTACTGTCGGCGTGCAAGGTGCAGTGTTTGAACCCCACTCGGTTGAGATCGGAGGCATCCCCGGCGACGCGCTGGATCGAGGACGTCAGGGTGTGTTGGGGGCCTCGACCGAGGCGCGCAACCTGTCGGTTGCCATTCGTTCCGCTGGAGGCGTACGCCCGGATGCTGATCTGTCAGCGGTCGAACTGCACCGTCATGGCACGATCTATCGTATGGATCTGCGCGGTGTGTTCGAAGGCACCGACCCGACCGACATTATGCTGCTGACCGGGGACAAGATCGTGGTCAACAGCCGGGAATGTTTCCAGGATGACTTGATGCGTCCCAGTCCGATCAGCCCGCCCGGTGTAACGCTGTACATGTCAAACCTCACTCAACCAGCCACCGGAAACGCGGAATCGGCCATCGGACGCGACGTGCGCGAAGTTCCCTATGGCACGCGCTATCTTCAGGCAGTTGTCGACACCAACTGCGTCGGCGGAGCCAAGACCACCAATGCCAATCGCAGCGCGGTCCTGTTCACCCGCAACCCAATGACAGGCAACTCGATCGTCATTGAACGCAATATCGAAAAACTGCTGCGGCGCGGGGATCGGGATGATTATGACCCCTATGTTCTGCCGGGTGATGCCATTGCCTGCTACGACAGTAAGGTGACCGGCTTGACCGAGGTTGCCCGTGCGGTTGGTATCGTCGGTGCTGCGGCGCTGCTGGCCCCGTAAATCAATCCCGAGCGGGCGATGATTTCGCCCGCTCCCAAGCGGTGGAGACTGCAGCGAGCTTGTCAGTGATGTCTTTGTGTTCTTTTGCTGCAATCTCTACCGCAACTAACGCCTCTCGAAACTCTTCCGCTCCGAAGGTCGCCGCACTACCGGCCAGTTTGTGGCAGGCCCGTGCGAGCTCATTCGAATCTGACCGATCAAATGCTCGGGTTTCGAGCCATCCAATGAACTCATCCCCTTCGGCAATAAACTGGGCATGAAGGCGGGCAAAGACTTCAGGCCCGACGCTGTCTTTCAATTCTGCCAATGGATCAGGCTGCGCACTCTGCGAAACCTGCATCTCGGGTTGCGTTACCATCGAAAGCGCCCTGCGCAGTGCGTCAATAGAAATTGGCTTGCCGATGAAAGCCGTCATTCCAGCGGCGCGAAAGGCCTCAACTGCGTCTGGAAGAACGTTGGCCGACACCGCAATAATCGGCACATCTGCCGATTGCCCCTGACCGTTACGAATATGATGCGCAGCGGTTGGCCCATCCATCACTGGCATACTGATATCCATCAGGATCGCGTCAAAGCGCTGTCCCTTGGCCTTTTCGACGCCGACCTGCCCGTTTTTTGCTGTCGTCACACAGTGACCGTCCAGCGCCAGCATGTTGCAGATAACCTCGAGGTTGATCTCGTTGTCTTCGACAACCAGCAGGTTCAGGGGGCGAACGGTCTTGGTACTGATTTGAGCAGCGTCAAGCAACTGGTCGGGCGCCGACGACTGCAATGGCAACCGCAACCAGAAAACGCTGCCGGCGCCCAATGTGCTTTCTGCCCCAAGCTCGCCACCCATCGCCTGCGCGAACCGACGGGCGATCCCCAGGCCAAGCCCGGTCCCTCCGGCCGTGCGACCGATTGAGGGATCGCTGGTGTAGAAGTCATCAAAAATGGTGGCGATTTCATCCTCGGCGATGCCAACCCCGGTATCGATCACACGCACTTCGTAGATATGTGCCTTTCCCTGATCCGCAGCTTCACATCTTTCAACCTCAATCGATATTCGGCCGTTTTCGGTGAACTTGATCGCATTGCCTACTAAGTTCAGCAAAATTTGCCGTAGCCTCTGTGCGTCAGTTGCGACATTCGGAAACGCTCCGCCCACCCATTGCCACGAAATCGAGTTGCCGCGCGAGGCCGCATTGCCGCTTTGGCCATCCACCAAGTCCTGCAGCATCGCATTCAGGTCAGTCGGTTCACGCGCAATAGACAGCTTACCGGCCTCAAACCGGGCGATATCCAGCACCGCATCCACATGGTTTTGCAGAATCTGTCCCGAGATCTCCATGTTGCGGACAAACTGGGATTGCTGCCTGGTCGTGCGTGTGTTTTTGAGCAGGGTCAGATTGCCCAGCAACCCGTTCAACGGTGTCCTGATCTCATGGCTCATGACGGTCAGGAAATCCGACTTGGCCTTTTCCCCGGCAAGGGCGCGGTCGCGGGCCGAGACAAGCTCTTTCTGATCCGCCACGCTTTGCGAGATATCGCGGACAAAGCCGATGACAATTTCTTCGTCGCCTGCCTGGGCGGATTGCAAGGCGAGTTCGACAGGAAAGACATCACCGTTTTTGCGCATCGCCTCAAGCTGAACACGGCCCTTGCCAACGACGTGGCGATCACCTCCGCGCTGCATACGTTCCATTCCGGCGGTATGAGCGTCGCGAAGATGCGCGGGCACGATCAGATCACCGATCAAATGCCCTTTGGCCTCATCCTCGGAATATCCAAAAATCGCTTGTGCAGCAGCGTTGAACTCCAGCACTTTGCCGGCGGCATCCACCACGATGACTGCATCCAATGAGGTCGAGAGGATCGTATTCATACGTTGGTTGGCCTGCCGGATCGCCCGCCCGCGCCTTTCGGCCTTGCGGTTGACCGCCAAAAGATAGGCGCTGACTGCGGCGAGAGTCAGGAACAACCCACCGGACAAAATGGCCAGTTGAAACAGGCTTAGCGCGGTTTCCTCACGGCGCTGATCTGACTGGCTTGCAAAGTAAGAGATCGCAGAGACCGAAAGCTCACGCACCTGCGTAGATATTTCTCGGGCGCCTTGATAGAGATCAGGCAACCCGGTTTTCAGTTTCGCATCTGCCGCATCGATTGTGGGAACCGATGCTTCAAGATAATCAGAAACCTGCGCCAGAGGCTCGGCGAATTTCGGATCAGCACGCAGCGTTTCAAACAGACGCGAGGTACTCAGAATATCGATGCGGCTGTAAAAAAGGTCGAAACGGCGGCGGACAATGTCCAGGGTTTCTTGCTTTGACTCCGCATCCGATACACCTGCCTCAAGCGCGTTGAGATAGGACAGGAACTCAACTTCAACTTGCGTCAGCGTCCATTGGACGTTGTCGGTTCGGGCAGACTGCCGGTCGCGCAGGTCGGACATCACCTTGACCGACAGCAAGACGACCAAAACAAGGGCGCATAAAACGGCGATACCGATGAGCCAGAAGGCCCACCGGCGTCGCGAGTGGTTTTGGAATTCTCTTGTCAATGTTTCGCCTGCAACAACCACTTCACACTTTATTGTAACCCCACGCTATTTAACGATCTCCAACCTGTCGAGTTGCCAAATACTGCGAGAGTAGATCACCTCGGTCTGGTACTTGGTGTCACTGTCATACGGATAAACAATCCAAAGCGGCCCCTTCTGCCGTCGGGACATCGCCGCGCCGTCCATCTCATAGGCGACAATCGGATCCTGCGCCGAGATTGAGTCCGCAGGGATCTCAACCGCATAATCGTTGATCGCCGTTGCCCGGATCGCAGAGCCCTCTGCCCCGACCCGTTTTATCAAGACCGACAGAGGGACGCCGACAAAACTGGCGTTGCCTTCGGTCCAGATCGTCGAGGTTTCAAAGCTGCGTTGCGGCAGTGCTTGCAGCATTTCCATATCAAACTGCGCCGTTCCATCGGGTCCGGCTTGCGCGATGTTGCCGGAAATGGTCAAGACGACCTCCCCTGTCGGGGTCACCAGTTCCTTGGCCTGAGCAGACGTAAGGCAAAAGGTGAAAGCCGCTGCAATGATCGCAAAAAACAGACGCATCTTAATCTCCATCTCTTTGACCCCAAGAAACCAGAAAGAGGTCGGCGGCGACAGATGGGCATGGGGATAAGCACCTATCCGAACGGATAGGTGCCTGGATCTCATGCGGCGACAGAAAGGAGGTTCATGCGCTGACGCAACATGGATTGGAAACCGTCTCGCAGCTCGGCACGCTCCAACGCAAAGACAGTGGTTGCTTCAAGGTATCCTGCGACCGAACCACAATCGAAGCGCTCTCCGTGAAAGGCAAAGCCATTGCATCCCACCCCTTCGATATCCGCCGCGATCGCATCCGTCAGTTGGATTTCGTTGCCCGCGCCGGGTGCCAGGCCATCTAAACGATCAAAGATCGTAGGTTGCAGCAGATACCGCCCGACAATACCAAACTCTGACGGAGCCTGATCGGCGGAAGGCTTTTCAACCAAACCCCGCAAGTGCTGTACCTGCCCTGATTTCTGCGCGATATCGACTACGCCATAGGCACTTATCCGATCGGACGGAACGGCTTGGGTCGCGATCATGTGGCTGCCTTCAAAGTTCTTTACCATTTGCGCCAGAACCGAGCGCTGCGCGTGGATCACATCATCCGGCAGGATCACCGCAAAGGGTTCATTACCGACGACATCGCGCGCCAAAGATACAGCATGACCCAATCCGCGGGGGCTGTCTTGTTGGATAAAGCTGTATGTCTCATCCTCAAGGTTCGTTTGGCGCAAGCGGTTTAGCAGGCTGGTTTTGCCCCCATCTTTCAGCTTGCGCTCCAGCACCGAGTTGCACCCGAAGTAAGACTCAAGCGTCGATTGGCCGGTTGAGGTGACAAAGATGAACTCATCAATTCCGGCCGAGCGGGCCTCGTCGACCGCATATTGGATCAACGGCCGGTCAATCAGTGGCAACATCTCCTTGGTCACCGATTTGGTCGCGGGCAGAAACCTTGTGCCCAATCCAGCGACCGGAAAAACGGCTTTGCGAATACGTGTCATTTCAATGCTCCTGGGTTTGATCAGTAAGCGCCGTTGCCCGACACAACAGCACGCGCGGTCATTGCGATGAGGATGAGGTTCAATAGCGGCGAGCGAGAGCGGACATAGGCCGTATCCAGCTCGACCATGCGGTCAAATCCGACGCCCGCACGACCCGAAACCTGCCAAAGGCCGGTGATACCAGGGCGCACTTGCAAGCGCTCCAGCGCCTGTTCAGGATACGCGGCGACCTCTTCGGGCAAAGCCGGGCGCGGGCCAACCAGCGACATGTCGCCTCTGAGAACGTTGAGGATTTGCGGCAGTTCATCCAGCGAAAACCGGCGAAGAACCTGCCCTACGCGGGTTACGCGCGGGTCATTCTTGGCTTTGAAACACACGCCCTCACGATCTGAGTGGGCGAGCAGATCTGCACGCCGCGCTTCGGCGTCCTGCGCCATCGAGCGGAACTTGTACATTGTGAAGGGTACCCCGTTTCGACCAATCCGTGTTTGTCGAAAAAAGGCGGGGCCGCGACTGTCCAATCGCACCAATGCCGCGATTGCTGCCATGGGCAGGGCCAGAAGAGAAAGCGCGACCGCCGCCAAAGTGATGTCCAGCAAACGACATGCTGTGACCTTAGAAAGAGAATTGTGTGCGGCACGCCCGAGGAACTCAAAATTGCCCTGTATGTATCTGCGGGCCATACGGCGCGGCTCCATCGCCAACCGCCATGCCCACTCCATCCGGGCGCGGCGAACGATACGCGGTGCCCGGCGCACATTGCCGGCAAGGAAGTCGAACAAAGCACCCACGCCCAACGCGATGCGAGGGTCTAGTCGGTGCCGGTTTTGCGTGATCCACAGCTCTTGCAGCGGGACGCCCATTGCAACCAACAGAATGTCAGCGCCCGACTGGTTGATATCGACGATCGCCTCGTCAACCCGCGCAGCCCCCTCGTAACCATCGCGCGCACCAGCCACGGTCAAATCGGGCATCATATGCTGCAACCGAGCCGCCGCTGCCTGCGCTGTTCCAGGACGTCCCCCCAACAGGTAGACCGACTGCCCCAGACGTGCGGCCCGTTTCAAGAGATTGGGAACAAAATCGGTGCCGTTCAGGTTCTCGGTCAGCCGGACACCTTGCAACTTTGCCGCGACCTCTACCCCAATTCCATCAGGTAGGATTATATCTGCACGGGCCAATGCTGCTCGGTAGGTAAGGTTGCGGGCCCGGATGTTTGCGCAATGTGCATTCAGGAAAAACACCGTCTGGCGCGTCCCGTCCAGCAGCTTTGAAATCACCTGCCCGGATTGGGCATTCACAACTGGTAAACCCAAAATCGCGGTTTTTTCAAGGGTTGGTCCGGGTGCTGGCTGCGCGCCCTTATACATATCTTGGACTGACAGGAACTGCATGGAACTCTCCGATCAACGATAACAATCTGTGTCATCAGACTGCCAATGTGATCGCGCAACCGATAGGCGAGCATCCGGAGAGGGATCGGAGAATAGGTCTATCCAAACGACCCCGCAGCACATAGCGTGGAGGAAACGGCCCTATGACCTATCCGATTGGATATTTACCTGTCCTTCAGGCAGGCTTCATGCCATGCGTTCAATGATTTATTAACGCATCCAAGTGTGGTTGGGGGAAGACGGAGATTTGAGATGAAAGTTCTTATTGCTGACGACCACGAGCTTATTTTGGACACGCTCGTCGCCTTCATAGATGCCGCAGGTGGGATCGAAGTTAAGACCGCGCCGGATTTTCCCGCCGCGAAATCTTTGATTGAGAACGACGGAGCTTTTGATCTGGTCCTTCTGGACCTCAACATGCCCGGCATGAACGGGTTGAGCGGGCTTGAAACCTGCATCGCCTTGGACGGCGCCCAGCACGTGGCCTTGTTTACCGGCGATACTTCGCGCGATCTGGCGCAACGCGCGCTGGAACTTGGGGCTGCTGGTTTCGTCCCCAAAACTCTGCCGGCAAAATCCCTGGTGAATGCGATCCGCTTTATGGCAATGGGGGAACAGTACCTTCCTGCGGGGTTCATGAACGCAGAGCAGCCGGAAGACTCACATCCCATGGCCCAAAAGCTGACCGAGCGCGAACGGCAGGTTCTGAAAGGGCTGACTGAGGGCAAATCCAACAAGGAAATCGCCCGTGATCTGGACCTGTCCGAGCCGACGATCAAACTGCATATGAAAACACTCTATCGTAAAGTCGGTGTCAGCAACCGAACACAGGCCGCCCTGGCGGCGCGCGAAGCTGGATTGTTCTAAACCTCGTTATCCGAAGGGATAGGGTGCGCTCCCAATCCCCTCACCCCCTAGCCCGCTGGGCAACTGAACAGCGATGGGATGCGGTGTATCACCCTTTCAAGAAAGGGTTTTTCTATGCCGCAACAGATTTCGAACACCTCTGAATCCACGCACGACACGCAATTTCTGAATTGGGCGCGCATATCCCGATCCAACTTCAGATCGCCCGGGTGGCGTCGCATCGTAAAAGGCGGTCGTCTCAGCGATGCGGGCCGCCTCCCGCGCTATGTGGCGCTGTTCCTTTTGGGGGCAAGTTGCATCTGGGCCCCGATCAGCGGATATCTGGCAACCGCGCCTGTCAAATACACCTCCCACGCCTCACTTATCCTGCCCGGATCCGGCGCATCGGCATCGGTCAATCTGGCCAATATCGGTCAGGCGTCCTCTTACGCGAATTCAGCCTTTGCCAATGGGTCGATCAGCCCAACCGAGACGTACAAACGTCTGTTGTCGGCAGATCGCATCCTCGATGCGGCTGCAAAGGCTGTGGATGCTGATCGGGATGCGTTCGGCAAGCCGCGGGTACAACTGGTTGATCAAACCAGCCTGATTCATATCGAGCTTCAAGCGGCCTCTCCTGCTGATGCACAGCAATATGGTGACGCCTTAGTGGTCGCCTTTTTCGCTGAGATTGACGCCCTGCGCGCCGACGAAATAGCCACGCGCGAGGCCAGCAATACGGGCGCGATTGAAGACTACACCCGTGCAATTCAGACGACGCGACGCGAGATCAAGCAACTGCAGTCGCAAAGCGGTCTGATATCAGTCGCGCAATACCAAGAGCAGGTCGCGGCAAATGACAGTGCAAAGCAGCAATTGCGTGCGCAGGAGAGCGAACTCGCACGGCAATCTGAACGTGTCGCCGCGCTTCAGGTCGCGTTGGATCTGCCGTCTGATGCAGCGGCGGCAACGCTTAAGCTCTATGCCGATGCTCAGTACCTATCCTTGCTTGAGGACGTGTCGGTGGGGGCTGCAAAGCTGGCACAAGCCGATGCGACCTACGGAGCACGCCACCCGATCTATGTGAATGCTCAGAACGACTATGAAGGCGCGCGATCAGTAGCTTTGCAACGAGCGTCGCAAGTGACTGGTCTGGCGGTCGAGCAACTCGGCGGGTTGGATCGTGCGCCGGAAGGGCAAAGAGCCCAATTGCTAAGTGAATTGGTGCGCGAAGACGCCTTGCGTGCCGGGTTGGAGAAGCATGTTGCGACGCTGCGTGAACAAGTCCGTCTGGATACTCTGCGCTTGTCAGACCTCGCACCCATCGCCGCCGAATTGGAAGACCGGCAAAGAGATTTCGCCGTGGCGGAAGCCGTGTTCGCCTCTGCCATAGCCCGATCCGAGTCGAAAAAGACCGATGTCTATGCCTCCTACCCCTTGATCCAAGTGCTCGAGAATCCTTCGCTGCCGACACACCCATCTTCACCGAACAAGAAAATATCGATTGCCGCCGGAATCGCTGCGAGCCTTATGCTGCTGATGGGTTTGACGCTGGCCTGGATCCGAAACCCATTGATTTCAAAGCTGTTGAAGGACCAGAAAGAGGCCGCTGCATAATGCACGTCTCCCCTCAAACCCCAGCCGAAAAAATCGTCTGGCATACACTGATCTGGACATGGCCACTCTACGGGCTTGGCGCGCTTTATGTCGTCGGCCCGGTTCTGGGTTGGACACTGGCTGCGATGGCTGGGTTGTCGCTCTATCTCGGTCCGGTGATCCGCTCGGATATGCAAGCAACGGGCCCTGTGCCTGCCGTGGTTTGGGTCTGGAGCGCAGGCATGCTGGTGATGCTGGTCTCACTTTGGGCAGGCCATGCGGATTGGAACCTAGGCACAACCAAAACGATCAAATCGAGCATCGGATGGGCCAAAGGCTGGGCGCTGATACCGTTGTTCACCCTTGCCGGAGCAGTGTTGCCAATCCGACGCGAGCTTCTGGTCAGAGGGCAAAGCGTTCTGGGCCTCTGGACCTTGTGCCTTTTGCCGTTGCTCGCTGTCGCCCCCTATGTGGGCCTACCGCACCTTTTGTTTACGTCCCCGCTGAAAGCCGTAGGCGGTCCGGGACCCGAATATTTCTCGGTCTACCTTTATACAATTGACCCAGCCAGCGGCACGCCGCGTTGGCAGTTCTTTGCGCCCTGGTCTCCTTTCGCCGCCCTGCTTGGTGTCTGCTTGGTCTTGTTTGCGTTGGAGGAAAAACACGCCAGGTGGAAGATCATCGGAGTGGCTGCGGGTGTTCTGATGATCTTGATGTCCAAGTCCCGTATGGGTTTAGTCGGATTGGTGTTCTGCTCAATGTCACCCCGCCTCTTGCCCCTTGTCGCCCGCAGCTTGGGGTGGGTCTTATTGTCTTCAGTCACAACAGCCGTTGCCGTTTGGGGTGTCGCCTTTGTCGAGTTCGGGAACAGAGCCCTCTACAGCTTCAAATCCGCGCGCGCCGACAGTACCCGCGTGCGCGAAACTCTGCAGCGCATTGCGTATGAACGGTGGCAATCGGATGCAATGGTTTTCGGGCATGGCACAGTCAGACCCGGAGCACATCTTGTTGAATACATGCCGATCGGCAGTCACCACACTTGGTACGGGCTGTTATTCGTCAAAGGGCTGACGGGATTTACAGCGTTCCTTGTGCCTTTGTCAGTTCATTTCTGGGTCGTCACGCTGGACGCAATAAAGTGTGAACGTGGCAAGCTTCCGCTGGGACTACTGCTTACCATTGTCCTCCTTACTTTTGGAGAAAACGTTGAGATTCAGACCTATTTGCTATGGCCAAGCCTCCTAATGCTCGGATGCCATCTCAGAGAGGTCAAATCGGTAAATCGGGGAAACTGACATGTAGGCTGGTTTGTTGAAACGCAAGCGCGGTGTTTGCCGTTGCTTTTCAAGGGCGGATCCTTCGCCGCTTTTTTGGGGGCATTGTGACTCTGAACGGTGCGCGCTTCCGAACCCTGGAACCAGTGACCCGACCGTGCAACGCCCTTCACTCCGGCCTTGAGCGGCGCTAATCTCTGCCCTGAACAACGTTGAAAGGAGCCACCCGATGTCCCTCTTCTCAAAACTCTTCGGCGGCGTTGAGAAGTCCAAGCCGGATCCGGTTTCTTACAAAGGGTTCGAGATATTCCCCGACCTGATGGCCGAGGGCAGCAAATTTCGCCTGATGGCCCGTATCGAAAAGACCATCGACGGAGATCGAAAGACACATACGGTGATCAGGGCGGATGTCTTCGACAGTCGGGAACAGGCCGAAAGCTTTAGTATAGCAAAGGCGAAACAGGTCATTGATGAGCAAGGCGACAGCATTTTCAGCTAGGGAGGTCCTAGCTTGAAGCCTGATCTACGAGCGGAACCGATGAGCATGCTTATGCGTATAATTCTGAACGCATTCCATAGGTTATCATTTGTCAAACTTTGTTCGGCGAAGAAGTCGTCGTGCAGCAGTTTATCTGCCCTGTTATTTTGTTAGCTGCCATCGCAAAGCGCATAAAGCAGGCAATCGCGTAAAACACTGGAATGCAGGTTTTTCCCCAGAGCGGAAGATCGGTCATATTTGTCGGGCTTTAGCTTCGAACCCATAGCCGATGCGTTGGGTGTCACTTTCCAGGAAAAATCGCTTTGCCGGAAATCCACGCGGCACTTATTCTGGCAAGCCGGCCAGACGCAGAGACGCGCAGTCTTTCTCCAAACGTTCTGCATCAGAGAAAAGCTGAGTTTTTGCCCAGTCCGATATGGAAAACTGAGGACGGTATTTCATCACATTCCGCGCCTCATCGCGAGCGGCCTCAACGTTATCCGTTTCCATATGTACGATAACGAGGTCGAGATGCCCAAAGCCTTCAACTCTTTGACCATATTCGGTGAATGCCTTCTTGGCTTCCTCATATTGACCGTCGAGCCGAAGTGCCAAACCCAATACGCCAGCATACCAGCCCGGATAATGAGGGTTGAGAGTAATGGCTTGCCGCGCCACGCGGATCGCTTCTTTTGCCTGCCCATTGAATGCCAATGTAATCGACAGCCTTGCAGCCACATCAGCGTGGTTTGGATTTAGTTGCAGTGCTTTGTTGAACTTCTCGATAGCCGATTCCAGTTTACCGTCGATTGCATCCGCGAAACCCGCAATTGCGTGAGCCTCTGGGTTGTAGCTGTCTATCTCCAGAGCGCGTCGAGCGCACTCGCGCGCCTCTGCCAGCGCCGCATTTCGGTCTGCTACGAAGGCATGCCTTGCTTCGACAGTACAAATGAACCCCAAAGTGCAATATGGCGCAGAGTAGCCAGCATCCAGGGAAATTGCCTGTTGAGCAAACCGACGAGCGTCAGCCTGTGCTTCCTTAGTTATTCTGCGCGAGGCTTCCACAGCTTGCAGCTGAGCAGTCCAGGCATCCAGATGTTTAGTCCCCGAACCTCTGAAACGGGCCATCTCGCCCGCCAGTAATTCGACTTGAAGTTCAGTCGCAATTCTCAGGGCAATTTCATCCTGAACCTCGAATACGTCTTCTATCAGGCGATCAAACCGGTCTGCCCAAATGTGCATCCCGGACTTCGCATCGATGAGCTGCGCGGTAATTCGCACACGACTACCGCTTTGGCGGACACTTCCCTCGAGAACAAGATCGACGCCCTGTTCCAGTCCAACTTGTTTCACGTCTACCGAACGCCCCTTGTAGACGAACGTAGAGTTGCGCGCGACGACCAGTAAGTTCGGGAGTTTTGACAGAGTGGTAATTATCTCTTCGGTAATGCCATCGGCAAAGAATTCCTGATCGGGGTCAGAAGAAAGATTGTCAAAGGGTAGAACGCCGATCAGCAATGACTTCGAATGACTGGCTGGAGTCACTCGCGGTGGGGCGGAACCGGGTGGCGACCATTGGAATACTTCAATTGGTGACGGGGCGTTCTTGAACTGCCGCTCACCAGCGCGGTGAAATTGCTCGGCGAGCCTCTCATCAAGGCTGCGATGGACGACATCTGAAATTAACACAGCCTCTTCGTCGGAAGCCTCTTGTAGCCGCGCGGATATGTTGATCCCATCGCCGAAGATGTCATCTTCGTCAAATACGACATCTCCCAGATGAACGCCCACGCGCAGTTTAAGCGAGGACTGGGCTGACACTTGGCTTTGAAGATCGAGGGCGCACCGCACTGCGTCCGAGACCGAGCTGAACTCGACCAGCCATCCATCGCCCATCCTCTTCACGATATTGCCGCGATGATCACTTACCAATGGATCGAACAACTCTCGACGCAGGACACGGAGTTCGCTGAGAGTCCTGTTCTCATCCGCCTTTATCTGACCCGAGTAGTTTACTACATCGGCCGAGAGTACTGCGGAAAGTCTGCGGTTCCCGTTCATGTCTATTCGTAACGCATAACGCGTTGCATGGAAAAGACATCTTATTTTTAGAGACTCTGCACAAACGCCAACCGGCCACTTTGTGGGCAAACCTGTTCCAATCTATAATTTTCTGAACGGCCGCTGTTTGGAATAGTTTGTCGTAGTTGACTGAGCCTACCCAACTGATCTGGTCCATGGTTGCATTGAGGAATCTGGGGCACGGCATGTCCCGTCTTGATGCAATCAGGCAGATTGTCGGCGCTTAACAGCCCCACCACCGCTGAAGTAACAAGAACGGTGGAATGGGTGTTGATCAATATAAGGAACTGGAACCGCTTAAGAATGAAAGCGAACGGCTGAAACGCGCAGTTTCAAAATCAGACCTTGGACAAACTGATCCTGACGGTGACGGCCATCCGTTGCTCGACGACCGAAGAGAGAGGCTCCTGCAAAAACAATGGGAAGGTTTGCATCGACAAGAACGGGCACGCCCTGCCAGGGGAACTAGGGAAAGAGTTGTCAAAGCCAATCTGCATCGACGGGTTCATCCGCGCCTGCAATCGAGAACGTCGCGAACTCAACGCATCTGGCAAGCCGGTCGGAAAGGAGTTTGAATTCGCAGCAGGAGAAGCCACCAAGCCGTTCAAGCGGCGTAATGGCCGATTTATCAATCATTCTTTAGGTATTTGAAGGAAATTCAAATCTGGAGTTAAACGGATTTTCGTTTCTCTGGCTCGAAAAACCGCAAACAGTTTGAAACCGCAGCAAAAGCCTGCCTCTAATGCCTGCTCCTTGGATCCGGATCGTACAGAAAATACCTTTGTCACGCTCCACGCGTTGTGCCTGCTACAAAGGCCTGTCTTTCGGGAAGTTTTTGTTTTGACTTATTTTTCATTGCGTTAAACTTGCCAAACAAACGAATTATTCCTGCAAGTACATTTCTCGACCAGCCAGATTCGTCTCTTTTTTGGTTTTCGTGCTAGAGTAATTTTCTGAACAGGTTCTACTCAACACTAACCTCCTCAGGTGGCCGCATGTCTGCGCATTGTCAAAGTATTCGGGATGAAATTGAGACGCTTGAGCAAAGTATTGAACTTCTCGATATTCAGATTCAAAACACTGTTGACCCAATACAAAAGTCTGCGCTTTTTCGATTTAGAAAGCAGTCGCTGTCACTGCTTCAGCGAAAAAGGGGGGCTCTTAAGGCGTGTGAAGAGAGCG
This sequence comes from Ruegeria sp. H8, assembly GCF_056532905.1. Lineage (NCBI taxonomy): Bacteria > Pseudomonadati > Pseudomonadota > Alphaproteobacteria > Rhodobacterales > Roseobacteraceae > Ruegeria > Ruegeria sp. H8. The sequence goes on along the minus strand of NZ_JBQFNY010000002.1, from coordinate 249,336 downwards.
GGCCCCCATTGCCGCAAGTTCCGGCGGATATGTCAGATTTCGGTTCTGAGGTGACTCAAGGTATCCCCGGTTACGAGCTTGTCGCGGGTAAAGATACTCTTGCAAGAATATTTGTTGGTCGCCGCCCACCCGTAGTTGTTATGGCATCAGAACTTTTGGATGACGCGGACTCTGACTATTCGTCTAAAGCCCTCGGATTTGATCTGAATTCCCTTCCAATCCATTCGTTGCCCTTCAATCCAGCCCGGATTGATTACGCCGAACTTGAGATTTCCGGCCCATCTGGGACAACAGTTATTCCGGGTGATATTGGTGATGGTGTATTCTCAAATGATACCAAGAGTTTCGCCGAAGACGACAATATCAACTTCTATATCCGCGGTCGGGAAATCTCAAAGCCAGGACGGCATCGTTTTACTGCGCGGCTTTATCGCAACGGTACTCTTGTCGGCGAAAAGTCTCTTGGGCAACCACAGTTTCATCCGACGAAGGATCTGCGAATTCTTGTTGTCGTTGAGATCTTTCCCTTTCCTGCAGAGAAATGGGAAATTCTCTTTCAGGCTCTGGAGGACTTGTCTCGAATTTTTCCCATTCGATCAGGTTTGGCGCCTCTGGATGGGGATCAGGAAGCCGGGCTGCGCTACCGAATTGAGCCGATACCAATTGATTTCGCGTGGCCTGATCGGACTCCCGTTGCGCAGCGCTTGGCCGCATTTAACCAGGAGCAGTCTGCTGCTGGCAGGCCGGATCGGGCCGAGCATGTCCTGACAATACGCACTCAACAACCCGGAGAAATGCCGCTTGGCGGAAGTGCCCAATCTGGACCAAACGGGAGCATCGCGGGTGTTACCCTGAATGTGGACCCTCCAATGGACAATTCGTTCGGCACCTTAGTTTCCCACGAAATTGCGCACAACTTCTTGACTGTGCCTCACGTTGGTGACGAGGGCGTAGCGCTCAATGAACCAGCTGCATTCGATTTAGTCGCTCGCAAATCAGTAGGGAATCCCAGGGCGTTAATGTACCGGATTTACAATTTAACTCCCAACGGAACTGCGTTTCTTGTTCCAGACTCTTGGCGCACCATCCGAGAACGCCTGCTTACTAGGTCCAGCACAGGCAATGACGAGTGATTTGACTTCGGGTATCTAGCGAGCGTGAGTTTGATGTGATTTCCTTGTGTGCTGGTGGTTTGCCAAAGGATGAACTGCGTAATTCTGCTGTTCAAAACTGGGGTCTTTCGCTTTGAACCGAAAACCGGCCAAGAGATTTTGAGACTGTTTAACCGAAATCGAGAAAATCTGGGTCACGCCGGAGGTATACCAGACCCAGATATTTTGGGCGAGAGAGACCTTGGTGATTAATGGAGAGGGCCTAAGCGACGGGCTGGCTGTCTAAACAGTTCAATACTTCAAGTTCACATCACGCCTGAAATAGACCCGCGCTGCAAGCAAGCTAGAGGGGACAAGAGCAACGCGGGCCCCCCGAAGGGTGGTAGTAAAAAGGATGTAGCGTTGTGGCCTGAACCGGCCCCGTGTCGTAGCGCCGCAGGCAAGAAAAAACCCGCGCTGCTGAGGGATAAGAGCAAGCGCGGGGCAAGTGTTCGGGGTGACAGGTGTACGCCGCTGCTGGCTGATCGGATCAATCTTGCAAACACTTTGCGCAGCACGACAGACCGGATCATCGGCATAGTGCTTCCGTTTGCAAAGAATTGGAGCAACTTAGATGCAGGATTTACTTGATGTTTTTTGGGTGGCCGCGTTTGTTTGTCTGCTCGCATTCGCCTTCATAGCGGTTTTTTGTTTGGCTGTCCCTGAAACGCACAGGTTGCGAGCAATTGGTTGTGTTGGGTGTTGTTGGCCTATGCTGCTGCACCGGTTCTTTCGAAAAGACTAACGGAGCGGAACGGCTTGAGATTTATGGTTGAAACAGGTCGCCGTTGTTAACGTTGTTTGGTTCCACGGTAACGTTGATAGCGGCAGGTAGAGCGGCTTATTCGCTGTACACGCAGCGGCCTAAGCGACCGAAGACAACGCAGATAGATTAGTGTCGAACGATAAGGCGGACTGGAAAACACAGGGAAGGCGCAAAACGATGTCCAAGAGTATGCAACAGCGATGGATGGATTGCCTTTGTCGCAGTTGGCACCTTTCTTCAGGCTATCCCTACAGCGTTAGCGCTGCTTTAATAAGTTCATAATAAGGAGCAAAACATGATCGAGTTTAGCATTATTGCGTTGTCAGGACTTTGCCTTCTTTTTGCGGCTCGTCAACTTGGTCTCGCAGAAGGCAAATGTGAAGCCGCACGCCGCCTTCGCTATACCTTAGTTGTCTTGATACTCTGGCCACCCGCGGCCACCCTGGCCCAATCACAGGAAGAAATCAGCGTAGCGAAAGCGACACTGTCTAGCCTACAGGGTATTTCTTTCAACAATAACACAGAGTATTGCGGCTACCTTGCATATGATCCGGCCGGGAAACTTGTTGCTACTCCTGCTCAACGTGGCGACAACAAAAGCTGCGTTTGGGATCAAGCAGAAAATGGTTTGGTGCTTGTTTTATCTTACCACACGCACGGGAGGTTCGACCCGGAATATAGTTCGGAAGTTCCAAGCGTTGCAGACATTGAGGCCGATGAAGACGAGGGCATCGACGGCTTTGTGTCAACTCCGGGTGGACGTTTGTGGTACGTCGATACGGAGCGAATGGAAGTGAGACAAATCTGCGATATCGGATGCTTGCCAAAAGACCCTGGTTTCGTTCCGGGTTTGGAAGGGGAAATCTCATCGGTTTACTCTTATGAAGATCTTCTCGAATACGAAAGTGACTAGTTTCGCGCAAAGACCCTGCCAGACCATTACCTTGCTACGATACTGAAGACTACAAGTAAGAGGATCCGAGGAAGAGAGCGGTTGACACTCGCGTGAACGGTTCTTTTCCCCTCGGGTTTTCCTGCGCTGACAACACTCGGTCTTCTTGCTCTTGCGAAGACTGAAGGCCAATCACCATCGTTGAGGAAACTGAAGCTATGTTGGCGTCCCACCCATCCGAAGTGCTGTGTGTAAGGCGGGATGAGCCACTAACTGCCTTTGCGACATTTTCTTCCATCCTCGCGCAGCAAGTCGCAAACGGCACAGTTCGGACGTTCAGTTCCGCTGGGTGAAAAGGGAAAGCGCGGACAAGGTGAAATTTCGCAGCGGCTGCGTCAATCTCAGCAATGAAAAACTTCAACAAGTCCTGCCGCACGGATAATGGGCCGACAAAACTTGTGCTCATTCATAGATCGCCGCGAGTTATCCTTGGCTCTGTCCGGGCTCTTTCTTCTATCCGTTCTTCACCAGTTGTGGACGTTCATCAGTTGTCATTGCCCAATAGATTGCCAGATCGAAAGATCATATCTGGTCGAGGAGCACGTCCGTGGATCTGTACAACGCTTTTTCTATGCCGTCCGAGGCCTCTAAAGCTTGGAGGTGTACGTCTTGCAGCTTGCAGTTGTCGAGGAAAATCGCGTTGTCCAGCGCTACCGCCAAACCAGCAGCTTGATAATCCACACCGAGCACTACGCTACTGGATTCCTTAAGTGATCCATTTTGAATCATTTTTCCTTCCAATTGGTTTTGAAAACCCAAGTGGTGGTAATGATGGCAGGGCAACCTAAAGACAGAACATGAATTGCTTCTGAAATCAGATGTTGGACTTGAGAGATTTGGTAGCGGAGGAGGGACTTGAACCCCCGACACGCGGATTATGATTCCGCTGCTCTAACCAACTGAGCTACTCCGCCTTGAGTGAGAGGCGATTTAAGCGAGGGGCCCGGGAGGGTCAAGAGGGAAATCAACCAACCTCAAGATTTCTTTCACGCCTGCTCTGATGGCTTGTCCTGCAAGGATGTCTGGGGGGATGTGGTCGCTTCGGTCATCCTGCGGATGAAGGCGGCACAGATTTCGGGCTCTGTGATCGGAATCATGTGGCCGAACCCGTCCAGCTCTTCGTAACTCAACCCGAATTCGGTCATTGTCGGCCCGTGCAGCGGCGGCGACAGTATCGCGTCTTGGCGGCCATACAAGATGCCCCCTGGGACGGTCAGATTCGGATAGCGCGCGACCTGCGCGTTGATACTGGCATCGACGCCGGCAACGTCCTGAGAGGCCGTGACAAAGGCGGAAGGTCGCAGGCCAAGCGCGCCACCTGCCCGGTCCAGAAAGTCATCAGGCGGGGTTTCCGGGTCAAACGCGGCACTTAACGTGTGCGGCGCGGTTTTGGACGCAAGGGGAACGGCGAGCGTGTTGCCGATCAGGCTGCGCATCCATTCGGAGCCGATCTCAAGCGGTTTGAAGATCGCCGGGGTTTCGGACAGTTTATGCGTCAGCGGCGCCAGCAGCGCCAGACCGGCGACCCGAGCCGGATGATCCAGTGCCATCGCCAGTGAAACCGCGCCCCCCAGTGAATGGCCGACCAGAACGGCGCGGTCCACGCCTTTTTTGTCCAGAAACTCGGCAATCATGCCAGCCTGGTGGGGCAATTGCGCCAGCTCGGCCGTATCGCGCGTTGAATACCCGCATCCCGGCCGGTCCAGCGCGATAACGTGGTAATCGTCGGCCAGAAGATCCACCAGCGCATAGGTAAAGTGCTGTAACTGCCCGGCCAAGCCGTGGATCATAACGATGGTCTGCGCCTCGGGGTTTCCCTTTTCCACATAGTGGATGCTGCCGCCGCGAACGGGTGTGATCTGACCTAGCTGCGGCACGGTTTCAAGACCGCGGCGGGTAATCTTCCGTGTCCACAGGTTCATGACAAACAGGAAGGCAACAAAAACGGCGATTACGATCAGAACGGTTGTCATTCAGTTTTCTCCCTTGCCAAGGGCGGCGGGTCTGTATTGCTCCAACCCTGATTGTGCCATGCGTTTCTGAAACTCGGCAACGGTGCCGGGCCACAAGGTCGTGTTTCGGTCTTCCGCATCCATGTACCAGGATGTACAACCTCCGGCCTGCCAGACGCCGTCCGCGTGGCGGCTGTGCATTTCCCGCGTGAACGCCGCCTGTTTTGCGGCGTCAGGAGTGATTGCGGACAGCCCTTCGCGCTGCATCTCGCTCAGGACCCGGCCGATGTGGCCAACCTGGGCCTCGATCATCAGCACGACCGAGTTGTGCCCCAGCCCGGTATGAGGCCCCAGAAGCAGGAAGAAATTTGGAAAACCCGCAACTGCGGTACCCAAATGCGCGCACATGCCATCCGACCAGGCAGAGCGCAGCGTCAGCCCGTCTGTACCGGTAATGTCCAGACGCTCGACCACGTCGGTTACGTGAAACCCGGTGCCCCAGATCAAAACATCCGCCTTGGTCCGGGTGCCATCCGCCGCGATGACCGTGTCACCTTCGATTCGAGCGACGCCCTTCGGAACAACGCGGAAATTGTCGCGGGCCAGGGTCGGGTACCAATCGTTCGAACTCAGGATACGTTTGCAGCCGATCTGGTAGTCGGGGGTCAGAATCCGCCGTTCGGCCGGATCGGTGATGGCGCGCTCCAATGCCTTTCGCCACATTTTCAAGGCAAAATTCACCGCGCGTTCCTCACCGCGAAACACGCGGTGGCGAAATTCGAAGATCATGAATATCAGCTTGCGCCGAATGCGGGGCAAAATGGGAAACCGGGCGTAAAGGCTGCGCACCCAGGGCGCAATCGGACCATCCGGACGCGGCATCACGTAAGGCGCACTGCGTTGAAAGATCGTGACGTGGCCTGCAATCTTGGCGATCTCGGGTACAAACTGAATGGCGGATGCGCCGGTTCCAACGACCGCCACGCGCTTGCCGGTCAGATCGACATCGTGATTCCATTCGGCCGAGTGGAAACTGGGCCCCGAAAAACTGTCGGCGCCGGGGATATCCGGGATGCTGGGATAATGAAGTGCACCAATGGCCGAGACCAGAAACCGCGCCGACCAGTACTGGCCATCCATCGTTTCAACTTGCCATCGCGTTCCATCCCACCTGGCCGATTTCAGCTCCTGCCGGAAATGGCACAGGTCATACAACCCTTCCCGACGCGCGACATTTTGCAGATAAGCTTGGATTTCCGCGCCACCGGCATATGCGCGGCTCCAATGCGGGTTGAGATGGGTCGCCATGGAATACAGATGCGACGGCACATCACAGGCGACACCGGGATAGGTATTTTCGCGCCATGTCCCCCCGATATCATCGGCCTTCTCCAAAATCGCGATATCCTTGATGCCGCGCTTGCGTGCCTCAAGCGCCATCGTCAGCCCGGCAAACCCGGCGCCGACGATCAGCATCTGTGTTCTGTGGTGCATGAGTGAGTGCCTTCTGAAACAACCCTGCGTTTATCTGTTGCAGATGTATGCACTTGCCTGGCTGTGAAGTAGGTCACACAGGTAACAATGACCCGGCGTCTTTTCGTTACGCAGGGACAAAATTATTTGGAATGACCCGTGTCGCTTATTGCAAGCACATATCGCAATCAGAGAGGTGGTTGCACCGCGAATCCGTCAGTTTGTTTCAAAATTGGAGGATTGCCCCTTGACCACTCGCACTGCCACGCGTTCCGGCGGACGTTCTGCCCGCCGAGCCCAACGCACCGCTCCAAATTTTGACATGCTGCCGGGCCTGACCCGAGGCATTCCCGTTTGCGAAGTCATGGACGCAACCCAGGTCGAACGCATCGACAATGAGGCGATGGACATTCTGGAAAACGTCGGCGTTCAGTTCCGCGACCCCATCGCGCTGGAAGACTGGAAAAAAGCCGGAGCCAAGGTTGACGGCGAACTGGTCTATCTGGACCGCAATATGGTGCGCGAGCTGATCTCGACCATTCCGGCGCAGTTCACCTATCATGCGCGCGATCCGAAAAAGAACCTGGCGCTGGGGGGCAAGCACGCGATTTTCGTGCCGATGACCGGCGCGCCATTCCTGCGCGATCTGGACGATGTACGCCGCAACCCGACGCTGGATGATCTGGCGATGTTCCACAAGCTGTCGCACATGATGCCGGCGCTGCACAGCTCGGCCCATCACATTGTCGAACCCTACGACCACCCGATCAGCCAGCGGCACCTGCGCATCACCTATTCGTCGATGAAATACTCGGACAAGACCTTCATGGGCATGACCACCTCGCCCAGGAATGCCGAGGATGTGATGGATATGTGCGATATCCTGTTCGGCGAAGGGTTCATTGACGATCATCCGGTTACCACCGGCAACTGTAACGGCAACAGCCCTCTGGTGTGGGACGAAACCATGCTGGGTGCGATGCGGGCCTTCTGCCGCCGCAATCAGCCGGTTCTGTGCTCGCCCTTCGTTCTGGGTGGCGCGAACACCCCGGCATCGGTGCCCGCGACCGTGGCGCAGCTGACCGCCGAGGCGCTTTCGGCACTGGCCTATACGCAGGTGATCCGCAAGGGCTGCCCGGCGATCTGGGGACATTACCTGTCGACCGTATCGATGAAATCCGGCGCGCCGATGGCGGGCACGCCCGAGATTAGCCTTATGAACTTCATGATCGGCCAGATGGCGCGCTTTTACGACGTACCGTGGCGCACTTCGAACACTCTGGGTGGGGCCAAGACCTTTGATGCACAGGCCGGGTACGAATCCGCCACGACGCTCAGCGCGGTCATTCACGCCGGGGCCAACTATATCTGGCATTCGGCAGGCTGGAACGAGGCGGGCATGCATTGTTCGGTCGCCAAGTTCATCGTCGACGCCGAACAATGCGCGATGGCTTACCGGATGGCGGAAGGTCCAAAGTGGCACGATTTCGATCAGGCCCTGGCAGCGGTTCCGGATGTAGGGCCCGGCGGGCATTATCTGGGTCATCCGCACACGCAGGACAACTTTCAAACCGCGTTCTTTATGCCGGAGCTGTTCGACAACAACTCGATCGAACAATGGGTCGCCGAAGGCGAAGTTGAGATCACCGAACGCGCCCTGAAACATGCACAGAAACTATTGGCCGAATATGAAGAACCAAAGCTGGACGAGGCCAAGAACGAGGCCCTTCTGGACTATATCGCCCGCCGCGAAAGGGAAATCCCGGCGGCGGACGAGTTGAACCAAACATACTGATCCACACTCCCCGTACTTGCCCACCCGTCATCCGGGTGGGCCCTTTTTTCCGGTCAAGACACGTAAGCCAAGATGAAGATCGCCGAACTGCATATCTACAGCCACGACCTGCCGGTCAAAAACGGGCCCTATACCATGGCCAACGCTCGGGTCTGGGCGCTGGACACCACGCTGGTCAAAATCGTGTCGGACAACGGTCTGATCGGCTGGGGCGAGACCTGCCCGGTTGGCCCGACCTATGCCGAGGCGCACGCCGCCGGGGCGCGCGCCGCTCTGGTCGAAATGGCCCCGGGCCTGATCGGAACAGAGGTCCTGCCTCTGGCCTTGCATCGCCGGATGGATGGGCTGTTGAACGGTCATGGTTATGCCAAGGCCGCCATCGACATTGCGGTGCACGACCTGCTTGGCAAACATTTGGGCGTTCCGGTTTCCGATTTACTGGGCGGAGCGGTTTCGGACAAGGTGCCGTCCTATTTTGCCACGGGCGTCGGTGCACCCGACGACATCGCGAAACTGGCTGCCGAGAAAATGGCCGAAGGCTACCCGCGTCTGCAAATCAAGGTCGGAGGCCGCCCGGTCGAGGTCGACATCGAAACCATTCGAAAGGTTTGGGACGTGGTCAAAGGATCGGGTATGCCTCTGGCCGTTGACGGCAACCGGGGCTGGACCACACGAGACGCCCTGCGGGTCAGCCGCGAGTGCCCCGAAATCCCCTTCATCATGGAACAGCCCTGCAACACAATCGAAGATCTCAGGAAGATCCGGCCTCAGGTCACGCATGGCATCTATATGGATGAAAACAGCACCAGCCTGAACACCGTGATCTCGGCTGCGGGCACCGGTCTGGTCGACGGGTTCGGCATGAAGGTCACCCGCATCGGCGGCCTGCATCCGATGCGCGCCTTCCGCGACATCTGCGAGGCGAGCAACCTGCCCCATACCTGCGATGACAGCTGGGGCGGGGACATCATCGCCGCTGCATGTACCCATATCGGTGCAACCGTTCGGCCCGACCTGCTGGAAGGCGTCTGGCTGGCTGCGCCATATATCGAAGGCAACTACGATCCTGAAAACGGCATCCGGATCGAGGGCGGGCATATCGCGCTGCCAACCGGGCCGGGGCTGGGCGTGGTTCCTGATGAAAGCCTGCTCGGCACACCTGTCGCATCGTTCTGAAAAATGGATGACGTTATGAACCTGAAAGGAAAATCGGCTCTGGTCACTGGCGCGGCTGGCGGCATCGGGGCGTCAATCGTTCAACGCCTGCGCAACGCCGGGGCGCGGGTCGCCGTCGCCGACCGGGTTGTCGATGCCATCGAGGCCGAGGCACATCTGCCCGGTGATCTGCTTGTTCCCGAATATGCAGACCAGCTGCCCGGCGCAGCGGCGTCCGCATTGGGCGGGCTTGACATCGTGATCAACAATGCGGGCGTCATCACGCGCGGGTCGGTCACGGATACGTCTGATGCGGATTGGTCCTTGTCGCTGGGTGTCAATGTCGAAGCCCCGTTCCGCATTTGCCGTGCGGCAATTCCGATCATGGCGGACGCCGGCGGCGGGGCCATCGTCAACACCGCGTCCTGCTGGGGGCTGCGCCCCGGCCCCAATCATGCGGTCTATTGCATGACCAAGGCGGCCATCGCGTCCCTGACCCAGTGCATGGGCATGGATCACGCCCATCAGGGTATCCGCATCAACGCCGTTTGCCCGAACGAGGTGAATACCCCGATGCTGCGATCAGGCTTTGAAAAGCGCGGCTTTGACCCCGATACAGCCGTGGCCGAACTGGGCCGGACCGTGCCGTTGGGCCGGATCGCCGAGCCCGATGACATCGCCGATGTCATCATGTTCCTTGTCTCGGACGCGTCGCGTTATGTTTGCGGCACGCTCGTCGAGGTCAACGGAGGAAAACCGGTATCATGAAACGGTTCGACGGAAAGGTGGCACTGGTCACCGGCGGGCGCAGCGGCATCGGCAAGGCCATTGCCCGGCGTTTGCACGACGAAGGCGCACGGGTCTTTACCGCCCAACGTGGTGAGGACACCGAATTTCACGGCATCGCTGCAGATTTCACCCTTCCCGACAGCCCGGCACAGGTGGTCGGCGAAGTGATCGCGAAAGCCGGGCGTCTGGACGTGCTGGTCAACAACGCGGGCATGATGCAGGAAGCCTCGGTCGAGGGAATGAGCCTTGAGGACTGGCATCTCAACCTGACGGTGAACCTGACCGCCCCGTTCCTGATGATCAAAGCCGCGCTGCCGCATCTGCGCGACACAAAGGGCACAATCGTCAACACCGGATCCATCGAAGGCCTGGGCAGCAATCCCGGTCACGCCGCCTATTGCGCATCAAAGGCAGGGTTGCACGGCCTGACCCGCGCCGTCGCCGTGGATCACGGGGGCGAAGGTATCCGCTGCAACGCCGTCGCGCCCGGTTGGATCGATACCGAGTTGAACGAGGATTTCATCGAATCCATGCCCGACCCGTCCGCATTCCGTCGCGACATCGCCAAGATCCACCCGGTGGCCCGAACAGGGCGGTCTGAAGAAGTTGCCGCGCTCGTCGCGTTTCTGGCGTCCGGGGATGCGGGTTTCATCACCGGGCAGGTCTATACGGTGGACGGTGGGCGCATGGCCAAGCTGAGCTTGCCCTGACGCCCACACGTCATTCCTTGCCGGACCGCCATTCTTTCCAGATCAGATAGCTGTTCGCCCCAAGCGAGGCGAAAGGCTCGGGCGGCAATCGCGGAAGGTCCGGCTGCGCCAGAAAGTGATCCGCGATCTCTGATCCGCCTTGCAGCGCCAGCTCTGCGATGCCCATGCCTTGCAGGGTGCCTCGGGCGATGCCCAGACCATTCTGACAGCAGGCAGAGAACACACCGTCTTCCAATTCGCCGAACGCTGCGGATCCGTTGCGGCTGAGGCATAGCATCCCGGCCCAGCGATGCTCCATCCGGACATCCGACAGATGCGGAAAGCGTTCCCGGAACTTCCGGTCATGCACCCAGCCGGCATTGCGCAACCGCATCCGGCTGGTTTCGATCGTCGGGTGAAAACTGGATCCGGTGCGGATCAGAATGCGATCCCCGTAGCTGCCCGAAATACGCCGGACCGAGGTGCCCATCGGATCCGCCGGGGTGACCGACCAGCGCGGTTGCCCGCCCAGTGTCTTGATCTGTGCCTCGGTCAGCGAGGTCGTGATCGAGGCGTAGAGGCAGATATGCATCAATTGCCGTTGGTAAAATCCGAAGCTTTCCAGATGGCCATTGTTGGCCAGAACGATCCGCCCGGTGCTGACTTTGGCCTTGGCGGTGTTGACCACCCAGCCCGCGCCCTGCTTTTCAAAGCTGACGACTGGTGAGTTCTCGAATACGTTAACTTGGCCAGCCAGTTGACCCGACAACGCCCGTACATAGGCTGCGGGCTGGATCATCACCGTCCCCGGCGCAAACAGCCCCGAAACATAATGCGGGCTGCCCGTGATCTCTTGCATCTGCTTTTGGTCATACAGCGTGTGCGGCTCACCCAGTTTGGTCAGATGCTCGGCGAAGGCGCGGTTATGGGCGTCTCCTGCCCGTGTGGCGGCAGCATTGTATTTTCCGCAAGGGTCGAACATTTCCTGTGGCAGGTCGCAATCGGCGGCGACCTCGGTCGCGAAAGCGATGGCCTTGCGGTTCAGGGCAATGGCGGCGCGATCCGCTTCCAGCTCATCGCCTGCGTAATTGTCCGAGGCCAGATCATGCGGCAGGTCGATCATGAATCCCGAATTCCGCCCCGCCGAACCATCGGCAAATCGGCCCGCTTCCAACAGGGCGATCTTCAGCGAAGGGTCCAGTTGGTGCAATCGCCGCGCCGCCGTCAGCCCGGCAAACCCTCCGCCGACAATGGTGATGTCGGCGGTCAGGTCCTGTTCGAGCACCGGCAGAGGCTCCTGGGGCGGCAGGATGGCATTCCAGCCCGCCGGACCGGTCTGCCGCGGCAGTCTTTTGGTCTCGTATCGTGTCAATCCACGGCCTCGTCGGCATCGTCTGCAAGATCGATCCAGATGGTTTTCAGCTGGGTGTACTGATCATGCGCATGGATCGAGTTGTCGCGCCCGCCAAAGCCCGATTGCTTGAACCCGCCAAACGGCGTGGTGATGTCGCCTTCGCCAAAGCTGTTGACGGTCACGGTGCCCGCCCGGATCGCCCGCGCGCCGCGAATGGCCCGTTTGGCGTTGGCGGTGAAGATCGAGGCACACAAGCCATAGTCGGTGTCATTGGCGATCTTGATGGCCTCGTCAAAGCCCGACACTTCGATCACCGACAGGACCGGGCCGAAGATCTCCTCTCGGGCGAGCACGGCGTCATTGCCCGGCACTTCGACGACGGTGGCCTCGACGAAGCCTTTATCGGCCTTGCCGCCTATCACCACGTTCTGGGCCTGATCGAGATATCCGCAGACCTTGTTGTAATGCCCTTCGCTGACCAGCGCGCCCATGCGGGTTTCAGGATCCAGCGGGTCGCCGATGTTCCACTGTTTGGCGTGATGCGCGATGCGGTCCAGCAGTTCGGCTTTCACGTCTTTGTGCACGATCAGGCGCGACGAGGCCGAGCAGTTCTCGCCCATGTTCCAGAACGCACCGTTCACCACATGCGCCGCCACCCGGTCTAGGTTTTCGGCGTCGTCCATGACGATGGCAGGGTTCTTGCCGCCCATCTCAAGCACCACTTCCTTGGCGTTGCTTTCCGCCGAATAGGTCAGGAAACGTTTGCCCGTCACCGTCGAGCCGGTGAAGGACACCATGTCGATATCCATGTGCCGCCCGATGGGTTCGCCCACGTCGGCACCGCCACCCGGCACGATGTTCAGCACGCCGCGGGGAAGGCCAGCCTCCATCGCCAGTTCGGCCATACGCAGCGCGGTCAGTGTGGTTTCAGCCGCGGGTTTCACAACCACTGAACATCCCGCCGCCAGTGCCGGCCCGATCTTCCACGCCAGCATCAGCAGGGGGAAGTTCCATGGCAGCACCAGCCCCACGACCCCGATCGGCTCACGCAGGACCATGGCGATATGGTCGTCGCTGGCAGGTGAGACCTGATCGTAGATCTTGTCGATCGCCTCGGCATGCCATTTCAGGCAGTGGATGGTTTCGGGCACGTCCACGGTTTCACAGTCATAGATGGTCTTGCCACTGTCGAGGCTTTCCATCACCGCCAGTTCGCGGGCATTGCGGGTTATCAGCTTGGCCAACCGGATCAGCACGTCCTTGCGCTCGGACGGGTGCAGTTTCGACCAGCGGCCATCGTCGAAGGCCTCACGCGCTTTTTCGACTGCAAAATCCACATCCGCCGCACCGCAGGATGCGATATCGGCAAGCTTGGCGCCGGTGGCCGGGTTCACGGTTGCAAACGTCTCACCCGAGATCGCCGGGCGGAATGCTCCGTCGATGAACGCCCCGGTCGGCAGGGTCAGGCCCGCGGCGATGGATTTGTATTCGTCCTGTGTCAGCAGATCCATGTCTCTTACCCTTCCGCCACGATGTCGGCGATTGTCTTTTTCAGCACGCGCGTGACCTGTTCCAGCGCGCGTTTGTCGTCCTTGTTCAGGCCCTTCAACGGAGGCCGCATGGCGCCGGCATCAATCCCGTTCATGGTGACGCCATGCTTGATGGTCTGGATGAACTTGCCACCCTGCTCCAGCACCCGCATCAGCGGCATCATCGCGGACATGATCCGGCGGCCTTTGTTGAAATTCCCTTCGATCACGCAGGCCTGATACAGCGCCACATGTTCGGCAGGCAGGAAGTTGGACCCGCCGCACACCCAGAACGGCGCACCCCAGGCGAAGAATTCCAGCGCCTGATCATCCATGCCGCAGCCAAGCTGGATATGCGGATAGTCGCGGGCCAGCAAATGCACCCGGTTGATATCGCCCGAGCTTTCCTTGATGCCGCAGAAGTTGCGGCTGCGGCCCACACGGTCAAGGAACTCTTCGCCCATCATCGTACCGGTGCGGTGCGGGTAGTTGTACAGCATAACAGGCAGATCGGCGGCCTTGTCGATGGCCAGCGCATTCAGCGCGTTTTCCCGATCAGTCGGCACCGAATACGGCGGGCTGGCCAGCAGGATCGCATCGGCGCCGATTTCGCGCGCGCCGGCGGCAAGGGCAATCGAATCCGGCGTCAGCATCGCGCCTGTGCCAACCACCAATGGCAACCGGCCCTTCAACTGCTCATGCGTGAACCGGGCCAGTTCGACACGTTCGTGGACGGTCTGGGCATAGTTCTCGCCGGTCGAACCACCCGAGATCAGGCCATGCACGCCATTCTCGATCAGGTATTCGATCACGTCGGACAAGGCGTCCCAATTCACGCTGCCATCGTCGTGATAAGGCGTGACCACAGGGGTATAGATCCCCTCAAACTTGAAAATCGGGTTCATTCCGTCCTCATGCAGGTTTCGAAAGGGGCGGGATTCCCATCGGGACATCCAGCGCGTCAGGCATCACGAACATCTCGATCTGATCGCGTGACAGGTTCCAGTGATCTTCCGCCAGCTTGGCCGCCGTCGCCTCATCGCGCGCCTCGATGGCTGCGATGATCGCATCATGCTGTTGGCTGGCCAGCGACAGGTTTTCCGACATTTCACCGGTCTGTGGCCGGTAAAACGTCATGCCGATCCGAGCGTGATCGATCAGCAACCGGTTGAACGACGGCAGCAGGTAGACATTGCCGGACATTTCGCCGGTCACGTCATGAAAGCGATTGTTGGCCAAGGCTCGGTCCTCGCCGGACCCGGACCGAAGGGCCGCCTTGAACGCCTGCTGGGCCTCTTTCAAATCATTGATCTGGGCGTTCGACGCATTCAAAGCCGCCAAACGCAGAATCGCTCCGTATACCATCGGCGCGGCAAGGAAGAAGTCGCGCAGGGTGGTGTAGGACATCTCGGAAACCCGGGCGCTGCGGTTTGTCCGCAGATCCAGATAGCCTTCGCCAGCCAACTGTCGAAACACTTCGCGCAGCGGCGTGCGCGACAAGCCGAATTCCTCTGACAAATGCGCCTCGTCCAGATCGGCGCCCGGGCGCAGGCGCAGCGTAAGGATGGACACTCTCAGGTGCTCTCTCAGCGCGCTTTTACGAGACTTGGCTTCGTCTTTCATGCTTTGGCCTCATCCTTCTGTTCGGCGAACGCGGTCGAATCGCGTGCGGTCACGGTTTTGTATTCCATAAAAATACAACTTGTATACAATAAAAATTCGTGCAGCATAGGAGCCTGCGAAATAGACTCATGTTCTGGGCTTTGTCCCAACTTGCAAACGGTACTGCTCATGCCTCAGACGCGGCACATCACTTTCATCCTTGTCGAGGAGTTCTCGCACCTAGCGTTTTCATGCGCGGTCGAACCCTTGCGGATCGCCAATCTTGTGAGCGGCGAAGAACTGTACCGCTGGTCCTTTGTGTCCGAACATGGCGAGCAGGCCGTGTGCTCGAACGGATCCATCACGCTGGTGCATTCCGGCCTTCAGGGCCTGGCCAAATGTGATCAGCTGTTTGTTCTGTCGGGCATTCACATGCGTGACCACGTCACCCGCCCCCTACTTGCAACCCTACGCCGCGAACGCGCGCGCGGCACGAAAATCGGCGCCCTGTGCTCGGGGGCATGGGTGCTGGCCGAGGCTGGCTTTCTCGACGGAATGCAGGCAGCGATCCACTGGGAATATCACGACGCGTTCATGGAAGCCTTTCCCGAGGTCAACCTGGTGCGCAGCGTGTTCGTGGCCGATGAAAAGCACATTACCGCATCCGGCGGAACGGCAACGGCGGATCTGATGCTGCACCTGATCGAACGCGATCACGGTGAGGAACTGGCCATCGATGTGGCGGATCAGATGGTCTACAACGCGGTACGCAATGCCACGGCCAAACAACGGGTTTCCCTGCAATCACGCAACGGAATGCGCAATGCGCACCTCGCCAAGGCGATCACCATCATGCAGGACAGTATCGAAACCCCGGTTTCCCCCTCGTTCATTGCAGAAGAGCTTGGCATTTCAACCCGGCAGCTTGAGCGGCTGTTTGGAAAATACCTCAACACGTCGCCCAAGAAATACTTCATGGAAATGCGGCTGGAGCGCGCCCAGAAACTGTTGCTTCAGACCGAAGCATCCGTCACCGAGGTTGCCGTGGCCTGCGGCTTTGAAAACCCGGGCCATTTTTCGCGCGTCTACCGGTCAAGCTTTGGCGTCACCCCGCACGCGCAACGCAACAAGATCGACTGACAGTATCGGTTAGTGGACTTGTCGAAAACGATACGGCAGGGGATGCCGCGCTTTGTCGGCCCATAACGGGCCTGAACGGGCATCCCCCTAACCCTGCCGAGATACCCCCTCATTAAAACCGGACTAGTCAACAGATCGGCAGGATGATGTACCAATAGATTTGGATATTGGCATAAGTTTTGCGAGAACTTGTCATACATGCGATTCTTGTGCCCTTATTCGTTAATCTTTGCCTCAATTGGAGACTTTTGATTCAGCGAAGTCCGGCAACCTCAAAGGCCATAACCACTTGTGAAAAATAAATAATTTTTGGGTTTCGCTCATTGCTGCATTCAACGACCGCACTGAGGAGCAGTTTTTCCGCCTTCAATCCAGCGCGTTCGTTTTCTGCGCAGCCCCAGGCATGGGCGAAGCAATCTTGGCTCAATTGCTTCGGCTGCGCGCTTCAATACGTCAAACGGGCGTTCAAGCACCATCTCTAACGGAATTGCGTCATATCGAGACTGGGCGCGGCGCGCGTGATTTCATGGGCGCTGGTCGCCGCGCCTGATCCGACGCGAACGTTCAGCTTCTCTGTCCCGCTGAACCGCTGGAAATACGTAAATTCCATCGTGGTCAGCGCATCCATATCCTGACATTGAACAACGTAGTCAGCCTGGAATTCCGAATGTTCGCCTGTTGCGAATGACGTGCCCCCCTCGCCCGCGTTATCCTGCTGCCCCGGAATATCATGCGTCAGGATCACGTTTGCAGATGCGGTAAAGCACACGGCGTCGGGCGGGACGACAAACAGATCCAGTGGTTTGGACAGTTCGGAAATCGCGATGGCGACACGCGTACGCTCGTCATCACTTGCCACCGGGGTCTCGAACCCGATTATGTCAATGCTTGGAACCTTAAGGGACAGCGTAAATTCCGTGTCCGTAAACACGATTTCCAATTGACCGGACCCATGTTGATGGGTGGGCGTGATCTGCGTCGCCTGAGCGGCAAGAGCTGCCGGAAAAAGAGACAACGCCAGAACAGAGCACTTCATTAACCAAAAACCGCCTTTAACAGAATCACAACAGTGATTTTACCGCGAATCACCTGCCACGCAACGTTAACCCTCGGATCGGAGCTCGCCAGATTTGGGGAGAAGCGTGGGATTCAACCATCATTTGCTATATCCGACAATAAAACTCAGGTTGACATTGCCGACTAAATCACTCAGTTATTTCTTCGCGAAACCCGCGGTACATCCCCGCGCGATCCGACAGTTCTGACAGGAAAGCACCGAACTCCTATGACCAAGTTATTCACCACTGCCAGCGCCCTTACATTTTGCATGGCAACCGCCGCAATCTCGGGTGATGCCCCCACCAAGGCAGATGTACTGAACACCTATGCCAATATTGCGGAAGCCAAATTTGAGGACAGCCTGATTTCAGCCAGGAAATTGCAGGATGCGGTCAACGCACTGATCGCCGATCCGTCGGACGCAACGCTGAACGCGGCGCGCGCGGCCTGGGTTGCTGCGCGTGTCCCCTATCAGCAGACGGAAGTCTATCGCTTCGGCAACGCCATCGTTGATGACTGGGAAGGCAAGGTGAACGCCTGGCCTTTGGACGAAGGTCTGATCGACTATGTCGACGCGGCCTATGGCGGCGCGACGGACGAAAACGAATTTGCCGTGCTGAACGTCATCGCCAACCCCAGCTTCCAACTGTCGGGCGAGACCATTGATGCCAGCGAAATCACCCCCGAACTGCTGAGCGACACCCTGCACGAAGCCGATGGTATCGAGGCGAATGTGGCAACCGGCTATCACGCCATCGAGTTCCTTCTGTGGGGTCAGGACATGAACGGCCATGGCGCCGGTGCCGGCAACCGCCCAGCGACCGATTATGCGCAGGGCGAGGACTGTACCGGCGGCCATTGCGACCGTCGTGCGCAATATCTGAGCGCTGCGACCGAACTGCTGGTCAGCGATCTGGCCTGGATGGCGGATCAGTGGAAAGACGGCGGAGCGGCGCGCGCAGCCCTTATGCAGAACGAAGCAGCAGGCATCAGCGCGATCCTGACCGGCATGGGCTCTCTCTCGTATGGTGAGCAAGCCGGCGAACGGATGCGCCTTGGCCTGATGCTGAACGATCCCGAAGAAGAACATGACTGCTTTTCGGACAACACCCACAACAGCCATTACTATGACGGGTTGGGCATCCAGAACGTCTATCTGGGCAGCTATACCCGCATCGATGGCACCCCGGTTTCGGGCGCATCTCTGGCCGATCTGGTCATCGCCACGGATCCGGCACTGGATACCGAGATGAAAGCGAAACTGGCCGCCACCATGCAGGCCCTGGGCAAGATCAAGACAACGGCCGAGGCGGGATTTGCCTATGACCAGATGCTTGAGCGCGGCAATGAAGGCGGTGAGGCCCTGATCATGGGCGGCGTCAACGGCCTGATCGATCAGACCAAAACGATCGAGCGCATCGTAACCGCACTGGAGCTGGACGGGGTTGCGTTTGAAGGGTCAGACAGCCTGGATAACCCTGACGCCGTTTTCCATTGATTCCCAAGCGGGCCGGAGAGGGTTTCTTTCCGGCCCGAGCAACCCTTTCTGATCGTCTGTAAAGGCGGCGAAACGAGCCAAGACCAATGATTGTCTGCCACTGCACCAACATATCCGATCACGACATCCGTGCGGCCATCGACTGGATGCGCACGGCGGATCCGCGGACCATCATCACCCCCGGCAAGATCTACCATGCCCTTGGCAAATCGGCGGATTGCGGCGGGTGCATGCCGCTGTTCCTAGACACAATGCGGGCCAGTAGTAATCTGGAAGTCCCCATGCAACTCCGCACTTTGCGTGCCGGAGCAACACAGGAGAAGGCTGATGAAGGGCGATCCGAAGGTCATCGAATATCTGAACAAGTCTCTGCGGCATGAGCTGACTGCCGTCAGTCAATACTGGCTGCATTACCGCCTGCAAGAAGACTGGGGCCTTGGCCATATGGCCAAGAAAAGCCGCGAGGAAAGCATCGAAGAGATGGGCCACGCGGACAAGCTGATCGAACGGATCATCTTTTTGGAAGGTCACCCCAACCTTCAGAAACTGGACCCGTTGCGGATCGGTCAGACGCCGAAGGAAACGCTGGAATGCGACCTGGCGGCCGAGATCGACGCCAGGGCACTTTACAAGGAAGCGCGCGAATATTGTCGGGAGGCCGGCGACTTTGTCTCCATGTCGCTGTTCGAAGAGTTGATGTCCGATGAAGAGGGACATATCGACTTCCTCGAAACGCAGCTCGACCTGTATGAAAGGATCGGCGAAGCCAATTATGCGCAACTCAACGCATCGAAAATGGACGAAGGCGAATAGCCTTCTTGCCTTGTCGGTGGTCGCCCTGGCGGCCACCCCCTGCCTGTCAGCCGAGCTGCGGGACCTGCATCTGAAATTCACCCCCCGCACCGACGAGGAACGCGCCCGCATTGCGGCCGTGACCGCGCCCCCGCAGGATTATGGCGTGTCGCAGCCGTTCGAAGAACTCTCTGCCGGGGCGGCGACTGTCCGGGTCCGCAACGACGCGGATGCGTTTTCGCAACCCTCGGGCAATCTGAGCTTCGAGCAGGAGCTGGATTTCAAGGTCGGCAACGGGTTGTTCAAGAAAATCTGGGTTTCATCACCATCATCCACCTTGGCCTCTGACGGGTTGGGGCCGCTGTACAACGCGCGATCCTGCCAGCGTTGCCATATCAAGGATGGGCGGGGGCACACTCCCAACGGCCCTGATGACAATGCGGTCTCGATGTTCCTTCGGGTCTCGATCCCCGGTGCGCCGGAAGACGGGTCTGCCGGGATCGAAGACTACATCGCCACCCGGCCCGAACCCAACTATGGCGGGCAGATGCAGGATTTCGCGCTTGCGGGACATCCGGCGGAATATCGGCTGGATATCTCTTACGAAGAAGTCCCTGTTGAACTTTCTGACGGCGAAACCGCGTCACTGCGCCGCCCGTCTTACAGGGCCGCTGATCTGGGCTATGGCCCGCTGCACCCGGATGCAATGCTGAGCCCGCGGGTCGCACCGCAGATGATCGGGCTTGGCCTGCTTGAGGCGATCCCGGTCGAAGACCTGCTGGCCCAGGCTGATCCCGATGACATGGACGGGGATGGCATCTCGGGCCGTCCGAACATCGTCTGGTCTGTTGAATACGGCGCCCCGATGATGGGCCGGTTCGGGCACAAGGCAGGCATGCCGACGGTCATGGAGCAATCCGCCGCAGCCTTTGCCGGGGATATCGGTATTTCAAGCCCGCTTTACCCGGCACCTCAGGGGGACTGCACGGATTTGCAGGTGAACTGCGTCGAGGCCCCGCATGGCGACACCGATACCCGCGCGTTCGAGATCGATCAGCAGGGCATGGACCTGGTGGATTTCTACAGCCGCAATCTGGGCGTGCCCGGCCGCCGTGATGTCGACGACCCCAAGGTGTTGCGCGGCAAAGAGGTATTTCACACGATCGGCTGCGCATCCTGTCATACTCCGGCCCATGTCACGCACCGGCTGGAAGATCGGCCCGAGCACAGCTTTCAGCTGATCTGGCCTTATACCGACCTGCTGCTGCATGACATGGGCGAAGGTCTGGCCGATCACCGCCCCGAGGCCCGCGCGACGGGGCGCGAATGGCGGACGCCACCTTTGTGGGGCATTGGTCTGACCGAACGCGTCTCGGGCCACACGCAGTTTCTGCATGACGGGCGGGCACGCAATCTGCTCGAGGCGATCCTGTGGCACGGCGGCGAAGCCCAGGCCGCGCGCGATGCGGTTGTGTCGATGCCGAAAACTGACCGCGACGCCCTGATCCGTTTCCTGGAGAGCCTCTGACCCATGCGTATTCTTACCTATGTTGCCGCTTTGATGATGCCGCTTGCCGCACAGGCGCAGGACCGCGCACCCATCCTGATGGACGTTGCCGAGACACATATCTTGCCCAGGTTCGACAAGCTGCCGGAAACGACCGGGGCTCTGGTCAGTGCATCGCGGGTGGATTGCGATCCGACCTCACCGGCGTTGCGCGCGGCTTATGACGCGGCCTTCGACAGCTGGATTTCCGCCAGTCACCTGCGGTTCGGTCCGACCGAGGTCGATGATCGTGCGTTTGCCATGGCGTTCTGGCCCGACACGAAAGGGTTCACCACCAAAGCCCTGTCCCAGCATATCGCAACCGAGGATGACGCCGTGCAAGACCCGGAAGCCTATGCCGAGACATCCATAGCCGGGCGCGGGTTCTTTGCGCTCGAACGGATGCTGTTCGATCCCGCCTTTGCAGAGCAGGGCAATGCAGATTACCGCTGCGCGCTGATTCAGGCGATCGCGGCGGATATTGATGCCAACGCGCGGGCGATGGCCGATGACTGGCAAAGCTATGCCCCCGGCCTGACCCGGCCCGGTGAAAACGGCCGCTACCGAACGCAGGACGAAGCGATGCAGGAACTGTTCAAGGCTTTGTCCACGGGTCTTGAATTCACGGCCGACACTCGGCTTGGTCGCCCGTTGGGCACGTTCGACCGCCCGCGCCCGAACCGCGCCGAAGCGTGGCGGTCGAAGCGATCCTTGCGCCATGTCGAACTTTCACTGGTGGCCCTTCGTGATCTTGCATCGCGGTTGGCCTTTGATCATCCCGATATCGCCGCGGATCTAGATGCTGCCTTTGCGCGCGCCATCGAGAATGCCCAGGCCATTGACGACCCGGCGCTGGCGGGCGTTTCGGATCCGCAGGCCCGGTTCCGTATCGAGGCCCTGCAACAGTCCATCCACGATATTCGCGCCATTGCGTCGACTGAACTTGGCCCGACCCTGGGCATCAGCGCAGGCTTCAATTCTCTGGACGGGGACTGACCCATGACATCGCGCCGCCGTTTTCTTGCAGGGCTGGCTGCAACCTCACTGCCTCCGATCCATGGATGGGCCTCGGTGGGCAGGCCGGAGTTTCTGGCCGCAGCGCTGTTTCCGGATGGTTCGTATCGACTGGCCGGGCTGGATGCACAGGGAACGCTCCTGTTTTCCGTGCCCCTGCCCGCGCGCGGTCATGCGGCGGCGGCACATCCGGTCAAACCACAGGCCGTGGCCTTTGCGCGCCGTCCGGGCACCTTTGCCGTGGTGATTGATTGCGTGACGGGATCACCGATCGCGCGGCTGACGGCGCCGGAAGGCCGGCATTTTTATGGTCACGGTACTTTTTCAGCCGATGGCGCGATTTTCTTTGCCACCGAAAACGATTTCGAAGCCGGAGAAGGTATCATAGGCGTCTGGGACGCCGAAACCTTTGCGCGCTTGGGTGAATTCCCCTCCGGCGGCGTCGGGCCGCATGACATGCGGTTGATGCCAGGTGGGAAAACGCTTGTGATTGCCAATGGCGGGATCGAAACCCATCCCGAAACCGGGCGCACGAAGCTGAACCTGCCGACGATGAAGCCCAACCTGACCTACCTTTCCCTGTCGGGCCTGGTTCAGGAGCAGGTGTCGCTGACGCCCGCGCTTCACAAGAACTCGATCCGCCATCTGGCGGTCCGTCGCGACGGGCTGGTGGGCTTTGCGATGCAGTGGCAGGGCAGCAAGGCCGAACATCCGCCCTTGCTGGGCCTGCACCGTCAAGGGGAAACCCCGCACCTTCTGTCAGCGCCTGAGCAGGATCAAAGAACGCTGCAAGGCTATGCGGGCAGCATCGCGTTTTCGGCGGATGGTGCAACCGTTGCCATCACCTGTTCACGCAGCAATGCGCTGCATCGGTTCGACGTGGCCAGTGGCACATTCAGCGATGCGTTCGAGCTTGAGGATGTCTGCGGGCTTGGATCGGGCCCGAACGGTTTGGTTTTCACCACCGGAACCGGTGTGTTCGGCGCGTTGGCCACTGCACACCCCGAGATCCGGGCCCGCGCGAAGTGCCAGTGGGACAATCATCTGGTCCGGATCACCCCACCGGCATGAAACTCGGATTTTTCCGTCACATAGTTTAGGCTTGGAAGAATCAAACAGCTGCCGTATTGGCGGGCGCGAAACTGGCACCCCTACGTTAAGGACCGACTTGATTGAAACAGACGCCCGACGCACCGCATTCCATCTACGGAGTTGAAAAATGGGGCAAAGGCCTCATCGAGGTGACGGAGCAGGGCGAAATCGGTCTGCGCAATCCCTTGGCTCCCGAGGTTGGCGCGATCAGCCTGCCCGGTATTCTCAGCGATCTGGACGACCGCGGCATCAAGGCCCCGATGGTTCTGCGCGTGTCTTCCTATCTGGAACACGAGATCGCCCATCTGAACGAAAGCTTCCGCGAAGCTATCGCCCGCGTCGGTTACAGGGGCAGCTATCGCGGTGTGTTCCCGATCAAGGTGAACCAGCAAGCCCAGGTCGTCGACCGGATCGTCGAATTCGGCAAGAAGTACAACTATGGGCTCGAGGCCGGGTCCAAACCCGAACTGGTGATCGCGCTGGCACATCGGCTGGCCAGCGAAGCGCTGATCGTCTGCAACGGCGTCAAGGATGCCGAGTTCATCCAGCTGGCCATCCTGTCCCGCAAGATCGGGTTCAACACGGTGATCGTTCTGGAAAGCCCGAAAGAGGCTGACACGGTGATCGAGGTCTACAAGGAATTGGAGGTCGAACCGCTTATTGGCGTGCGGGTGAAACTGACCAACCAGATCAGCGGCAAGTGGGAGGAAAGCTCGGGCGACCGCTCGGCCTTTGGCATGAACACCGATCAACTTGTCGCTACAGTCGACAAGCTGAAAGAGGCGGGGCTACTGCATTGCCTGAAGCTTCAGCATTCGCATCTGGGTTCTCAGGTGCAGGACGTCAACGATGTGCGCCGCGCGGTGGGCGAGGCCTGCCGCTATTACACCGAACTGACGCGCGAGGGCGTGCCGCTGACCCATCTGGACCTCGGCGGTGGTATGGGGGTGGACTACACAGGCGAGAAGAAGGCGGCCGAGAACTCGATCAACTACACTGTCGAGGAATACTGCGCCAACGTGGTGGAAACCGTGGCCTATGCCATGGACGAGGCCGCGGTGGACCACCCGACGCTGGTCACCGAAAGCGGCCGCGCGGTGGTGGCGACGTCGTCGATGCTGGTGTTCAACGTGCTGGAAAGCACGCTCTATGATGCGCCCAACGGCCCCGAGGTTGAAGCCGACGATCACCACATGGTTTCAGACCTTGCCGCAGTGCACGGCTATCTCAGCAAAGACCGTCTTCAGGAATGCTGGAACGACGCCACCTTCTATCGCAACGAATTGCGCGCCCTGTTCCGCCGTGGATATGTAGACCTGCGCCAGATGGCCCGGGCCGAACGCATCTACCTGTCGCTGATGGCCCGCCTCAAGGCGCTGGCGGCCAGTGACGACCTGGAAACCGACGTGGACGACCAGCTTGAGAAAGTGGCCGATATCTACCACTGCAACTTTTCTCTGTTTCAGTCCTTGCCAGACGTCTGGGCCATTGACCAACTGCATCCGATCGTGCCCTTGCAGGGCCTGAACCAGACACCCGACCGCCGCGCAGTCCTGTCCGACATCACCTGCGACAGCGACGGCAAGATCGACCGGTTCATCCTGGCCGACGGTGTTTCACCCAGTCTGCCGGTGCATACCCTGCCCGAAGATGATGAATATTTCATGGGCGTCTTTTTCGTCGGCGCCTATCAGGAAACGCTGGGCGATCTGCATAACCTGTTCGGCGACACCAACGTCGTCACCATCGACCTGCGCGCTGACGGAGGGTTCGACCTGCTGCACGAACAAGAGGGCGACACGATCAGCCAGGTGCTGTCCTATGTCGAATTCGACCCCACCGACTGCGTCGCCGCCTTCCGCAAAATGGTGGACGAGGCGATCTCGACCGGTACTCTGAAAGCCAAGGACCGCAAAACCCTGATGAGCGCCTATCGCGACTCGATCAACGGCTACACCTATTACGAATAACCCCCTGTGAGAGGAGATTACCCCCATGGGTTCACTTAGTGGCAAAACACTGGTTGTCGGCGCGGGCGGCGTATCCCACGCCGCCGTGCACAAGATGGCGATGAATTCGGACATCTTTACTGAAATCACACTGGCCAGCCGGACCAAGTCAAAATGCGACACCATCGCCAAATCGGTGAAAGAGCGCGTGGGCGTTGACATCGCCACCGCCGAGCTTGACGCCTACAAGGTCGAAAACACGGTCAAGCTGATCAAGGAAACAGGCGCGGAAATCCTGGTGAACCTGGCCCTGCCCTATCAGGACCTGGTGCTGATGGACGCCTGCCTCGAGGCCGGGTGCCACTATCTCGACACTGCAAACTACGAGCCCGAAGACGAGGCCAAGTTCGAATACCACTGGCAATGGGCCTATCAAGACAAGTTCAAACAGGCCGGCCTGACGGCGATCCTCGGCTCGGGCTTCGATCCGGGTGTTACATCCGTCTTCGCCAAGTGGCTCAAGAAACACAAGCTGGACACGATCCGCCAGATCGACGTGCTTGACGCCAATGGCGGCCAGAACGATCAGGAATTCGCCACCAATTTCAACCCAGAAATCAACCTGCGCGAAGTCCTGGCCGAAGTACGCCACTGGGAGAACGGCGAATGGAAACACTCTCCCGCCATGACCCACAAGGTCGAGTTTGACTTCCCCGCCATCGGCCCCAAGAACATGTACCTGATGTATCACGAGGAAC
Source organism: Ruegeria sp. H8 (assembly GCF_056532905.1). Taxonomy (NCBI): domain Bacteria; kingdom Pseudomonadati; phylum Pseudomonadota; class Alphaproteobacteria; order Rhodobacterales; family Roseobacteraceae; genus Ruegeria; species Ruegeria sp. H8. The sequence continues at coordinate 223,281 of NZ_JBQFNY010000002.1, read as the reverse complement.
TGGAATCGCTCAGCACCCACTTCCCCGAGATCGAGCGCGCCCGCTTCTGGATGACATTCGGCGACGCCTACATCACCCATGCCAGGGTGCTGGAAAACGTCGGCATGACCCGCATCGACCCGGTGATGCATAACGGGGTCGAGATCATCCCGATCCAGTTCTTGAAAACCCTGCTGCCCGATCCCGGCGATCTGGGCGCCGAAACCAAAGGCAAGGCCTGCATCGGCGACATCGCCACGGGTCAGGCCAAGGACGGCTCGGGCGAGAAAACCTATTACATCTACAACATCTGCGACCACGAGGAATGCTATCGCGAGGTCGGTTCGCAGGCCGTCAGCTACACCACCGGTGTCCCCGCGATGATCGGCGCGGCACAGGTGCTGAAAGGCAACTGGCGCGAACCGGGCGTGTGGAACATGGAACAGCTCGACCCGGACGATTTCATGGACATGCTGAACACCCACGGCCTTCCCTGGCAGGTCCACGAACTCGACGGGCCCGTCGACTTCTGATCCCTCGGGGCGGTCCGCGCGACCGCCCTGCTTCATCTGGCTGAAAATATCCCGGGGGGTCCGGGGGGCAGGCCCCCCGGCCTTTTCACAATCGGAGACGCCCGACATGTCCGACATGATGACCACACAGGCCGGAGACGCCGGCGCCTTCCGCCACTTCGACCTGACACGCGTGCCGTCACCCTGCTTCGTCGTCGACGAAAAGGCGGTGGAGCGAAATCTGGCGGTTCTGGCCGATATCGGTGAGCGCTCTGGCGCGCATGTCCTGTCGGCGCTCAAGGCCTTCTCGATGTTCGCTCTGGCCCCTCTGGTGCGACAGTATCTCGGCGGCACTTGCGCAAGCGGCATCTACGAGGCCCGGCTGGGCCGCGAGGAATATGGCGGCGAGGTCGCGACCTACTGCGCGGGCTACAAGGACGCCGACATCGACGAAATCCTTGCGCTCTCGGATCACATCATCTTCAACAGCCCCGCGCAGAAAGACCGCTTCTTGGCCAAGGCACAGGCCGCGGGGCGGCAGGTCGGGCTGCGCATCAACCCCGAGCATTCAGAAGGCGAGGTCGCGAAATACGACCCCTGCGCACCGTGTTCACGCCTCGGCACCCCGGTCAGCCAACTGGACGCCAAGGCGCTGGAGGGCGTGGACGGCCTCCACATGCACACGCTCTGCGAACAGGGGTTCGAACCGCTGGCACGCACCTGGGCTGCGGTCGATCCGCAACTCGCCCCCTTCCTGAACGACCTGAAATGGCTCAATTTCGGCGGCGGTCACCACATCACCCGCAGCGACTATGACCGCGACGGGCTGGTAAAGTTCATCAAACACATCCGCGCCAAATACGGCGGCGAGGTCTATCTGGAACCCGGCGAGGCGGTGGCGCTGGATGCGGGCATCCTGGTGGGCGAAATCCTCGACCTGCCGCATAACGGCATGGATCTGGCGATCACCGATATCTCGGCCACCTGCCACATGCCCGACGTGATCGAGGCCCCCTATCGCCCCGCCCTGATGGACGAGGCCGAAACCGGCCACACCTATCGCCTGGGCGGCCCCTCGTGCCTGGCGGGCGACGTGATCGGCGACTACACCTGGGCCGAACCGCTGCGGATCGGGCAGCGCTTTGCCTTCCTCGATCAGGCGCATTACTCGATGGTCAAGACCAACACGTTCAACGGCGTGCCCCTGCCCACCATCGCCCTGTGGAACAGCGAAACCGACGACCTGAAAATCATCAGGCAATTCGGCTACGACGACTTCAAAGAGAGGCTTTCATGAGCTTTTTCCTCGACAGCGAACTGACCGAGACCGAACGCAGCGAAGACGCGCGATTCCACGTGATCCCGGTGCCGCTGGAACGCACCGTATCCTACGGGTCCGGCACCGCCAAAGGCCCCGAAGCGATCATCGCGGCCAGCAATGAACTCGAACGCATCACGGGCCACGCCGAACCCTGCGTCGAAGGCATCTTTACCGAGCCCCCGCTGGATTGCGACGGCCCGCTGCCGGACGTTATGGAGCGCCTCGCCCAGCGCACCGAGGCCGCCATCCGCGCCGGCAAGGTGCCGGTCACGCTGGGCGGCGAACACTCGCTCAGCTATGGCGCGGTCATGGGTGTGACTCGCTCGCTAGGCCAGCCCCTCGGCATCGTGCAGATCGACGCCCATGCCGATCTGCGCAACGCCTATCAGGGCGAAAAACACTCGCACGCCTCGGTGATGCATCTGCTGGCCGAGGAAGGTATCCCACTGGCCCAGTTCGGCGTGCGCGCCTTTTCCACCGAGGAAGCAAAAAGCCGTCTGAGGAACCGCGTTTTCCACGTGGATGCCGAAGAGTTGGTCACCGGCAACATCCATGCCGTCGACCTGCCCGAGGATTTCCCCGAACTGGTCTATGTCAGCTTTGACGTTGACGGGCTGGACCCGGCGCAGATGCCCGCGACCGGCACGCCAGTTCCGGGCGGGCTGGGATACTATCAGGCGCTTCGCCTCGTCGAACACGCCCTGAAGGGCCGCCGCTGCGTCGGCTTCGACGTGGTCGAACTGGCCCCCGACGGCAATGCCGCCTGGGATTTCACTGCGGCGCAGATCGTCTATCGCCTGATGGCGAGCTGCTGAACAGGCAGGCGGGCCGGGCTGGCCCGCCTGATCCGGTTCCTAGCCGGTTTTGCCGTCATCGGCGGTTTCGTTCAGCTCCATATGGCCTTCGCCCCTGTTCAGGACGCGGCGCAACATGGGTTCGAAGAACTCCAGCGGCTTGGTCGGATAATTCGGGTCGAACGCCTTCTGATCGTATTCATGGCAGAAATAGCGACAATCTTCCCAATAAGGACTGTCGCGATATTTGTCGCGCGCGTTGCGGTCGCCGCCCAGATGGTGGTTGTAGTAATATCCCTGAAACACGCAATGATGCTTGAGAATCCAATACGTCTTTTCGCTGACGTAAGGCTTCATCATCGCCGCTGACAGCTCTCCGTGATTGTAGGGTGACAGGATATCGCCGGTATCGTGGATCAGCGCCGCCACCACCAGTTCCTCATCCGCACCGTCCTCGTAAGCACGTGTCGCGGCTTGCAGGCTGTGCTGGTAGCGGTTCACCGGATAGGGCGTCCATTCTTCGTCCAACGAGCGGATGGCATCGAGGATGCGGTCTGGCAGGGCCGCATTATACGCCTCTTCGTACTCCATTACGGCGTCCCAGTCGGCCTTGGTGGCTGTCTCGAAACTGGTCCAGGTGGGTTTGTGGCTTTTGTCCAGCATGGCTGATCCTTTTGCATGTGTCCTGAGCGAAAGCGTAGTTCGAAACCAGCCTCCAAAAAAATGAATTGATTTTATCACAATGATCAAAAAATACTTTCGACATGCATTTCAAAGCTCTGGAAACTTTTCTCTGCGTGGCCGAAGCCGGTGGCTTTCATGCCGCCGCTCGCAAGTTGCATGTGACGCAGACCGCTGTCAGCGCGCGTATTCGCCTGATCGAGGAGGAAACCGGCAGGGCGCTGTTCACGCGCGGTGCCGGCGGAACGGCGCTGACCGAGTTCGGCCAGCAGTTCAAACCCTATGCGGAACAGATGTTGTCCCTTTGGGGCTTTGCATCGCGCGACCTGCCGGTACAGGCACAGAACCGCCCGGCGCTGCGGTTGGGCGGCCAACTCAGCATCTGGGATCCGTTGCTGGTGGACCTGGCGGTTCGGTTTGAACAGCGCTTTGGCAAGTTGCTGTTGACGCTGAACTATGACCACGACCTGAACATGGTCGAAGCGGTGGCAACCCATGTGCTGGACGCGGCGATCACACATGAAAAGCCGGCGGACCGGCGTGTCACGTGGTACGCGCTTGAACCCGAGCTTTTGTCCCTGGTCCGGACGCCAAAGACTGACGGCACGGACGATGACATGATCTTTGTCAACCTTGAACTGGGCGAGGTCTATCAGGACCATGTCAGATCGGCTGCGCGGCGGGCGTCGGGTCAGACAGTGTTTCTTGGCAATTGCATGATGGCGCTGCGATATATTCTGCACCGAGGCGGAAACGGCTATTTCCCCGATTACGTCATTTCCGAACATCTGGCCTCGGGTGCTCTGGAGCGGGTCGAGGACAGTATCAGCTTGCCGCTGCCCATGTATCTGGTCACCCGCGGTGATCGCGAGGAATTTGACGACATTCACAGCTGTTTGGTGGATCTTCGCGGCTAGAACTCAGGCCGGCGTCGGCATGATCTGCGGCGCGCGCTGCCGTTTTCGCATCAGCGGCCGACCAGCAACAAGCAGGAAGAGGCCCGAGATCAGCACCCCTATGATTGCGGGAAGGTAAAGCAGAAACCAAAGCTCCGGGTCATCGATCACCACCGGGGAAACAAACCCGCGCACACCTTCAAGCAGCACAAGGATGGTGAAGGCGCCCAATATCTGCGGCCACAATCCAAACCGGGAAAAACTGCCCAGCATCAGGGTGGAATACCCGGCCAGGGCCACGGCGATGCATATCGCGATCCACGAGAACCGCTGGTGCAGCTCTTCGATCAGCTTGCCTTGGCTGAACCCTTCCGTGGCTGAAACCTCATCCCGGTTGCGGATCAGGTCCGCCGTTGGAATAGCTTCGAGGCTGCGCCGGGCCATCGGATTTGTATTCGTCAGTTCCGAGATGTCGTAGGACGCGTCCTGGAACAGGGTCGATGACAACACTTTGCCTTCCTTGTTCAGGCGCAATGCAACCCCATCAACCATCACAAGGTGGATGCCGACATCATTGTTGACCAGATAGGCGGTTACGCTTGAATAGCTGACCGCGTTTTCAGGATCGCGGCGGTCAGACACGAACACTTCGTGGAGTGTGCCGTCCAGATCAATGCTGCCTATGTAAACCGTGACACCTTCGGCGGGGTGCAGAAACTCGCCTTCGTTCAGCAGTTGAGCCGTCACATCTCCGGCCACTTCGGCTTGCCGGATTTCCAGCTGTTCCACCGAGGCCGGGCGCAGGAACACGCTGATGATCGCCATCATCACCCCAGTAATCACACCGAACAGCAGCACCGCCCGGGCAAGCCGCCAAGGGCTGGATCCGGTGGCCAGCATAACCGTCAGCTCACTTTCGCGGCTCAGGCGATTTGTGGCATAGACGGCGGCGGCAAACACCGCCATGGGCATGACCGTGCGGATCAAGGTCGGCAAAGTCAGCGCGGTGAATTCCAGAAAGACCATTGCCGACTGCCCACCGCTAATGACCCTGTCAAACAGGCTGACAGACCGGGTGATCCAGAACACACCGACAAGCACCAAGGTGAAAAAGCCAAACAGAATCAGCAATTGCCGCAGGAAATATCCATCAAAACGCGACATGGGGCCTCGTGCGTGTGTTCGTTTGCAGCGGACACTAGGGCATTAAGCCGGCAGAGGAAACAGGCATTGGACGTCAGGATGCCCCTGTATGCAACCTTGGCGCATACCGGCTTCATCGCACATCCCCGTTTTGGCATCAGAAGGGCCGGGAGATTACGCTTTGTGAAAACAGCGGCTCATGGCACATTTTACGAATTGATTAGAATGGAGTTTGAATAATGGCACTGTTTTTTTCACGCCGCACCTATAACGCCCCGAAGAAAAAGTTCACGTTAAAGCCGGCGGCAAAGACCAGATATGTTCACATCACCCAGCAAAGCCCCGGTGGAAAAATTCGTAAGGGAAGTATTGTCAAAAAAGCCAAATGGCTGGATCTCGTGCGACAGGAGGGCGGGGATTCGGCCGTCCTGATCTATGTTCACGGGTTCAACACCAGCCAGAAGGACATGCTGGACCGGCTGGGAAAAATAGAAACCAATCTCAGGGGCAACGGGTATCAGGGCGCGGTCGTTGCCTTTGACTGGCCCAGCGACGGATCGGTGCACACCTACGACTCGGACCGCTCCGATGCCAAGGCGGTGGCACCGCATCTGGTGGGGGACGGAATCTTGCCGCTGTTGGGAATGTCGCCACGCCCCAAGGTGCATCTGATCGCTCATTCCATGGGGGCGTTGGTGGTACTGCGCGCATTCTCGGACTTCGGGGATTCGGCCGGGCCCGGCAACAAGATATGGTCGGCGGATCAGGTCATGTTTGCGTCAGCGGACATCGATTCAGAATGGCTGGAAAAGGGCGCATGGGGCGATCTGGTCCTGAAAAAACGGTGCAAGCGATTCACCAATTACTACAGCCGGAAAGACAAAGTGCTGGCCCTGGCCGGCGGGATTGTTCACGGCGGTCGGCGTCGCGCCGGTCGTGTCGGGATGCCGAAGCTGACCTCGAAAGGTCATTGGGATATTTTCTGTGACCACCAATATCAACGAGACGTCCCCAAAGGACAGCGCAAGATGATGAAGTCGCATCGCTGGTGGTTCGACAGCGGCGGGTTTTATGAGGACCTCGCCCTGACGATCGACGGCCATTCGGTAAAAACGATGCCGACCCGGCACAAGACAAATATCGGGGATCTGGCGCTGCTGGCCTGACCGACCGGCCGCCACACGACTTTCTCTGGTGCAAAGCCCGATTTTGCGGGTTTTGCTCAAGCACCGGCTTTGGGCAGAATCTCTGCACGTTCTGATATCGTCAGTATGCGTTGCTGACCAGAAACGGAAAGGGCGCGCTCGACCTCAAGCGCGCCCCAGTCACAAGGGAGAAATTGAAAACCTGCGTTCTGTGCAGAACCTGAACGCCAACTCTTTGACATTCTCAGACAACCAGACTTTCCAACATCCGTCAGTGACGCTGTTCACACTCTGGGCCGGAATTTTTTGATGGCGTATAGGGTTTGGTTGCACTGCGGCTCACAATACCTGCACGCGTCCTGATTGCCGGTTCGCCCCGGCCATAGTCGAAAGCCGCACGCGCTGGAAACGCGCCAGGCACGATTGCCGATTGGTGTTTTGATGCGGATGGCAGGGGCAGCAGGGTTCGAACCCGCGACCTACGGTTTTGGAGACCGTCGCTCTACCAACTGAGCTATACCCCTGTGGTGAGCCCCAGATATGACAGCCGCGCGGCGGACTCAAGAGGCTTTTTCGAATTCCACACCACTATCTGAGCCGACAAACAAGTTGCGCAAAATGTGCAGTGCGCTAAGACAAGGTCCGGTCAGCAAAAGGAACCCCGTGTGAACCTCCGCAAGAAGATCGCAGACAGCGAAGCCGTGCTGAACTGGGTGGCCCGCCGGATCGCCACTTACATTCGATTGGTCAACCGCAACACACGCTGGCAGCGCATCGGATACGAAGAACTGGATCAGCTGGTCGAACAAGGTGAACCTGTCATCGTTGTGCTTTGGCACCAACGGTTGGCGCAGTCGCCCTATTTCTTCCCGCTGGACAAGGGGCGCATCTGTTCGATCACCTCCTCTGCCCGGGCGGGCAGCATGGTGGGGCGCGTACAAAAGCTGTTTGGCATGGACACGATCGCCATGGCCAGCAAGACACGCCACGTCGCCTTGTCACGTCAGGTTCTGGGCAAGATGAAGCAGGGTATCTCTATTGGGATCGCGGCAGACGGACCGCGCGGGCCGGAACGGGTTCTGTCGACGGTTCCGCTGGTATGGGCGCGCACATCGGGCAAGCGCGTATTCGGTATCACCTTTTCCACGAAACATGGTCGCGAAGCGGGAACCTGGGATCACCTTCTGATGCCCCGCCCCTGGCGAAATGAAGGCGTGTTTCTGTGCCGGGAATGGACTGAAACGGTGCCCCGCAAGGCCAGCGAAGAGGAAATCGAGACCCTGCGCCTGAGCCTGGAGCGGCACATGAACGACATCACGGCAGAAGCTGACCGGATGGTCGGGCGCGAGCCCTGGTCACCTGACGCCTAACCGCCCCTGAGACGTTGCATCAGATAGACCTCGCTGCCTTCGGGAATCGGCTCGGTAAGCCCGGTGGCAATGACGCGCCCGTCGATCGCGATGGAGACCCCCGCATCAATGGGGGCCTGCAACTGCGGGTGGGCCCGGACCAGAGCCCGCAAAAGCTCTCCGGTGGTTTTGGCCTCGACCTCAACCACTTGCTGGCCCCCGGTCAGTGACCGGAGGCCGGACCAGAGGTGGACCTCAACCATTTTCCTTCAGGGCCGCCAGAATGCGCGGCGGAGACATCGGCAGTTGCTTCATCCGAACACCCGCCGCATTGGACACCGCATTGGCGATGGCGGCCAGGGGCGGCACGATGCCCGTCTCGCCCACGCCGCGCACCCCGAACGGGTGGCCGGGGTTGGGCACTTCGACGATCACCGTGTCAATCATCGGCAGGTCGCTGGCGACGGGAATCCGGTAGTCAAGAAAGATCGAGTTCTGCAACCGGCCATCTTCGCCATAGATGTATTCCTCGTTCAGTGCCCAGCCGATGCCCTGTGCGGCGCCACCCTGAAACTGCCCTTCCACATAGGTCGGGTGGATCGCCTTTCCGGCGTCCTGAATGACCGTGTACCGGGTGATCGATGTCTTGCCGGTTTCCGGATCGACCTCGGCATCGACGATATGGGTACCAAAGGATACGCCCGCGCCTTCGGGGGTTGCTTCGAAATGGCCCGAAATCGGACCTCCGGTCGATCCCATATCCGCCGTGATGTCGGCCAGAGGCATCGGGTCGAAATCCCCTGCATTGGGCCCCGAGGGCACCGCGCAGCCGTCTTCCCATTTCACCGCATCGACCGGGATGCCCCACTTGGCCGCCGCACGTTCGCACAGTTTCTCGACCGCGTGTCTTGCGGCCTTGATCGTCGCGAGGCCCGACGCGTAGGTCACGCGCGAACCATGGCTCACGTCGTTGTAACCCAGCGTCGCCGTGTCGGCGATGGTCACGCGGATGTTTTCATACGGAATGCCCAGAACCTCGGCCGCCATAAGGGCCATGGATGCGCGCGACCCGCCGATGTCGGGTGTTCCGACCATCAACTGCGCCGAACCATCCTCGGACAGTGCCAGTGAAACACTGGTCTCGCCCCCGTGGTTGAACCAGAAACCGCAGGAAACCCCGCGCCCCTGCCCGGGCTTCAGCGGGGCCGAGTAATGAGGATGCGCTTTGGCAGCCTCAAGGGTTTCGACCAGACCGATGCGTTCGTAGGTCGGGCCATAGCTGGCCTTCGTGCCTTCATGCGCGGCATTTTTCAGACGCACATCAATAGGATCGAGGCCCAGCTTGTTGCAGAGCTCATCAATGACGGATTCAACGGCGAAGGCGCCCATGGGTGCACCCGGCGCGCGGTAGGCGGCCTGTTTCGGACGGTTCGACATCACGTCGTAACCGATCTGCTTGACGTTGGTCAGGTTGTAGGGCGCAAAGGCACACATGGCCGTCATATCGCCCGGGGCGCCGGGGAAGGCCCCGCCTTGCAGGCGGAAGACACCCTGCGCCGCCGTGATCGTGCCGTCTTTCTTCATGCCGATCTTCACGTCCATTGACGCCGAAGAGGTCGGCCCGGTGGCTCGAAAAACCTCGGACCTGGTCATCACGATCTTGACCGGACGGTTGGCCTTGCGGCTAAGCGCCAGCGCGACAGGTTCGATGAAGACCGTGGTCTTGCCTCCAAAACCGCCGCCGATTTCAGATGCCGTGACGCGCAGCTGAGAGGTTTCGATTCCCAGCAGCGCCGCACAGGTTTTCTGCGCGATCCAGTGGCCCTGAGTTGTGCACCACAGCTCACCCTTGCCGTCATTGCCCAGCATGCCCAGACAGGCATGCGGTTCGATGTACCCCTGATGGGTCGCCTCGGTCACAAAGCTGTCTTCGATGACCAGATCGGCCTCGGCAAACCCAGCCTCGACATCGCCGTGCCCGCTTTCGTGATAACGCACGACGTTCGGGTGCATCCTTTCCGGCACCGAATAATCCGCAGCACCTTCCCGGATCACCGGCGCATCCGGGGCCATCGCTTTGTCCACGTCGGTGACGTGCGGCAGCACCTCGTATTCGACCTCGATCAGTTTCAGCGCGTCACGTGCCGCCAAGGCAGATGTGGCCGCCACCGCAGCAACCGCGTGCCCGTCATAGAGCGCCTTTTCCCCCGCCATGACGTTTTCCAGCACATTCCAGAATTCACCTTCGAGCCCGGGCTTGAATGGGACATCGGCGAAATCGGCACGGGTCACGACGGCTTTGACGTCCTTCGATGCCTCGGCTTTCGAGGTATCAATCCTGACGATCCGGGCATGGGCATGGGGTGAGCGCAGAATCGCGCCGTGCAACATGCCGGGGGCCGAGATATCCGCACCGAACTTGGCCCGGCCCGTCACCTTGTCCAGACCGTCAGGGCGATCGGGGCGGGTGCCAACGAAGGTGAAATCAGTTTTGCGATCGTCCAGAGCCATTATGACGCCTCCCGCATCTCAGCGGCCGTGTCCATCACGGCGCGAATGATCTTGTCATAGCCGGTGCAGCGGCACAGGTTGCCCGCCAGCCAATAGCGCGTTTCTTCCTCGGTCGGATTGGGGTTCTTCTCCAACAGCGACTTCGCCGCCACCAGAATGCCCGGGGTACAGATGCCGCATTGAAGCGCGGCATATTCGATCATCTTCTTCTGCAACGGGTGCAGGATGTCACCATCCGCAATCCCTTCGACGGTCTCGATCTGCTTGCCTTCGGCCTCGACACCCAGCATCAGGCACGAGCACACAAGGCGGCCATCGACGGTGACCGAACACGCGCCGCAATCGCCGGTGCCGCAGCCCTCTTTGGCGCCGGTCAGGTTCAGCTTGTCGCGCAGACAGTCCAGCAGGGTTTCCCGCGGGTCGCACAGGTATTCGACTGCGTCCCCGTTCACGGTGGTGGATACGTGGAGCTTGCTCATGCGTTTTCTCCCTTCGCGCGGGCATAGGCGATCTTTGCGGCACGCTTGGCCAGAACGCCAGCGACTTCGGTACGGAATGCGATCGTACCTCGTTTGTCATCGATCGGATTGCAGGCGGCCGACGCGGCCGCGGCCAGTGCGTCAAGTGCGGCATCGTCCAAAGTACTGCCGATGATCGCTTTGGCACAGTCTTCAACCAACAGAACGGTCGGTGCCACGGCACCCAGCGACACGCGCGCCTCGGTGATGACGTCACCATCCAGACGGAGGTTCACACCAACGCCCACCACTGCAATGTCCATTTCGGTACGGGGGATGAAACGCAGATAGGCGTCGCCCCCATTCTCGCCTCGGGCAGGGATGTTGACGGCCGAGATCAACTCGCCCTTCGCCAGCGAGGTCTTGCCGGGCCCGGTCGGGATGTCCTCGACCGCAACGTCACGCGTGCCATCGGGGCCGGTTACGGTGACGGTCACGCCTGCGGCCACCATGGCGGGCACGGAATCAGCCGCAGGAGAGCCATTGCACAGATTGCCCGTCAACGTCGCGCGGCCCTGAATCTGAGTTGAACCGATCAGGTCCATCGCCTCGACCACACCGGGCCAGTCGCGACCAAGCTCGGGGTGCTCGCTCATCTCGGCGCCGGTGACGGCCACGCCGATCGTCCAACTGCCGTCGGCATTGCGGTTGATGTCACGCACGCCGTCGATCTTCTTGATGTCGATCAGCGTATCGGGCGTCACCAGTTCCGAGCGCAGTTGTACCAATACATCCGTACCGCCCGCCAGAAAACGTGTGATGCCCGTCGCGTTCGCGGCCAGAGCCGAAGCTTCGGCAAAGCTGGCGGGGCTGTGATAATCCATGAAGCTACCTCGTACCTGTTGGTCAGGAATATCTGGGTTCGCGGCGACGTTAATTCACCCCTCGTCCGGCGTCCATGGGCCGAGCGACCAAAATTCAACTTCCAAATGTCGCTTTTGGACAGGGTTCAGAGATCGATCTCGATCACACCATCAGGTTCCGCCGCGCGGCTTTGGCACAGGATCATGGCGCCTTCGCGCTGTTTGCGGGACAAAACGAAATCCCGATGCTCGACCTCGCCCGAAATGACACCGCATTTACAGACACCGCAGATGCCGTCAGCGCATTTCACATCCACATGAAAACCGGATTCGTTCAGAACTTGCGCCGCGTCCTTGTCCGCGGGCACGGGCAGTGTCCGGCCCGAACGCGCAAGCTTGAGCTCAAACGCGTGGTTTTCATATTCAGGCGTTTCAGGAACCGAGAAGTATTCCAGATGACGTGCCTCTTCGGGAAAGCCCTGCTTCTCGGCCGCCTGAATCACGCCGTCCATGTAACGATCCGGCCCGCAGGTATAGACATGCCATCCATCTTGGTAACCGGACAGAATCACATTCAGGTCAGCGCGGGTGCCTTCATCCGAGAAATGGTAATGTATTCGATCCGCCCAGGGCATGGAGGCCAGATCATCCAGATACCCCGCCCCGCCCCGTGTGCTGGCCGAATAGTGCAATTCGAACTCGCGGCCCAGCGCATGCAGGCGATGGGCAAATGCGATCATCGGGGTGATTCCGATGCCGCCGCCCATGAGGAATGTTCTGGTTGCCGTTTCATCCAATTCAAAGTGGTTGATCGGTTTGGACACGAAAACCTTTCGGCCCTCGGTGAAGATGCGATGCAACAGCGCGGACCCGCCACGCCCGTCATCCTCGCGCAGCACGCCGATCTGATATTTCGTACGATCCGACGGGTCGCCCGACATGGAATATTGCCGCAGAAATTCCGGCGCGACCAGGACGTCCAGATGTGCGCCCGCTGTCCATCCCGGCAGGGGCGCACCGTCCAGCGATGCAAATTCGTATTTCGTGACATCCGCCGTCATCTTTTCAACCTTGGTCACGGCGACCCGCATCACAGGTGCATCACCGGCGATCTGATAGCGATGGATGATCGACATGTCCCCGCTTGCCTTGCGGGCCTCGTACTCGTCGGCCGTCACCATGGCCTCATAGGCTGCAATCCCGGCCTCTCGGTCCATTGCAAAGGGATAGGGCCAGGGGTGCGGAGCCAGATAAGCAGGATAGACGGCCAGGGTCTGATCCTCGTATTTCAGGTCCAGATCCTTTTGCAGATCGCGCCGGTTCAACGGGTGCGTCGTGGGGCGATAGGCGCCGTCGGGCTGCAACTCGATATCCCACCACCATTTCTTGATGTCGTTCAGCCCGCCATTGCCGACCGCATCGTCCAGCCTGGCCAGCGCGGGCGCGGCGGCGGGGATGTTCATCGCAGCCCACCGGAAGGGGCGCTCGGCGAAGAGACCTTCGAGGTTCCACGGGCAGGTCTTCATGCAGCGCCCGCACATCGCACCGCCCGGGGTCGTCACACGGTACGTGGCGCATTTCTGACTGTCGGATTTCCAGATTTCATAACCGTTGAACATCAGCTTCGGTCCCGCGGTGATCGCGCCCGAGGGACATTCGCGGGCGCATTTGTTGCAGGATGCGCAAAAGGTTTGCAGGCCGAAATCGATGGGTTTGTCATGCGCCATCGGCATGTCGGTCGTCACCACGCCTGATTTCAGGCGCGGGCCCAGATAGGGGTTCAGGATCACTTCTCCGATCCGGCTGACCTCGCCCAAACCGGACAGCAACAAAAGCGGCGGTTGCAGCACCTCGCCATCCATCACCGTATGCGCCTTGGCCTTGTAGCCCAGGTTGCGGATCTGCTGGGCAATCACTCCGCCCAGCAGCGAAAAGCGCAGATAGGCACGCATGGATTGGGCGACGCTGATCCAGTCGTCACCGCTGGCACCTTCCATCGTTTCATAGCCCTGATCGATGATCATGCTGATGGCCTGATCATGAGGCGGCACGATTTCTTCGCCCGTGGCGTCATGAGAATACCACGCCCATTCCGGGCAGCGGCTGAGGCCCACCGCATCGACCCCGAGGAAATAGGTCGCCGCCTTGATGTTCGCCGCATTGCGCTCGGCATCGGTGTATCCGGCGACCTCGGCGCTTTCACCATCCTGCAACAGAACGAATGCACCCAGCGCGCGACGCTGGGCAAAGCTGGGCGCGGCCTTGCGCACGTAGTACCCGCCTTTCGCGGCGTCTTGCAATGACTTGCCCATGTCGCCGAACTGGGCGCGGGCGAACATGTCGGCGCGCTTGGGAACGCGGGCAACATTTTCTTCGTCGATATAGGTTGTCGGAGCCTCGACCCGTTTGAGCTTTTCGAAGGGATGGGCCCCGTCCACATAGCGTCGTTTGGCATATGGGTCACGGTTGAGGGCGTTCTTGGCAAATTCCGTGCCCAGCCACCATGCCGGACCTTGGGTTCGAAACCACGACTGTTGCGCCATGGGCCTCAGCGGCCGGTCATGCGCGATGGGCATCTCGGTCGTCACTGCTGCAAGGCCAAACCGGGTGCCCAGCCAAGGCGCAACCAGCTGGTCGCCCTCGACCGAGGCCAGACCGGCAGCCAAGGCCAGCTTGCCCAGATCAACTTCGGTCGACATCACGCTGTGCGCGCGGGCGTCAAAACCCAGTAGTCGGATATAGTTGGCAATGACTACGGCATTCTCGGTTGCCAGCAGGCAGGAACGATGATCCTGCGCGTCGATGATCCAGTCCGCACCGGGTTCGGAAGGGTCAGGGTCGCGATTGTGTTCATAAAGAAAGACGATGGCGTGACGGTGGTCGTCAATCGGCTTGGGCGCGGCCTCCATACTGTCTTTCAGATCGGCCATGATGAGATCGATCCCAGAGGCCAGCGTTTTGGTCTGGCGCGTGCGCAGCGCGTGGGCAAGCCGGTCGATATCGGGGTTGCGGCGTGGTTCGTCCAGCAGTGCATCCGACGGCAACGGCCCGCAGCCTATCATCGATGCGTCGTTGAAATACCCAAATGCCTTCAGATGGTTGGCGCGCTCCTGCGGATCTGAGGGGATCTCGGATGCAATCGGGTTCACCAACCCGTCGCGGATCGCGTCCAGCATCGCCTGAAACTCGCCCATGGCGTTGACGATGCTGTCGGGCCGTTCCGTCCTGTGGAAGCTCAGTTCGCCCATGGCGGGCACGCGCGACAAATCCGGCATGGTCTCTTGTCGGGTCAAACGCTCCAACGGGTATCGCCCCATGTGAACGGGCCGGTTCTTGTCCGAGAAAAAGCGGATTCCCATTATGCGCCTCCTGTTGCCACTCATCCCCTACCCCGTCATGGACAGCGAAACCATTCATGCCTAATCATAAGTGGTATGAAGAAAATCGATTTCACTGATCTCGACGGCAGGGTTCTGCGCACCTTTCTGACCATTCTCGAGGAAAGCTCGGTTTCGAAAGCTGCGGATCGGCTGGGCGTCACGCAATCGGCCATCAGCCACACGCTGGCCAAGCTCCGACTGGTACTGGGCGACCCGTTGTTTGTCCGGTCCGGTCAGGGCCTGACCCCGACCGAGCGCGCCTTGTCCCTGAAGGAGCCCGCACAAAAGGTGCTGGACGGAATGCGGGCGCTGACCGAAGGGCGGCCGTTCGATCCGCAGTCCGAACAGATCAGGATCCGCATCGCCACCAATGACATGCCACGCGAGTTGATCTTTCCGCAGCTGCTTCGAGAAACACGTGCCGAAGGCGCAGGTCTGCGGCTGGAATTCATTCCTTCAGGCGTGCCGGACCCCGAGCTGCTGCGCAGTGACAGATGCCAGTTGATGCTGACCCCGTTGCCACCGGATGGGCCGGATATCTTTCAAAAACGCCTGATGACCAGCCCGCTGATGCTGTTCTATGACGCCACACAGCGCACACCGCCGGACAGTTGGGACGCCTATTGCAACTGCGATCATGTCGAGGTTCGCTTTGCCGATGGCCGCAATGCCCGTGCCGTCATGCGTGGCGTCGATCAAAGCCAGATCAGACCAGCGGTGGTGACCCTGCCGCATTTCAACGCCATCCCGGCCTTCATACTGGGCAGCGACCTGATCTCGACCGACACGGCGCTGATGAAACAGGGCCCGCTGGCCATGCTGGATTGCGCGCTACTGCCGTTCGAATGCGCGCCGGTGTCGATCTACATGGTCTGGCACCAAAGATCGGCCAATGACCCGGCACATCGCTGGTTGCGGGCCCGGATCGAGGCGATCGCCGCGTCTCTTCAGACCTGAGACAACAGCCAGTCTCGCGTGATTCTGACCAGTTGCGGCTGGCGCGGCTTGCGGGGCGCAACCACGTAAAACCCCAGATCTGCAACCAGGACATCCGCAAGCGGCTGAACAAGACGGCCCGAGGCCACCTCGGGCACGACAAGAGGCGCATTGGCCAGTGCTATCCCCTGCCCCGAAACTGCGGCATCGATCGCAAGACTGGTCTGGCTGAAGCTCATCATTCTGGGCTTTCCGCTCACCCCCACCCGTTCAAGGAACAAGGGCCACAATCCGTGGGTATCGTTCAGCAATACCTGCTTCATCAAGTCAGAAGGGGTGCTGATTCCGCCCGCAACAGAAGGGCTGCATACCGGGATGAATTCGGTCGAGAACAAAGGCACCGCCTCCAGTTCCGCCGCAAACGGCGCCCGACCCTGCCTGACTGCAAGATCGACGCCATCCGAACTGAAATCCGCCAGACGCTCGCGCGCATCCACCTGAACCGAGATGTCCGGATACAGGTCCGTGAAGCCCGACAAACGCGGCACCAACCATTTCGAGGCAAAGCTGGGCGTGACCGACAATGTGATCCGCCGGTCCTGGGACAGGTCGGCCACAGCCTCTTCGATCAACCTGAAAGCACGCCTCAGGGGCGCGTGAAACCGCCGCCCGGCATCCGTCAGGCGCAACCCGCGCGGCAGGCGGTCGAACAGAACCTCGTTCAATCGCGCCTCAAGCCCGCGCACCTGCTGCGCCACGGCGCCCTGCGTCACGCCCAGCTCTTCGGCGGCCAGTCGAAAGTTCAAATGACGGGCCGAAGCCTCGAAAGCGCGCAAGGCGTTTAGGGGTGGAAGGGCGGTCATGCAGTTATCCTGTAGATTTTCTACAGAATAGAGGCAGCAGAACTGATTGGTCAAACCACTGTCCGACGGCCATCTTGGGATCAACTGAAAACGGAGATGTCAAATGGAAAAAGTAGCACTTATCACGGCGGGCGGCAGCGGCATGGGGGCGGATTCCGCCCGGAGGCTGGCGGCGGACGGTTTCAAGGTCGGCATTCTGTCCTCCTCGGGCAAAGGGGAAGCTTTGGCAAAAGAGCTGGGCGGCGTCGGCATTACCGGCTCGAACCAGTCCACCGAGGATTTGCAGAAACTTGTCGATGCCGCCATGGCCCATTGGGGGCGAATTGACGTTCTGGTCAATTCTGCCGGTCACGGCCCCCGCGCCCCGATCCTTGAACTGACGGATGAGGATTGGCACACCGGCATGGATGTCTATTTCCTGAACGCGGTGCGGCCAACCCGGCTTGTAACCCCGATCATGCAGACGCAGGGGGGAGGCTCGATCATCAACATCTCGACCTTTGCCGCGTTCGAGCCGGATCCGGTTTTCCCGACGTCGGGCGTGTTCCGCGCCGGGCTGGCCGCCTTCACCAAGCTGTACTCGGACAAATATGCCGCCGCGAATATCCGCATGAACAACGTTCTTCCGGGCTTCATTGACAGCCTGCCCGAGAAAGAAGAATTCCGCAGCCGCATTCCGATGGGTCGTTATGGGCGCAGCTACGACGAGATCGCTTCGGTCGTCGCTCTGCTCGCCTCGGAGGGCGGCGGTTACATCACCGGACAGAATATCCGGGTGGACGGCGGTATCACCCGGTCTGTCTGAGCTTAGAACCGCGCCTTTACAAGATGCGTCAGCGCCGCGCCGGATTCAAAAAAGGCGCGGCGCACGCGCGTCCAGTTTTCGCGGTGTTCCGACACGGCGGGAACCGGCAGAAGCGAGGGATCACCGGCCAGAGTGCTTTCGGCCATCATGCGGCCGAACACCGTGCCCGGGCCGATGCCGCGACCGGAATACCCGTGTGCGGCCAAAGCGTTGGGGCCGATCTGCGTGATCTTTGGAATATGATCCGATGTCATTGCGATCCGCCCGTGCCACCCGTGTTCCAACGACTGGTCGGCCAATTGCGGATAGAGCTCGGCCAGCTTGCGCCGGACCCAACCGGAATGTGCAACCCGGCCGACATGTCCCAGATCCCCCATGCCGCCAACGATCATCCGACCCGCCTGATCCAGCCGGAATGACGTCATGATCAGCCCGGTATCCCAGCACCCTTCTTTCCTTGGCAGGATACTGGCGCGCAAATTGTCGGTCAGCGGGGCTGTGGCGTACTGGAAATAGTAGACCGGCACATAAGCAGGCGCGGTATTCGGCAGCGCAACATGATAGGCATTCGTCGCCTGAATGACCGATCTTGCCCGAACCGTCCCACCCGGTGTCACCAGAACCCAGTGCCCGCCCTCATATGTCATGGTCTGCACGGGGCTTTGCGTGTGTATCCGCGCCCCGGCCTGTGACGCCGCGCGCGCCAAACCCACCGCATAGGCCAAAGGCTGAATGGTTCCTGCCCGTGGATCGAACAAGGCACCGTGAAAGGCCTGGCTGCCGGTGCGTTCACCCGCCTGGTCCGCCGACAACAGCTCAACCGGCGCTCCGGTTTCGCTCAACTGCGCATGACGCGTATGCAGGTCCTTCAAACCCGACGCGGAATGAGCGCAATGCAGGGTTCCGTTGCGCACGGGCTCACACGCAATGCCATATTCATCGATCAAGGCAAACACATCCGACGGCGCCTTGGCCAGCAAGTCGATCAAACGGTTCCCCGGTTCAGTACCGATATGCGCACGGATGTCGTCCGGCGGCAGCCACAGCCCCGCATTGACCAGACCGACATTGCGCCCCGAACCGCCAACCCCGACCTCCTGCGCCTCGAGCAGGCAGACCGACGCGCCGGCGCGGGCTGCGGTCAACGCCGCTGAACAGCCGGTGTAGCCACCTCCGATGACAGCCAGATCAACCGCGGCGTCAGCGGTCAGGGGCGGTGCGGTGACTGTCTCGGTGCAAGTGGTCTGCCAAAGGGATTGTTCGGGATCGTTCACGTCGGACCTCTGAGTCTTGTCGGCGGATCATCATACCGACACCCCCCCTTTGCAAGCGGCCTTTTGACCCGTGCTGCGACAACGAAACAGGCCCGGCAGGAATGATGACGACGGGCGGGAGGGCCCGCGTGGTGGGCTCAGACGTCGAGCGATCGCGCGATCAGCTCTTTCATGACCTCGTTGGTGCCGCCATAGATCATCTGCACCCTGGCATCCGCGTAAAGACGCGCAATCGGGTATTCCATCATGAACCCGTAGCCGCCGAACAGTTGCAGGCATTCATGCATGATCTCGTTCTGCACCTCGGATCCCCAGTATTTGGCCATCGAAGCAGTTGCCGCGTCCAACTCGCCTGCTTCCAGTTTCCCGATACAATCATTGATGAAACTGCGCAGAACCTCGGCCTTGGTCTTGCATTCCGCCAGTTTGAACCGGGTATTCTGAAAATCCATCACCCGCTGCCCGAAGGCTTTGCGTTCCTGCACGTATTTCACGGTTTCGCCGATGGCGAAATCGATCGCGCCCAGCGCCATGATCGCGATATTCAGCCGTTCCCAAGGCAGCTGTTTCATCAGCTGATAGAATCCCTGCCCTTCCTCGGGGCCCAACAGGTTTGTCATCGGCACTTTGACATCTTCGAAAAACAGTTCGGCAGTGTCATTGCCCTTCATGCCCAGTTTCTTGAGGTTCCGCCCCCGGCGAAAACCTTCACACCCGTCGGTTTCCACCACGATCAACGAAACGCCGCGTGCGCCAGCGGTCTTGTCGGTCTTGGCGGCCACGATGATCAGATCCGCAGTCTGTCCGTTCGTGATGAAGATTTTGGACCCGTTCAACCGGTAGGAGTTGCCGTCCTTCTCGGCCGTCGTCCGCACCGCCTGTACGTCCGAACCGGTGCTGGGTTCGGTCATTGCCAGCGCGCCGACCAATTCACCCGACGCCAGTTTGGGCAACCACTTCTTCTTCTGATCTTCGCTGCCATAAGCGGTGAGATAGTGGGTCACGATGGATTGAATGCCATAGCCCCAACCCGCATCACCCCGCGCGCCCTGTTCGTAGGCCGTGATGGCGTCAAAACCAATGCCGCCGCCGACACCGCCATATTCTTCGGGGATCGCACCCGCCATCAGCCCGGTTTCGCCGGCCTTGCGCCAGAAATCGCGATCCACAACGCCGTTTTCAACCCAGGTTTCGATATTGGGTGACAGTTCGTCATCCATGAACCGACCCGCCATATCCGCGAACATGCGGTGTTCATCAGTGACCCATGCCGCAGTCGAAGTGAAAAGTGACATTGTACGCCCTCCAATCGGTCTTTCCGAAAAGGCTAGCGCCGTGTTCGGTTCACGCCAATCCTTGTGACGCGGCGTCCCTTTGAGGAACAACGCAACGTTCCTCGAGCTGCGATGTCAGAGGATACCTTTTAACTGGCGGGGTTAAGCCAGTGCTTTGGCCAAAAGGTGCTTGGCCGCATCCTTGGCGTCTTCCGCCGGATCGCAGTTCTTGAGCAGGACGGCGGAAACGATGGCTCCTTCCTGCAACAACACGATCTGACTCGCGAGCTTCCGAGGATCATGCGCGCCGGCCTGTTGCGCTATGGCCGCGAAGTGTTCCAGCAAAAGCTGTTTGTGTTCGGCGGCCTGTTCATGGATCGGGTGATCCTTGTCCTGATACTCGGCCCCGGCCTTGATGAACATGCAGCCCCGGAACCCGTCCTCTTCGAACCACTCTTTCAGGGCATCAAAACTGACGATGATCTGATCGGCCGGTGTCTCCGCCATCTCGTCGATGCGCTGAAAGAACCAGTTGCGAAAGTTCTCATCCCGCAAGCGCAGCGCGGCGATGATCAGGTCTTCCTTGGTGCGGAAATGCTTGTACATCGACGTCTTGGACACGCCTGTTTCCACAACCAGCTTGTCCATGCCGGTTGCGTGAAACCCGTCGCGGTAAAAGACCTTCAGGGCCTTGCTGACCAACTCATCCCGTTTGTTTGGGCGCATGATTCGGCTCCATGGTGTACCGTTCTGTACATATTACCATGGAGCGTGAAGTACAATGACCTCAGGCCAAAGCATTGTTTTGAAATAGTTTCACCAGGCGCCTTGTCTCACCATGAAATTTCCACTTGAAAAAGTTTACAGATCGGTACACTTTATCTGTAAGTTAACTGATCTGTACACCCGAGGATTTGACCGATGAAACGTCGCGCCAGCATTTTTCCACCTCAGTACGTCCCCTTCCTTCTGACCATGGCTCTTCTTGCCGCCTCCCTCACCTGAAAGCCTTTGCGGAATGTCCAGACCCCCCTTGCCCCCCTTCACGTTGGAAACTGCCGCTCAAAAAGTGCGCGCGGCGGAAGATGCCTGGAACAGTCGCGATCCCGACCGCGTGACGCCCGCCTATACGGATGACAGTCAATGGCGGAATCGGGCTGAATTCCTGTCCGGCCACGCCGACATCCACGCCTTTCTGACCCGCAAATGGCGGAAGGAACTGGATTATCGTCTGATCAAGGAACTGTGGGCCTTTGCCGGAAATCGCATTGCCGTACGCTATGCCTATGAATGGCGCGACGACAGCGGTCAGTGGTTCCGATCCTATGGCAATGAAAACTGGGAATACGCCGATGACGGGCGCATGTCACATCGCCATGCCTCGCTCAACGATCTTCCGATAGCCGAAGATGACAGGCTGTTCCATTGGCCCTTGGGCGAACGCCCTCATGACCACCCCGGGTTGTCCGAATTGGGTCTTTGAAAGGATTTTCCAATGCCCCGCGCTTTTTCCGAACTGACCTTCACACCCGCTGTCCGCGCCCATCAAGAAAGGATGGGATCGGCCAGAACCTATGCCAAGTTCATTGCAGGTGGCCCGCGGCAAGGCCATCTGATCGGAGACCCCGAGAAAGAGTTCATTCAGGCGCGGGACGGGTTCTATCAATCCACAGTGTCCGAGACCGGCTGGCCCTATGTGCAGTATCGGGGCGGGCCGACAGGATTTCTGAAGGTACTTGGCCCTCAGACCATCGGATATGCGGATTTTTCGGGCAATAAACAGTATATCTCGCGCGGGAATCTGGACGGCAATGATCGTATTGCAATGATCCTGATGGATTACGCCAACCGACGCCGCCTCAAGATCCTTGGGCGCGTAGAGTTCACGGAAGGCGAAACAGCGGCCGCCACCCTTTACCCGGAAGAGGCCGAGGGACCGGCCGAACGGGCCGTGATCATCCGCGTCGAGGCATTGGACTGGAACTGCCCAAGCCACATCACGCCGCGCTTCACCGAAGCAGAGTTGCGCCCTCATCTGAACAGGCTGGGGCAGCAGTTGGCAGAGTTGCAGGCGGAAAACCAAAGGCTGAAACAGCAATTGGCAAAGTCAGGTTGACGTTTCAGCCCTCACAGAATTTACGGATTTCAAGAGAAGGGAGCGTCGCAATGGTTCGCTCGGTCTTTCACCTCTCGGCGGCTTGCCTTGCCGGTACTGCCCTGATCATTCTGATCATCATGTTCGGTTTTTTCGTCTCGCCCAGCGCCGTACGAACGTCGCCGCCATCGGTATTCAGCAAGATTTTGTTCGAACATTTGCAGCAAGAATGATGACCGAGCGTCACTGCGGCAGGAACCCGGCAAGCGCGCTTGTCGTTTCAAGCCAATGCCATCAACTCGGGCTCATGGGGCGCTTAGGCTGAAAGGCTGAAGAACCTGGCCAAAAAGCGGCCCGGTTCCAGGTCTGCTCTCACCACCAAGAATGGTGAGAGCATAAATAAGCCAGATCAGGCCGTGCTGCGCTTTTTCCGGCGCCCCATCACAAACAAACCGCTGATGCCGCCAAGAAGCAGCCAGCCAGCTGCGGGCAGCGGCACGGGGGCTACCGTGTATTCCCCATACAGCGTTGCGACGTTTTGCATGTTTTCCGTTGTGCTGAAGCCGTTCGAAATGGTGCTGCCGCCGTCCTGAGAGAAACCGAGGACCGAGAACACATAATTCTGTCCACGAAAATTAAAGCTCTGAGAGCCCAAATTGTTGGTAATGGTCACGATGTCATCACAAGGGGTAGAGTCCGCCGGACAGTTCGCTGGGCGATTCAATGTCTCGTTATGCGTCAGGGCAAACGACGAAGACACCAAAGGGCCACCGCTGATCAATATGTCAACAAGAAGGTCGACGGAGCTTAGGGTTGTTCCCGTGATCGGGAAATTCAGATGCGAGAACTGACCCAGAGCAAAAGCAGTTCCAGGCATCAGACCTGAAATTGGCGTGCCAGTTGGCGTGAAATCGTAACCACTCGAGCTGCTGCCACTTCCCCAGCGAAGAGAAATCGTAGAACCAGAGGTGCTTTCAGTAACGCCGGAACTTGGATTTACGTTTTGCCAAGAGGGCGAGATGCTGGAAATGGTCAGCGCCGACGCACCGCTTGCAGTCATCACACCTGCAACAGCGATCGCAGCTATGTTTCGTATGAATGTCATGTGCCCACCTTACGTATGAATACTCGTTACAAACCACCCTGGAAAAGAGTAGCACAACAGAATCATATTTCTAGCTCACGCGCCACATTGACGCCACGTTTTTACCTCAATCAAGGCGAATGACGCCGCAAAGAGCGCCGAAAAGGACACAATCATCTGGCCTGCGCCAATTGTCCAACTTTTGGAAACAGATACTTCGGATACAAGGCGCCATCTGAACGATTGAACACGCAACCGGGCGCCGAGTGAGGGCTCATTTGCGACCGGATCGGACCATTGCTTCGATACCGGCGGCGCAAAAGTCCACCAGACGGTCCATGCCTGATACGTCACCGCCCTGCGACAGGGCTTTGACCCGCCATCCACTGTTGAGATGGGCCAGCATCGCCGAGACCGAATAAACCTGGCCACTTGCCAAAACCGCAGGATCGACATCCGGGTAAAGCGTGGCGATCTCGGTGATGAACAGCTGGGCGGTAGGGTCGAAACACTCCGCTGCGATATCGCGCCACCTGGGGTCAACCGATACGTGGGCCACCAACCGCCCATATGCCATCCACCCGGGCCCACCCGTTTCTGCCAGGTCCACATAGGGTCGGATAAAGCTGTCCAGAATGCTGTGAAGCGTCAGCGGAGCGGCGGCCTTGGCCCTGTTCAACGCGTCGATCCGAAGCTGCGCCAGCGCGTCCGCGCGCCGCGCCACGGTTTTGTAAAACAACTCCTCCTTGCCACCACCATGATGGTGCACAAGACCAATCTGAACCCCCGCCAAGGCCGCGATATCCCGGATCGACGCACCCTCGAATCCCCGTTCGGCAAAGACGGTTTCAGCCGCATCCATGATCCGTGCCTTGGTTTCAAGCGATCGCTTGGACGGTGCTCTTTGCCTTGGTTTTTCTATGTTTTTTGGACTCATGAATTTCATCTTGCCTTATTTTGGTCGTTCGTTCAAGTTAAGCATCGCGAACGTCGGGAGGGTTCATGACACAGACACGCAACGCATTCGCCCTGATCGGGGCGGGGCCGATGGGTTTGGCCGCAGCCAAGGTGCTCAAGGAACAGGGCATCGCCTTTCAGGGGTTCGAATTGCATTCGGATGTGGGCGGTCTGTGGGATATCGATGCCCCCAGATCAACCATGTATGAATCGGCGCATCTGATCTCTTCCAAACGCATGACCGAGTTCGAGGATTTCCCGATGGACGAGGCGGTGGCCGAGTACCCCTCGCACCGGGCGATGCGCGACTATTTCCGGGCCTTTGCCGATCGTTTCGGCCTGCGCAAGAGTTACAATTTCAATGCAGAAGTCACCCGGATCACTCCGCTGGGCAAATCCGGCGACGGTTGGCGTGTTGCATGGCGGGACGCCGAAGGTGAGCATCAGGCTGAATTCGCAGGGGTTCTGATTGCAAACGGCACCTTGTCGGAACCGAATATGCCCAGCTTTCCCGGCACGTTTGACGGCGAGTTGATCCATGCCTCGCAATATCGGTACCCCAGTCAGTTCGACGGCAAGCGCGTGTTGGTCGTGGGCGCGGGCAATTCCGGCTGTGACATTGCGGTTGACGCAATCCATCACGCAGAACGCTGCGACCTGTCGATGCGCCGCGGCTATTACTTCGTGCCGAAATACGTTTTCGGCAAACCGGCCGACACGCTGGGCGGCAAAATCCGCCTGCCGATGTGGCTGAAACGCAAGGTGGACAGCCTCATCCTCAGTTGGTTTGTCGGTGATCCTCAGAAATACGGCTTTCCCAAGCCCGATTACCAGCTGTACGAAAGCCACCCGGTGGTCAATTCGCTGGTCCTGTATCACGCAGGCCATGGCGACCTGCGCATTCGCCCCGATATCGACCGCCTGGAAGGCAAAACCGTGCATTTCAAGGACGGCACGCGCGCAGAATATGACATGATTCTCGCCGCGACCGGATACAAGCTGCACTATCCGTTCATCGACCGGGCCCTGCTGAACTGGCAGGGCGATGCCCCACATCTGTACCTGAACGCGATGCACCCCGAACGGGACGATCTTTTTGTGCTGGGCATGGTCGAGGCCACGGGTCTGGGCTGGCAGGGCAGGCACGAGCAGGCCGAAATGGTGGCGCGCTATATCAAAGGTCTTCAGAAGGGCTGCCCGGTGGCGGCCGATCTGAAAGCCGAAAAGCAAAAAGACTATACGCGCGCCACCGGAGGCATGAGCTATATCGATCTGCCGCGAATGGCTTACTACGTGGACAAGGCCACCTACAGAAAGGCTGTCACCGGGTGGATCGAGCGGCTGCGGAAAGCCGCCGTATGAGTGGTATCGACGAAATTACGCTGAATTTCAGCCCGGCCTCTCTGACGCTGTTGAATGCGATACTGGCGATCGTGATGTTCTCGATTGCGATCGATCTGACGCCAAGGGATTTTGATCGCCTCAGACGCGCGCCGAAGCCAGTGATCGTCGGGCTGGTATCCCAATTCCTGGTCCTGCCGGCGCTGACTTTTGCGCTTGTGTGGGTGACGGCTCCGCGACCGTCAATTGCGCTTGGGCTGATCCTTGTCGCAGCCTGTCCGGGGGGCAATATCTCGAACTTCATTACGCACCGCGCCGGTGGCAATGCGGCGCTGTCGGTGTCGATGACCGCCTTTGCCACCATCGGCGCGATTTTCATGACGCCCTTCAACATTGCGCTTTGGGGCGGGCTGTATCCGCCGACACGCGCGATCCTGCAACAGACCCAGATTGACCCGGTGCAAATCGCAATCCTTGTCGGGTTGATGCTGATCCTGCCTCTGGTCCTGGGCATTGCTCTGAACCAGCGCCGCCCGGCCCTGACCACACGGTTGCGCGCGCCGCTGCAATACCTGTCGATGGGTATTTTTACGGCTTTCATCTTACTTGCCCTGGGCGCGAACTGGGGGTTCTTCCTCAGCTTTGCCGGGGCTGTTGCCGGGCTTGTGATCCTTCACAATGCCCTGGCGCTGGGGGGCGGTTGGGTTGTGGCCACTCTGACCCGGCTGTCCCCTTTCGATCGCCGTGCCATCACCATCGAAACCGGCATTCAGAATTCCGGTCTTGGGCTGGTGCTGATCTTTGCCTTTTTCCACGGGCTGGGCGGCATGGCCGTCGTGGCCGCGTTCTGGGGCATCTGGCACGCGATCTCGGGGATTGCCCTGGCGTCGGTCATGGCCCGAACCGAGGCCGCGCGATGAGCCGTATCCTGATCACGGGCGCCGCCGGTATGGTCGGGCAGGCACTGTTGCCCGAACTCGAGGGGCACGATGTTTTTGCAACGGATATCAAACGCCCCAACAGCATGCCGGAAAACGTCCACTATCTGCCCATGGATGTGACGACCGACGCGCCCGCCCGTGTAATCTGTAAAGTGAAGCCTGAAGTCATTGTGCATCTGGCCTCCATCGTGACGCCACCGCCCAAAATGGAACGGGCGGCGGCATATGCGGTTGATGTCGAAGGCACCCGCAAGGTGGTGAACGCGGCCCTTGCCAACGGAGTACGTAGATTGGTGGTCACATCCTCGGGTGCGGCCTACGGCTATCACCCGGACAACCCCGTGCCCCTGCGCGAGGGTGATCCGCTGCGTGGCAACCCAGAGTTCCCGTATTCCGATCACAAGAGGCAGGTCGAAGAGATGCTGGCCGAGGTTCGCAAAACCGCTCCCGATCTGGAACAGGTCGTGCTGCGCGTGGGCACGGTTCTGGGGGCCGGGTCCGAAAACCAGATCACCGCCCTGTTTCACAAACCCCGCCTGCTGGCCGTGGTCGGCAGCGAAAGCCCATTTGTGTTCATTTGGACGCATGATCTGGCACGCATTTTGAGGCGCGCGGCAACCGACGGGCCGGATGGCGTTTACAACGTCGCCGGGGACGGCGCGATGGGCGTGACCGATCTGGCCCGCGCCATGGGGAAACCGGTTCTGCGCCTGCCCGCTTGGGCGCTGAAATCGGCTTTGGCCGCTGCGCGCCCGCTGGGTCTGTCCCGTTATGGGCCGGAACAGGTGCGATTTCTGCAATATCGACCGGTTCTGGACAACACCGCCCTGAAATCCGACTTCGGGTACACGCCGAAAAAAACCAGCGCCCAGGTATTCGCACTCTGGCAAAAGCAGGCGGGGCTATGAAGACGGCTGTCATATCCGGCGGGGCGGGCGGTTTGGGGCGGGCCCTCAGCCATTCACTGCAAAGTCGCGGGTGGCGGGTGGTGCTGCTGGATCTCGATATTTCAGATCTGGACACCGGGCCGAACCAGTTGCCTGTTGGCTGCGATCTGACGGATCCCGACCAGCTTGCCAGAGCAACCCAAAAGGTGATCGCGACCAGCGAAAGTATCGATTTGGTCATCTACAACGCCGGCGTCACGCAAATCCGGGGCTTTGAAAAGTCCGACGCGGCCAGCCACCGAACTCTGTTTGACATCAACTATTTTGCGGCCGTTGAAATGGCCCGCGCGTTTTTGCACCCGGTTCGGGCGTCAAAGGGGACACATCTGGCCATCTCATCGGTGGCCGGGTTTGCACCGCTTTATCATCGAACGGCCTATGCTGCCTCGAAACACGCGCTGGAGGGGTTCTTCAAATCGCTGCGCTCGGAAGAAGCCCCTCATGGCGTTGAGGTTCTGATCGCTGCGCCGTCCTTTGTGGCCACCAACCCCGGCAACGCGCAAGAGCAGGCGGATGGCACAGCGCGGCCCGGATCGGCGAAGGACGGGATGGACGAGATGAGCCCCGAGGCCGCCGCCGAAACGATCCTGCGGGGGCTGGACAAATCGCAGCCCATGATCCCGGTTGGCCGCGTGGCGCGCCTGTCCTGGTGGCTCAACCGTCTGTCACCGCGCCTCTATCAGCGCATGATGGAACGAAACATGCGCGGCTCGGGGTTTTAAAAAACTGCCCCAGGCCCTTGACCTTCCCGTCACTGGAACCCCCATCTGGTGAGCAAGAAAACTTCATGGGCGAGTCGCATGGCGCAAAAAGCACTGACAGAGCTGAAAATCACGGGCATGGGATGCGCATCCTGCGTGGGACGCGTTGAAGAGGCGCTGTGTGATGTGCCCGGGGTTGAAACGGCCTCGGTCAACTTTGCCACCAAGTCCGCACAGGTGGCTTTCAACGGGCCGGTTTCGGCGCTGACCAAGGCATTGGACGCGGCAGGGTATCCGGCCGAGACCAGCCGGGCGGATCTGATCATTGAAGGTATGAACTGCGCCTCGTGCGTGGCCAAGATCGAGCGCGCGCTGGCGGCCAGCCCCGGTGTGATCGAAGCGCAGGTCAATCTGGCGACACAAACTGCCGCGGTGACTTACGCTGCGGGGACAACGATGCCACAGGCGCTGGCACAGGTGGTCACCGACACCGGATACACGGCGCGGCTTCAAGCCGCTTCGACACCCGAAGACCGCGCAGACACTGAAGCAGCAGGGCTGACCCGGGCCACTTTGCTGGCGGCCGCTCTTGCCCTGCCCGTGTTCATACTTGAGATGGGCGGGCACATGATCCCCGCCTTCCACCATTGGGTACACGCCACCATCGGTACGCAGACCAGCCAGTTGATTCAGTTCGCCCTGACAACGGCCCTGCTGCTGGGACCCGGTCGCGTGTTCTATCACAAGGGCATCCCGTCGTTGCTGAGGGGCACGCCGGATATGAACGCGCTGGTCGCGCTGGGAACCGGTGCGGCCTATCTGTATTCGGTCGTGGCCACATTTGCCCCCGGCGCGTTACCGATCGGAACTGCCAACGTCTATTACGAGGCGGCGGCTGTGATTGTCGTTCTGATCCTTCTGGGCCGGCTGATGGAGGCGCGCGCCAAGGGCAAAACCGGGGCCGCGATCCGTAAATTGGCCGGCCTTCAACCCAAAAGCGCGCGGGTCGAAATCGATGGCCGGATAGAAGACCGCCCTATCGCCGAGATTGCGGTGGGCGACATCCTGCACATCCGCCCGGGCGAACGTGTGCCGGTGGATGCCGAAGTGCTCGAGGGCACCTCTTACGTCGATGAAAGCATGATCACGGGCGAGCCGATACCGGTTGGAAAATCAGCCGGCGCGGCTGTTGTCGGAGGAACCGTGAATGGCACCGGCGCCTTGCGGGTTCGGGCGACGCGCGTGGGGGGCGACACGGTGCTGGCCCAGGTCGTTCGCATGGTGCAGCAGGCGCAGGGGGCCAAGCTGCCGATCCAGGGCCTGGTCGATCGGATTACATATCGCTTTGTCCCGGCGGTCATCCTGGTCGCCGTGATCACCGTCGCGGCCTGGCTGATCTTCGGCCCAAGCCCCGCCCTGCCGCTGGCGCTTGTCGCCGGGGTTTCGGTGCTGATCATAGCCTGCCCCTGCGCCATGGGTCTGGCCACTCCGACCTCGATCATGGTCGGCACCGGGCGCGCGGCCGAACTGGGGGTGCTGTTCCGCAAGGGCGATGCCTTGCAGCAGCTTCAGCAGGCACGCATCATCGCGCTGGACAAGACCGGGACCCTGACACTGGGCCGCCCGGAACTGGACAATGTTCTGACGGCGTCCGGGTTTGACAGGGATGAGGTCGTGCGGCTGGCCGCCGCCCTCGAGGCTCGGTCGGAACACCCGATAGCTTCGGCGATCACCCGGGCCGGGCCTGCGACGCTGCCACAGGCGACGGACGTCCTGTCGCTTACCGGGCTTGGCATGCAGGGGCTGGTTGAAGGCCGAAACGTGTTGATCGGGTCGCACCGGCTTATGCAACAATGCGGGATCGACCTTGGCCCCCTGGCAAGCGAGGCAGAGGCCCGCGCCGCCGAAGGGGCTACACCATTGTTCGTCGCATTGGATGGGCAGGCCGCAGCCACGTTGTCTGTGTCCGACCCGGTCAAACCCGGCACCGAAGAGGCGCTGGAGCGGCTCCACCAAATGGGTCTGACCGTGGCCATGGTCACCGGAGACAACGCGCGCACCGCGCAGGCCTTGGCTGATCGGCTGGGGATTGATCACGTCACCGCCGAAGTGCTGCCCGACGGCAAGGTGGATGCGATCACCGCCTTGCGGGACCAGTTCGGAACGCTGGCTTTCGTCGGCGACGGCATAAATGACGCCCCGGCGCTGGCAACGGCTGAAATAGGCATCGCCATCGGGACGGGCACCGATGTGGCCATCGAAACGGCTGATGTCGTTCTGATGTCCGGCGATCTGCGCGGGGTTGCAAATGCAACCGAGATCAGCCGCAGAACGATGCGGAACATACGCCAGAACCTGGGATGGGCATTCGGTTACAATGTCCTGCTGATCCCGGTCGCCGCTGGTGCGCTGTACCCGTTCGGAGGCCATCTGTTGTCTCCGGCACTGGCGGCGGGCGCGATGGCGCTTTCGAGCGTCTTTGTCGTCTCGAACGCGCTGCGTCTGCGTCGCGTTCAAGCCAGCGTGCCGGAAACCCCGATCCCGCCCGCCAAGGAGGTGCACGCATGAATATCGGAGATGTGTCCGCCCGCACCGGCCTGCCTGCAAAGACGATCCGGTACTATGAAGACATCGACCTGATCAAACCGCTGCGCGACGACAACGGCTATCGCCGATTTCGCGATCAGGATGTGCACAAGCTGAACTTTCTGGGCCGGGCCCGGGCTCTGGGATTCACCATCGGGGATTGCCGGACATTGCTGGCGCTTTACGAGGATGAAACCCGCGCCAGTGCAGATGTGAAACAGGTCGCGCGGGATCATCTGGCGCAGATCGAAGCCAAGATCGCCGACCTGAACGCGATGCGCGAGACGCTGAGCCACCTGATCGACGCCTGCGCCGGGGATGACAGGCCGGATTGCCCGATCCTGCAGGATCTGGGCGGGAAGGGCTGACTTGGGGTTGCCCTTTGGGCGCAGCTTTGCTTTGTCTTCGCAAACACTTCGGCCAGGCACGCACCGCTGAAGCCGACCGAACAGCGGAGAGGATCACAAAATGGCAAAAGTCGCGTTCCTTGGCTTGGGCGTCATGGGCTATCCCATGGCTGGGCATCTTCACGCCGCAGGTCATGACGTCACCGTCTACAACCGCACAGCTGCCAAGGCCGAAGCCTGGGTAAAGCAGCATGGCGGATCGATGGCGGCCACCCCGAAAGACGCGGCTGAAGGCGCCGAATTTGTGATGGCCTGCGTCGGCAATGACGACGATCTGTGCATGGTTTGCACGGGCGAGGACGGCGCATTTCGCGGCATGTCCAACGGGGCTGTTTTCGTCGACCACACCACGGTTTCTGCAAAAGTCACACGGGAATTGTACGCTGCCGGCCAATCACAGGGTATCGCCTTCGTGGACGCGCCGATCTCGGGCGGCCAGGCAGGCGCCGAAAACGGTGTTCTGTCAATCATGTGCGGCGGAGATCAGGCGGCGTATGATGCGGCTGAACCGGTGATGCAGGTCTATGCTAAGATCTGCCGCCGGATCGGGGACAGCGGCGCGGGCCAGATGACCAAGATGTGCAACCAGATCGCCATCGCAGGGTTGGTTCAGGGCCTGAGCGAAGCATTGCACTTCGCCGAGAAGGCCGGGCTGGACGGAAGGGCCGTGGTCGAGGTGATCAGCCAGGGCGCGGCGGGCAGTTGGCAGATGGCAAACCGGTATGAGACCATGCTGGATGATCAGTTCGAACATGGCTTTGCCGTCGACTGGATGCGCAAGGATCTGGGTATCTGTCTGGATACCGCCAATGAAACCGGTGCGTCCCTGCCCGTCACCGCTCTGGTCGATCAGTTTTACAAGGATGTTCAGAAACTGGGTGGTGGCCGCTGGGACACCTCGTCGTTGATCAAGCGCCTGCGGGCCATGGGGTAACGCGGGGGGCTGTCTGCCCCCCATCGCGCCAAGGCGCGATTCCCCCCGGGGATATTTTTGGCCAGATGAAGAGGGCTCCGGCGCGATCGGAGCGGAGACGGGAATGGACGATTTGAGTGCTTTTTGGACGGCCGCGCTGCGGCAGCTCTGGGGGCTGGACGCCCGTTTGACGCGGTTGGATGGTGAGTATGATCTGAACTTTCGGGTGCACGCCACCAATGGTCAGGATTACGTGCTGAAGGCCATGCGGGCCGGATGCGATGCGGATCTGGTTGATCTGCAAATCAAGGCGCTGGCACATATCGCTTCTGAGGCACCGGGGCTGCCGTTTCCCAAGGTGTTCCCTGATCTGACCGGCGCAATGCTGCCCGAGATTGCCGATTCTGAAGGACAGCGCAGGCTGGTTTGGCTGTTGGAGTGCCTGCCGGGCCAGTGTTACGCGAAGGCCGCTCCAAAATCCGAAGAGCTGATCCTGAAACTGGGCCGTGTATTGGGGGCAACCGACCGGGCCCTGGAAGGGTTTGAGCATGAAGGGTTGCACCGGGCCGGTTTCAAATGGGACCTGATGCAGGCGGGCTGGATTGCTGACAAGTTAAACGCGATCTCTGACCCCGCGCAGCGGGCACTGCTGACGGAAATCTGTGAGGGGTTCGCTGCAATCGCGGATGTCCTTGCGGACCTGCCGAAACAGGCCATCCACAATGACGCCAATGACTACAACATTCTGGTCGAAGGAGAACTGGGCGAGCGGCGGCGGATTTCGGGCCTGATAGATCTGGGCGACATGTGCGCCGCGCCGCGCATCTGCGATCTGGCAATTGCCGGCGCGTATGTCGTGCTGGATCACCCCAAGCCGGAACGGGCGCTGGCTGCGTTGGTAAAGGGCTATCACGCGGCCAACCGGCTGCGGGCGGATGAGGTTGACCTGATCTGGCCGTTGCTGAGGATGCGGCTTGCCGTGTCGGTCGTCAACTCGACCCTGATGGCGGCCGAGAATCCGGATGATCCTTATGTGACGATCTCTCAGGCGCCTGCTTGGCGGTTCCTTGAGAACACGTCAGTCAATGGCGGGCTGATGTCGGCGCGGTTGCGGGCGGCTTGCGGCTTGCCCGTGGTTGATGGGGCTGAACGCATCCACACCTATCTTCAGGAACACCGGGGACATTTTGCCGACATGTTCGGCCAGGACCTGGGCGATGTGCCCATGGGCTCGCTTTCGGTCGAAAACTGCGTCTGGCCGCAAGACCCGTTCCACATGCCTTTGGCCGAGGCCGCGCGCGTTGGCGAGGAATACGGGCAGGACCTGTGGCTGGGTTACTACAACGAGCCCCGCCTGATCTATGCCGAGCCGGGGTTCCGCAAGGGCCCCTGGAAAGCCTCGGACCGGCGGACGGTGCATCTGGCCGTGGACGTGTTTGCGCCTGCCGGGACGGTTCTGCATGCGCCGATGAGCGGGCGGGTCGAAGTGGTCGAGAACCGCGACCAGCACCTTGATTACGGCGGGGCGATCATCCTGCATCACGAAACGCCCGAAGGCGACCCGTTCTATACGCTCTATGGCCATCTGGACCCGGAATGCTGTGACCGGCTGAAACCCGGCGACCCGGTGGCACAGGGGGCCGCGTTTGCGCGGTTGGGCGATGCCGGCCAGAATGGCGGATGGGCCCCGCATGTGCATTTCCAGCTGGCCCTGACCACCGATGGCATGGAAGCGGACTGGCCCGGTGTCGGAGACCCGGACGAGCTGGAGCTGTGGCACGCGGTCTGCCCGAACCCGGCGGCGTTGCTGAACCTGCCGGATGACAAGGTGTTCTATCACCCAACTGACAAAGCGGACATCCTGCACAAACGGCGGGCGCATTTCGGGGGCAACCTGTCCCTGACCTATGACGATCCGGTCATGCTGGTGCGCGGCTGGAAGCATCACCTGTTCGACGAATGGGGACGCCCCTATCTGGATGCCTACAACAACGTCCCGCATGTGGGCCATGCCCATCCGCGCATTCAGGCCGTGGCTGCGGACCAGTTGAAGCGGATGAACTCGAACACCCGCTATCTGCATCCGGCACAGGTGGAATTTGCCGACAAGATCCTGTCGAAGATGCCGGATCACCTACAGGTCTGCTTTTTCGTCAATTCGGGAACCGAGGCAAACGAACTAGCCCTGCGGCTGGCCCGCGCCCATACCGGCGCAAAGGGGATCGTGACGCCGGATCACGGCTATCACGGGAACACGAACGCTGCGGTGGCGATCTCGGCCTACAAATTCAACAAACCGGGCGGCATCGGGAAAGCCGACTGGGTTGAACTGGTCGAGGTTGCCGATGACTATCGCGGGTCATTCAGGCGTGACGATGCGGACCGGGCACAAAAATTTGCTGATCTTGTCGATCCGGCGATTGCCGCCCTTCGGGATCGGGGACAGGGCGTGGCCGGTTTCATCGCGGAAACCTTCCCGTCCGTCGGCGGACAGATCATTCCGCCCAAGGGCTATCTGCCTGCGGTTTACGAAAAAATACGTGCTGCGGGGGGTGTTTGCATCGCCGATGAGGTGCAGACAGGTCTGGGACGGCTGGGTGAGTATTACTTTGGCTTCGAACACCAGGGCGCGGTTCCCGATATCGTGGTGATGGGCAAGCCAATCGGAAACGGGCACCCGCTGGGCGTGCTGGTGACAACCCGCGAGATCGCGGACAGCTTCAACAACGGGATCGAGTTCTTTTCGACCTTTGGCGGTTCAACCCTGTCCTGCCGGATCGGCAAAGAGGTGCTGGATATCGTCGATGACGAAGGGTTGCAGGACAATGCCCGCCGGATGGGGGATCGTCTGATGGCGGGGCTGCGCCAGATCGAAGCCGACTTTGGTTGCGTTGGCGACGTGCGGGGTATGGGGCTGTTTCTTGGCGTGGAACTGATCAACCCCGATGGAAGCGAAGGCACCGAGATTTGCAGCTATGTCAAAAACCGGATGCGCGATCATCGCATCCTGATCGGCAGCGAAGGGCCCAAAGACAACATCCTGAAAATCCGCCCGCCCCTGACCATCGAGGCCGAGGATGTTGACATGATCCTGTGGGCGCTGCGGGATGTGTTGTCCGAGGTGGGCGACTTTACCCCTGCCCCTGTTTGCGATCATGACCATCACCATGCCGGATGCGGGTGCTGCTGAACGAAAAAACCCCGGCGCATCGCCGGGGTTCAACCGTTTCACACTCAGGGTCAGTGGAGCACGGCCGAGGGGGTCTGGTGGCCGGTGGTCGGCATTTTGAAACCTGCGGTCATACGTCTGAGAGTCAGCCCCAGTTCTTCCGACAGAGATGCCAGCGCGGGGGCAAAATCCGGACGTACGATCAAAGACGCCAGCATCATCGCATCTTCACGCGCCCCTTCCGACGCTGCCGCGATCATCTGGGCAAAGCAATTCTCATCCGCGCCAAGGCATGCACATCCAAGACCATGCCGGATCAGGGGGCGGCGGCCATGGGTGGCGCATAGCGAGCACAAGCGATCCAAAGTCAGCATTGCCGCACGCCCGCAATCCACGCCCAGCGCGACTTGGAAATCGCTGGCAGCGTCGGCACGACCGCCCTCGCCTTCGCTCCACATCCGCAGGTACATCACGGCACCCGCTTCGATGGGATCGAGATCGGCAAGGCGGCCAACCGCTGCGCCGCCGCGCTTGAAAGGCGCGCTCATTTCGTCAGGATCAGTTTGCCTGCACGGGTGATGCGCAGGGTGTAGAGTTGATCGCCAAGTTCTATATGGGCCAGGTTGCCGCCCTTGGTCAGATCCTCGGCCTTGTGCGCGGGAAGCATCGAGACAGCGTAACCTTGGGTTGGGGTCGGGTTCTGTACGTTCATCGGGACATCTCCAGAGCGTTTCGGCATGGTGCCATATCTATCGCGTTTCAATTGATTTGGCTGACCCCGAAAGGGCTGGCTTTCTGTTCCTGCCGCTTAACCTGATTAAATTAGTAAGGATTGTCAAGCATCGTTTTGAAACAGGCGATTGCCCCCCGGTACAAGGCGGGTTAGGTCTTGGGTCGGGCGATGAAGGGCAAGCAAACATGACCGCAGCAGTTGTATTCGATCTGGACGGAACGCTGGTGGACAGCCTGGGCGATCTGGCGGCGGCGGCCAACCGCACGCTGAACGACGTTGGGCATGATCCATTGGCAACGGACATCATCAAAGGATTCGTCGGCAACGGTTTACCCAAGCTGGTCGAACGCATGATCCGGCATTGCGGGCTGCCGTTGGATCGCCACACGGAACTGACCCAACTGACCCTCAATCACTACAATTCCGCGGCCAGCGAAACGACCGTTCCCTACCCCGGCATCCCGGAGGCATTAGCCAAATTGCAGCAAATGGGATGCGTTCTGGGCGTCTGCACCAACAAACCCGAAACACCGGCGCGGCATGTGCTGGAGGCACTGAACCTGTCCCGGTATTTCGGCGCGGTTCTGGGTGGCGACAGCCTTTCGACGAGAAAAC
The DNA here is from genome assembly GCF_056532905.1 of Ruegeria sp. H8. Classification (NCBI taxonomy): domain Bacteria; kingdom Pseudomonadati; phylum Pseudomonadota; class Alphaproteobacteria; order Rhodobacterales; family Roseobacteraceae; genus Ruegeria; species Ruegeria sp. H8. The sequence continues at coordinate 186,608 of NZ_JBQFNY010000002.1, read as the reverse complement.
CGGATCCCAACCATCTGTTCGCAAGCTTCGATGCGCTTCAGACGTCCGGCACGCGTCTGTTCGTCGGCGACAGCGAAGTTGACGCGGAAACGGCTGCGCGTGCGAAGATCCCGTTTTTGCTGTTTACAGAAGGATACCGGAAAACACCGGTCGCCGAAATTCCACACACCGTGGCCTATGGCGCATCACAAGATTTGCCCGCCCTCGTCGCCGAATTGATCAAAAGCTGACGCCGGGCGCAAAGATCATCGCGCCCTTCGACGCCCGTAACGATCCGCATAGCCACTGATCCCGACTGCCATGACCCCAAAAAGTTAAGAGGGGCCGGCCGAGGGGGTGTGGCCAGCCCCTCATCGGGGAAAGTTAATACCGTGTGTGTTTGTGTGGTAAGTACGGTAAGTTATGTTTACCCCTGTTTGTCGCGGCGCGAAATTGGGGGTTTCCCGTAGTTCCCCAAAAAATGCGAAAAATAAGGGAAAAATGGCGTTTTTCCGGCCCCGGTCCTCTGCAAATTTTCGCATGCAAGACAGGCTTCCGGCCCGCAGCTTCGCAGGGATGATCTGCAAGCCGATTGCAAGCCAAGGGTAACCCTAGGAAAACCTGTCAGAAATCACGCGACCCTGAAATTACCTGAACAGAAGGGTGCTCTGTCAATTGACCGCATGAACCCGCCGGTTCAAATCCCGGACAGCCTGACAAATGCGTGTGTGTGATACTCAAAACCGAACGATCTGTGCCATACGCGGCTGAATTCCACGTCTCAACGCGAAATTCTCTGCCGATTTCGACGACCCCGACTGCGCCGTCCGAATCTCCCCTATTCTTGGCACGCGCCGTTAATTCGGTTCTGGCAGCCTTCTGCGCGGCAGATGCTTGCGGGGTTGCGCTCAGGATATCAGGCTGTCGGGCACCAACACCCTTTTCATCAGAACCCGACGAATCTGTCGGCCGTTTTCACAGCAACCTGCCGCGCAGGAAAACCGGCTATTGGTAATTCTTCGCCTTGGACATTTTGCCGATACCGGGATTGAACGAGTTGGTCGGGTCACAGCATTTGTAATGTGCCGCCAGGTCGGGCTTGGCCTTGTAAAGGTGCCCCACGTTATGTTCAGCAGGGTATTCCGCGCCGCGTTCGTCAAACAGTTTCAACATTGCGGCCTTCAGAGCTTTTGGGTCAGCCCCTTTTTTGACTATGTAGTCTTGATGCATCACGTGGCACATAAAGTGCCCGTAATAGAGTTTGTGAACCAACTGGTCTTCGATCTCAGGCGGCAGCTTCTCTAGCCAGTCCTGGTCGTTGCGGCGCAGTGCGACGTCAAGTGCGATGATATCTTCGACGTCGTCCGAATGGATTGCCATGTAACGCACCGCCGCGCCTGCCGCCGCAAAACGATGAAGGCCGGCGATCCTGGCCTCGCGCGCATCACATTCGAAAAATCCGCCATCCCGGCCACTCAGAAATCGCGGCAACCACGCAGCGGCCTCGGACACACCGTCATCCTTCATTTTCAGGATCAGGTGATGTTCGTATTTGTCGCGAAAATCCGTCATCCGTTTGGGCAGGACACGGGGCCATAAAGCTATTGCTGCCTGCATGAAACGATCAGTGAAATTTCGCAAAAACGGAATGCGCCGCAGGCGGGCATCCACGGCGCCTTTCATCGCAAAGAACATTGGCAGACGGTCCGTGCCAAGCTTGTCGATCATCACGACCGTGTCCTTGCCATAGCGTGCTGCAATATCGAACGCTTCGCGATGCATGTATTCGGCCGAAACCGGCAGCGATTTGAACTCTGACAATATGTGGCGCCGCAGGTCCGCCAGATCGTCGGGATTGTTGGTGCCCACATAGAACACCTTCTCGACCTCGTTCTTGGGAAAGGTGTCAAGGCGCACGGCAAAAACGGCCAGCTTCCCGGCCGAGCCCGAAGATTCGAAAAGCCTGGCCTTGTCCGCATTGAACCGCGCAGGCGTTTCTGCGTTCACGTCCCGCACGATCTGAGCGTAGTCGCTGGCCGATGCGCGTTTGTTGGTTGCCCCGGGATTGCGTTCGAACCTGCCTGCATCGAGGTTTGCAAGGATCTCTTCCGGCGTGCTGCCCAGATCGATGCCCAGATGGTTGACCAGTTCCAACTCACCCTGTTCGGTGATTTGCGCATAGACGGAAAGTTCCGTGTAAACCGGACCGCGCTCTACCAGAGAACCGCCGGAATTGTTGCATACCCCACCCACGATCGACGCGCCGATGCAGGACGAACCTATCACCGAATGCGGCTCGCGTCCGAACGGGGCCAACAGTTTTTCCAACGCAAAAAGCGTGGCGCCCGGAAAGCTGACGATCTGCTCTGCGTCGTTCAAGGGCACCAGAGTATCCATCCGGCGCGTGTTGATCAGAACTACGTCACGGTCATAGGTGCCGGACGGCGTAGACCCTTCGGTCAGGCCAGTATTGGCCGCCTGCATGATGACGATCTTGTCGGCTGCAACGCAGGCTTGCAGGATCTTCCATTGCTCCAGCAGGGTCCCCGGCTGAACAACGCACAGCGCCTCACCCTCGCCCGAGCGGAAACCGCGCCGAAAGCGCTCTGTCGCGCGCTCTCCAATCAGCACGTGACGCGTACCGACGATAGAGCGGAAATGTTTGATCAACGCGTCATTGGTCATATCGGCCCCCGTTTCGGGTTAAGGATTGCGGAAACGAATATTTTCGCGGCTGAGCTGGCCAACACTGGTGACACCCATCAGCTTCATGTCGCGCTCGATCTCGGCACGCATCAGCCCAAGGGCCCGTTCGACCCCAGCCTGCCCCGCGGCAGCCAGAGGATACAGGTAGTGCCGCCCGATACCCACGGCCTTGGCCCCGATCGACAGCGCCTTAAGCACATGGGTGCCACGCTGAATGCCGCTGTCCATCATCACGTCCAGCTTGTCGCCGACGGCATCGACAATCTCGGCCAGTTGATCGAACGGCGTGCGCGATCCGTCCAGTTGGCGGCCACCGTGGTTCGACAGGATGATGCCGGTGCAACCGATCTCAGCCGCGCGTTTGGCATCCTCGACGGTCATGATCCCCTTCAAGCAGAACTGACCATCCCAGTCGCGCACCATCTGCGCCACGTCATCCCAGTTCATCGACGGATCCAGCATGTCGGTGAAATACCCACCGATCGAGCTGGCCCCACCGCCCATATCCACATGTTCCTCAAGCTGAGGCAGCCGGAACTTTTCATGGGTGACATAGTTGATGCCCCACATCGGCTTGATCGCAAACTGTATCATGCCGCCCAGCGTCAAGCGGAACGGGATCGAGAACCCCGTGCGCAGATCACGCTCGCGGTTGCCGCCGGTGATGCTGTCGACGGTCAGCATCATGACCTCGACACCGGCCTCTTTGGCGCGCTGCATCATGGCGGCGTTCAACCCGCGATCCTTGTGGAAGTAGAATTGATAGACCTGCGGGTTCTTGTGTTTTTGGCGCAGCTCCTCCAGCGAGACGGTGCCCAGAGAGGAAACTCCGAACATGGTGCCGTATTTCTCGGCCGCCGCTGCGACGGCGCGCTCGCCCTGATGGTGGAACAGGCGCTGCAACGCGGTGGGTGAGCAATAGACCGGCATGTCCAGTTTCTGCCCCATCACCGTGACGGACATGTCCACGTCCGAAACCCCGCGCAGGACCGAAGGCAACAGATCGCAGCGGTCGAACGCCTTGGTGTTTTCCCGATACGTCACCTCATCATCCGCGCCACCGTCGATGTAATTGAAGATCGGCGCCGGCAGCCGCTGTTTGGCCAGCCGCCGGAAGTCGTGGAAGTTATGACATTGGCTCAGACGCATCCGATAAGCTCCTTAGTAGGCGACCGAGGGCAACCAGGTGGCGAGGGTCGGCCACAGGAACACTAGCGCCAATCCGGTCAATTGCAGCAGGACAAATGGGATGATGCCCTTATAGATATGCGTCAGCTTGATCTCGGGCGGGCAAACACCTTTGAGATAGAACAAGGCAAATCCTACTGGCGGCGTCAGGAAGCTGGTTTGCAGCGTCACCGCAACCAGGATCACGAACCACACCAGCGCCGGTTCATCCAGAACGCCAAAGCCGGGGATGTCGATGCCCAGACCGTTCACGATGGGGCGCATCAGGGGCAGCACGATAAGCGTGATCTCGATCCAGTCCAGTACGAAGCCCAGCAGGAAGACGATGAACAGGATGAACAGAATTGTCCCGTTGGCGCCAAAGCCGGTGGATTGCACCACGTGTTCGATCAGCTCATCCCCGCCCAACTCGCGCAGCACGTATGAGAACACGGTCGCACCGAGGAAGATCGCAAAAATGTAGGCGGTGGTGTTGAAGGTCGACACCAGCACGTTCCACAGCTTGGCAAAGGTCAGCTTGCGATAGCCCAGCGCCAGCAGGGTCGCACCCAAGGCACCGATGCCGGACGCTTCGGTTGGCGTGGTCAGACCGGCAAAGATCGACCCCAACACGGCAAGGATCAGCATCAGCGTCGGGATGACTGCGATCAGCACGTCCTTCACGGCTGCCCAGTCGGGGGCTTTCGCGCCTTCGGGTACGGGGGCCGCGTCGCGTTTCACCAGAGCCAGAATGAAGATGTAGGTCAGATACAAGGCGCCGATGATCACGCCCGGGAAAACCGCGGCCATGAACAGGTCACCGACTGACAGGGCCATTTGATCGGCCATGATCACCAGCATGATCGAGGGCGGGATAAGGATGCCCAATGTCCCCGAGGCCGAAACCACGCCCGCCGCCAGCGTCGGCTGGTACTTCTGCTGCATCATCGACGGCAGCGACAGCACGCCCAGCAGAACAACCGAGGCACCAATGATGCCGGTCGAGGCCGCCAGAATGATCCCGATCAGGGTCACGGTGATGGCCAGTCCTCCGCGCACCGTCCCGAACAGGCGCTGCATCGAGGACATCAGACGCTCGGCCACTCCGGATTCGTCCAGCATCAGCCCCATGAAGATGAACATCGGGAGCGCAACCAGAACCGCGTTGGACATGGTCGCGTAGACCCGGTTCACCACAGCACCCAGGGTCAGGTAATCAAGCCCGGTAAAGGTGCTTTCCAACCCGGTCCACAGCATCAGATCGTTGTCGAACAGATAAGCCAGACCGCAATAGGCGACGCCGACACCGGCCAGCACCCACGCCACCGGGTAACCGGTGAACAAAAGCGCGATGAAGGTCAGGAACATCGCGATGACCAGCTTTTCCTCGGTCGTTTCGACCAGGAAGGTCAGGCCAACACAGACGGCAGCGAATACCGCCAGTACCAGAAGAATACGGCGCAGCGGCGCGCCTTCACGTTCTGAGGCCGGCCCGTAGATCAGCGCGTGCCCGTCATGGATCAACCGTGCCAACGCGGCCAGCGCCAACAGCACAAAGCTGATCGGAATCACCGCCTTGAAAGCCCAACGCGCAGGCAGGCCGGTTGGGCTGTCCGAGCGTTCGTTGACGCGGAAGCTTTCGTAGAAATAATCATAGCCCTGATCGACCATCAGATAGATGAACGGGGTCAGCAGGGTCAGGATGCCGATCACCTCGATGATCCGCTGCGCGCGGCGCGAAAGCTGCATATGCAGGACGTCCACACGCACATGGCTGTCAGTGATCAAGGCATACGAGATGCCGATCATCGTGACGATTCCATAGAAATGCCACTGGATCTCATCCAGTTTCGGGTAGTTCTGGCTGAGCAGGTAGCGCAACGAGACCTGTGCGAAGATCGCGCCCATCAGCAGGACATTGGCCCACATGACGACATGACCTACAGCCTTTACCCCGGCATCGATCGCGACGGCGATTTTCTGGCGGTCGGAATCGGGGTGTTCCAGGATGCCTTCATAGGCTTCGACCGGATCGTTGAGGTTCTTTTGGGTGGTCATGGTCATTCCTCGCTCAGCAACCCGGAATACGGGTAGTGAAAGGTTAGAAAGTCCGAAGATCGAAAAGCAGGAACCGGAGCGGCGGATCGGGCCGCCCCGGCAACGTCAGTGAGGGAGAGATTACTGACGTGGGAGGAAGGCGTTCGTCTTCCAGAGGTTATAGCCGTCACGGAATTCGTTCATGTCGGCCAGAACCTTGGCAAAGAAGGCATCATTGGCGGCTTCTTCTGCGGCAACCTCTTCCCAGGTCGCGCGGAAGGTATCCAGCATCTCGGGCGACCACTGCTTGATGGTGACGCCGTTGTTTTCAACGTTGTCGATCAGGGCCGCGTGCTGGATGGCTTCGCCTTCGGCAAAGCTGTCCGCCATCGAAGCCTTGCAGGCGCTTTCGATGATTGCCTTGTGCTGATCGCTGGTTTCGTTCCAGACGTCCTTGTTGATCAGCAGTTCAAACACGGTCGCCTGCTGATGCCAGCCGGGGAAATAGTTGAACTTGACCAGCTTGTGGAAGCCCAGGCGCGCGTCGATGGCAGGCATTGAAAACTCGGTCGCGTCAATCGCGCCTTTTTCCAATGCGGGGAAGATCTCGCCACCTGGCAGCAGCGAGGTCGCCACACCCAGTTTTTGCATCACCTTGCCGCCCAGACCAAAGAAACGCATCTTCAGCCCGTTCAGGTCCTCGGGCGAATTGATTTCGGACGCGAACCAGCCCGAGGTTTCCGGCGCGATGATGGCACAGGGCAGTACTTTGACGTTGTAACCGGCCTGATCATACATCTCCTGATACAGGGTCATGCCGTTGCCATAATACAGCCAAGCCATGTATTCGCCCGCCTCGGGGCCGAACGGCACGGCCGAGAACAGCGGCGCAGCCGGGATTTTTCCGGCCCAGTAACCGGCCGTGGTGTAACCCGAGTTGATCTTGCCGGTGGACACGGCGTCCAGAATTTCGAAGGGCGGCACCAGTTTTCCCGGCTCGTACACCTTCATCTTCAGCGTGCCGCCGGACATCAGTTCCAGCTGATCAGCCACACGTGGAATAGGCGAACCCAGGCCCGGCAGTTCGGTCGAAAAGGCAATCGGTGTTTTCAGCAGCAGCTTGTCCGCCGCAACTGCGGGTGCCGCCAGCAGGCTGGCGGCCACGGCCAGGCTTGTCAGGGTCTTCTTCATGAAATCTCCTCCAGGGTTGGTCGGGTTTTCTCCGATCAGTGGCGCAGGCTCTTCCAGCGCCGCTCCGGTGGTAAACTAACTTTACCAGCTTAAACCAGTCAATAACTTTGTTTACCACTGGCGCCGATCGAAACTGGAATCTCGCCTTCTGCAAGCCCTGCGAAATCCCGATACGACTGCCTCAAAAACCAACAGATTCTCCAAAAATCATTCAAAAACAGACATGTACTTCACATCCGGGAAGAACAGCCTCGCGCTTGAAATCTGAACGGATATGGTTATCTTTGTTTACCAGTTATTCTGGTTATTTCAGCGTCACACGGGGCAATATCTCATGAACACCACGGCGATTTTTGAACCGGTTGGACACGAATCGCTGGCTGATGCGGTGGTTTCACAGGTCGAGGACCTGATCGCTTCGGGCATCCTGAAGCAGGGCCGAAAACTGCCTTCCGAGCGCGATCTGGCCGAGATGTTGCGCGTGTCGCGCCCGAAGTTGCGCGAGGCCCTTCAGGTGCTGGAAGAACGCGGGCTGGTCACAACGCAACACGGTGAGGGAACATTCGTCGCGGCCCTGACCGGACAAGCCATGATGCCCGCGCTTCTTGCTTTGTACGAACGCCACGAGCCGGCTTTCTTCGACTATCTGGAGTATCGCCGCGAGCAGGAAGGTTTCGCGGCCCGGCTTGCCGCACGTCGCGCCACCAAGGCAGACAAGGAACGGATTTCCGAGATCCTTGATGAAAACGAGCGTGCCTGGCAGGAGCAGGACGCCAAGGCTTCGCAAGAGGCGGACTTTGCGCTGCATTCCGCGATTGTGGATGCCAGCCAGAACGCGACCCTGATCCACATGATGGCGTCGATCTACGAACTCACCCGCAAGGGCGTTTTCTACAATCGCGACTTCTTGCGCACGATTGACGGGACCGGCGAAAAGCTGCTGCAACAACATCTCGAACTTGGACGCGCGGTGATCGAAGGGGATGAGAAGCGGGCCGAAAAAGCGGCAAAGGATCACATCGACTTTGTTGAAGAATCTTTCAAACTCGGGATCGAGCAGCGGCGACGCGAAGCCATGGCCGAAAAGCGCCGGATACTGTCACGCTGACGGCTTTGCCACCCATTTGCCCTTCTGATTGCGGGGCCCCAGTCCCCGAGGTGGCCGCGAAAGGCACCTGTTTGGCGATTTGCGACCGGTTTCCAAACTTGCCCGATCCGGCTGTCAGATATCTTCTCCGGGCGGCTCCAGAAGGCCGCCTGGCTCCAACAAGGCCCGCTCGGACAGCCACGGGTTGAGCTCAAGCGCCTCGGACAGTGCTGCGCGCGCGTCTTCCAGGCGTCTCAACCCCAACAGGGACAAAGCCCGCCCACTCAGCGCACCGATATGGTTTGGCGACATTTCGATCGTGACATTCAGGTCGCGCAATGCCGCGTCAAAATCCTGCCTCAGATAGTTTACGAAAGCCCGCTGATTGTAGCCTTCGGCGTAATCCGGGCAATATTCGACAAGTTGGTTGAAATCGTCCAATGCGCCCGACAAATCCCACGCCTCTCGTCGCGCCATTCCCCGATCCAGCAGGGTCTGCGACCGGGCATCCGGCGCGTCTGTCCAAAGTTCCCACATTTGATTCGAGATGGCCCGGGCATCGCTTTGCGATTGCGCCTTTTGGACCTGCTTGATCAGCGCATCCACACCTTCGATATGATCCGGAGCCGTGGGGCATGTCTCGGCCATGGCCGAGCATGAACACGTGATCAGTAAAAACGTTGCAGCACAGGTTCGCATCACGAAACAAGGGTGGGCCATAATTCCGCCGCGTCAAGGCTGATGTTCAAAACCGCCCAGCATACCGGTTTCCTTCACGGCCTCCATCGCAACAAAAGTTGAGGTATTGGCGACATGCGGCAGAGACGAGATCTTCTCGGCCAATACACGGCGGTATTCCGACATCGTGGCGGTGCGCACTTTCAGAAGATAGTCAAAATTGGACGCGATCATATGCGCCTGCTCGACCTCGGCGGTTTTGCGGACGGCTGCGTTGAACTCGGCCAGCGCCTTTTCGCGGGTATCGGTCAAACGCACCTCGACAAACGCGACGTGATCCAGCCCCAGCCGGATCGGATCCAGCATCGCCCGATAGCCCGTGATCACTCCGCTCGCTTCCAGCCGTTTGAGCCGCGCCTGCGTCGGAGATTTCGACAGCCCGATCTCGCGCGCAAGATCGGCCACCGAGATACGGCCGTCCTCGGCCAGAATTCTTAGAATCGACCGGTCAAACCGATCAAGATCAGGAAAACTCATTTGAACTGTCCGCTGCCAAAAATTCAGATCATTCTCCTTTGATTACATCAAATTCAGTCCGTTGTCCTGATTTTTCCGCATTATATTACCACAAAGACCGGAGGACATATGTCACACAGCCTGCGCACCCTCATCGATACTTCCACCTATGCCGATCAGTCGGCAGTTCTTGAGACTCTGATCTCTCAGGCCAGCCTGACGGACACGGATCGCAGCGCCATCGGCGCCACGGCTGCGCAGCTTGTGCGCGATATCCGGTCCAGCACCTCTCCGGGTTTGATGGAGGTGTTTCTGGCCGAATATGGCCTGTCCACCGACGAAGGCATCGCCCTGATGTGCCTTGCCGAGGCGTTGCTGCGTGTGCCGGATGCCGACACGATTGACGCGCTGATCGAAGACAAGATCGCGCCCTCCGATTGGGGCAGGCATCTGGGGCAATCCTCGTCCTCGCTGGTGAACGCCTCGACATGGGCGCTGATGTTGACCGGAAAGGTGCTGGACGAGGGCAAGGCGTCTCCGGTCGGGGCGCTGCGCGGTGCGATCAAGCGGTTGGGCGAGCCGGTGATCCGCACTGCCGTGGCACGCGCGATGAAAGAGATGGGCCGGCAGTTCGTTCTGGGGGAAACCATTCAGTCCGCCATGGATCGCGCACGCGGGATGGAGGAGAAAGGCTATACCTATTCCTACGACATGCTGGGCGAAGCAGCCCGAACCGAAGCGGACGCGGCGCGCTATCACCTGTCCTATTCCCGCGCCATCTCGGCCATTGCCGAGGCCTGCATCCATGACGACATCCGCGCCAACCCGGGCATTTCGGTAAAACTGTCCGCTCTGCACCCCCGTTATGAGCTGGCACAGGAACAGCGTGTGATGGACGAGCTGGTGCCGCGACTGCGGGCGCTGGCCCTGCTGGCCAAGGCGGCCGGAATGGGCCTGAACGTCGATGCAGAAGAGGCGGATCGCCTGTCGCTGTCGTTGCAGGTGATAGAGGCGGTGATGTCCGACCCGGCCCTTGCGGGCTGGCACGGGTTTGGCATCGTGGTTCAGGCCTATGGCCCGCGCGCAGGCCTGGTCCTGGATACGCTGCATGGCATGGCCGAACGTCACGATCGCCAGATTATGGTGCGATTGGTCAAAGGCGCTTATTGGGATACCGAGATCAAACGCGCGCAGGTCGAAGGGGTGGATGGCTTTCCCGTCTTCACGCACAAGGCGGCAACCGACGTCTCCTATATCGCCAATGCACGCAAACTGCTGGGCCTGACCGATCGGATCTATCCGCAATTTGCCACGCACAACGCGCACACGGTCAGCGCCATTCTTCACATGGCCAAAGATCAACCGTTCGAATTCCAGCGCCTGCACGGCATGGGCGAGACCTTGCATCAGATCGTGATGGACAAGCAGAACACCCGGTGCCGCATCTATGCACCTGTGGGGGCGCATCGCGACTTGCTGGCTTATCTGGTTCGGCGCTTGTTGGAGAACGGTGCGAATTCATCCTTCGTCAACCAGATTGTGGACGAGGATGTGCCGCCGGAAGTGGTCGCTGCCGATCCGTTTGTTGCGATCCGGACCCCTCCGCCCGCACTGCCGACCGGGCCGGAATTGTTCCAGCCTGAAAGACCGAATTCCAAGGGTTTTGACCTGCATCACACACCAACCCTGGATCAGATTGATGCGGCACGGGATCAGTTCCGCGCCCATCACTGGTATGCGCAACCCTTGCTGGCCGATGCGGCCAAACCCGACGCGGATGAGCCGGTGATCAATCCGGCACGGCCGCAGGACAGGCCCGGCGCGGTGGCCCCAGCCAGCGCGGCGGATGTGGAAATGGCATTGGCCTCGGCCAACCCCTGGGATGCCCCCGCTGCCGAACGCGCCCGCATCCTCAATGCCGCAGCCGATCTTTACGAAGCCCATTATGGCGAGTTGTTTGCCCTGCTGGCGCGTGAGGCTGGGAAGTCGCTGCCCGATGCGGTGGCCGAACTGCGCGAGGCGGTGGATTTCCTGCGTTACTATGCAGCCAACATCCCCGATGCCGAACCCGCGGGGATTTTCACCTGCATCAGCCCGTGGAACTTCCCGCTGGCGATTTTCTCTGGGCAGATCTCCGCCGCGCTGGCTACCGGAAACGCGGTTCTGGCCAAGCCTGCGCCCCAGACGCCCCTGATCGCCCACCGGGCCGTGCAGCTGCTGCACGAGGCGGGGGTGCCACGCGATGTGCTGCAACTGTTGCCGGGTGGGCCCGCCGTGGGTGCGGCGCTGACGTCGGATCCGCGCGTCTCGGGCGTGGCCTTCACAGGGTCAACAGCCACCGCGCTGAAAATCCGTGCGGCGATGGCCGGATCCATGCGCCCCGGTACGCCGCTGATCGCGGAAACCGGCGGTCTGAATGCGATGATCGTCGACAGCACCGCCCTTCCCGAACAAGCCGTGCAGTCGATCATCGAAAGCGCCTTTCAGTCGGCGGGCCAGCGCTGTTCCGCCCTGCGCTGCCTGTATTTGCAGGAAGACATCGCCGATGACGTTCTGACCATGCTCAAAGGGGCGATGGATGCGCTGTCGGTCGGCGACCCCTGGCTCTTGTCGACGGATTGCGGACCGGTGATCGACGAACAGGCCCGTCAGGGAATCGCCGAGCATGTGACCAAGGCGCGCCACGAAGGGCGGGTGCTGAAAGAGCTTCCGTTGCCGCCCGAAGGTATCTTTGTTGCGCCGACACTGATCGAGATCCCTGGCATCGCCGCGCTGGAACGCGAGGTGTTCGGCCCGGTGCTGCACGTCGCCCGGTTCAAGTCGCAAGAGATCGACAAGATCATCGCCGATATCAACGCCACCGGATACGGCCTGACCTTCGGCCTGCACACCCGCATCGACGACCGCGTGCAGCATGTGACCGAGGCGATCCATGCGGGCAACATCTATGTGAACCGCAACCAGATCGGCGCCATCGTCGGGTCTCAGCCCTTTGGTGGCGAAGGATTGTCAGGCACGGGCCCCAAGGCGGGCGGGCCGAACTACATGATCCGGTTCTGCGCACCCGACCGTCAAAGCACGGCGGATACTTGGGGCGCCGTGGCTGATCTGCCTGCGGCACAAGGTCAACCTGCGCAGGTCAAAACCCGGTCCCTGCCCGGCCCGACCGGTGAATCGAACCGCCTGAGCGAGTATCCCCGTCCGCCTCTTTTGTGCTTGGGACCCGGAGAGGCCGCAGCGCGTGCGCAGGCCGATGCTGTACACGCGCTGGGTGGCACCGCCATTCAGGCGACCGGGATGCTTGACCTGCACCGGTTGGAAAACCTGACCGGCATTTCGGGCATGTTGTGGTGGGGAGATGACGAAACAGCGCGGCAGATCGAACAGCATCTGGCGCGCCGCGACGGCCCGATTCTGCCGCTTATACCCGGCAAGCCCGACCGCGCGCATGTTTTGGGTGAACGCCATGTCTGCGTCGACACGACCGCGGCGGGCGGAAACGCCGCTTTGTTGGGAGGTGCGGCATAAGCTTGCCTTGACGCTGGGCGCACAAAGGCCCAGCGTCACGGCATGTTTCCGATCCGCGACCATAACCCCTCGGGGCGCACACCTTATGTTGTCTATGCCTTGCTGGCGGCCAATACCCTGATCTTCCTCAGCTATGCGGGGATCATGGATGATGGGCCACGGATCGGCAGGCTGTTTTTCGACTACGCCATCATCCCGGCGCGGGTCAGCGACGGGTTCGGGCTGGAAACCCTCGTGACATCCATGTTCCTGCACGGGGGGTGGATGCACCTGGCCGGCAACATGCTGTTTCTGTGGATCTTCGGTGACAATCTGGAAGACGAGATGGGCCATCTGCCCTTCCTGCTGTTTTACATGGCAGCTGGAATCGGCGCGGGCCTGATTCACGTAGTCACCGGGCCCGAGTCCCAAGTTCCCACTGTTGGGGCCTCGGGCGCGATTGCGGGCGTTATGGGCGGGTATCTGTTGCTGTTCCCGAAAGCACGGGTGGATATCCTGCTGATCCTGATCGTCTATTTCAGGGTCTTTACCATTCCCGCCTTCATCATGCTGGGCGTCTGGCTGGCGATACAGTTCTTTGGCAGCGTCACCAGCAATCCGGACGAAGGCGGCATCGCCTATTGGGCCCATACCGGGGGGTTTGCCGTTGGCCTGATCCTGTGCATACCGCTGTGGCTGAGACGCGGCGGAATTCAGTTCTGGGATCGAACCCATGGACACCCGCCCCACCCGGAGGCGAAGTACAAGTTGTCACAATCCCGCATTCCGCGCGTTCCGCGCCGCTAAAGCCGGTTCAAAGGGCGCCTAGCCCCGGATCACCTTGGCGAACTGATCGAAGATCGGTTCGTTCGAACAGATCACTTCACCATCGTCCAGCACGTTGCCTTCAGGGTTCAGCGCCTGCACGAAACCGCCAGCCTCTTTGACGATGATCACACCGGCGGCCAGATCCCACGCATTCAGGCGGCGCTCCCAGAAGCCTTCGTACCGGCCCGCGGCCACATATGCCATGTCCAGCGCGGCGGCGCCCCAACGACGCACACCGGCGCAGGCGGGCATCAGACGCGCCAGATCCTGCAAAGTCGCAGGCAGGTCCGAGCGGCCACCAAAGGGCAGACCGGTCGCGAAGACCGATTCAATCATGCGATGACGACCCGACACGCGAATACGGGTGTCGTTCATCCAGGCGCCCTCACCTTTTTCAGCAAAGAACATCTCGTCCTTGGCGGCGTCATAGATCACGCCGGCAACGATCTTGCCCTTGTGTTCCAGTGCTATGGAAATCGCCCAATGCGGCAGGCCGTGCAGGAAATTGGTGGTGCCGTCCAGCGGGTCGACGATCCAGCGGCGGGTCGGATCCTCGCCATCGATGGAACCGCCCTCTTCGGCCAGCCAGCCATAGGTCGACCGTGCGCCCAGCAGCTCTTCTTTCAGGATGGCTTCGGCGGCAATGTCGGCCTTCGAGACGAAATCACCAGCGCCTTTCATCGACACCTGCAGATTCTCGACTTCACGGAAATCCTTGACCAAAGAACGCCCCGCCTTGCGCGCGGCCTTGATCATGATGTTGAGATTTGCGCTGCCAACCATTGTCAAAAGGCTCCTGTCCGGTCAAACCGCGCGTATACTGCCGCAATGCGCCCTTGCCAAGAGGAATGATGCGCATAACAGACCCGCAGGAAACGCCGTTACTGGGATTGCAGCTTGCGCGCTTCTTCCCGGGCCAGTTTCACCAGTTCCTGCACAAAGGGTTTCTCCAGATCTTCCGACCGGACGGCGGCATAGAGACGCCGTGTAATGCCCTCTTTCGTCAAGGGTCGGGTGACGTAGTCCGAGTTGTATTTGACCTCGCGCACGACCCAATCCGGCAGCACTGAAATGCCCCGGTTCGACGCGACCAGCAGCAGAATGACGGCGGTCAGTTCCACCTGCCGGATCGTTGCGGGCTCAACCCGCGCCGGGATCAACAGCTGGCTGAACACATCCAGACGCGTGCGTTCCACCGGATAGGTGATCAGGGTCTGACCGCGAAAATCCTCGGCCTCGATATAGTCTTTCTTGGCCAGGGGATGGGTCGAAGCGGCCACAAACACCGCGTTATAATCAAAAAGTTCGACAAATTCGACGCCCGGCAGGTCTTCGGGATCGGACGAGACCACCAGATCGACCTCTTCCTTCTGCAAGGCCGGAAGCGCGTCGAAGGCCAGACCGGGGCGGATATCGACATCGACGTCACCCCAGGATTTCCTGAAGGATTCGAGCACCGGGAACAGCCATTCGAAACAGGCGTGGCATTCGATGGCTATGTGCATCCGCCCCGTGCGCCCGTCCCGCAGCGAAGAAAATTCATTCTGGGCGGCTTCGACCTGCGGCAGGATCTGCTCGGCCAATCGCAACAGGCGCAAACCGGCAGCCGACAGTTTCATGGGTTTGGAGCGGCGCAGAAACAGCTCGACCCCGGCCTGATCCTCCAACCCTTTGATTTGATGGCTCAATGCGGACTGGGTGATGTTCAACTGATCCGCAGCGCGGGCCAGCCCGCCGCATTCATGGATCGCCTTGATGGTGCGCAGGTGCCGGAATTCAATATGCATTTCAAACAGCATTCATGTTGTTGTTGAGTAATATGAGTTTGTTTCACAATGCTCGCCATGGCACAAGAGGCTCAGTTGATCCAGTGAGGCCACGATGTCCAAACCTGAAATTTCCTTCGAGTTCTTTCCACCCAAAACTCTGGAAGCCTCTTTCCGCCTTTGGGACACGGTCCAGACATTGGCCCCTTTGGATCCCCGCTTTGTTTCCGTCACCTACGGCGCTGGTGGCACGACGCGTGAACTTACGCGCGACGCGGTTTCGACCCTGCACAAGTCATCGGGCCTGAACGTGGCCGCTCATCTGACCTGCGTCGATGCTTCGCGGCAGGAAACGCTGGAGATCGCAGACACCTTTGCCCGCGCCGGCGTGCAGGACATCGTCGCCCTGCGCGGCGACCCGCCGAAGGGTCAGGACAAGTTTGTGCCGCACCCCGACGGGTTTTGCAGTTCAGTCGAACTGATCGAGGCACTGGCCGAAACCGAAATGTTCAGCATTCGTGTCGGGGCCTATCCCGACACCCACCCCGAGGCTGCCAACATGGCTGCGGATGTGGACTGGCTGAAGGCCAAGCTGGACGCAGGCGCAGACGAAGCGCTGACGCAGTTCTTCTTCGAAGCCGAGACCTTTTTCCGGTTCCGCGATGCTTGCGCCAAGGCCGGCATCGACAAACCGATCGTGCCGGGCATCCTGCCGATCGAGAACTGGGCAGGTGCTCGCAACTTCGCCAAGCGCTGTGGCACGCATATTCCCCAGTGGGTCGAACAGGCATTTGAAAAGGCGGTGCGCGATGGGCGTGAGGATCTGTTGGCCACGGCAATCTGCACAGAGCTGTGTTCAGACCTGATCGAAGGCGGCGTGGACAAGCTGCACTTCTATACACTGAACCGTCCCGAACTGACGCGCGATGTCTGCTTTGCACTGGGCATTACACCGAGCGTTGAGTTGGAAAACGTCGCCTGACTTTCAAAAAACCCAATGATTCGCCCGGGTTACGTTTACGCCCGGGCGTTTGTCGTTTCAGAAGATGTGCACTGTTTCACAACCCCGCCCCTGAAACGGCGCCTTTGAGGGACAATTGAATCTCAGCATCGCGATTGTTGTCCCCAGCCCGGCAAATCATCCCAGAAATTTGACAAAACTATGACTGTGACCACACTGGTTCTGTGTAGTTTGTAAAGAGTGTTTTGAGTATGGAACCTGTCGATAAAGTGCGGGCGCGCGCGGATGCGTTGGCGGATCTGGGGTTGAGTCCCTGCGCCGGTTCCCAAGAGATCAGGGACGCCTGGAGGCAGATCGCCTTCCATTCACATCCCGATCACAAGGATGGGGACAGTTCCGGTTTTTCGCGCGCCAAAGCGGCATATGATTTTCTGCGCAAGGAAGGGTTGGTTACAAAAGGTGGTGCCAGTTCCGGCCCTCCGCAACCACGCCGACCCCGCTTGAAAAAGCGCATCATCGAACTTCCGCTGGAGGATATCGCCGCCTGCAAGGCGATGCTGAATCCCGACCAGAGGTTGCCACAAATGCCGGATGAAGCGGATGTTCAGGACAGATCTGATGCATGTGTCTCGGATCACGTTCCCGACGCGGTCGGGTGTTACGGGCGGCATCTGACCTATTTTGTCACCACGCCCGTGCATCATGGGGCAAATCGCGTGGCCTTGCCAACGACCGTCCTGACCAACGCGCGTCACACCGCGGCTGAAATTCTGAGCTTCCAGTCAAAAGATACCGGCGCCGGAGAAGTCATCATCCCCGATACGATCCGCGAACGGAAGTTTCCGGGGGCCAAAAGTGTGCGGATCAGGTTTGATGCCGATCAGGATATTCGGGATCAATTCTGGCTTGCGGGGTAACGGGCTCAGCCCGGCTGGACCAGCCGGGCCTGGTTCTTTTGATGCCGGATCAGTTTGAAACCGGGCCTTCCGACGTGAATTTCGGGATCACATTGGTCGAAGCGTCGCTTGGTTCGATACCGGGCCAGTTTCCTTCGGCAAGATTGATATTGCCTGGAATGTCTTCCTCGAAAAATCCGACAACCACGTCGGTGATGTTGAGATACAGCTTGTCATCCACGATCCGCCACAGGTTCGGATTTGCCGGAACCTTGCCACCACGCGACACGCCGTAAGCGCAGTGCCCATCATATTGCGGCGCGTAGTATGCTGGGTTTTCAAGAAATTTGTCGCGGTTTTCCTCGGTCGCAAAAGCCCAGGTCGCACCGTTGTATTCGGCGGTGATGTTGGCATTTCCGCGCACACCTTCGGGCTGCGACTGGCCCACCGGCATCTGATCCAGGCTGCGATAGGCAACGACATCATAACCCGAAACAGCAAAACCTGTGCCGTCGATATATTGAGGGCCGGCCAAAGCCGGAACCGCCAGCGCTATGGCCGCAGCGAGTGTCAATGCAAAGCGTTTCATGTCGTTCATCCTTTTCGGGTCAACTAAATCCGTGATGCCTTGCGGCAGGTCTGACAGGACAATATGCGATTCCCAAGCGGTGCGTAGTCCCCCTAACGCCGCTGTGACCCGACACGAGAAAACGTGAGAGTTTGGCGGCGGATTGTTACAGAA
Source organism: Ruegeria sp. H8 (assembly GCF_056532905.1). Classification (NCBI taxonomy): domain Bacteria; kingdom Pseudomonadati; phylum Pseudomonadota; class Alphaproteobacteria; order Rhodobacterales; family Roseobacteraceae; genus Ruegeria; species Ruegeria sp. H8. Next base: position 168,547 of record NZ_JBQFNY010000002.1, on the reverse strand, counting down.
TACGCCAGTTGAGTAGGGTTGGACTCGGCGGTTTGCAATATTAGCTGTATGGCAGCCCTGACATAGGCAAGAAAGGCAAGTGATGAGCGACCAATCCTCGTATACCCCTCCAACGGTCTGGACCTGGGACAGTAAAAGTGGCGGACAATTCGCCAACATCAACCGACCGATCGCCGGAGCGACCCATGACAAGGACCTGCCGGTTGGACGGCATCCTCTTCAGCTGTACTCGCTCGCGACACCCAATGGCGTGAAAGTCACGGTGATGCTGGAAGAGCTGTTGGCACTTGGTCATGAAGGCGCTGAATACAACGCCTGGCTGATCAACATCGGAGACGGCGATCAATTCAGCTCGGGCTTTGTCGAGGCCAACCCGAACTCGAAAATCCCCGCGCTTTGGGATCGGTCGGGAGACAAACCTGTTCGTGTTTTTGAAAGCGCCTCGATCCTGTTCCATCTGGCTGAGAAGTTCGGCGCGTTTCTGCCCGCATCCGGCCCGGAGCGGACCGAGGTGATGAACTGGGTGTTCTGGCAGATGGGCAGCGCGCCGTATCTGGGCGGTGGATTCGGGCATTTCTACGCCTATGCTCCCGAGAAATGGGAATACCCGATCAACCGTTTCGCCATGGAGACCAAGCGCCAACTGGATGTTCTGGATCGTGAACTGGCGGAAAAAACCTTCATCGCGGGCGAAGACTATTCAATCGCCGACATGGCGATTTGGCCCTGGTACGGCCAGTTGGTTCTGGGCCGCCTTTACAGCGCGGCAGAGTTCTTGGACGTGGACTCCTACAAGAACGTCATGCGATGGGCCAAGGCTATCGACGCGCGCCCGGCGGTTCAGCGCGGCCGCATGGTCAACCGCGCCTTTGGCGAGCCGCACACGCAGCTTCACGAACGCCACGACGCCAGCGATTTCGAAACCCGCACGCAGGACAAGTTGGAAGCAGCGGCGGAATAAACACATACCGGGCGCAACGACACGCGGTGCAGCTTGCGCCGCGTGTTTGCGTTTGGATGGTTATTTCAGAATGGGTGGGTTGTCAGGATTGCTGCCGGGGGCTTCGCGGACCGTTTCGGCAATTTGCGGCTGGGGCAGATCAAACCGAAGGCCCACCTTGGCCAACAGCGCGGCGGCGGCCTCGCTTGCGGTGAAAAACCCGACATCCATCGCGCCTGCCTCGATCCCGGAAAAGGTCAGCGCCTCGGACGCGGCCTTGGCCAAAGCGGGCTCGGCCCCCTCGATCGCATCGACAAATCCCAACAGATGGCCCTGCGCGCCCGATTTGGACTTGGTGGCAACCAGATAGGCTGCGCTGGCAAGTCCGCCCGCCGTCGCTAGTTTCGTATCCAGCGCGGTCAGCAGGTTCTGCGGCAGACCGGCAGGGGGTAAAAACTCGGCAAGCTCTTCCTCGACCTCTTGCGGGCTGTGCTGCAACGTTTCAGCTAACCATTCCAAGGCTTCCGCCGGGACCAGCATAGAAGATGGCGCAGTCTCCAGGTTCAGACCAAGCCCGATGCCCTGCCCCGACAGCATCCCCGAAAGCACCCGCCCCGACAGCGCCACATAAGGCACGGGCCGCCCGGCAAACTGCGCCAGCCGGTCCTCACGATCAAAAGCCAGAACAAAGCGCCCGTCAGCCACATCGAACAATTCGGGCGAGATATTCTCGTCCCGCGCTTCTTCGGTCAGCATCAGAAACAGCTCGCTATCGGCAAGCCGTTCAAAGAAACGCAGACGGGCGGCATCACTTGTCGGGTCCGCCTGCATCGCGGCATGCGCGGTGTCCAACGCCGTGGATTCAGTCATTCAGCACCTCTTGGACCCGTGTACGCAAAACAGGCAGCAGTTCAGCCTCGAACCACGGGTTTTTCTTCAACCATGCCGTATTGCGCCAGGACGGGTGAGGCAAGGCAAAGACCCGCGGCGCATGGTCCCGCCAATTGCGGACGGTGTCCGTAACCGACCCGCGCGCGCCAAGATGAAACTTGTGTGCATGACCTCCGACCAAAACGGTCAGCGGCACACGCCCCAGGTCCTGCATCACCCGGTCATGCCAGGTCTTGCGGCAAATCGCAGGTGGCGGAAGATCAGCATTGCGCGCATCATATCCAGGAAAGCAGAACGCCATCGGTACGATCGAAACACGGTCGCGATCATAAAAAACCGACTCACCAATCCCCAGCCAGTGCCGCAGCCTGTCGCCGGACGGGTCGGTGAAGGGCCGCCCCGACTCGTGCACACGGGCGCCCGGTGCCTGCCCCGCGACAAGGATCGGTGTTCCGGGGCGGAACCAGACCACCGGGCGCGGCTCGTGTGCGGTTTCTGTTTGCGCGAACCTGTCGGCACACAAGCGGCAGGCGCGGATTTCCTGACGTAACGCGTTCATCTGATCGTGAAGGCCCTTGCCCATCCAGTCTGTTGTTGGCTGCCAAAACAGATAATAACGACCTGACGCGGCACCAAGTCACCGATAACCTTTGCTGCACCCAATCAGACATTCATGCGCGCAACCGGACCGCATTGATCATTTGTTTCATAATTCGACATAATGTAGCCAACATGGGACGGTAAAAAATACCCTTTCTGGCCGCCCGCAAGTGCGACAACACGAACGAAACGAGCAGCAGACCCCGAATGCTAGAATTCGACAACGTCAGCAAATCCTTCTGGACCGGAACGCGCCGCAAGGTGATTCTGGATCGGGTCTCGTTTCGGGTCGAACTGGGCACCTCACTGGGCGTTCTGGCCCCGAACGGAACCGGAAAAACCACGTTGATCAACATGATGGCCGGCCTGGAGAAACCCGACGAAGGCGTGGTCCGTCGCGAATGCCGGGTTTCTTTCCCCATGGGGTTCACCGGTGGCGTGTCGGGAAAACTGTCAGCGCTTGAGAACGCGCGCTACATCGCCAAGATCTACGGTATGGACCCCGACTATATCGAGGCCTACTGCAAATGGCTCTGCGGTCTGGGCGAATATTTCGACCAGCCCCTTGCCACTTACTCCTCTGGGATGAGGGCGCGTTTCACCTTTTCTTTGATGCTGGCGCTGGACTTTGACATGTATCTCATCGACGAAGGGATGCCGGCAACAACAGATGTCGAATTCAACGAAAAGGCAGGGGCGATCCTGAAGGAAAGGTTGCGCACGACGACTTTGGTGATCGTATCGCACAGCCCGTCCGTGTTGGAGAAATTCGCCCAGAAAGCGGCCGTACTTCTGGACGGGCAATTGTATATGTTTGACTCCTTGGAAGAGGCAAAGCAGCTTTATGACTACGAAACCCAAGGTTAGAAAATACAACTGGCGCCGCAGACGCCAGACGGAAAGTTCGGCCGAGGCGCGATCGGACGCCATCTCGCGTATTCGCAACGCGACGCAGGGCCCCGAGGCCGCCGGCGAAGCGCAGCCCGGCACGCAGCTGGATGACATCAAGCGCGAAGGCCTGACGGGCCGTCAATTGCGTATCGCACGACGTCTGGCGCAGAAACACGGTCTGGCCGCGACGTCGGACTATGACGCGGTGCGATTGCTGCGCAAAAAGGGCATCGACCCCTTCCAGCGCACCAATCTTCTGGACCTTGCCGCCGCAAGGCCGTCGGACGAGGGTGACAAACCCAAGGACAGGATCAACGTTCAACTGCCGCAGGCCATGGGTGCAGAGAAAACAAACCTGCCCGGGCCCGAGCTCAGCCCGGCTGAGCGGCGCAATTTTGAAATTGGCCAAATCCAAAAAGACATCGCCCGTCGTCGCAAGCGTAAATTGTTTGGACTGTTTGCGCGTCTGGCGGCCTTTGTGTTCCTGCCGACCTTCATTGTCGGCTTCTATTTCTACCGCATCGCCACGCCGATGTATGCCAGCGATTCCGAATTCCTGATCCTGCAAGCGGATGGCGGACCGGGCAATATCGGCGGTCTTCTTGCCGGTACGCAATTCGCCACCACGCAGGATTCGATCTCGGTTCAGTCCTTCCTGGAGTCGAAAGAAGCTTTGCTGTTGCTGGACCGCGATGCCGGGTTTTCTGATGTCTTCAAGCAGGAATGGATCGACCCGATTCAAAGACTGGCGCCGGACGCCTCGCTTGAAGACGCCTATAAGCTGTTCAAACGCATGATCACCATCGGCTATGACCCGACCGAAGGGGTCATTCGGATGGAGGTTGCCGCCCCCGACGCGCAGACATCGACCGAATTTTCCGAGCGCCTGATCTCTTATGCCGAAGACAGGGTTAATGCCTTGTCCGGAAAAAAACGTGAAGACCAGATGCGCGACGCGCTGCAAAGTTTCGAAGCGGCGCAGGAAGCGCGCAGGCAGGCTCAGGAAGAGTTGATCGAGCTTCAGCTTCAGGGCGCGGTTCTTGACCCCGAAAACGTCATTGCCAGCCTGCGAGCCCGCATCAACGAAATCGAAATACTGGTTCAGGACAAAGAGCTTGAGCTCGCCGCGCTTCAGGACAACCTGCGCCCGAACAAGGCAAAGGTTGATGGCGTCAAGGCAGATATCGCCCGTCTGGAAAAGGTTCTGAGAGAACTGAATGCCGAGATGCAGGATGCCTCGGACGGCGAAAACTCGCTGGCGCGGCTGAGCGTGCGTATCCAGATCGCGCAGGCGGACTTGGCGGCGCGTGACATGATGCTGCAAACGGCAATGCAGCAAATGGAAGCGACCCGGTCCGAAGCCAACCGGCAGGTGCGCTATCTGACCGTCTCGGTCAACCCCGTTCCCAGTCAGGAACCCAGTTATCCGCGCAAGTTCGAAAATACGATTTTGGCATTCCTGTTGTTTGCTGGTATCTACCTGATGATCTCGCTTACCGCGTCGGTCCTTCGTGAACAGGTATCCTCATAAAACTCATGAAACATGTTAAAATCTCCGACCTGACAGTCGGCAACGACCTTCCGCTGACCATCATAGCTGGGCCATGTCAGCTTGAAACGGCAGACCATGCGCAGATGATTGCGGGCAAAATGAAAGAAGCCTGCGACGCAGCCGGGGCGCAATACGTCTTCAAGGCGTCTTATGACAAGGCGAACCGGACATCCCTGTCGGGCAAGCGTGGCATGGGCATCGATGCGGGGCTGAAGGTACTGGATGACATCCGCAAAACGATGGGTATCCCGGTTCTGACCGATGTTCATACCGAAGCGCAATGCGCCATCGCCGCCGAGGCGGTGGACGTTCTGCAAATTCCGGCATTCCTGTGCCGTCAGACGGACATGCTGCTGGCGGCCGGTAACACCGGCAAAGCGGTCAATGTGAAAAAGGGGCAATTCCTTGCACCTTGGGAAATGACCAACATCGTCGACAAAATCGAAAGTACCGGGAATCAGAATATCCTGCTGACCGAACGTGGCACCTCATTTGGCTACAACACGCTGGTTGCCGATATGCGTGCGCTGCCCCAAATGGCGAAAACCGGGTATCCGGTGGTGATGGACGCCACCCATTCCGTGCAGCAACCCGGAGGCAAGGGCGGGTCTTCGGGCGGACAACGCGAATTTGCACCGGTAATGGCCCGCGCCGCCGTTTCTCTGGGTGTTGGGGCCGTGTTCATCGAAACCCATCAGGACCCGGACTCGGCCCCATCGGACGGGCCAAATATGATCCCGCTCGACCAGATGCCCCAACTTGTTGACACATTGATGCGATTTGATGCGCTTGCTAAAGCGAATCCGATACAGATTTAACGATTGAGACTTGTTATGATCAAACCCCTCACCGAGGTAACACCCAACAGCTGGAACTTTCTGCGCGACGCGATGATCACGCCCACCGGGTTCCGTGAATACGATGCCCGTTGGAAATATCCTGAAGAGATCAACCTGCCCGGCATGACCGCACTTGGGCTGGGGCTTGGCACACAGATGCACAGGCGCGGGATCGAGCCTGTGATCGCAGTCGGCAACGACTATCGCGACTATTCACTGGCGATCAAGAATGCCCTGATGCTGGGCCTGATGCAGGCTGGTATCCGTGTCAAAGACATCGGCCCGGCCCTCAGCCCCATGGCCTATTTTGCGCAGTTCCATCTGGATGTGCCCGCAGTGGCCATGGTCACCGCCAGCCACAACCCGAACGGCTGGACCGGGGTCAAAATGGGATTTGACCGCCCGCTGACCCATGGCCCGGATGAAATGTCGGAACTGCGGGACATCGTACTGAACGGCGAGGGCGTCGCGCGCGAAGGCGGCTCGTACGAGTTCGTCGATGGCGTCAAAGAGGCCTATATCGACGATCTGGTCGGCGATTTCAAAATGTCCCGCCCGCTGAAAGTGGTTTGCGCAACCGGGAATGGTACGGCTTCGGCCTTTGCGCCCGAGATTTTCGAACGGATCGGGGTTGAGCTCGTGCCCAGCCATAACCGGCTGGACTATACGTTCCCCAACTACAACCCGAACCCGGAAGCCATGGAGATGTTGCACGACATGGCCGCCACGGTGAAATCCAGCGGTGCCGATCTGGCGCTTGGGTTTGACGGTGACGGAGACCGCTGCGGCGTCGTCGATGATGAGGGTGAGGAGATCTTTGCCGACAAGGTTGGCGTGATCATGGCGCGTGATCTGGCCAAACTTCATCCCGGATCGACCTTTGTGGCCGATGTCAAATCCACCGGTCTGTTTGCCAGCGACCCCGAGTTACAGGCACTGGGTGTCAAAGCCGATTACTGGAAGACCGGCCACAGCCACATGAAGCGCCGCGTCAAGGAAATCGGGGCACTGGCAGGGTTCGAAAAATCAGGCCACTACTTTTTGGCCGAACCGATCGGGCGTGGATACGACTGTGGAATGCGTGTCGCAGTCGAAATCTGCAAACTGATGGACCGCAACCCGGGCAAAAGCATGTCGGACCTGCGCAAGGCCCTGCCCAAGACCTGGTCCACCCCCACGATGTCGCCCCACGCCGCCGATACCGAGAAATATGAAATCCTTCAGCGGCTGGTCGACAAGCTGGTCGCCAAGGGAGATGCGGGCGAAACACTCGCTGGCCGCGCAATCAAAGAAGTGGTCACGGTGAACGGCGCACGCGTGATTCTGGACAACGGAAGCTGGGGCCTGGTGCGGGCTTCGTCCAATACCCCCAATCTGGTCGTCGTCTGTGAAAGCAGCGAAAGCGAGGCTGAGATGCGCGCCATCTTCGCGGACATTGACGCCGTCATCCGAACCGAGCCCGGTGTCGGCGATTACGACCAAACCATCTGAACACAACTGCTTGGGGCATATCACGATGCCCCAAGCACGATGGTTGCTCAGTCGCCGCCGAATAATTTAAGCAGACCTTTTTTTGCCTCTTCTTCAAGTTTATTCTTGATGGCGTCTTCGATCTGATCACTGTCGGTGATCGTCGTATCCAATTCGTTGCCGACCTTTTCAAAAACCTTCTGTTTGGCGTCGTCTTCCAGTTCCTTGACCTTCACATCCGCGGCCGCCTCGATCACCTTGGTCAGGTCCGGCTTGATCGCCGGATCGCTCCAGGGGCCTTTGATGTGAACGGGAACCGATATCCCCTGCCCGGAATTGGCACGCAGCGCCACGGGCGTGAACAGATAGTCGATGTTGCGAGCCCCCAGATCCACTGTACCGGTGCCATCTGCGCGGAAATTCTTCAGTGACATGAGCAGGTCGCTGTTCGTCAACACGCCCTGGTCGATGGTGAAACTGGCCGTCAGGCTGTTGAACACGGTGGTTCCGCCTGATCCGGTGCCCTGCCCCATCAATCGGTCCAGATCGAGCCCGGAAATCACTCCGGGACCGACATCCAAGTTTCCCTTGCCGCTGAGGGACCGCATGATCTGATCCTCGGATTGGCCGACGCCCAGAAACTCAAACGCTCCCGCAGCGGTTCCCGACAGGCGTTTGACCCCGGCCATCGTGGTCAGTGCCTGTTTCAGATCGATCCCGGTGGCGGTCACGTTGCCGCCGACAGACAGGCCGTTGCGGTTGTTGGCCACCACCTGACCGTGCAACTGACCCGCAAACAGCGTGGCCGGGTGCATTTCCAGAACGGCCCGCGACCGATCCAGCAACAGGGTCAGATCGCTTTTGCCGAACGTCATCCCGGGCACGGCGATCGAGTTCGCCGTCAGGCGGATCTTACCGTTCGCCAATGCCAGAGCAGACGCGTCGATAGGGTCCTTCGACCACCCCTCAGGTGCAGGAGCGTTTGCCTGAGACGTACCGCCTGAGGCAGAAGCGGTTTCGGAAATCCGCGACAGATCCAAATCACCGGCTTCCAGACGGGCCACGATACGCGGCGGGTCCGAGATGGTGATATCCGCCTCGCCCACAAACCGGTTGTCATCCAATTGCGCAACCATGTTCCGCATGGAAATCCGACCGTCCTGCGTATACGTCATATGCGCTGAAATGTCGGCGATTTTGCCCAATCCGGGCGGTACGGATGTGCCAGCCTGACCGAAGGCGGCAAGCATCCTTTCCGTGTCCCGAGTCACCACATTGGTCGTTCCATCCATTTCACCCGTAAGATTGACGCGTCCTTCAAATCCGATCTCGCCGCCCGGAGCCGTCAACGCCAGTTCCAGATCAGTCACTGACCCGGCCGCAAAAGCCGGTAAATCCGGGATTTTCAGATCAACCTGAACCGCACCTCCGGGCACTGGCATGGCGGCCTCCATCACCAACGGGGCCGTCACCTCGGGCCAGCTTGTAGATAGTGTCACGCCCGAGAAGTCCATCTGCGTGACGCCATTTTCCACGTAAATCAGCCGTGCATTTGTCAGCTCCAGTTGATCCAGCGTGACCTGCCCCGATGGTTCAGCGGGCGTGGTGCCCCCGGTCGTGGCCGCAGTTGTCGCTGTTGTCGGGGTGCTCAATTCCCAATTGCCGCGCCCATCGGATCGTTCCAACCGCAACACGGGATTGTTTGCAAAAACACGTTTGATCCGCAGATCCCCGTTCAACAGCCCGGCAGCGTCCACCCCGACGGCCAGGCTATCCGCGCTGAGCATCGGCTCCGGTCCGGCCCAGCTTGCGTTGCCGAAACGCACCGGCCCGGTCTCCATCCCGACCACCGGCCAGAAGGATATGCGCACATCGCCGGTCAGTGTCAGATCCCTCCCGGTCTGCGCCTTGACCTGCTCGGCCAGAATCGCGGCGAGCTTCTCCCCCGGCATCAGCAACAGCGCGCCGATGATCAACGCGACCACGGCCACAACAATAAACAGGATGCGCATCAGCCATTTCATAGTCTGCTCTCCGCCTTTTGGCTTGTCATTGCCGTGATCATTCAAATCACACGTCACATTTGCAAGGGGAAGCTTTCCCCACTATATGCCGCGCATGACGACAAACCCGCCAAACCTCCGCCCCGACCTGGCGCCTGCTGCCCGGATCACCGAGACGCCCCAATCAAACCAGCCGACCATCGGTATGGTGTCCTTGGGCTGCCCAAAGGCGTTGGTCGACAGTGAACGCATTCTGACCCGGCTGCGTGCCGAAGGATACGGCATTTCGCCAGATTATGCCGGGGCCGATGCCGTCATTGTGAACACCTGCGGGTTCCTTGACAGCGCCAAGGCGGAATCGCTGGACGCGATCGGAGAGGCGCTGGTGGAAAACGGCAAGGTCATCGTAACCGGCTGTCTGGGCGCAGAACCGGATTACATTCGCGAGCATCACCCCCGCATCATGGCTGTCACCGGCCCGCACCAATACGAGCAGGTGCTGGATGCGGTGCACGCCGCCGTGCCACCCGACCCTGATCCGTTCGTGGACCTGTTACCCGCCAGCAGCGTGCAGTTGACGCCGCGCCATTACAGCTATCTGAAAATTTCCGAGGGCTGCAACCACAAGTGCAAGTTCTGCATCATCCCCGACATGCGCGGAAAGCTGGCCAGCCGCCCCGCGCATGCGGTTCTGCGCGAGGCGGAAAAGCTGGTCGACAATGGCGTGCGTGAATTGCTGGTGATTTCGCAGGACACCTCGGCCTACGGGCTGGACCGCAAATACGATGTGAACCCTTGGAAAGACGGTGAAGTACGCAGCCATATCACCGATCTGGCGCGTGAACTGGGGCAGTTGGATGCCTGGGTGCGGCTGCACTATGTGTATCCCTATCCGCATGTGCGGGACCTGATTCCGCTGATGGCGGATGCCGGGTGCAACGTGCTGCCTTATCTGGATATCCCGTTTCAACACGCCCACCCGGACGTTCTGAAACGCATGGCACGCCCGGCCGCGTCGGCCAGAACGCTGGATGAAATCAAGGCCTGGCGCGCGATCTGCCCGGGTATCACCCTGCGATCGACCTTTATCGTCGGCTATCCGGGCGAGACCGAAGACGAATTTCAGACCCTGCTGGACTGGATGGACGAGGCACAACTGGATCGTGTCGGGTGTTTTCAGTATGAAAACGTGGATGGCGCGCGCTCGAACGACCTGCCCGATCACGTTCCGGCCGAAATCAAGCAGGAACGCTGGGATCGCTTCATGGAAAAGGCTCAGGCGATCTCGGAGGCCAAGTTGCAGGCGAAGGTCGGACAGACGCTTGAGGTGATCGTGGACGAGGTCGACGACGAGGCCGCCACCTGCCGCACCAAGGCAGACGCGCCCGAGATCGACGGCAACCTGTTCATCGATGAAGGGTTCGAAAACCTCAGGCCCGGTGACATCGTCACGGTCGAAGTGGACGAGGCCGGAGAATACGATTTGTGGGGTAAGCCCGTCTAAGGTCTGACACCGCGGTCGAGCACACGGCATATGGGCAAAGCGTGAACCGAGTTTACTGGCCGAACACGCGGTCAGACCCGATCTTGGACTGAAAGCCAATCATGGAGGTTTTCATGTCTCGTATCTTCAAGCTTGGCCTGAATTGCGTGGTTTTCCTGATCGCTGCGCATTTCGTGGCCACCCCCGGTTACGCCCAGCCTACACAGGTCGGCTCTGCCGGATTCATTACGGTTGGCGGCAAACATCTAAGCTTTCACAAAAAACGGCCGTCACAAGATAAACCGGTATTACGTGGCCCCGAAGGCCAAGTCACATGTCAAGCGGCCCAAGGCGCATATCAAAAAGCCGGCCCCTGTTTATCGATACACCGCTCCCAAACGGCGTGTCCTCAGGCATATCCCCTATGGGTCGGTCAAGCGACAGAAATTCAAGTCATTCAAGTTCAAGCATACCTACGGCCTCAAAAGGCACTAAACAGGGTTCGCGCAACGCGAAGAACGCAACCTATCCGATAGCCGCGAAATCGCAGGCAAGAAAAAACCGCCACAACTGGTGACGGTTTTTCCCGAAAGCGTACAGGCGGTCCGGGTCCGGGCCGCCTGCGAATGGCTTACTGAGTGATTGGGTCACAGACCGTCTGGCCAGCCTCGGTTGTGGCCAATTGATAACCACCCGGACAGCTGGGTGTGCCGGCTTTGTCATAGCTGGGCTGAACGTAAACAGGTGTCGGTTCTTCCTGCTGCGCACAGGCAGTCAGGATCAGTGCAAATGCGCCAACGGCAGCGAGTTTCAGTTTCATGTCCGTCAATCCTTTATTACTTTTCTGATATTGCCCAGCTTTTCGGGGCCAAGTTAAGAATACGGGCTGAACGACAATCTGGCAACTGAATCGATCACGTCTTCGTGAGTCACAGCGAATCCATGCCAATCCAATGACGCAATGATGTTCTTTGAGGCGTAAAACCTATCCTTCTGACTCCGGCGCCCTAAATTGTTGCAGCGAATTCAGCCAAAGACGGAGAAGCCACATGTCAAACGCACCCATCATTGCCCTAAAATCGCCCTTTCCGGTCGAGGTCGTCGAAGGGAAAACCTATTTCTGGTGCGCCTGCGGCAAATCCAGCCGCCAGCCGTTTTGCGACGGATCGCACAAAGGCACCGGGTCAGAGCCCGTGAAATATACGGCGGAAAGCAGCAAAAAGGTCTTCTTTTGCGGGTGCAAACACAGTTCGAAACCGCCTTTGTGCGACGGAACACACAACGGGCTTTGATCAGGTTTTCAACCCATTCAGTATCTCGGCATTGGGGCAAAAATCCGGGGCAGTGGTCGCTGTGCCCTGTTGCCGGGCAAGCCAAAACTCGCATTGCACATCACATCCGGCAGCGCGGCACCGTGTGACAAGTTCAGCGTATTTTTCGGGTGAAAGACGTCCTTCGGCCATCGCTTCGGTCATTGAAATGCCCATGCAGCGCGACACCGAGCGTGTAAGCCAAAAGTGCTTTTCGATTTCCCCCAACGCGACCTGAGACATCAAGCGTTCTCCACCTGCTTGGTTTTGAGGGCGGCAAAGTACTTGCGATTCGGGCATGTCGACGGCGCCAGTTCAACCTGCTCGTGCCGTTCCAACCATTCCGGGCAGTCCTTGGCCCAAGAACAGCCGCGACACTGCTGCACGATTTCAGCCCATTCTTCCTGTTTCAGATGACCTTTCCGATAGGCTGCGGCCAAGTCGGTTCCGGTTGCTTGCCCCATACGCAACACCAAGCGCAGATGGGTCATGATTTCGCCCAGATGTGTCATGGCAGACCTTTGTGTCAAGGCAGGAGATTGTGAAGCAATTCCTGATTTCGGCAGTATTCGGGCGTCCGCCGAGCAGATCCGGGATCGTTCAGCAAACTCTTGCAGTGATCCGGGTTCGGGCAGTCGGTACAGCGCAAAACAGCATCAGAGATCTGGTCCACGGAAACGGAACCATCAATGGCGGCTTCCTCAAGATCAATGTCCAGCATTCTGGCCATATCGTCCACCAATCCGGCATGCAGCCGCAGGGTCTCGTGGGTGGGCATGCTGTTTCCTTTCGCTTTCACGCTGTGTCCAAAGGGTAGCGCATCCGCGAAGGCAAACATTGACTCAGGTCAAGATTGGACGCCGATGTGATCCAGATAGGCCCGCGTGGCATCCTGAACACGGCGAAAGCGGTCCCCGCCCAATTTCTTGCCCCCATACCAGCGCGTCACGACTATTAAGTGATTTTTCAGCCCGGCGCGTTCGATCATCCGAAGGATCACCATGCCCGCGCCGCTTTCCCCGTCGTCAGCTTTCAACGCGCCGGTCGGCAAAGTCGCAGCCCAGGTGTTGTGCGTAGCCTTGGCATAGCTCTTGTCGGATTTCAAATCGTTCAGAACCGCGTCGATTTCAGCCCGCGTCGTGACCTGCGCCCCAGACACCGCGTATTTCGAGCCGCGATCCGTCAGGACGACACCCAGGCATGTGAGTCGGCTCATTGGGACAAACCCAATTGCTCTGCTGTTTCCCGCACGATCTGCACACGTTGTGCATTTGGTGGGTGGGTTCCCAAAAACCTGTCACCGGGATCCGGGATGCGATCAAAGAACCTTGCCCCGACCAACGGATTGTATCCCGCATTATACGTGATGATGGTTCCCAACTGGTCTGCCTCCAGCTCAAAGTCTTTCACATAAGCCTGAACGCCGACCTGCGCGCCCAGCTTTTGCGCCTCTTCAATGGCGGCGGCGTCCCCGCCGCGCAACTCTGCCACCCGCCCGAACTCAGCCGCGCTGGCGCTGGCGATTTCACTCTGCCTGGCGATGTGCCCCAACACGTGGTGGGCTGCTTCATGCCCCATGACAAACGCCAGTTCATCCGCGTTCTGGGTGGATTCGATCATCGAGCGGGTGAATATGATCACCGGCTGCTTGTTTTCATCCAGCGTCTGGAATGCATTGACCGAAGCCTGTGGGTTCAAGTCGACAAGAATCCGAAAGTCGCAATTCTGCCCGGTCGTCTGTTTCAGACACTGTCTGCGGGCTTCCGCCCCAACGGCCCGACTGACCTCTCGGAAGGTTTGCACCATCGGTTCGGCCTCAGGCTCATCCCCCCGCCATTCCTCGGCGGGTTGGACGCGCAAGGCCCCCTCTCCACATGCCGCAAGCAGCAGGGACAGCAAAAAAACAAACCATCTGTGCATGTCATATCCTTTGAGACCGAATGGCCGTGATTTCAACATAGTACGCCCGTGCCGGCGAAACCACACCGCCGGTTCAACGAACGGCTTGCATTGCGCCCCGGCGGCTTGCACTCTGGCCTCATGTTTACGATTGAGCATGAATTCGACTCGACGGTCATTACGCTTGTGGACGAAGGTGAACAACCTTTGCAGGAAGATGTGGTGATCAACAATTTCGCGGAATGCGTCACGCTGGAACAACTTGATCCCCGCACCGATCAAATACAGAAGATCACGTTGTCGCCCGAGCAGGTGCGGGATCTGGCGGCCGCGCTGGATCTGCCCGAAGGTGTTTATCAAATCCGCGAAACCGGACCTCAGGGGTCATAGGAAAAAAGCTTGATCCGTGCGGCTTGCCCCTGCTTCAGCGTCAGGGTCGAGGGCGCGACGCCAAGACATTCTGCAAGCAGCAACTGCACGGCCCTGTTGGCCTTGCCGTTTTCCGGCGGGGCCGTAACGGATACCTTGATCTGACCGTCTTCGACGCTCACCCGATCGCGGGCCGCCTTGGGCGTCACCTTCAGTTTGAAAACGGCCCCGGCCTGCGCCATCGCGCTGAGATCCGGCAGATCGCGCAGTTTGGGTTTCGCCATTGTCTCCTCTTTTTTCTCAAAGTCTTGCACGAAGCACGTCGTAATGAAATTGATCCAAGCAATCCATTGGCGTGCCCTTGAAACGGGCAGAATACCGACCAAGATACAGAGTCCCGATGTAAAGGAAGTTAACATATGTCCCTGAAAAACCCCGCCGCTCTGGAGTTTTTGCAGTCGCGCCGGTCCCGGCCGGCCAAGACACTGGTTGCTCCGGCCCCAACCCGGGAAGAGTTGCTGCCGTTGCTGACGGCCGCAGCCCGCAGCCCCGATCACGGCAAACTGGAGCCCTGGCGATTTATCGTTCTGGAAAAGGGCGCGATGCCACGCCTGGCAACCCTGACAGAGGCCTGCGGACAAAGGCTGAACAAAAGCGCGGAAGACATCGCCAAGGCGCGCAGCCAGTTCGATATGGGGCATCTGGCCGTCGCGGTCATCGAGGTTCGCAAACAATCCGAAAAGATTCCGGCCATCGAACAATCCTACTCTGCTGGCGCGGTCTGTCTGGCGCTGCTGAATGCCGCGCTGGCTGCGGGCTGGGGCGCCAATTGGCTGTCGGGTTGGCAAACACATGATCGCGAATTCTGTGTCGATGCTTTCGGGCTTGCCGAAAACGAACGCGTGGCCGGTTTGATTCATATCGCCACCGAGGGAGCGACCCCTCCGGAACGCCCCCGGCCCGACGTGGCCGCGTTGACAGAGTGGGTTACGGAATGATCATCCTGAACGCCTTTTTCAGCGCACTTGGCCAGACCGGAGACCCCAGGTTTCGCGCCGTATTGCTGCGCGGCGTGGGTCTGACCATTCTGCTGCTGGTTCTGGCCTGTGCAGGTGCGATCTGGTTGATCAACTGGCTGTCAGGCAGCGAAATCTCACTGCCGTTTGTGGGGGCTGTGCCGTGGCTGAACGACGTTCTGAACTATTCCGGTATCGTGCTCGTCCTGATCCTGCCCGTTTTTCTGATGGTGCCGGTCGCGTCGGCCATCACCTCGATCTTTCTGGACGAGGTGGCACAGGCGGTTGAGGACAAGCATTTTCCGGCGTTGCCGCCCGCACAGCGCATCCCGGCCTCAGAGGCGCTTATGGACGGTCTCAGCTTCCTTGGCGTTCTGATTGTGGCAAACCTGCTGGCGCTGATCCTCTATGCGATTTTCACCCCGCTTGCGCCTTTCATCTTCTGGGCGATGAACGGATTTTTGCTGGGGCGTGAATACTTTACCCTTGCCGCGATGCGAAGGATCGGGCGCGATGGCGCGCGCAAGCTGCGGGCCAAACATTCAACGACGATCTGGGTGGCGGGCACATTGATGGCCATTCCGCTTTCAGTGCCGCTGGTGAACCTGGTGATCCCGATCATCGGGGCCGCCACGTTCACCCATATCTATCATGCCTTGTCAGGCCAAAAGGCCTGACGGGGATTACCTTGGCTCCAACTGGTTCAGCCAGTCGAAATCCCGCACCGAGATCACGCCCGACAGGATGATTCCAGCGATGATCGCCCACAGAACCACAGAGATACCGGTGGTGATCCACATCTTTCTTTTCATGTGATGCACTTCCGGCGCGCCCGCATGCGTGCCGGGAACGATGTCACCCAGATCGCCCTGGGTTTTGATGCGAATGGGCAGCACCACCAACAACGTCATGAACCAGATGACGGCAAACAACACCAGCGCGGCAGTAATGGTCATTTCAGGCCCTCCGGGGCTGGGGGATTATACCTGCTCCAGCTCGACCAGGCAGCCATTGAAATCCTTGGGGTGCAGAAACAGAACCGGTTTACCATGCGCACCGATCTTGGGCTCACCTGATCCCAGAACACGGGCTCCGGTCGCTTTCAGATGATCACGGGCAGCGATGATATCCTCGACCTCGTAACACACATGGTGGATGCCGCCGGCCGGGTTCTTTTCCAAAAACCCGTTGATCGGGCTGTCATCACCCAGCGGATACAGAAGTTCGATCTTGGTGTTGGGCAGTTCAATGAACACGACCGTGACACCATGATCCGGCTCGTCCTGCGGCGCGCCGACTTTGGCGCCCAGCGCGTTACGGTATTGCTCGGACGCCGCCTCAAGATCCGGTACGGCGATGGCGACGTGGTTCAGACGTCCAATCATGTCTCACTCCTGCTGTCCTGCGTTGCATGGGTTATGGGGGCTGATCCGCCAAAGGACAAGTGCGCCAAATCGCGCGTTAACGTCGTGTTAGCCAGAAGTTCCTAGCGTGAAGCATCTGCTGCATAGGAGAGCCGCCATGGACGATTCGGGCCTACTTGCCACCACCACCGCCGCGCCCACCGCGACTCGACCCTTGCTGGGTCAAACCATATTGGTTGTCGAAGACAGCCGGTACGCTTGCGATGCCATCCGCCTGATGTGCCTACACAGCGGCGCGCGCATTCGCCGTGCGGATTGCCTGAAATCGGCCCGAAGGCACCTACAGATCTATCGGCCTTCGGTCATCCTGGTCGATATGGGCCTGCCGGACGGTTCCGGCGCCGAACTGATCGCCGAATTGGCCGAGGCCACGCCCCGTATCAGTGTCATCATGGGCCTTTCGGGCGATGACGGCAGCGAAGACATGGCTCTGGCGGCCGGCGCGGATGGTTTTTTGTCCAAGCCGCTAAAATCAATGTCACATTTTCAAAAATCCATTCTGGAACGCCTGCCAGAGGACCGGCGGCCCAGCGGGCTTCATGCCGTGCGCGATGAAATCATTCGCCCGGACCCTCTGGCCTATCAGGACGACATGGCCCATATCGCTGATGTGCTCGCTGGTCCCAACGATCACCGTACATTGGACTACGCCGCACAGTTCCTGCACGGCGTCGCGCGCGAGGCAAATGACAGGCCCTTGGCGGAAGCAGCGCGAAAGCTGGCATTGTCACGCGCAAACGGGACGCCGATCATGGCGCAGGCGGCGCAGGTTGCGGGGATGGTGCAGAACCGACTGGAACAGCGAGAGGCGATCTGAAATGGTGACAGCCTATTTTATCACTGCAACCCTTTTGTGCATCTGGCTGTACCGCCAAACACGGCAGGCCGCGCGTTCCATCCGCGTCAACCGAACCAATCTGAAAGACCCGCTGGACTGACACAGACTGCCTGCGTGCAAAAAAAACCGCCTGCGGCAAGCGGGCGGTTTTTACTGGTCCTAAGGGATATTTTTTACTGGTCCTGAGGGATAATGCGAAGACCCAGCTCCATCAACTGATCCGAGGTCGGGTCCGAAGGTGCGTCCATCATCAGATCTTCGGCGCGCTGGTTCATCGGGAACATCATGACTTCGCGGATATTGGCCTCATCTGCCAGCAACATCACGATCCGGTCGATACCAGCCGCGCATCCACCGTGTGGCGGGGCGCCGTAGTGGAAGGCATTGAACAGGGCACCAAAGCGGGATTTCACTTCATCCTCGCCATAGCCTGCCAGTTCAAAGGCTTTCAGCATGATTTCCGGCTTGTGGTTCCGGATCGCGCCTGAAACCAGCTCGTACCCGTTGCACGCCAGATCATACTGGTAGCCGCGCACATCCAGCGGGTTGCCCTTCAACGCCTCCATACCGCCCTGCGGCATCGAGAACGGGTTGTGTTCGAAATCGATCGCGCCGGTTTCCTCGTCCTGTTCATAGATCGGGAAATCGACGATCCAGGCAAAAGCAAAACGGTCTTTTTCGGTCAGGTTCAATTCCTCACCGATCATGTCACGCGCCTTGCCGGCAACCTTTTCAAAGGTTTTTGGCTTGCCACCCAGGAAGAAGGCTGCATCGCCGACACCCAGACCCAGTTGCTGACGGATTGCCTCGGTGCGTTCGGGGCCGATGTTCTTGGCCAGCGGTCCTGCAGCCTCCATCCCCTCACCCTGATCGCGCCAGAAGATATAGCCCATGCCCGGCAGGCCCTCTTTCTGGGCAAAGGCGTTCATGCGGTCGCAGAACTTGCGGCTGCCGCCGCCCGGCGCGGGGATCGCGCGGATCTCGGTGCCTTCCTGTTCAAGCAGCTTGGCGAAGATCGCGAAACCGGAACCGCGGAAATGCTCGGATACAACCTGCATCTTGATGGGGTTCCGCAGGTCCGGCTTGTCGGTGCCGTACCACAGCGCCGCGTCCTTGTAGGAAATTTGCGGCCAGTCCTGATCAACCTTTCGACCGCCGCCAAATTCTTCGAACACGCCGGTCAGAACAGGTTGAATGACGTCGAACACGTCCTGCTGCTCGACAAAGGACATCTCGAGATCCAGCTGGTAGAAGTCGGTGGGCGACCTGTCTGCCCGTGGATCTTCGTCCCGGAAACAGGGTGCAATCTGGAAATACTTGTCGAAGCCTGACACCATGATCAGCTGCTTGAACTGCTGCGGGGCTTGCGGCAACGCATAGAATTTGCCCGGATGCAGGCGCGAAGGCACCAGAAAGTCGCGCGCGCCTTCGGGTGACGAGGCGGTGATGATCGGCGTCTGATACTCGCGAAAGCCCTGATCCCACATCCGTTTGCGCATGGACGCAACCACGTCCGAGCGCAGGGTCATGTTCCGTTGCATCGCCTCGCGGCGCAGGTCCAGATAGCGATAGCGCAGGCGGGTTTCCTCGGGGTATTCCTGATCGCCGAAGACCATCAGCGGCAATTCGTCGGCGGCCCCCAGAACTTCCAGTTCGCGTACGTAAACCTCGATCTCGCCGGTGGGCAGTTTCGGGTTCACCAGGTCCGGGTCACGGGCTTTGACGGTGCCGTCGATACGGATGCACCATTCGGACCGCACCTTTTCAAGCTCGGCAAAGGCGGCGCTGTCGCCGTCGCACAGGATCTGGGTTACGCCGAAATGGTCGCGAAGATCGATGAACAGCACGCCCCCATGATCTCGAACCCGATGCACCCAACCGGACAGGCGAACGGTTTCTCCAACATTGGCGGCGGTCAAGGCGGCGCAGGTGTGGCTGCGATAGGCGTGCATGGAATATCCCTTCGGGCGCAGAATTCGTCGCGCCGATACACCCTGTCAGCCCCGGAAAGTCAAGGCGGGTTGCCCCTTCAAAACGGCCTTTGCACATTGCCCGAGTAGAAATATACGCCCAGCCCCACCACAAAAATGATATTGCCCGCAATCGCGTGCAGCAACACCGCATAGAAGAATGACCCACGCTGCCGGTAGGCCCATGTGAACAGCAGGCCGCCGGCGAATGTCATCAGTGCGACGATCCAGCTCCAGTACATCAGGTGCGCGAACGAGAATATGGCCGCGTTAAGCAGATAGGCCGCACGCCCATCCGGCAGGATCGCGTGATAGCGGCGAAAGAACAGAGGGCGGAACAGCAGCTCTTGCGGCAGCGCTGACAAAAGTGGATAGCCGACCCAGATGAAGGCCAGCATTTCGGGGCGCTGCACAAGCAGGAAGAACGCGGCATCCGGGCGCGTGATCTGAATCAGACCAACACAAAAGGCAGTCACGATGGCAGAGAACAAAGCCACCTCGCGCAGGGTCCAGTTGGCCCAGTCATGACGAAGCTCGGCCCATTGAAACCCGGGCGTCCGGTGCAGCAGCACGATACCAAGCCCGGTCAGCGCAAACAGCGCCGGAAACATCCAGTTCGGAGGTAAAAGAACAGCGATCAGCAGCGGCAAGCCAATATAGAACAGGCCAAATTCAAGCCGCAGCCGTCGCAATGCAACCGGCGGTCCGATCATCATGCTGTTTTTTGTCACCCGTCTATCAGCTCCACCTCGATCAGTCCGCGCAGTGAATTTCCGATCTGCACAGTTTGCGCATTTTTCAGGTCGGTCAAGGTCAGCACGGCTTCGGTGACTGCTTTGTTTTCCAGCAGTTCTTCGCGCAGTATCCCCGGCAAGAGCCCACAGGACAAAGCGGGCGTCAGAACCCGGCCATCAGGCATTTCCAGAAACAGGTTCGTGATGGTGCCTTCACAAAGCTCATCCAGTTCATTCAGAAACAACAGTTCGTCCACCCCCTCGGGCAGCGTTGCGCGCGCGGAATCATAGAGCGCACGGCGCGTGGTCTTGTGACGCAACCACAGGTCATTTGAAGCCAGACGCTGATCCGACAGAGCGACGCGCCAGGTTCTGGGATTGTCCACCAGTTCGCCGGTCGACAGATCGAACGAGCCCGACACATCCAGCGTAAGGCGGCAACGCAGCGGGGTGTCACAAGCAGCGCCATTCAGTCGGGCGGTCGCTTCATCGGGGTTGAAAGGAATCTCGAACACCCGCGCAGTACGGGCCATTCGTGCAAGATGGCGGTCCAGCCTGACAAAGCCCTGATCCGGGCGGAAGGCCAGTGTTTCAATCAGGCTGAAATCAGGTTCAGCTGGCGGGCGAAGCGGGCTTTCCATAACGCCTCCTCATACTCTGACGGGGCGGTGCTGTCCCAAACGACACCGCCGCCTACGTTCAGAGTGGCCTGATCATCCTCAAGCATCAAGGTGCGGATGGCCACGTTGAACTCGGACCGACCATCCGGCGCGGCCCAGCCAATCGTCCCGCAATAGATGTCGCGCGCCCATGGCTCCAGTTCCGCCAGAATTTCCATCGCGCGGATCTTGGGGGCTCCGGTGATCGACCCGCAGGGAAACAGTGCTGTCAGTATTTCACCCAACCCCACGCATTTGTGCAGCTGCGCCCGCACCAGCGAGACCATCTGATGTACGGTGGCATAGGTTTCCACCCGGAACAGGTCAGGCACATGAACGGATCCGGGCAGCGCGACGCGGCTGATATCGTTGCGCAGCAAATCAACAATCATCAGGTTCTCGGCCCGATTCTTTTCGTCCGCGCTCAGAAAAGCCCGGCGGCGCGCATCCTCATCCGGGTCTTCACTGCGCGGTTGCGTGCCCTTCATCGGCCGGGTTTCGATCCTCCCACCCTCATCGGTGCGGAAAAACAACTCCGGCGAGCGGCTGAGCAGATCGGGCAGCCCATCCTGTTGCACCAGTGCTCCGTGGCCCACCGGCTGCCCCGCCGCCAGCGCGGCATAGAGCGTTTCGCTGTTGCCCGAGACGGTCAGATCAATCGGAAAGGTCAGGTTGGCCTGATAGATGTCGCCGGCACCAATGGCGTCATGCACGGCGCTGAAGGCCTTGCCGTATCGCGCTTCATCCCATCGCGGCCGGAATGCGCCCACTTCGCCCGCAGGCGACGGAAGGGCGACCCGATCCGGTGCATCATAGACCCCAAAGCACAACAAAGGCAGGCGTCGTTCTTCCGGCAAAAGACCATTGAGCCGGGGTTCAAGCGCATAGCCCAGCTCGTAACTGGCATACCCTGCAAGCCAGGCACCACCTGCGCGCGCCTCGTCCAGTGCCGCCAGAGCCTGGGGCACGTCCTCCGCCACATCCGCGCGGATCACTTGAGACGGACGCTGAAACCGGGTTCCTCGCCCAGCCGGTCCCTGATCGAAACGAATACGCACTTGCATCCTCATTTGCCGTGAGGGGCCATATAGAGAATACTCTGCCAAGTGAAAGAGGGGAAAGCGGCAATTTCGCCCCTGTTTCCGATACCTCTTGCACCTTTTTGCGCGGTCCCTATAACGCAGGACAATTTGGGCGCTGGGGCGGTGCCCTGACTCGCGGACAATCGAAGGAACAAGGCCATGCCGAGAAGAACCGACATCCAGTCGATCATGATCATTGGGGCGGGCCCCATTGTTATCGGTCAGGCCTGTGAATTCGACTATTCCGGTGCTCAGGCCTGCAAGGCCCTGCGAGAGGAAGGATACCGGGTCATTCTGGTGAACTCGAACCCGGCGACGATCATGACCGACCCCGGTCTAGCCGACGCCACCTATATCGAGCCGATCACACCCGAAGTGGTCGCCAAGATCATCGAGAAAGAACGCCCTGACGCCCTGTTGCCCACCATGGGCGGACAGACCGGCCTGAACACCTCGCTGGCACTGGAAGAAATGGGTGTGCTGGAGAAATTCGGCGTCGAGATGATCGGCGCCAAGCGCGATGCCATCGAAATGGCCGAAGACCGCGCCCTTTTCCGCGAGGCGATGGACCGGCTGGGCATCGAAAACCCCAAGGCCGAGATCGTGACTGCCCCCAAGGACGAGAGCGGCAAGAAAGACCTGGACGCCGGTGTGGCGCTGGCCCTTGAAACCCTTGAAACCGTGGGGCTTCCTGCCATCATCCGCCCGGCCTTTACACTGGGCGGCACCGGTGGCGGCGTGGCGTATAACCGCGAGGATTACATCCATATTTGCCGCTCGGGTATGGATGCCTCGCCCGTAGGTCAGATCCTGATCGACGAAAGCCTTCTGGGCTGGAAAGAATACGAAATGGAGGTGGTGCGCGACACTGCTGACAACGCCATCATCGTGTGTTCCATCGAAAACGTCGATCCGATGGGCGTGCATACGGGTGACTCGATCACCGTGGCCCCTGCCCTTACGCTAACCGACAAAGAATACCAGATCATGCGCAATCACTCGATTGCCGTGCTGCGTGAAATCGGTGTCGAAACCGGCGGCTCAAACGTGCAATGGGCGATCAATCCGGTCGATGGCCGCATGGTCGTGATCGAGATGAACCCGCGCGTGTCGCGCTCGTCGGCGCTGGCGTCGAAGGCGACCGGTTTCCCGATTGCCAAGATCGCCGCAAAACTGGCCGTGGGCTATACGCTGGATGAGCTGGACAACGACATCACCAAAGTCACCCCGGCCTCGTTCGAGCCGACCATCGACTATGTCGTGACAAAAATTCCGAAATTCGCCTTCGAGAAATTCCCCGGTTCCGAACCCTATCTGACCACCGCGATGAAGTCGGTGGGCGAGGCGATGTCGATTGGCCGTACGATCCACGAATCGATGCAAAAGGCACTGGCCTCGATGGAATCGGGCCTGACCGGCTTTGATGAGGTCGAAATCCCCGGCCTGAACGTGGGCCTCTGGGACGAGGCCGACGACAAGGCCGCCGTGATCAAGGCGATCAGCCAGCAGACACCCGACCGCCTGCGCACCATTGCGCAAGCGATGCGCCATGGCCTGAGCGATGACGAGATTTTCGGCGTCACCAAGTTCGACCCTTGGTTCCTGGCCCGCATCCGCGAGATCGTCGAGGCCGAGCGTCAGCTCCGCAAGGACGGCCTGCCCGTCACCGAGGACGGCATCCGCAAGCTGAAAATGCTGGGCTTCACCGATGCGCGTTTGGGCAAGCTGACGGGCCGTGACGAAGACAACGTCCGCCGCGCGCGCCGCAATCTGGGCGTTTCAGCGGTGTTCAAACGCATCGACACCTGCGCGGCCGAGTTCGAGGCGCAGACACCTTACATGTATTCAACCTACGAAGCGCCCATGATGGGCGAGGTCGAATGCGAGGCGCGCCCGAGCGACCGCAAAAAGGTCGTCATTCTTGGCGGCGGCCCAAACCGCATCGGTCAGGGCATCGAGTTCGACTATTGCTGCTGCCACGCCTGCTTCGCGCTGACCGAAGCGGGGTATGAAACCATCATGATCAACTGCAACCCCGAGACGGTTTCGACCGATTATGACACTTCGGATCGCTTGTATTTCGAGCCGCTGACCTTTGAACACGTCATGGAAATCCTGACGAAGGAACAGGAAAACGGCACGCTGCACGGCGTCATTGTTCAGTTCGGTGGACAGACACCGCTGAAACTGGCCAACGCGCTCGAGGCCGAGGGCATCCCGATCCTGGGCACCACGCCCGACGCGATTGACCTGGCCGAAGACCGCGAGCGTTTTCAGGCGCTGGTCAATGAGCTAGGGCTGAAACAGCCCAAGAACGGCATCGCCTCGACCGACACGCAGGCGTTGGAAATCGCTGAGGAAATCGGCTTCCCGCTGGTGATCCGCCCGTCCTACGTTCTGGGTGGCCGCGCGATGGAGATCGTGCGCGACATGGACCAGCTGAAACGCTACATCAACGAAGCCGTGGTGGTCTCGGGCGACAGCCCCGTTCTGCTGGACAGCTATCTGGCTGGCGCGGTCGAGCTGGACGTGGACGCGCTGTGCGACGGCACCGATGTGCATGTGGCAGGCATCATGCAGCATATCGAAGAGGCAGGCGTGCACTCGGGCGATAGCGCCTGTTCGCTGCCGCCCTATTCTCTGTCGAAAGAGATCATCGCGCAGATCAAAGATCAGGCGTTCAAGCTGGCCAAGGCGCTGAACGTTGTCGGCCTGATGAATGTTCAGTTCGCGATCAAGGATGACGAGATCTACCTGATCGAGGTCAACCCGCGCGCCTCGCGCACCGTGCCGTTCGTGGCAAAGGCCACCGACAGCGCGATTGCATCCATCGCCGCGCGCGTCATGGCGGGCGAAAAGCTGGCGAGCTTCCCGCAGCGTCCGCCCTACAAGACCGTGGACGACACCAAGATCGCAGATCAGATGACGCTGGCCGATCCGGACATGCCATGGTTCTCGGTGAAAGAGGCGGTCCTGCCCTTCGCCCGTTTTCCGGGCGTCGATACCATCCTGGGCCCTGAAATGCGCTCGACCGGCGAGGTCATGGGCTGGGACCGCGATTTCCCGCGCGCCTTCCTCAAGGCGCAGATGGGCGCAGGTATGGTTCTGCCGACCTCGGGCCGGGCCTTCATTTCGATCAAGGATGCCGACAAGGGCGCGGCGATGCTCGAGGCCGCCCAGGTTTTGGTCGAACAAGGCTTCACGCTGGTCGCCACCCGCGGCACGCAAAGCTGGCTGGCGGAACAGGGTGTGCCATGCGAAGTGGTCAACAAGGTCTATGAGGGCCGCCCGGACGTGGTCGACATGCTGAAAGACGGTCAGGTTCAACTGCTGATGAACACCACCGAAGGCGCGCAGGCGGTCGAGGACAGCAAGGCCATCCGGTCCATCGCGCTTTATGACAAGATCCCGTATTACACCACGGCCGCCGCAAGCCATGCTGCCGCTCTGGCGATCAAGGCGCAGGCCGAAGGGGATGTCGAGGTGAAGTCGTTACAGGGCTAACCCGCCTGAGCCACAATTGGCTCATCAGTGAACGAAAAGAGGCGCGCCCGTTGACCTGAACTCAACGGGCGCGCATTTCGTTCAGGCATAAGGAGAATGAAACAATGCGCACATTTCTGGTTCTCGCAATCTTCACTGCACTGGCCGCCTGTGACGTGCCGTTTGTTCCTTTGATCTAACCTGATTGGACCCAGCTTTTCAGCTGGACCCACAAGAGGCCAGTGTTCAGGCTGCCAGCGCCTCGCGTTTTTCATCGCGCGCAAAGAAGAGCAGGTAGAACACCGGCGCGGCGACCATTGTCAGGACGGTCGCAAAAGCCAGCCCGCCCATGATCGTCACCGCCATCGAGACGAAGAACGCATCGGTCAGCAGCGGCGCCATGCCCAGAATGGTCGTGATCGCAGCCAGCATCACCGGGCGCAAACGCGAGACCGAGGCTTCGACGATGGATTCGCGCAGGGGTTTGCCCGTGGCGCGAACCAGGTCGATCTCTTCCACCAGCACGATGCCGTTCTTGATCAGCATGCCCGACAGGCTGAGCAGGCCCAGAAGGGCTGTAAAGGTGAAGGGCAGCCCAGTTCCCAACAGGCCGATGACGACGCCGTTGACCGACATCGGAACCAGCAGCCAGATGATGATCGGCTGACGGATCGCGTTGAACAGCAGGACCGAGATCAGCACCATGATCAGCAGGCTCAGCGGCAACTGTTTACCCAGGCTTTCCTGCGCGTCGCGCGAGTTTTCGAACTCACCGCCCCACTCCATCTTGTAGCCCGGTGGCAGTTCGATGGCCTCGATGGCGTCCCGAACTTCGGCGTGTACCTGAGCCGCCGTCAGGTCGGGCGGGATGTCCGCGCCGACAGTGATGGTCAGTACACGATCGCGGCGATGAACCAGCGTATTGAGGGATTTGTACTCGAATCCATCGACCATCTGTTCGATTGGTACAAATTTCCCGGACTGGTCCGAATACACCACCTGATCGACGATGGAATAATCTCCGTCCGCCGGACGACGCAGGATGATGGGGATCAGGCGGTCACGTTCCCGCAGCACACCGCCCGTGATGCCATCGGTCGAAAATTGCAGCGTGGCCGCAATATCTTCGCGCGTGACGCCCGCGGTTTGGGCCCGTTCCGTGGCATAGATCGGCTGCACCGCCAGTTCCTGTTCGCGCCAGTCATGATGAACGAGCAGGGCGTTGGGCGACGCCGCCGCCATGCGCTGCACGGCCTCGTCCGCAAGTTGTCGCAGTACCACCGGATCGCTGCCCGAGAACCGGGCCTGAATCGGATCACCGCCACCGGGGCCAAACACCAGGCGCTTGGTTCCGAACTCGCCTTCGGGGAACTGGACCGACCCGAACGCTTCCAGATCCGCTTGCAAGGCCGGGATGTCATCCAGACTTTCCGTACGGATGATCATGTGACCATAGCTCGGGTTCGGTTTCTCTGCCGAATAGGTCAGCATGAACCGGGTTGCCCCCTGACCGACGAATGTCGTGACCGAAACCACGTCATCGCGTTGGGTCAGCCAATCTTCGAAAACCGCCATGTCCTGTGCCGTGCGGGCAATCGGCGTGCCCTGAGGCAGCTTGTAATGCACAAAGAACAAAGGCGTGTTCGAGTTGGGGAAGAATTGTTGTTTCATCAACCCGAACCCGGCATAGCACGCAACGGTTACGCCGATGAGACCCGCAACAACCAGCCACCGGAAACGGAGCGCAAACCGCAGGATCGCGCCATATGTGCGGAACAGGATGCCCCCGTAGGCGTCGATCTCACCCTCCTTGCCCTGCTTGAAGAAATAGTGCCCCAGCAAAGGCGTGACCGTGATGGCAAGTATCCAGCTGAGCAGCAGCGAAATGCCGATCACAGCAAACAGGGAAAACAGAAACTCGCCCGTCGCATCCGGGCTGAGCCCGATCCCGGCAAAGGCCATGATGCCGATCACGGTGGCTCCAAGCAGGGGAATCTGGGTTTTTGACGCCACATCTTCAGCCGCATCGCGCGAAGGTTTTCCTCGCAACATCGCGATCTGCATCCCTTCGGCCACCACGATAGCATTGTCCACAAGCATACCCATGGCAATGATCAGCGCACCCAGGGAAATCCGTTCCATCTCGATCGAGAACAGTGACATGAACAGAAGCGTGCCGACCACGGTCAGCAACAGGGTCGAACCGACGACGATGGCCGCGCGCCAGCCCATGAAGATTCCCAGTACGGCGACCACGATGGCCACTGACATGGCCAGATTCACCAGAAAGTCGTTCGAGGCCTGCTCGACCACCACATGTTGCTGATAGATCGGCAGAATATCGACACCGAAGGGGATATTCGCATCCAGCTCGGCGAATTTGGCGTCAGCCCGCTTGCCGACCTCGACGATGTTTTCCGTCGCCAGACCGGCGATGCCGAGGGTAAAGGCTTCGGTCCCGTTGTAGCGGATCATGATGTCCGGATCGTTCTGACGGGCGCGATAGACATCGGACATGTCGAACAGGTTGATCACCTGCCCTTGCGAGCCGACAGACAGGCCCGCAATGGCCGAGACACTGTCCGAACCCTCGGCCGTCAGAATGGTGGTGCGGGCATCTTCAGACCGCAAAGACCCCGAGGAATTCACCGAATCCGCATTGGCAATGGCTTCGTTGATCGCTTGGAGCGGGACGTTCTGGTTCACCGAGATCGCCAGGTCGGGCTCTACAAAAATCGCCTCGTCCGGCAAGCCCTGAACCTCGACATCGGCGACGCCGTCCACGGTCAGCAGTTCGCGACGCAGAAACGTTGCCAGTTCATGCTTTTCGGCGTCAGAAAACCCTTCGGCAGTCACCGCATAAAACAGGCCGAACACATCACCGAACCCGTCATTCACGTAGGGTTGGCTGACACCCGACGGAAGCCCGCGGGCGGCATCGCGCACCTTGGCCCGCAGGCGGGTCCAGATATCGGGCAGTTCGGTGCCGTCGTAGGTCGACTTGATCTCTACTTCGATCAGCGATTGTCCGGGTTGGTTGACCGAGGTGATGACATCCACCTCACCCATCTGCTGGATCGCGGATTCAAGGGGTTCGGACACTTCAAGCGCCACCTGTTCCGCCGTGGCACCGGGATATTGCGTGGCGATGACCGCGTTCTTGATGGTGAAAGCCGGGTCTTCCAAACGACCAAGCGACGTGAATCCCCAGATGCCACCGAAGAGGGCAATGAGGATGATCAGCCATGTGTAAAGCGGTCGATCAATCGAGGCGCGCGCGATGTTCATCTGTCTGCCCTCAGTTCGCGAAGCCGGTGAACCGGCGCACGGGCTGGCCGTCTGTCAGCACAGCACCGCCAGCCACAACAACTTCGTCACCGTCGGACAAGCCCTTCAACACCCGAACATCGCCCGACTGCGTGGGTTCGATTGTCACCGGAACGCGGCGGACCGTGCCTTCATCCGCGCCAGCGGGAGAGAACACCACGACGCTCAGCTCACCTGTTGCATCCGCGATGACGGCCGTCGCCGGCACAATGATGCCTGTGCGCTCGTCTTGGACCTTTACGTTGACGGTGACGGACGAGCCGGGAAGAATTTGAAGCCCCTCGGGTGGGGTCAGGCCGAACTGAATGCGGAAGGTCTGCCCGACGCTGGAAGTTTCAGCGTCGAATTCACGGATTTCCAGCGGGAAGACTTCATCACTTACGGGGAATTTGGCGGTGATGGTGATGTCGTCGTTCTGGCCCGAGCGTTGAAAC
The DNA here is from genome assembly GCF_056532905.1 of Ruegeria sp. H8. Classification (NCBI taxonomy): domain Bacteria; kingdom Pseudomonadati; phylum Pseudomonadota; class Alphaproteobacteria; order Rhodobacterales; family Roseobacteraceae; genus Ruegeria; species Ruegeria sp. H8. The sequence goes on along the minus strand of NZ_JBQFNY010000002.1, from coordinate 139,333 downwards.
AGGATCTCGGGCACATCCACCTCGATGCGCAATTCGGACATGTCGTGGATGCGGACGATCGGCGTGCCGGCCGATACGGTGGTAAAAGCCTCGACCGCGCGGCTGGAGACCAGCGCGTCGAATGGTGCGGTCAAAGTCGCGTGTTCCAGTTCGTATTCGGCATCGCGCAGTGCGATCGCGGCCAGTTGCGCTTCGGTCTCTGCGTCATCGACCGCCACCTGGCTGGCCGTGGTGCCCCGCAACCGCGACAGGCGTGCGACGGTTCGGTCGGCCTGTTCCTTTTGCAGCTGCGCCCGTTCGAGCCGCAGTTCGAACGGCTCCTGATCCAGTCGCGCAATCAGGCCTCCTTTGGGGATGACAAACCCTTCGTTGACCGGCATTTCGACGATCTGACCGGCGACCTGAAAGGCAAGATCGACCGTCTGCCGTGCGGCAACACGACCGAAGAACTGGCGGGTGAAGCCGGGTGTTGTTTCGCGCACCTGCATCAGCTTGACCGGTTTCGGAGTATCTTGAGCGGCAATCGGAGTTGCCAGAACGGCCAGTGCAAGGCCCAGAGAGGTCAGGAGTTTCATTTCTTCAGTCCCTCGGGAATTCCCGTTTTCAAAACGTTGTCACGGATTTTGCGCGCCAGTCGCGCGAATTCGGCTGTTTCTTCGTCGTTCAGGCCCGAGGCCCTGTGAAACAGGTCTCCGGCCTCGGCCACCAGCATGTTGCGGGCTTCTTCGCCACGTTCGGTCAGCACCAGCAACCAGGCGCGGCGGTCTTCGGGGTCACGCTCGCGCGTGAGATAGCCGGCTTTTTCCAGCGAATCCGCGGTGGCGGTGATTGTGGACGGTACGCTCAGCATATCCGCAGCCAGAACCCCCATGCGTTTCGGCTGATCCAGCTTGATCAGCATGTGGCATTCGGGGTGGCTCAGGTCGGTTTCGATGCTGTCGAATGTCTCTTCCAGTTTCCAGTACAGGGCATACACCCCCATGATCGCCTGAATCTCGGGGCTGAGGCGGCCAAGTCTGGTGCTGATATCGTCGGGCATCGGGGATCTCCGCGCGTTTGGAGGGGTCATATACTTCAGTTTCTGAACTATTCAAGATATGAAGTTGCGGCTTTGCGCACATTCCCTTAGGTCAACATACCTTGATCAAATCACAACGTGACTGCATTTTGGGCAAATCCGAAACATTCAGGGCTCGCCATGTATACCCCCGCCATCACCGGTACCGGTGTCTTCACGCCTCAGAACGTCATCACCAATGCCGAGCTTGTCGAGGCATTCAACGCTTATGCCGACAAGCAGAACGCCAAGAATGCCGAAGCCATCGCCGCCGGTCAGATGGAGCCGATGCAGCATTCATCGGAAGAGTTCATCGTCAAGGCATCGGGGATCGAAAACCGCTACGTGATGGACAAGAGCGGCGTGCTGGACCCGGACGTGATGCATCCACTGCTGCGGCAGCGCAGCGATGATGAACCCGGCATCATGACCGAAATGGCGGTGGATGCCTGCAACAAAGCGCTGGCACAGGCGGGGCGCACGGCGGCGGATGTTGATCTGGTAATCTGCGCGGCTTCGAACCACGAGCGCGCCTATCCGGCGATTGCGATCGAAGTCCAGCAGGAACTGGGGATCAACGGGTTCGGCTTTGACATGAACGTCGCCTGTTCGTCAGCCACGTTCGGCATTCAGGCCGCGGCGGATATGGTGCGGTCGGGATCGGTGCGGGCGGCGTTGGTGGTGAACCCCGAAATCTGCTCGGGCCATCTGGAGTGGCGCGACCGCGATTGCCATTTCATCTTTGGCGATGTGGCGACGGCAACGCTGGTCGAACGGATCGAAGACGCACAAGGGCCGCATTTCGAAATTCTGTCGACGCGCTGCGCCACTGCGTTTTCCAACAATATCCGCAACAACAACGGCTTTCTGCGCCGCTCGCGCCCTGACGGGCTGATTGACCGACGCGACATGCAGTTCATGCAGAACGGTCGGAAAGTATTCAAGGAAGTACTGCCGATGGTCAGCAAGCATATCAGCGACCACATGGATGCCGAAGGGGTCGGAAACTCTGATCTGAAACGCCTGTGGCTGCATCAGGCCAACAAGACGATGAACGACTTCATCGGCAAGAAAGTTCTGGGCCGCGAACCCGAGCCGGGCGAGCAACCCAACATCCTTCAGGATTATGCCAACACGTCATCTGCGGGGTCGATCATCGCGTTTTCGAAGTATTCCGACGACTTGCAGGAGGGTGATCTGGGCCTGATCTGTTCTTTCGGCGCCGGGTATTCGGTCGGGTCGGTGATCGTGAAGCGCCACGCCTGACGGTTGATCTTGTCTGGCCTAGCCTGCCCCAGTCACTTGGAAGACCTGAAAGGCTGCACCTTCCGCGCCTTGTATCTGCCTGAGATAGGCCGGGATTTCACTCGCAATCAATCGCGACTGCAAACCACGACCCTGTGACACCCAGGACCAGAATTCGGCACGCGGCGCGGACGTACAGAGCATGACGTAATCCACGTCCAGCTCGGTCAGGCGAGATCCGATCTGGTCCGCGTCCGATCGGAACAGTTCGATCTGCGCCAGAATTCCAGCCTGATTCCGGTGATAATTGCCCGCCAGAACGGAATGGTCGGTATGGCGCAGCACGTTTGCGGCAAAGTCGAAATCAACAAGGAATCTGCCGGCTGGAAGATCACGCAGGGCCGCATAGGCTTCGGGCGTTTTGCAGGATGCGCCCGAGTTTTGCTGTGACTGTCGGACCGGCTTCGCGGAAGCGGCAAGGGACGGCCCGGCAAAACGCCCCAGCTGCTCATCGATGCTGGCGCCGGTTTTCGGCGAGATGCCGAGGATGAAAGCAACCATCGCAAACCCTGACAACGCGCGGCGACTGCTTGCATAAGAGCTGTACAGGGCACGCAGGATCTGCGCCTGGACAGCCACCAGCGAAACACCCAGGAATGTCATCATTCTGGACTGATAGAGGAACACCACCAGGCCGGTCACGATCAGAGCCAGAAACAGCGCGTATTCCAGTCTGAAAGGCGATCTGACTGCAAAGATCAGGGCGGCTGCCATGCACAGGATCGACATCGCGATCAGGGCCAGCGCTTCGCCCCGGTGCAGTTGCAGAATGACGTTGATCTTCTGAGCTTCCGCCACCTGGCTCAGCCAATAGTCGCGCATGTCCTGAGGCAGGGCTTCGATCGGGTTGCTGAGACAATGCGGGGCGAAGCCGTAAGCGCAGGCCAATGTCACCACTCCAATTGCAACACATGCGCCGATGCGGCCCCAAAGTGACCAGCCAGACCCGATCCATGCCGCAATGCAAAGCCCTGCCGCGGCAACGCTCGCCGGCAATGCCACGCTGAGAGTCAGGGCGTCACAACTTGGGAACAGAAAGGCCTCGTGTCCCGTTGTTGCAAGGCTGGTCAGCACAAGCGTCAGGACCAGCCCTATACCAAACGCCATGGTCCGGCGACGGGTCGGTTCGCCGTTTAAGATCCAGTCAATGGCAAAAAACACGGCGACAAGTGCGATCTGCAATATCGATTCGGTGCCTATCGACACCGAAAGCGCCAGGCAGGCACCCAGCAGCCATCCGGCATATGGTTTGTCCCTGCGCAAAGCAAACAGCATCAGGGCTGTGACGAACAAAAGAATCTGAGCATTGTGGTGATCAAACGAAAAATAGTCGAACTTCCTGGAGTGTTCGAGCGCAAGCACCCCCACAACCAGCGCCGAAACAGCGCCTTCCCGCGCGCCCAAAACACTGCCAGTCACCGCAAAGGCCCACAAGGTCAGACCCGCCAAAAGTGAGGGCCAGACGAATGCCGTTACCTGAAGGGCCATATCGGGCGGCAAAACCAAACCGAATGCTCCGTAGAGCAAGGCAATCGGCGCGTCGATCAGTCGGGACCAATGCATCAGCGTGCCGCCCTCGGGGCCCAGCCGGTACTGATGGCTGTCGAACCAGCCCTGCCCCTGCAACAGATCCTGCACGACCACCCAGCGCATCACGTCGTCAGAGCCTTCCTGATGACCACTCAGGGCCATCAACACCAGAAGTGCCGCATAGGCGCATACGAAAAATCGCAGAACCACCCGGTCTGCGAAAATACTGTATGTTCCCTGCGATTTCTGCATGGTCCACTGCCCTTGACGTACTTGCCCGCGACGGACCTTACAGGACAGACGTGACTGAATTGAGGCAACAGGCACGGTCAGCGTTTCTGTCTTTTCGAGCATGAAAAGAGGTACGTCGCACAGGCGAAAACTGGCCAGTCACGGGTGCAACGGTTCCCGACCTTGGCTAGCTGACGCTTTCTTCTTCCAGATGCAGCTTCATCTCGATCAGAACCTGTTGCAACAAACTGGTTTCTTTCAGCAACCGTTTGGCTTCGTTGACGGTGATGATTCCGTCTTCGATTGCGGCCTGATACTCGGTCATCAACATCGCAAACCGCTGGCTGAGCGCAATGACATCCGAATTGACACCACCGGTGCGGGGGGTAGAGGTGTTGCGGTCGCTATAGGACAAGGTGATGTTCTTCAGATCCGCCAAAGCCGACGTCACATGCGGATACGTCGCCGCGTTTTCAAGGCGGGCCACCGCGTCCACTGGCATGAACCTGTCCTCGTGTTCAGCATTGTCTGAATAGTATCGTCCTAAAGTGGCCTTGGATTTCCCTGTAATTTCACACGCGGCTTCGATTCCAACATCCTTGACCAGCGCTTCTGTGTGTTTTTTCAGATAGGCCCCGATATCTGCCATTGTTTTACCTTTGTTACCTGCAAACGCCTGCCCGATGTCCAAACGGGGGAAAGCGTGGGTAAATTTCCCATAACTAAGTCATAATTGAAATGTCATACATTGGCTATCCCTCAGATATGCGGGGGATTTTGTGAGTGAGTGGCGGCAGTTCAAGCCGGTAACGAGTGATTGCAGGGTGATATTGTTAAACCTTGCTGCGTTTTGGCCACATGTTGGCCGACGGCGTCGCTGTTGCAGATGTGGGGGTTCCATCCCCTAGAGCGTAGCTCGGCCTCTGCGAACGCAACGGCGACGTCGCTCCATCAAAACGATTGATATCTTGTTCCTTTTCCCCAAGCGTTTTAGACCCGCGTCATGGCAAAGCTGTATTTCAACTATTCAACCATGAACGCGGGGAAATCGACTGTGTTGCTGCAAGCCTCGCACAACTACCGCGAGCGTGGGATGCAGACATACCTGATGACCGCGGCCATTGACGGAAGGGCGGGTGCCGGACGGATCGCATCGCGCATCGGTATCTCGGAGGAGGCCGATACCTTCACGCCCGGCGACGATGTCTTCGCGATGATCCGAAACCGCCTGGACGACGGTCCGGTAACCTGCGTGTTCATCGATGAGGCCCAGTTCCTGTCCGAAGCTCAGGTCTGGCAGCTGGCCCGGGCCGTCGACGATTTGGACGTACCGGTACTGGCCTACGGGCTGCGGGTGGATTTTCAGGGAAAGCTGTTTCCCGGATCAGCCGCGCTGCTGGCCCTGGCTGATGAGATGCGCGAGGTCCGCACCATCTGCAAATGCGGACGCAAGGCCACGATGGTGATACGTCAAGACGAAAACGGCAACGCCATAACCGAAGGCGCCCAGGTGCAGATCGGTGGCAACGAGACCTATGTTTCGCTTTGCCGCAAACACTGGCGCGAGGCGGTGGGCGACTAGACCGGGTTGGGCAACGCCTCGCCCGCCGCAAAGGCCGCCACGTTATCCAGTGCCATGTGCCCCATGCTGCTGCGTACCTCTTCGGTGGCCGTGCCCAGATGGGGCAGCAGGGTGACGTTGTCCATTTCAGAAAGGGCCCGGGGCACTTTGGGTTCAAACTCGTAGACATCCAGCCCGGCCCCGGCAATCTGACCCGATTGCAGCGCCGCGATCAGGGCCGCTTCGTCCACGACCTCGCCCCGCGCGATATTGACCAGAATGGCCGAAGGTTTCATCGCCTGAAGAACCTGCGCGTCGATCAGGTGTCGGGTTTCGGCACCGCCGGGAACGGCGAGCACAAGGAAATCGACCGAGGCGGCAAGGGCTTCAAGGTCAGGTGTGAACTCGGCCGGAAAGTCCAGTTGCTTGGCGCTGCGGGATTGATAGGCCACCTGCATTTCGAAACCGAAACGGCACCGGCGCGCGATGGCCTGCCCGATACGGCCCATTCCGACGATACCGACGCGTTTGCCCGTTACATGATGGCCCAGCATCTGCGTGGGATGCCAACCTTGCCATTGGCCCGCGCGGACCAGCCGTTCGCCTTCGCCCGCGCGTCGGGCCGTGCTCAACAGCAGGGTCATGGCGATATCCGCCGTGGCGTCGGTGACTGCGCCGGGCGTGTTGGTCACCTCGACCGACGCTGCGCGCGCGGCCTCGACATCGATGTGATTGTAGCCGACGCCGAAATTGGCCAGAAGCTTGCACCGAGGCGCGCCTGCATCCGCAAATATCCGAGCCGAAAACTGATCACCCAGCGTGGGCACGACCACGTCGAAATCCGTCAGCGCCGACAGCATTTCCTGCCGCGACATGGGCGCCGGTTTGTCTCGAATTTTCACGTCAAACGCGGCGCGGGCGCGGGCCTCGACTGCCGGCGTCATCGGGCGTGTGATCAGCAGTTTCATCAATGCATCCGCCCGCCTGTCGGAACTCGGCCGTCGGGACCGATCAGAACAATCTCGCCGTTTTCATCGGGCAGACCCAGCACCAGAACTTCGGACATGAACCTGCCGATCTGACGAGGGGGGAAATTGACCACGGCCATGACCTGTTTGCCCACCAGAGTCGATGGATCATAGTGCGCGGTGATCTGCGCCGACGTCTTGCGCTCGCCGATCTCATCACCAAAGTCGATCCACATCTTGATCGCAGGTTTGCGGGCTTCGGGATAGGGTTCGGCGCGGATCACCTCGCCCACGCGGATATCAACCTTGAGAAAATCGTCGAAAGAAATCTCATTCACGTGACAGCTCCTTGGATCGGTCGGTTGCGGCCTTGACGGCGCGGTGCAGCAAGTCAGGGAAGCCGCGTTCTTCATGCATCAGCACCTCAAGCGCGGCCTGGGTCGTGCCGTTCGGCGACGTTACATTGATCCGCAGTTGAGACGGATCCTCGTCAGCGGCCATCGCCAGTGCGCCGGCCCCGGCCACCGTCGATTTGGCCAGTTTCATCGCAAGGTCGTGCGGCAGGCCCTGCGCCTCGCCTGCTTTGGCAAGTGTTTCAATCAGATGGAACACATAGGCAGGACCGGATCCGCTGAGGCCGGTGACCGCATCCATCTGCGTCTCGTCTTCAAGACGAACCGTCTCACCTACCGCCGACAGCAGATTTTCGGCCAGAGCCAGATCCTCGGCCGAGGCGTGGCTGTTGCCGATCAGCGCGGTGATGCCCCGACGGATGGCAGCGGGGGTGTTGGGCATGGCGCGAATGATCGGCGTATCGCTGCCCAGAACGGATTCGAACGTGTCAATCGAGGTGCCCGCCGCGACCGAAACAAACAGCGTGCTGCCACCGCCCAGCGCCTGAATGGCGGGCAAGGCCTCGCCTATCATCTGCGGCTTGACCGCGACCAACACCACGGCAGGGGCTTCGGGCAAAGGTGTGTTGATATTGACGCCCTGCGCCTTCAGCCAGTCGGACGGGTGCGGATCAATCACCCAAACGGACGCTGGCGGAAGGCCGTGTTCCAGCCATCCCGCCAGCATTGCGGACCCCATCTTTCCGCACCCCAGAAGCACAAGCCCCTGTTCGGCCACACACGTCATGTCCATTTGCCCCTCCCGCGTTACATGTCGGTTCGGGGCAAAGCTTTACGCCCGGCCGTAGGCCTCTGCAATGGCCACTTGCATGGCTTCTTCTGGCTCTCGATTGCCCCAGGTGACCAGTTGAATCGCCGGATAGTACCGTTCCGCGCTCATGACGGCAGCGGTGATCATCGTATCGATCTGTTCGGCGCTGGCTGTCTGCCCTCCGGCAAGGACCAACCCGTACCGGTACACCATCAGCTTCTGGTTCGCCCAATAGGTAAAGGCACCCGCCCAGCACTGATCATTCATCTTGTTGAGCAGCTCATAGAGCTGCATTTCCCGCTCGGCCGGTGGTTCCATTTCGAACGAACACACCATCCGCAACGTTTCGTCATAGTTGGACCAGGCGAGGGTAATCGAATACGTCCGCCACTGGCCCTCGACAGCCATGGCGATCTGATCATCCCCAATGCGGTCAAAATCCCAGTCGTGATGTTCGGCCAGATGTTCAACAATGTCGATCGGATGAATGTCTTCTTCGAGATACTGCTCGGAAAGGGCCATAATGCCACCTCACTAATCTCTAGCATTTGGGGCTGGCAGCGCCCCAGCGCTAGTTGCCTGCTCTACAAACCGGGCTTCCCCCATAGGCCTGTACTAAATATGGTGCGATGTGGCGCAGGTTCTGGCAACCCTATTTGTTGGGGATAACAGCAATAAGTTGTGGACAGAAGGCAACGGGGATCAAAATATTGGATGTCGGGTCAGCTTTGTCTTGATTTAATCCCGCGATGGTTCAAAATGCACGACGCCGCACAATCCCGGCTGGATTGCGCGGCGTCGTAGTTTGTCCAAAATTGTGAAAACAGGGAACGCCCGGGGCGTTACTTGTCCAGTTTCGCCTCGAGCGCGGCAATGCGGGCTTCGAGTGCGGCGTTTTCTTCGCGCGCTTTCTGTGCCATGGCGCGGACGGCGTCGAATTCTTCGCGGGTGACGAAATCGCGGTCGGCCAGCCAGCGGTCGATCATCGACTTCATCGCGTTCTCGGCCTCTTCCCGCGCGCCCTGCGCGACACCCATGGCGTTGGTCATCAGCTGGGACATGTCGTCCAGTATCTTGTTGCGGGTTTGCATATCACTACTCCGGTATCGCGGTTGATCTCTATATGGGGAAAGAATGCCGCAGGCTCAAGGTTGACTTGCCCTGCAAACCCCGGGCAATGAGACGCACATGCAGGCTGTTCTGAATTTTCCCGATCTGTCGCCCGAATTGTTCTCGATCTCGCTGTTCGGGATGGAGTTCGCGTTGAGGTGGTATGCGCTGGCCTATATCGCGGGCATCCTGATTGCGTGGCGGCTGGCGGTCGTGGCGTTGCGCCGCCCTGCCCTGTGGCCTGCGGACGGCCCGCCGATGAAACCAAACCAACTGGAGGATCTGGTCACCTGGATCATTCTGGGCGTGATCCTGGGCGGGCGGCTGGGTTTCGTGCTGTTTTACCAACCCGGCTATTACCTGTCGCATCCGCTTGAGATCGTGAAGGTCTGGCAAGGCGGCATGGCGTTTCATGGTGGTCTGCTGGGCGTGATCCTGGCCTCGTACCTGTTTGCCCGCCGCCATCAGATCCCCGCCCTGTCGCTGGGTGATCTGGTCGCCTACACTGTTCCGCCGGGTCTGCTGTTGGGGCGGCTGGCCAATTTCGTCAATGCCGAGCTGTGGGGCCGCCCGAGCGAGCTGCCCTGGGCCGTCATCTTTCCCGGTTTTGCCGCGCAGGACTGCCCCGGTGTGGTTGAGGGAATGTGCGCCCGGCACCCCTCGCAGCTGTACGAAGCGGTGCTGGAAGGCGTGTTGCTGGGAGCGTTGTTGCTGTGGCTGGTCTATCGCCGGGGGGCCTTTCAGAAACCCGGCCTGATCATGGGCACGTTTCTGGCCGGTTACGGCGCATCACGCTTTATTGTTGAATTCTTCCGCCAGCCGGATGCGCAGTTCGTGTCGCCCGGCAATCCGCTGGGATTGGCCTGGCATGTGGGCGGATATGGCCTGACCATGGGCCAGATCCTGTCATTGCCCATGATCGCGCTTGGCCTGTGGTTTGTCTTTCGCGCAGGGCGGGCAAAATGAGCCTGACCGATCACCTGATCGCACGCATCCGACAGGATGGACCGATGAGCGTGGCCGACTACATGGCCGAATGCCTTCTGCATCCCACGCTGGGCTATTACACGACGCGTGATCCGTTGGGGGCTGCGGGGGATTTCACCACGGCACCGGAAATCAGCCAGATGTTTGGCGAACTGATCGGGCTGTGCCTTGCGCAATGCTGGATGGATCAGGGCCGTCCCGCGCCATTCACCCTGTGCGAATTGGGGCCCGGGCGCGGCACTCTGATGAGTGACATATTGCGTGCCACCCGGGCCGTGCAGGGATTTCACGATGCTGCCCGAATCGTGCTGGTCGAGGCCTCGCCTGCCCTGAGGCAGGTGCAGGCGGACACCCTGAAGGATTACACACCGAACTGGGCCGACAGTGTCGCAGAGTTGCCGGACCAGCCACTGCTGCTGGTGGCGAACGAGTTCTTCGACGCGCTGCCTGTCCGGCAGTTCCTGCGCGACGGTGACGGCTGGAGCGAACGCCTGGTCGGCGAGCGCGACGGCGAATTGCTGTTTGGACGGGGCCCCAACGGGCCGCAAGTGGCGCTGGCAGACAGGCTTTCGGACACCAAGGATGGTGATCTGGTCGAGCTGTGCGCCGCAGCGATCCCCATTCTGACCGTGATTGCCGGTCGGATCGCCAGCCACGGAGGTGCCGCGCTGATCGTCGATTATGGCGACTGGCATTCGTTGGGCGACACGCTGCAAGCCCTGCAAAACCACGAGCCCGCCGATCCGCTGGCGTCACCCGGTCAGGCCGACCTGACCGCACATGTGGATTTTGAGCCTCTGGCCATTGCGACCCGCGCTTGTGGAGCCCGGCACACAGGCCTGACACCGCAGGGCGTGTTTCTGGAACGGCTTGGCATAACCGCCCGGGCGCAGGCTTTGTCCCGGTCGCTGAGCGGTTCCGAGCTGGATGCCCTGGCTGCCGCGCATCGCCGGTTGACGCATCCGGCCGAAATGGGAAATCTGTTCAAGGTGATGGGCCTCTATCCGGCCTATGCTGCACCACCGCCGGGATTAGAGCCATGACACTGGAAATTCTGACTTCGGACTTGCTTTCCCCATTTCGGCACGGGTTCTTCACCCGTCGCGGCGGGGCGTCCTCTGGTATCTTCGACGGGTTGAATTGCGGTTATGGATCGTCAGATCAAACCGAAATTGTCGCGCTGAACCGCCGGCGGGTTGCCGATGCGATGGGCGTCGCGCCCGAGGCGATGATCGGCGTGCATCAAGTTCATTCCCCAACAGTTCTGACGGTTGAACAGCCCCTGGAAGGTGAAAAACCGCGCGCGGACGCGGTCGTGACGGCGACACCCGGTCTGGCGCTGACGATTCTGACGGCAGATTGTCAGCCAGTTCTGTTTGCCGATCCCGCGGCCAATGTGATCGGAGCAGCCCATGCGGGCTGGCGCGGCGCGCTTGACGGTGTGCTGGAGGCGACGCTGGACGCCATGGAAGCGCTTGGCGCAACACGCCGGAATATCAACGCCGTCATCGGCCCCAGCATTTCGCAACGCGCCTACGAAGTGGGCCCCGAGTTTCTGGACGCATTTATCGCCGATTCTCCAGACAACACCCGGTTCTTTGCAAACGGACAGGATGACCGGCTGCAATTCGACCTGCCCGCCTTTGGCTTGCACCGATTGCGGCAGGCCGGTGTCGGGCAGGCGGAATGGACCCGGCACTGCACATATTCCGACCCGGACCGGTTCTATTCCTACCGCCGCACAACACATGCAAACGAGGCCGATTACGGGCGGCTGATCTCGGTCATAAGATTGTGATTTTGGCCCAGATTTAGGCGTCGCGCCACTTTTCCGCCACATTTGTTGTGTTTATCGGACTCAGAATCGTAACGAGTTTTGCCAGCTATCAGATGGTCTTCTGACGTCCTTGTTTCGGACGCTGGCGTGTTGAGTGGAAGGATGGACCGAGTATAAATTTCTTGTCTGCAAAACATCCCGGATAAGCCTTATCCATGCCGCAAACGTGCGTCACAAAAGGTTCATAACGGATGCGGGAAACAAACCCGTTCAGAGCAGGACCAGAAAATGAAAACCAAATCTCGCTTTCTCAAAGCCATGGTTGCCGCCACGCGGAGCCAGAAGCTGGAAATGCCGTGGAAGCGGGTATCAAGCCATTCTGTCAGGGTCGCCAGCCGCATCGCGGCACGACGCTGAGACAGAAACACCCTGAGGCCAAGCTGCCGGTCTCGATTGGGTGAACGCGCTTCGGGCTTGCTCCTGCCCGATGTGTGGTGCGTCGCGATCTGAGGGGGTCGAGACGGATTCAGGAGTTGTGTGTGTGCGGGCAATTTTCGCCCGTGAAGTACGAGTTTGTCTGGGGGGTCAATGTGTTGACCATTGGAAAGCGAGATTTTGTCGCAATGCGGGGTCCGACCGACCGCCGCCCAAGGGTCACCCATTTGTTTCAAGACAAAGAACCAGTTCGCCAGGTTGGCCTGTACGGGGATACGCCGCGCCTGACCGGACAATTTGAGGGGAAGGAATATTTATGACTATTCCTAGTTCACTGGCCCGTGCGGCCAGAAATGCGATCGAAACGACAGCCATGCTGCGGGAAGCACCGCGGCCGGTTGCGAAACCAAAGGCTCAGCTGCGCCGGTATGAAGTCAGCAGCCTGTTGAAAAACGGAAACGTGGTTCAGACCAGACACATCGCGCCCGCTCTGCCAATGTTCGAAGACGCCTTTTGTGCCTTCACGCGCGGATCGCTGGTTGAAACGGAACATGGGCCCATGGCCATCGAAGACCTGATGCCGGGGGATACAGTCCTGACTCAGGATGGCGCGTCGGAAACCGTGCTGTGGAAGGGATCTGTCACTCTGATCCCCGGACGCCCGGATTCGCGGGGCCGCACGCGGCCGCTTACGCGCGTCACGGCAGATACATTCGGGATGCAAAAGCCGATGTCGGGTGTAATCGCCGGGCCTGCAGCACGGATCGTGGGCACACCGACGCATTTACGGCATTTGTATGGAAATGACCCGATTCTGACACCTGTGTCCGAATTTCAGGATGGAACGGGCGTGATTGAAACAATGCCGCCGACGCCAGTTGAACTGTTTCACATTTGTCTGAAACGGCATTCCGTTATTCGGGTAGATGGTTTACAGTTCGAAACGTATCACCCAGGTGTGAACGCGGTCCGGATGATCAGCCACTCGTTGCGGTCGGTTTATCTGAACCTGTTTGCGCATATTGAGTCGCTCAACGATTTTGGCCCGCTGCTGATGCCGCGTGCCGGGGACGGAGAAATCGACGCGATGACAGCCTGAGTACGATAGCGATTACTGCATTATGGGGGGCATCATGCAGCTGGTACTAAGTTGGATTCTATCCTTGGCGGTGGCTGCCATGCTGCCACCGAACACCGCACCTGCAAAACGTCTGGGGGTTACGCCGTCCGGTTCATTCGTTCTTCCAGAACGTCGAACGGCACGCCTGGTTCGTCTTTTGCGCCGCGGATAACAAGTGATGTCTTGACGCTAGCCACATTTGGCGTGGTCAGCAGTTCACCGGTCAGAAACTGCTGAAAACTGCTGAGATCGGGTGCGACGCATTTCAGGATGAAATCCACCTCGCCGTTCAGCATGTGGCATTCACGGACCAGCGGCCATTCGCGGCAGCGTTCTTCAAACGCGCGCAGCTCGGTCTCGGCCTGACTGTCAAGACCGACCATGGCGAACACCTGCACTTCGAACCCCAGCTCGCGGGAGTTTACCTCGGCGTGGTAACCGGTGATATAGCCGGATTCTTCCAGTGTGCGCACCCGGCGCAGACAGGGCGGCGCCGAAATTCCAACCCGTTTGGCAAGTTCCACATTGGTCATCCGACCGTCTGCCTGTAGTTCCGCCAGAATTTTGCGGTCGATATCATCCAGCCGAGTCGTGACCATCAAATGCTCCTGATTATTGCGGTTCTTATATCAGCCCCCCACGCGCGCGCAATAATGTTTCGTACTTGCGCAATTTTCTTTGTTTTCAAATCTCTCATTTCGCCCTCACCCTGCGCAAGGTGGCTTGAACGGCCTTGAACAGTAAGGGGCTTTAAGCCGGGTCTGTCGGTCGCTATATCGGGGCGACGGGCCAAAAGCCCAATTCAGGCAATTCGAGCGGAGTTACCATGGCCGACACACGACACACCAAGGTTCTGATCATCGGATCGGGGCCAGCAGGATACACTGCGGGCGTTTACGCAAGCCGCGCCATGCTGGAACCCATCCTGGTGCAGGGTATCGAGCCCGGCGGCCAGCTGACGACAACGACCGAGGTCGAGAACTGGCCCGGCGACACCGAGGTACAGGGCCCGGACCTGATGGTCCGGATGCAGGATCATGCCAAGGCCATGGGTTGCGAAGTGATCGGCGACATCATCAACGATCTGGACCTCAGCCAGCGCCCCTTCACCGCCAAGGGCGACAGCGGCTCCACCTATACGGCGGACGCCGTCATTCTGGCGACCGGCGCGCGCGCCAAGTGGTTGGGCCTGCCGTCGGAAGAGAAGTTCAAGGGCTTTGGCGTTTCAGCCTGCGCCACTTGCGACGGGTTCTTCTATCGCGGACAGGAAATCGTGGTGATCGGTGGCGGCAACACCGCCGTGGAAGAGGCCTTGTTCCTGACCAATTTCGCCAGCAAGGTGACACTGATCCATCGCCGCGATGAGCTGCGCGCGGAAAAGATCCTGCAAGACCGGCTGATGAAGAACGACAAAATCGAGCCACTGTGGTTCCACGAGTTGGAAGAAGTGATCGGCACCGACGCGCCGCTGGGCGTCGAGGGCGTTCGCGTCAAACATGTCAAAACCGGAGAGATCACTGAAATCCCCTGTAAAGGCGTGTTTGTTGCCATCGGCCACGCGCCCGCGAACGAGCTGGTCAAGGACACGCTTGAAACGCATATGGGTGGCTACGTCGTCACCAAACCGGGCAGCACGGAAACCTCGGTTCCGGGCGTGTTCGCAGCGGGCGATCTGACCGATCACGTCTATCGTCAGGCGGTCACAAGCGCCGGTATGGGCTGCATGGCGGCACTGGATGCCGAACGGTTCCTGGCGGAAAACGAATAACGCGAATTCTGAATTTTGCCGGCCTGCCCCGGTAATTCAGATCCGAAGGCCGCCAGCCCTTTCAGTACAGTGCCCCCGGGGTTTAAGGGGGCACTGCACAGCATACGCTGCGCTGCAATCACTGAACGGCAGCCGATGCCGACCGCCAATCCCTTGACCCCCAGCCGGCGGCGTATCAGGATTGCCGAGGGAAAAGCGAAAAACAGGTGAACATTTGAACAACGCTCTTTGGCGCGGCGGGTGGTCAACCCGACTTAGGATCGTCAGTGGTCTTGTGTTGTTTGTGTTCGCGTTCTTTCACTTCATAAATATTGGCTTGGGCCTGTTTCACACGGATTACCTGCACGGGATGCAGGACGGTCGAAAGGCCGTCACCCGCCACGATGTCATGAGCGTGCTTTTCTATGCTGCCCTGTTCACGCATACAGGTCTGGCCCTGACATCGATCGCGCAACGCAGAACCCTGCGCATGCCCTTCAGCACGGCGTTGCAGGTCGTTCTGGGCTTGCTGATTCCGCTGCAACTGATCTCGCACATCGTGCAGACGCGGGTCGCGCACGAGATCTATGACGTCAATGACGAGATGGGATATATCATCATTTTGATGTGGCCCAGTATCGCCGTATGGATGCAAAGCGCCTTGTTGCTGATCGTTTGGATACACGGCTGCATCGGTTTGCATATGTGGTTGCGGCTGACCCGGTGGTGGTCGCGGGTCGTGCCCTATCTGATCGGCGTTGCGGTTTTCGTGCCATTATTCGCGTTGGCCGGATTGCTGACCGAAGGTCGACGCATATGGGCCGACTTTGCTGATGAATTCCTGCGCGAGCAATATATCGAGCACTACAATTGGCCATCGCCCGAAACCTTCCAGACCCTGTTCAGTGTAAAAGATTATGGCCTTTTGATCTTCTGGCTGGCTCTGGGGGCGACGGGTCTGGTTTACATCGGGCGCAAACTGTGGCGGCGCAGGCATTCGGTGCGCGTGAATTACGCTAAAGGGCCCGAGGTGGTCGCGGAAAAAGGCATGACGTTGCTTGAGATTTCGCAGGTGAACGGCGTGCCGCACGCCGCCTTGTGCGGTGGAAAGGGGCGCTGCACCACATGCCGGGTCATCGTAGAGGATGGCAGCGACGCCCTGCCACCGCCCGGCGACGTCGAAGCACGCAGCCTTGCCGCTGTGGGCGCCTCGCCGCAGACGCGACTGGCCTGCCAGATACGCCCAACGGAACCCACCACCGTTTTTCGGGTTTTCAGGCCAGATGGCGGGCGCATACGCGGACATGCCAGCCAGGGTCAGGAACGTCAGTTGGCTGTTTTGTTTCTGGACATGCGCAGCTTTACCGCGCGCACGACCGGCCAATTGCCTTATGACATCGTGTTCCTGCTGAACCGGTTTTTCGATGCGGTCGTACCTGCCATCACCAAGGAAGGCGGTGTCGTGGACAAATACATGGGAGACGGGCTGCTTGCCGTTTTTGAAAAGCCGAAAGCGGCGGCGTCCGCCCGTGCCGGATTGCAAGCCGCCATCGACATCAGTCACGCCCTTGATGAATTCAACGCACAGCTCGAGGCCGAAGGCAGCCCCGGCATTCGCATCGGGATGGGTCTGCATCTTGGGGATCTGGTGGTGGGTGAGATCGGCGCCGCGGGCCATGCGTCGAAAACCATAATCGGCGACGCCGTCAATGTCGCCAGCCGTCTGGAAAGCGAAACCAAGGCGCTGAAGGTCGAACTGCTGGTTTCGGAAGAGTTGCTGAAGGCCGCAGGTGTCGTTGTGCCCCAGAACGATATCAGATTGTTCCAGCTGCGCGGCGTGTCTGAACCGATTCCCGCCCTGCCCGTCACCCGTGCGTCCACACTTGAGCAGAACGCCACAAAACAGGAACAGAAATTCTCTGCATGAACCAATAACCTCTGATCGCAAGGATCAGATCATCGATTTGACCCGTGAATTAGAAATTCCTTCCAATTCAAAAATATTCGGCGCATATCCTCCTTTGTTACATTCCCGCCTGTGGACTTCGCCTGTCAGTCGGTGCAAACGCCTCGAAACCGCCTGATATCCACTGGCAAATCAACACTGCGACAAGAGAATTCCAATGACGATGTTAAGCAATCTGGCCCCGATCCCCGAACTGTATGTGTCATACGATTCGGCGCAGAAGCTGAAGGTGGAAGCGGCCGACCTGACCAGCTGGGATCTGAGCCCGCGTCAGATCTGCGACCTGGAACTTCTGATGAATGGCGGGTTCAACCCGCTCAAGGGATTTCTGAGCGAAGCGGATTACGACAATGTGGTCGAGAATATGCGCCTGGCCGATGGAACGCTTTGGCCAATGCCCATCACATTGGATGTCAGCGAAGACTTCGCGGATCAGATCGAACTTGGGCAGGATATCGCGCTGCGTGATCAGGAAGGCGTAATCTTGGGCACCATGACCGTGACCGACCGCTGGACTCCGGACAAGTCACGCGAGGCAGAGAAGGTCTTTGGTGCCGATGACGATGCCCACCCGGCAGTGAACTATCTGCACAACGTGGCCGGCAAGGTCTATCTGGGCGGACCGGTGGTCGGAATCCAACAACCCGTACATTACGATTTTCGTGGGCGCCGCGACACGCCGAATGAATTGCGCGCCTATTTCCGCAAGCTGGGCTGGCGCCGCATCGTGGCCTTCCAGACCCGCAACCCGCTGCACCGCGCACATCAGGAGCTGACCTTCCGCGCCGCCAAAGAGGCACAGGCCAACCTGCTGATCCACCCGGTCGTGGGCATGACCAAACCGGGCGACGTCGATCATTTTACCCGCGTGCGCTGTTACGAGGCGGTGCTGGATAAATACCCCGCTTCGACCACCTCTATGAGCTTGTTGAACCTGGCCATGCGCATGGCTGGCCCTCGCGAGGCCGTCTGGCACGGCCTGATCCGCGCCAACCACGGCTGCACCCACTTCATCGTTGGCCGCGACCACGCGGGCCCCGGCAAGAACAGCAAAGGTGAGGATTTCTACGGCCCCTATGACGCGCAGGATCTGTTCCGACAGTTTCAGGACGAAATCGGCGTTGAAATGGTGGACTTCAAGCACATGGTCTATGTGCAGGAACGCGCCCAGTACGAACCGAATGATGAGATTCTCGACAAGGACAACGTCACGATCCTGAACATCTCGGGCACCGAACTGCGCCGCCGCCTGCGTGAAGGGCTGGAAATCCCCGAGTGGTTCTCGTTTCCCGAGGTGGTTGAGGAACTGCGCCGCCGCTTCCCGCCGCGCTCCAAGCAGGGTTTCACCGTCTTCTTCACTGGCTTTTCGGGCTCGGGCAAGTCGACCATCGCAAACGCGCTGATGGTCAAGCTGATGGAGATGGGCGACCGCCCGGTGACGCTGCTGGATGGCGACATCGTTCGCAAGAATCTCAGCTCGGAACTGGGCTTCTCGAAGGAACACCGCGACCTGAACATCCGTCGCATCGGATATGTGGCGTCCGAGATCACCAAGAACGGCGGCATCGCCATCTGCGCCCCGATTGCGCCCTATGCCACCACACGCCGTGCCGTGCGGGAAGAGATCGAACAGTTCGGAGCCTTCTGCGAGGTGCATGTGGCCACCAGCATCGAGGAATGCGAACGCCGCGATCGCAAGGGTCTGTACAAGCTTGCGCGCGAGGGCAAGATCAAGGAGTTCACGGGCATCTCGGACCCTTACGATGTTCCGGAAAACCCCGAGCTGCGCGTCGAAACCGAAAATGTCGAGGTCGACAACTGCGCCCATCAGGTGCTGCTGAAACTGGAAAGCATGGGCCTGATCGCAGCAAACGGATAACGGTCTCATCAGACTTTGTTTGGCGGCCTCCGGTCATTCCGGGGGCCGTTCCTTTTTTTGGTCTTCGATTGACAATTGCCGCTGGTCCTGATGGTTTTCAGGACCTCAAGGCGGGTGTGAAACTGAGATGACGAACAGGTCTCCGACCATTGCCAGTTTCTGGTTTGGATCCGATCTGAGTTGGTTGGAGCAACTCTGCCTTCAGTCCTTTCTGGATCATGGCCACCGCTTCGTCCTGTATGTCGCGCAAGAGGTAAAAGGCATTCCGGCAGGCGTCGAAACCCGCCCTGCCAGCGACGTTTTCTGGCCCCCGCCTTTTGTGGTCAAGGCCGAAGACAGACAGGGCGTTGCCGTCTTCTCGGATATTTTCCGGCTGCACCTGATGCGGCAAGGCGAGATGATCTGGGTCGATCTGGATGCCTATTGCGTACGGGCGTTTGAATTTTCGACGGATTTCGTGTTCGGTCGCTCCAGGCGGGGTGACTTCCCAACTGGTGTGCTGCGCCTGCCCACAAGATCGGCGACCCTGGAACAGATGCTGAAATTTGTCATGTCGTCTAACCCGTCCCAACCCTGGCGTGGACGCAGATTGCAGCGCCACAATCGGGAACGAACCGCCAGAGGGGAACGCTGGGGCATCGAAGCCCTGCCCTGGGCCAGTTCGGGGCCCAAAGCCTTTGGCCATTTCCTGCGCCAGACGGCAGAAGACCACCATGCCATGGCTGCCGAAACCTTTTATCCGCTGGCCCAGGAGGAATTGTGGAAGCTCCATGATCCGCGCATCGCGACGAACGAAATCGAAACCGAAGCCGTGCATTCGGTACACATCTACGGCCATCAGAAGAAACTGATGGCCAACCGGATGGCCGGGCTGCCGGTTTCAGGGTCATATCTGGACAGGTTGTGTAAACGACACGGGATCGAACCAAGTACGGCCCCGATTCTGCGGTTGGCCTGGATGTAGCCCGTGGCATCCGGCCAGGGTTTCGCGGGTCAGCCCTTGGTCGGCTCCCGCCTAGTTTATCGGCATTTCCGGAAGGTCGACCTGCCCGCGCATCAGGATATGCCCCTGACCAGAAACCTTGATGCCCGTCATCGCATCAGACGGGCCGACACGCGTGACGATGGCTTTCCCGGGGCGGCCCATATCGTGACCCTGCTGGGCGATGAAGCTTTCCTTTTGCATCAAGCCATGTTTCCACAAATAGGCGGCCATCGCACCGGTGGCAGACCCGGTAAACGGATCTTCGGGCGGGCTGGGCGGTGCTAAGAGAAGGCGTGAAAACGTATCCCCCTCATCGGTTGCCCCTTGCAGCGTGACAAGAAACGGCTCGGCCATGTCCGAGCCGGAATACCCCGCAGTTTCAGCCACTTTGCGCAACGGGCCTTCAACCAGTTGAGCGGCCCGCAAGGCCGCATGATCCCGCAGAACGGTGATGCAGAACGGTAAGCCGGTTGAAACCATTTGAGGCGGAGAAATGATGGCTTCCGGTGGCAGGCTGACCGCTTCCGCCACCAGTTCCGCTGGGACGCGCGTACCGAATTGCGGTGCGACCTGAGTCATTTCGATCTGATCCCCCTGCAAACGGATCGACACCAGGCCGGCACCGGTTTCCAGCGTCAGACGATCGCGCGAGATCATTCCGCGGGATCGCATCGCCGCGACGGTGGCGATAGTCGGATGCCCCGCAAAGGGAATTTCGCGGCTGGCCAGAAAGTAGCGGACGCGGATGTCGGCCACGTCGGACGGCCCGGTAAAGGTGCATTCGACCAGAGAGGTTTCGCGCACATAGGCCATGCAGACCTCTTGCGTCAGGCGCGCACCTTCATGGACGACGGCACATCCGTTGCCACCAAAGGCGCGATCACTGAAGGCGTCCACCCAGTCAAAGTCAAACCAGCCCATAATGCCACTCCTGCTTTAGCATTTGTGGCACGATCACTGCATAGGCAGAAAATGTCACGTCTTTTCAGCAGAGTTTCAGGCCGCCTAGTGAACGGCCACCGGAGACAGGTCATGTTCGCGCGCCAGCACGAAGGCCAGCTTGCGGTCGGCGACCAGCGCCAGTTGCTGCCCGTCGGAATCGTGGACGGCGTAAAGCTGATCCAGATCGCCGGCCTGTTCACGAACTTCCCGAGGCAATTCAGATACTTCAACCGTTTTGACATAGACAATACGGTTGCCTTGGGCGTTGATTTCAATCGGTGTATTCATTGCTCTTACCCCTTCCGTATGTTGATCGTCTGAACCACAGTTTCCGGCACGGCGCGGGTCAGATCCACATGCAGCAGACCGTTTTCCATGATCGCCTCGCCCACTTCGACGCCATCGGCCAGCACGAACATGCGCTGGAACTGACGCGCCGCAATGCCGCGATGCAGGAAGATGCGCCCCTCGCTGTCGTCGCGCTGACGGCCCCGGATCACCAACTGGCGATCCTCGATCGTGATTGACAGATCCTCTTCGGCAAACCCGGCCACCGCAAGAGTGATGCGATAGGAAAAATCCGAGGTCTGTTCGATGTTATAGGGCGGGTATCCCTCATTTCCGGCCTTTGCAGACCGTTCCAGAAGGCGTTCCAACTGCTCGAACCCCAAAAGATGCGGGTATGAGCCAAGAGTAAGTTTCGACACGTATTTTCGTCCTTCTTTGTAAAAGCGACGTGGTGTGCGGCCCCGTTCTGGCAACCGCCTGCAATAGAATATGGGAAGAAACCAGGATGTCCACAAGGTCTGGCGCGATAACGTCTGACACACTATCTTGTTGGCCAAGCACCACAACCAACTCGAGTCGCCAATGAACGCGCCTACCGATCTTTCGATGAAAACAGATGAAGTATTGCGTGTTGAGCTTGAGGTCTTCCGCCGACAGCACCGCGATCTGGATGAGGCGATTCAGGCATTGCATGACAAGGGAACGGCCGATCAACTGACCTTGCGGCGCCTGAAAAAAGAGAAACTGCGCCTGAAAGACATCATCCGCCTGATCGAAGACCGCCTGACGCCCGATATCATCGCCTGAACGCCCTGTACCGCATTGCCAGCCAACCGGATTTGGCTATAGTGCGCGCTCTTTCTGAGCGCGGGGACGTATGCGGATGAGCGATGTGAAAGTGGGGATCATCATGGGCAGCCAGTCGGACTGGCCCACGATGAAGGAAGCCGCGGATATTCTGGACGAACTGGGCGTCGCCTACGAAGCGCGCATCGTATCCGCCCACCGCACGCCGGACCGGCTGTGGGATTATGGCAAGACCGCCGTTTCGCGTGGGTTGCAGGTGATCATTGCAGGTGCAGGTGGGGCTGCGCATCTTCCGGGCATGATGGCGTCGAAAACGCGGGTGCCTGTGATTGGCGTCCCGGTGCAGACCCGAGCCTTGTCGGGCGTGGATTCGCTGTATTCCATCGTGCAGATGCCCAAAGGGTTTCCGGTGGCGACCATGGCGATCGGGTCCGCCGGCGGGGCCAATGCCGGCCTGATGGCGGCGGGCATTCTTGCATTGCAGGATGATGCTTTGGCCGAAAGGCTGGACAGCTGGCGTGACGCGTTGTCAGCCTCGATCCCCCAGGAACCGCAGGGATGAACCGGATCGGCTTTATCGGAACCGGCCATATCGCCGCGCCGATTGCGCGGCTGATGGCCGCCAAGGGGCACCAGATCAGCGTGACCGAGCGCAACGCCAAGGTTTCAGCCGCATTGAAGGCGGAACTGGGCGTAACCGTAGCTGCGCCTCAGGCCGTGATTGACACCTCGGACATCGTGTTCCTGTGCCTGCGCCCGCATATCGCGGCCGACGTTCTGGACCCGCTGACATTCCGCGCCGATCAGCAGATCGTGTCGGTCATGGCGGCGGTTTCGGCCGAGCATCTGGCCGCGCTTTGCGCCCCGGCGTCGGATTTCGTGCAGACCATCCCGCTGGGCTTTCTGGAAACCGGCGGCTGCCCGATGGCGGCTTTTGGCAATGATCGCCTGCTGGCGGATCTGTTTGAACCGGAAAACCCCGTGGTCAAGGTTGCGGATGAAGCCGCGCTGAACGCGCATTTCGCCATTTGTGCCATGGTTCCCGGCATTCTGGACCTGATGGCCACCGGTGCCGAATGGCTGGGTGACGCAACCGGTGATGCGGACGGGGCCGAGTTCTATACAACGCAGTTGATGGCGGGTTTTCTGGCCTCGATGGAAAAAGGCGCCGCCGGACGATTGGCGCAGGAGCGTGACGCCCTGGCGACCGAGGGCACGCTGAGCCTGCAAATGACGGACGCCCTGAAAGACGGGGGCGCGCACGAGGCGCTGCGGTCCGCGCTTGGGGCAATTGGCAAACGTTTGGAGAGTTGAAGATGGCGGAAATGCTCGCCCAAGGTGCAGTGATCGGGATTCTGGGGGGCGGTCAGCTGGGCCGGATGCTGTCCGTGGCAGCCGCCAGGCTGGGTTTTGTCAGCCATATCTATGAGCCGGGTGCGAACCCACCGGCGGGGCAGGTTGCGGATCGCGTCACCACTGCTGCTTATGACGATGCAGATGCGCTGAAAGCCTTTGCCGATGCGGTCGATGTCATCACCTATGAGTTCGAGAACATCCCGACCGAAGCGCTGGACATTCTGGAAGCGCACCGCCCGATCCGCCCCGGGCGCGAGGCCTTGCGGGTCAGCCAGGACAGGTTGACCGAGAAGACATTTCTGCAAGAGCTGGGCCTGAAGACGGCCCCGTTTGCGGATATCGCCGACCTGAACAGCCTGAATGCGGCGATCGAACTGATCGGGACACCCGCCATCCTGAAAACCCGCCGCTTCGGCTATGACGGCAAGGGGCAGGCCCGGCTGCGCAAGCCCGAGGATGCCGAGGCCGCTCTGGCCGATATGGCCGGGGCACCAGCCATTCTGGAAGGGTTCGTGGATTTCTCGCACGAGGTGTCGATCATCGCGGCCCGTGGTCTGGACGGTCAGGTCGCCTGTTTCGATCCGGGTGAGAATGAGCACCGCGATGGCATCCTGCGCACCACCACCATCCCCGCCCGCCTGTCCCCGGCCCAGCGCACAGATGCAATCCTGCTGGCGGCGAACATCCTGAACGCTCTCGAATATGTTGGCGTGATGGGTGTTGAGCTGTTCGTGACGCCCGGCGGCCTGATCGTGAATGAAATCGCTCCGCGGGTTCACAATTCGGGGCACTGGACGCAGAACGGCTGTGCCGTGGATCAGTTCGAACAGCATATCCGTGCGGTGGCGGGCTGGCCTTTGGGGGACGGGCAACGCCACTCCGACGTCGTGATGGAGAACCTGATCGGCGACGACATGGACCGTGTACCTGAGCTGGCCCGCGAGCGGGATGTGGCGCTGCATCTCTATGGCAAGGCCGAGGTAAAGGCCGGGCGCAAGATGGGGCATTTCAACCGCATCAAACGTTGAGGCTGTCGCGCCTGCGCGCGACGCCTTCGGCGAGAGAATTTGGGAAAAGATAAAGGTTTTTCGGGGCCTAACCCAGAAACCGGGCGGCGATGTCGCCTGACATGTAACTGACGCGCCCACCGGCCAAGGTGGCTGCAACGCGATGGGTGCCCGCGTCCAGGATGACCAGATCCGCGCGTTTTCCCGGCACGAGCGTACCCCTGTCCTGCATGTCCAGCACCCGCGCGGGGCCGGACGAGACCAGCGCCCAGGCACCGGCCAGATCCAGCAGACCGGTTTTGGCTAGCATCAACGCTGCGCGGCGCAGACTGGGATAGTGATAATCCGAGGCCAACGCATCACAGAGCCCCATGGCGATCAGTTCGACGGCGCTTGCGTTCCCCTTGTGTGATCCCCCCCGCACGACGTTGGGAGAGCCGAGGATAACGTGATCCCCGGCGGAACGCGCGGCTTCGGCGGCTTCAAGCGTTTCGGGGAATTCGGCAATGCGCACGCCCCGGTCGCGCCACCATGCCCTAGTCTCGGCGGTCGCGTCATCATGGCTGCCCAAACGCACCCCCATTGAGACAAGTTCGGCGCTGAGTGCTTCGACGGCAGCGGGAACCTCGTTCCTACGGGCATGCATATGGAGCAACATCTCAAAATGCGCATCCGGATTGCGTCCGGCCTTCAACGCCTGCCCGGTCAGGCGCGGCGGCTTTTTGCCCTGCGCCAAACGATCATGCGGCAGGTGATCATTGAACACCACATAGGGCACCTGCCATTCGGCGATGCGATGGGCCAGACCGTCGTAATCCCCCAGCATGTTAGTCTCGAACCGCAATTGCGGGATCAGATCCGTGACGGTGCTGTTCTTGACCGCAGCGATGGCCTGAAACACCTGCGCGGCAAACTCGGGGCCACGCACGCCACCTTCCCAGCTGTAGAACTGGGCCAGAACGGCGGTGGTGATGCCATTGGCGGCCAGTTCGGCTTCGGCTGCCAGTATGCCTTCGCTCATTTGCTTCATTGCGCCCCGGCGCGGGGCGATGTGGCGTTCGAACCCGTCCCCGTGCAGGTCGACGATACCGGGCAGGACAAGATAACCGGTCAGGTCAACCCTGCGCCCGGTCCGAGCTTGCTGAATGACGCCCTCCGCCATCGAGAGATCGCAGCGCGACAGACCATCCCCCGGCAACAGAACCTCTGCGCCGGTCAAAGTCAGATCCAGAGAGGTCATTGTGTGGGCTCCGAGTCAGGTTCCGAGCAATCCTGCCCGATGCAGATCTCGTCGATTATCTCCATCACGCCGTCCAGCCAGGTGATCTGCCGATCGAATTGGCCAAATTCGATGAAATGCAGCGCCTGTGCCATAACGCGCGGGTTGTTCATCATGAAGGTGTGGGTCACTGGCAGAACAAGATGATCCTTCATCCCTTCGACCTTGGTGGTTTCAACCGAAACCTTACCGTCATCCGGCCCGTCGATCAGCGATGAAAAAAGCGGGTTGAGCGAATTCTCACCCGCGATCACCCCCAGTTCAAAATCCACCGGCGGCAGGCGGCGCGGAATGCCTTCGGGACCTGTGCCCAATTGCAGGCCCGCCGGGCCGTTCAGATACCCGAACACTTCCCATGCGCTCAGCTCATCGACCAACTGGCTGCCCTGATTGGGCGGGCCGAGCATGACGACACGACCCAGGTTTTCCGGCCGATGGTCCTTGAGCCAATAGCGCAACAGGATACCGCCCATGGAATGCGCAACGACATTGGCTTTGTCATCACCACACGCCGCAAGCGCGTCCGGTATGGTTTGCCTTGCCAGTTCCGGAATACCGATTTCGGTCGATGGATACCCGTGGCGCACAACGGTAAAGTCATGCGCCTTGAACAGCTGCTCCATCACGGTGAACGAGGCCTCGGTGCGCGCGAGACCGTGCAGAAGGATCACGCATTTCGCACTGGCTGCGGCGGGAGCGAGGCAGAAGAGCAAGGCAATCAAAAGTTTCATAACCGCCAGATAAAGCCTATCAGCCTTTGATAAAAGCCCTAGCCCCGGTGACGTCGCAGCACGGCCAGCGCGATACCGCCCAAAACAAGCGTGGCCCCGATGATCAGCCGTACTCCGGCAATCTCGCCCAGAAAGACGACACCGCCGAGAATTGCGATTACCGGCACGCTGAGTTGAACGACAGCCGCCACCGACGGGGCCAGTTGAGGCAAAACACGGTACCACAAAGCATAACCAAGCCCGGATGTTACCGCGCCGGACAGGACGGCCAGCAGATACCCCGCCCCGCTCATCTGCCAGGCGCTGCCGCCGGCAAGCATCGCCAGGGCAGTCACCGGCAAAGCGACGATGAAATTGGCGGCCGTTCCCTCCAGCGGGTTTGTTTCTGATCGGCCCGCTATCGAGTAAAGGGCCCAACCAATACCGGCGGCGGCCATCAGAGCCGCGCCAGCCAAGTCGACTTGAACGGCGCCAGTCGGCCACAGCACATAGGCAAGACCTGCAAGCGCAACCCCTGCCCCCGCCACCTGCCGGGCGGTCGGAGTCGCGCCCGTCAATGCGCCCACAGAAAACATCGTAATTTGCACCACGCCGAACAGAATCAATGCACCCAAGCCTGCATCCAGCGTCAGGTAGGCGATTGAAAATCCGATCATGTAGAGCGTCAACGACCCCGCGCCAATGATCCGCCTTCGATTGCGCAGCGGAAGGCGCCCTCCGCGTGCCAGCACAAGAGCGGCCAGGACCACGGCCCCCGCCAAAACCCGAACGATGGCAAATCCGGTTGGATCGCTGGCTCCGCTGTCGATGGCCAGCCGGTTCAGAATGGAGTTCGCCGCAAAGGCACACATGGTCAGGGCGGTGAGCAAAAACAATCTCATGCCATCCGCATAGCCGTTCGGGCGGGATTTGCACACTCACTTTCGCGAAGGTTGTGGGAACAGACATCCGGCGCCGGACAAAGCAGCGTCTAAACACGCCTTGAAAACAGAACTGTCAACACAAAACGGGGCCGCCCGAAGGCGACCCCGTTCTCAAGCTCCAATGCTCCCCCCTCGGCAGCTTGGCGATACCGCCAAGCGCCTGTCGGGTCGCCAGAATTCGCCAGAGGCGAATTCGGCGTGCTTACATCATACCGCCCATGCCGCCCATGTCGGGCATGCCGCCGGCAGGTGCCGCGCCTTCCTTGGCCGGCTTGTCGGCAACCATTGCTTCGGTGGTGACCAGCAGGCCAGCAACCGATGCAGCGTCTTCCAGAGCAGTCCGAACCACTTTGGCCGGGTCAATCACACCGAACGAGAACATGTCGCCATATTCTTCGGTCTGCGCGTTGAAGCCGAACGCTGCGTCCGACGATTCACGGACCTTACCGGCTACAACCGCGCCGTCGACACCCGCGTTCTCGGCGATCTGGCGCAGCGGCGCTTCGATGGCCTTGCGAACGATGTTGATACCTGCGTCCTGATCGGCGTTTGCACCTTTCAGAGCTTCCAGTGCTTTACCGGCCTGGACCAGAGCAACACCACCGCCCACAACAACGCCTTCCTGAACGGCAGCGCGTGTTGCGTTCAGAGCATCGTCCACACGGTCCTTACGCTCTTTCACTTCGACTTCGGTCATGCCGCCGACGCGGATAACGGCAACACCGCCTGCCAGTTTGGCAACGCGCTCTTGCAGCTTCTCGCGGTCGTAGTCGCTGGTGGTTTCTTCGATCTGGGTGCGGATCTGAGCAACACGTGCTTCGATCTCGGCTTTCTCGCCAGCACCGTCGACGATGGTGGTTTCGTCTTTGGTGATTTCGATTTTCTTGGCGGTGCCCAGCATGTCCATGGTGACGGACTCGAGCTTCATGCCCAGATCTTCGCTGATAACCTGACCGCCGGTCAGGATTGCGATGTCCTGCAACATCGCCTTACGGCGATCGCCGAAGCCAGGTGCTTTGACAGCAGCAATTTTCAGGCCGCCGCGCAGTTTGTTGACAACCAGAGTTGCCAGCGCTTCGCCTTCAACGTCTTCCGCGATGATCAGCAGCGGCTTCTGCGACTGGATCACTTGTTCCAGCAGCGGAACCATCGGCTGCAGCGACGAGAGTTTCTTCTCGTGCAGCAGGATCATGCAGTCGTCGAGTTCTGCAATCATCTTGTCTGCGTTGGTGACGAAGTAAGGCGACAGGTAGCCGCGGTCGAACTGCATACCTTCGACAACGTCGGTCTCGGTTTCCAGACCTTTGTTTTCTTCGACGGTGATGACACCTTCGTTGCCAACCTTCTGCATCGCGTCTGCGATCTGCTGACCGATTTCGGCTTCGCCGTTGGCCGAGATGGTGCCAACCTGGGCAACTTCTGCCGAGTCTTTGACTTCGCGCGAGGCTTCTTTGATGCCTTCAACAACCTTGGCGGTTGCCAGGTCGATGCCGCGCTTCAGGTCCATCGGGTTCAGGCCAGCTGCAACCTGCTTCAGGCCTTCTTTTACGATCGCCTGTGCCAGAACGGTTGCGGTGGTGGTGCCGTCGCCGGCTTCGTCATTGGTGCGGCTGGCGACTTCTTTCACCATCTGCGCGCCCATGTTTTCGAACTTATCTTCCAGTTCGATTTCCTTGGCAACCGAAACACCGTCCTTGGTGATGCGCGGTGCGCCGAAAGATTTGTCCAGAACCACGTTGCGGCCTTTGGGGCCCAGGGTCACTTTAACCGCGTCGGCCAGGATGTTCACACCCTTCAGCATACGATTGCGGGCATCGGTGTCGAATTTGACGTCCTTTGCAGCCATGTCGTTTCTCCTTGAGAAATAAGTTTGAAATGAAGATCAGAGAAAGCGCGCGCTTACTCGATGATCCCCATGATGTCGCTTTCTTTCATCATCAGCAGCTCTTCGCCGTTGACGTTGACCTCGGTGCCCGACCATTTGCCGAACAGGATCTTGTCCCCAGCTTTGACAGCCATTGCGATCAGTTCGCCGCTGTCCTTGCGCGCACCTTCGCCGGTTGCGACGACTTCGCCTTCGCTCGGCTTTTCTTTTGCGCTGTCAGGGATGATCAGGCCGCCTGCGGTTTTCTCTTCGCTCTCTACGCGGCGAACCAGCACACGGTCATGAAGCGGTTTCAATGCCATCTTTGTAGCTCCTTGGGCTCAAAGTTTATCTATCCTCCCCCCGCCTTCCGACGAGGCGTTAGCACTCGGGGTGTCTGAGTGATAACGACGCATAGCTAGGGAGTCTAAAAGTCCGAGTCAACAATTTGTGAGAGATTTTTTTTGCAAAATGGATCAGTCAGCCTGTTCCCAGCTATAGGCCCAATGCTTCAACCCTTCTGCGCCCTGTGACGTAAGCCCATAGATGCCTTTTTCAACCTTCTCGAACCACCCGTAGTGGTTTTCCCGCATAAGCCGGGTGGCGACCGGGACCGCGACCGATCTGGCGACGTCCGCCCCCTTGGCCGGGCCATTCTCGGCCAGATAGGCCGCACATTTCAGCGCATCCTGCCGATACGCCGTCACGATACCATGGCGCGTCGCGCCCCCGGCGTTCGGGTCGCCTTGCAGCCGGTCGAATTCGCGCAGCAACCGTGCGGCCCTGGCTTTGTTCTTACGGGGCGCGTAGGGGCCGGGATCGCACTGAACCTCGACCGTGCCATCAGCCCGCACGGTGATCAGGCCCAGGCCGAGCCTACGACACAGTGCCAGATTATCCTTGAGCGCCCGCCGGGCCGTTCGGCCCGTGGGTTTGCAGACGGCAACATAGACCAGATCGGTGAGTTTCAGCCGGGTGATCGCCTGATGAAACAGGGACAGCGTGAACCGCA
The DNA here is from genome assembly GCF_056532905.1 of Ruegeria sp. H8. NCBI lineage: Bacteria > Pseudomonadati > Pseudomonadota > Alphaproteobacteria > Rhodobacterales > Roseobacteraceae > Ruegeria > Ruegeria sp. H8. The sequence continues at coordinate 109,302 of NZ_JBQFNY010000002.1, read as the reverse complement.
GTTTCAGTTCGACAATCACCGGCGCATCCCCATCGCGCACCGCAACGATGTCGGCTGCGCCGACTTCGCCCTTGACGGTGTATCCCTGACGCTCCAGCAGCGCCTTGACCGGGGGATAAAGATCCTGCTCGCGGTTCATGTGCCCATGCTACGCAGATTGTCGGGGAATACCAGTCGGGCGGCTTGAACATCGGCAGGTGGCGTGGCTAAGTCTGGGTTCAACTTCTTGACACCATTCAGGCCGGCCCCATGCGTTTGCTCACTTTTCTTGCGTTCCTTCTGTTTCCGATCTCGGCTCAGGCCGCGTGCGAGGGGGTGGACCTGCGCCCGCAACTGCCCGAGGAAACCCGGACCAAACTGCAAAGTGCAGTGGCCCAGATCGCTTATCCAGAAGGCAATCACTGGATTGCACGCAAGGGCGACACGGTTTTGCACATCATCGGCACGTTGCACAGTTACGATCCGCGAATGGAAGACGTGATTGACCGCCTGTCGCCCGAACTCAGCAAAGCGGACGCCTTTTATTTCGAAGTCACTCAGCACGACATGGACGCCTTCGAAAAGACCATGGCCAGCGACCTGAGTGCGGTGATGATTACCTCGGGCCCTACGTTGATCGATCTGATGGCGGAAGACGACTGGGATGCGCTGTCCGCAGCCCTGGCCCAGCGCGGAATACCCGGCTGGATGGCTGCGAAGATGCGTCCGTGGTTCCTGACCATGATGCTGAGCATTCCGCCCTGCATGATCGAGGACCCGAATTCAACTTATGGAATGGACGCCCGCCTGAACGATCTGGCCGTTGAAAAAGGTATCCCGCAGCACTCGCTGGAACGAATCGAAGACCTGATGGCCATGTTCGACAGTTATCCGCTCGAGAAACAAGTCGAGTCGCTTGTGCGCCTGACCGGGGCGATGCAGGGCAATGCGGACCAATTGGCCACCATGGCCAACGCGTATCTGGAAGAAAAGCACGCCGAGATCATACAGCTTGCCCGCCTACAGGGGCTTGAGCGGTCGGGCCTGAGCCCCGAAGCCTTTGATGCGGAATGGCAAAATTTCGAGCAGCAGTTGCTGGTGCAGCGAAATGCCAACTGGATGGCGCAGATTCTGGACATCAGGGATCAGACAGTTGTGATTGCGGTCGGCGCGGGACACCTGAGCGATGATTACGGCCTGCTGAACCAACTGGAAGAAGCCGGATACGTTCTGACACGCGCCGAATTCTGAACGGACCCAGCGGTTTTCAGACCAAGCGTCGCAGACAGTGCTCAGCGGCGTGACAACGGCTTTTAGCCGCCCTATAAGGCGCGCAAATTTCCATTCCGCAGGACACTGACATGACAACGCTAGTATTTGGCCACAAATCCCCCGACACAGATTCCACAGGTTCGCCGATCCTGTGGTCGTGGTACCTGAACGAGGTCAAGGGTGAGCAGACCGAACCCGTGCTGCTGGGTGAACCCAACACCGAAGCAACATTCATGCTGGAAAACTGGGACCTGCCCAAACCGCGGATCCTTGAGGACCTGCCTGCGGAAACTCCGGTGGTCATCGTCGACACCAACAACCCCGCCGAACTGCCGGCCAACATCAACGACGCGGACATCCGCGCCATCATCGACCATCACAAGCTGGTCGGTGGCCTGGAAACCAAAGGCCCGATCGACATCACGGTGCGCCCCCTGGCCTGCACCGCCACCATCATGGTCGATCTGATGGGCGAAGATGCGGCCAAGATGCCCGACGCCATCAAAGGCGCCGCGCTTACCTGCATTCTGTCGGATACTCTGGAGTTCCGCTCTCCCACCACCACGGCGCATGACCGCGAGGTTGCAGAACGTCTGGCGGCCGAGCTCGAGCTGGACATTTCGGCATATGCAGCCGACATGTTTGCGGCGAAATCGGATGTCTCGTCCTTCTCGGACACCGAGTTGATCCGCATGGACAGCAAGGAATACGAGGTCGACGGCACCAAATTCCGGGTCTCGGTTCTGGAAACCACCGCCCCCGGCGTCGTTCTGGACCGCAAGGCCAGCCTGGCGGACTCGATGGTGGACGTTGCCAAGGAAGACGGCGTCGATCAGGTGCTGCTGTTCGTGGTTGATATCCTGAACGAAGAGGCCACGCTGCTGGTCCCCAATGATCTGGTCAAAACCGTGGCCGAGAAAAGCTTTGGCGCAACCGTGGACGGGGACGCCGTCGTTCTGCCCGGTATCATGAGCCGCAAAAAGCAGATCATTCCGAACCTGAAGGTCTGATCGTCAAGCGACCCAAATCTGAAGGCGTCCAACTCGGGCGCCTTTTTTCTTTGCTGACAGCCATTTGCGGACGCGTTGTCGGTTGTTAGTCTGACCGGGGGCCCAAAGCCTATCCCAGGTCAGGTAAATGCAATGGTCGTACGAAAACTAAGCACCACCCGCAGCATCCTTCTTTTTGAGGGTGCCGACAAGGCGGCGTATTGGCGACGCTTTGCAATGCTGCTGACGCTGTCGGTCGTGATTGCCACCATGGGTTTGCTGCGCAACTCCGGCGCTGTCGTGATCGCGGCCATGCTTGTGGCACCGCTGATGACCCCGATCCTCGGGGTGGCCGCCGCGATGGTCATGGGGTGGCTGAAACGCGCGGTGACGCTGGCGCTTACGGTTTGCCTGGCTGCCATTGTCTGCGTGATGATGGCATGGTTTCTGGTCTATGTCGCCGATGTTCCCCGTGGCATTTTGATCCCCGACCAAGTCCTGGCGCGCACCGATCCCGGCACCGAAGACCTGATCGTCGCGCTCGCTGCCGGTGTGGCCGGGGCCTATGTCCAGATCAACAAATCCGAATTGAGCCTTCTACCCGGCGCGGCCATCGGCGTTTCGCTTGTTCCCCCGCTGTCGGCTTCGGGCATTCTTTTGTATTTTGACGAACCCGCCGAAGCCTATGAGGCAGGGCTGCTTTTCGCAACGAACCTTGGTGCGATCATTCTGTCAGCCTGCGCGGTTTATCTTGTCTATGCCGCGCGGTCCGTGGTTTTCAGCAAGGGAAAGCGCAAGCTGAACTTCACCGCCAGCGTCTTTGTCGCGATCGCGTTTCTGGTCGTCGTCGTCCTGCAACTTGGGAAATCCACCTACAACCGTTATCTGGAGACGCGCACCGAGGCGCAACTGGCCGATGCCATTCGCGCATGGGCCGATCCGGTTTCCGTGGAAATCATCCGCATCGACGTCAACGCTCAGCGCAAGCGGGCCGAGGTTTGGCTGATCGTCGATCTGCCCGCCGAAGCGCAGTTCAAAGTTTCTTCCATTGCCGGATTGCTGCCACCCAAGCTGCGGGAGACCCCTCTGGTCGGGGTACTGGAAGAGGAGCTTGGACCCGGATATCTTGCCATAATCCGATATCAGCCGCGTATCGGGGCCCAGATCATCCTGGGAACGGAAAACGTTCAGCAGGCCCCAGACGTCTCGGAAATTACCGAAGACGAGTAGCAGTTTCACCCATTCCTTCGCGCAAACGGGAATGCGGGATGGTGTTCGGACCCAAGCTTTGCCATAGCTGTCGCCAGCGCGACATCAGACCCAGAGGCCCCCATGACCCAGATCGTTTCCTCGCTTTCCGAGATATCGGACCGTTACAAAGCATTGTTCGTCGACCTTTGGGGCTGTGTTCACAATGGCATCACGGCATACCCCGAGGCCGTCGAAGCGCTGAAGGCCTATCGCGCCAAGGGTGGACTGGTGGTCTTGGTCACGAACTCTCCCAAACCCCGCGCCGGGGTGGCAGAGCAACTCGTGCAATTCAACGTCCCCGCCGACGCGTATGACACCATCGCCACCAGCGGGGATTCCGCGCGATCCGCGATGTTCCGGGGTGCTGTGGGGCACAAGGTTTACTTCATGGGCGAGTGGCAGCGCGATGCGGGCTTTTTCGAACCGCTGAAACTGCTGGATCACCCCATCCATATCGAGCGTGTGCCGCTGAAGGAAGCCGAGGGTATTGTCTGCTGCGGCCCGTTCGACCCGATGGCCGACCCGGATGTGAACCGGCCGGATTTCCTTTACGCCAAGCAGATGGGGATGAAACTGCTTTGTGCAAACCCTGACATTGTCGTGGACCGCGGCGAGGTGCGCGAATGGTGTGCCGGTGCTTTGGCCAGGCTGTACACCGAAATGGGCGGCGAGAGCCTGTATTTCGGCAAACCGCATCCCCCGATCTATGATCTGGCCCGTCGCAGGTTGCAGGAACTGGGGCACGATATCCCCGACAGCGACATTCTGGTGATCGGCGACGGCCCCCACACGGACATTCTGGGCGGCATGGGAGAGGGCATTGATTCTCTGTTCATCTCGGGCGGATTAGCCGCGGCAGAAACAAAAACGTCGCATCATCCGCACCACGAATCCTTAACCGCCTATATTGAAAGGGAAAAGATCAATCCAACCTACACGATCGGGCGCTTGAGGTAGCAAGAAAAGACTTGATTTTCTGCAACTGCGAAGTAATAAAGTTGCCAACCTTGGCCAAATGATGGTTTTTTCTTTCACGGCCGACTTCGAGTGAGGGCAACATGTTGGACAATCTTCCGCGCGGAACGATCTGTATCGAAGACATCGAAATGGGCATGTCCCGCCACCTGCGCAAAGTGGTGACGGATGAAGATATCGAAATGTTCGCGCAGGTCTCGACCGACCGGAATCCGGTGCATCTGGACGACGACTATGCCCGCGATACGATCTTCGAAGGCCGTATTGCCCACGGAATGCTGACGGCGGGTCTGATCTCGGCCGTGATTGGTGAACAACTGCCGGGTCATGGCACCGTTTACATGGGTCAGTCACTGAAGTTCCTGGCGCCTGTGCGTCCGGGTGACATGGTCTATGCCGAGGTGAAAGTGATCGACATCGATTTTGCCAAGCGCCGCGTCAAGCTAGACTGCCATTGTTCGGTCGAGGGCAAGAAGGTCCTGATCGGCGAAGCCATGGTGCTTGCCCCGTCGCGCAAGTTCGACTGACTGGCAAACACAGTTTTGCAAAAGGCGCCGGACCGGCGCCTTTTTTGTTTGGGCACTCAACTGCACACAAGGTCGTCAGGAAGAACGAGTTCGTTTTCGCCCTTTCAGCGCACCTGATTCCAGAATGATTTCCGACACCACGTGTTCACGCCTGTAGGCCATCACATGAACCCCGGAAACACCGACGATGTCCCTAATCTGCTGGATCAGTTCAATACAGATCTTCTTGCCCTCTTCCGCGGGCTTTTCGGCCTTTTCCATCCGCTCGATGACATGATCCGGGATGTGAATTCCGGGCACATTGCTGCGCATCCAGCGTGCCGCGCGTGCCGAAGCGATGGGCCCCACACCGGCGATGATGAATACTTTTTTGTCCAGACCGGCATCCCGAACACGATCCATGAACCTTTCAAAGAGCGGAATGTCGTAGATATAGTTGGTCTGAATAAACTCGGCCCCCGCCTCGACCTTCTTTGCAAGACGTTCCGGGCGCCAGTCATAGGGCGGTATACAGGGGTTTTCCGCCGCACCCAAAAACAGTTGAGGGGGGCGCGTGATCTTGCGGCCGGAAAGAAACTTTCCCTGATCGCGCATCGTTCGGATCGTCCGCAACAAGGTCAGGGAATCAAAGTCGAACACCGGTTTTGCCCCCGGTTGATCCCCAACACCGACACCGTCGCCCGTCAGGCACAGCACGTTGCTGACGCCCAGCGCCGCAGCCCCCAGAACATCCCCCTGAATGGCGATCCGGTTCCGGTCTCGGCAGGAAATCTGATAGACCGGAGAATACCCCGCGCGGGTCAACAACGCACAGATCCCTATCGAAGACATGTGGCAGTTGGCACCAGACGCATCGGTTGCATTGATCGCATCCGCCACTTCACCCAGCGGCTGCGCCGCCTGAAAAACATCCTCGGGGTCAGCGCTGTCTGGCGGGTTCAGTTCAGCGGTCACCGCAAAGCGGCCCGAACGCAGAACTCTTTCCAATCGACTGTGCGAGACATAGCCTTCGGGAACAGGCACATAGCCGATCGGCTCGACCTCGCTGCGATGGGCATCATTCATTTCTTCAGCTCCCGGTTCACCGCGTTGGGGGGTTCAGCAGCCAGAGGTGCCGCAGAGGGTTCGTTTTCGCGCGCCTCCGGGAACGCCTGCGCAAGCGTTTCGCGGGCAGCGTCTCGGGCCTCGCGTTCCTGCGCGGCGATCTCGCGGCTGACCCGCAGCCAGGATGATGATCCCTTCAACGTGTGTTCCACAGGCGGAAGGACCTCTTTTATCTTGTCGCCCCCGTGTTGCATGCGGCTGGCCCCGTCCCAGGCCAAAGCCCAGACGCATTTCATATCGGGCTTCACCTCGCAGAACTCACCGGGACGTACGCCGCCGCATGGGCCGTTGCGCAGTTGCTTGGGGCAGTTCATCGGGCAAGACATACCCGTCGAAGACAAAACGCATTGTCCGCACATCTTGCAATCAAACAAAAGACTTTTGACGCCTTTTTCGACCAGCGCGATGGGGCGTTCAACGCGGTTGTAGCCGATCCTTGCAAAGACCGGATCCATCGCGACCATGCCCCGTTCGACACATTTGTAAATCCACTCGAACGCACGGGCGTTGCGAATCGCGAACAGTCGCAATCGATACATGGTCTGCCTCCTGTGCTGGGTCCATTTGAACCTGGCCGGGCCATCGTCCGCCCCCCCAGCGTGGTCCGAGGGCCGGAAACCCAGTCTACACCCAGTATTTTTTTTGGATCAAGCAGTTGGCCGAATGTCGCACAGCATTCCGGGGATGCCCTGTGTGCAATCAGGTCTGACAAATGGTTTTGGTGTGTTTCGCCAGGACCCGTGCCTTGAATTCAAACTGCCGCTTGAACAAATCGCAACGCAACGCTACGCAATCGCCTATGCACATCATCCGGGATTTCCAGTTTGTCGAGCCAGAAGATCGCGGCGCCAGCGTTGCGATCGGGAATTTTGATGGCGTCCATTTGGGGCACCAGTCGGTCATCGAACTGGCCCGCGACGCGGCCCCGGATGCGCCACTGGGGGTCATGACATTCGAGCCGCATCCACGTGAATACTTTGCGCCGGACTCTCCTCCGTTCCGCCTGATGCGCGGCAATGCGCGGGCGCATCGGCTTGAGAAGCTGGGTGTGGAGAAACTGTACGAGCTGCCGTTCAACGCGGCGCTGGCCGGGCTTTCCCCTGATGAATTCGCGCGCAACGTGATTTGTGACGGTCTGGGTCTGTCCCATGTCGTGGTCGGGGCCGATTTCTGTTTTGGCAAGGGCCGCAGTGGGACGGCTGACGATCTGGTTCGCTTCGGGCAAGAGATGGGATTTGGCGTGACGATTGCCCCTTTGATGCAGCGGTCGGAAAACGTGGTCTCGTCAACCGCCATCCGCACCGCATTGAGCGAGGGTCGCCCAAAGGATGCAGCCGCGATGCTGGGCCATTGGCACAGGATCGAAGGCGAGGTGATCGGCGGCGAGCAACGCGGGCGGGAACTGGGTTTCCCAACTGCGAACATGTCCATCGAAGGGCTCCATCCGCCGAAATTCGGTGTCTACGCGGTATTGGTCGACGTGCTGGATGGCCCGCATCAGGGCAGTTATCACGGCGCGGCCTCGGTTGGGGTGCGCCCGATGTTCCATGGCGAAGTGCCAAATATCGAAACCTTCCTGTTCGACTTTTCCGGCGACCTGTACGGGGCGACCTTGTCGGTGGGGCTGATCGAATTCCTGCGCCCTGAAATGACATTTAAGGGGCTGGATGGTCTGATCACGCAGATGAATGCCGATTGTGAACAGGCCCGGGGCATACTGGCCGCCCTATGAGCGCCGATCCGATTGAACGCACCGGCCTGCCCGCCCGGTTCTGGGAACGCAAACCCCTGCGCAAGATGAACCAGCGCGAGTGGGAGGCCCTGTGTGACGGCTGCGGCAAGTGCTGCCTCAACAAGCTGGAAGATGAAGACTCGGGCGAAGTTGCCCTGACCTGCGTCGCCTGCCGCCTGCTGGACGATGAAAGCTGCCGCTGCACGCAATACGACATCCGGCATCAATTCGTCCCGGAATGCATCGTCATGACACCCGACAATATCGACGAACACGCCTATTGGTTGCCGCAAACCTGCGCCTATCGGCTGCTGTGGGAGGGCAAACCGCTTTACGACTGGCATCCATTGTTGTCTGGTACGCCGGAAACCGTGCACGCCGCAGGCGTGTCGGTCCGAGGGCGCACGGTGTCCGAGTTCGAAACCCCCATGGAAGAGTGGGAAGACTACATTATCGAGGAGCCTAGCTGATGTATTTCGCATCTGACAATTCCGGGCCGGTTCACCCGCAGGTCATGGCCAAACTGGCCGAGGCCAACCAGGGCTACCAGATGGCCTATGGCGCCGACACGATGATGAACGAGGTGCGTGACCGCATTCGCAGCATCTTTGAAGCTCCGGGGGCGGCCGTCTATCTGGTGGCGACGGGGACAGCGGCAAATTCGCTGGCCCTTGCCACATTGTCCAACCCCTGGGAAACGATCTTCTGCTCTCCGGTTGCCCATATTCACGAAGACGAGTGCAACGCGCCCGAGTTTTACACCGGCGCCAAGCTGACCCTTGTTCCCGGCGGCGACAAGATGGCGCCGGACGCGCTGCGCGGGTCCATCCTGGGCGAAGAAACCCGCGGGGTTCACGGGCCGCAGCGCGGGCCGGTGTCGATCACCCAGGTCACCGAGCGCGGATCGGTCTATTCGCTCGAGGAGTTGCAGGCGTTGTGCGGGGTCGCAAAGGAATATGGCTTGCCGGTCCATCTGGATGGGGCCCGGTTCAGCAATGCTCTGGTGGCCCTGAATTGTTCTCCGGCTGATATGACATGGAAAGCCGGGGTGGACGCGGTCAGCTTTGGCGGCACGAAAAACGGGCTGATGGGCGTTGAAGCGGTGGTATTCTTTGACGAGAGCAAAGCCTGGGAATTCGAGCTGCGGCGCAAGCGCGGGGCGCATCTGTTTTCCAAGCATCGCTACCTGTCCGCTCAGATGGCGGCTTATCTTGAGGATGATCTGTGGCTGAAGCTGGCGCGTCAGGCCAACGCAAACTGTGCCCGGCTGGCCGACGGCCTGCGTGCAAAAGGGGCCGAGTTCCTGCACGAACCACAGGCCAATATGATCTTTGCCGCTTTTTCACGCGCGAAGCACAAACAGCTGCATGAGGCCGGGGCGGTCTACCACCTCTGGGGGGCCGAGCTTGAAGGTGATGATGACGATGAAAGCCTTGCATGCCGACTGGTCTGCGACTGGTCGATCGGGACAGCCGAGATCGATCAGTTTCTCAGCCTGTTGTAACACCCGTCTCTTGGCCAGCTTTCCAGAGCTTTCGAAGCAGCACGCTGGTTTCACGGGGGTGCGAAATGGGCAGCATGTGCCCCGCACCTTGAATGACCTCATGGCGTGCGTTCGGCAGACGGCGCTGCAATCCATCACAGATTGCGGGGATCGTCGGGTGGGTCTTTGATCCGCTCAGCAACAGGGTTGGCATCGATACGCGCTTGCAGCTGTCGGGGTCAAGCAACCCGGCGCGGTCATCGTACAGAACGGGGTAAGACGCAGGAACAACATGAATCCCACGCACCATTCCGGCGCGCGTCCGCTCTGGCAGGTCAGGCCATTTTGGGCCGATACCGGTGCTCCACATCCGGTTGAACAACCGCGCGGCCAGCGCTTCGTCGCCTGCTTGGAACGCTGCTTCAATCGGTTGTGACTCTCGCCGGTGCTGATCGTACAAATCGGGCGCGTCCTGTTTTGCCACGGCAAAGAACACAGGCTCGATCAGGGTCAAACTTCGTATACAGTCCGGGTGCTCGATGGCCAGTCTGAGCGCAACGATCGCCCCAAAGGAATGGCCGACCAGATCCGTGGGCTCGGTCAATTCGACCGCCGCCAGCCCTGTCACAGCGTCAAAGAAATCGCTTTGACCGTCCCAATCCGGACTGCGCCCATGAGACAGCATGTCCGGTGCAACAAGACACACGCTGCCATCCAATGCCTTGGCCAGGCCGGACCACGCGCCGGAATGTGCAATGGTGCAATGAAGGGCAAGCAAATTGCGCCCTCCGTCGCCCAATCGTCTCACGAAACCGGATTGCATCGCCGTCGGGGCTGTCATCCATTCATCTCGGACAGATGCCGATCCAGATCGTCCAGGCGATCCTGCCCCCAGAAGCGTTGACCATCCGGCGTGATGTAGAACGGCGCGCCGAACACGCCGCGATCCACGGCTTCTTCTAGATTGGCGGCATAGGTTTCGGCCCCGACCAGCAGACCGCTGTTGGCCAGTTCCGGGTCAAACCCGGCATTTGCAAGGCAGTCCCGGATCACATCATCCTGAGCGACGTCCTTTTCTTCGGCCCAGCAGGCGCGCAGGATCAACTGGCACAACTTGCCCACGTCGCCCGAACCATCTTTGATCGCGGCGATGATCGCATAGGAAGACGGCGCCATGTTGGTCGGCCAGTGCGCCGGTTGCAGGTTGAACTCCATCCCCAGATTCTTCGATTGACGCAGCAGCTCCTGAGCGCGGTATTCGATGCGCGATACATGGCGGTCTTTCGGTGGCGTGCCCCCGGTGCGTGCGAACAGGGCCATGATGTCCAGCGGCTTGTAGTTGATCGTTGCGTCGTGTTTCGCCGCAATCTCTTCCAGCCGGTTCCCCGCAAGATAGCTGTAGGGCGAAATTGTCGCAAAAAAGTAGTCAATCCGGGTCATGTTCACTTTCTCCGCTGCGTTACCTTTGCGGGACGGTAAGGCCATGCTAAGCGGTGTCAACATCACGAATCTGTCACATTGCCATTGCTGCCCGGGGACCTCAGCCGATGCCGACACTTCACGAACCCAAGCTTATCGCTGGGAACGCCAACCTTCCACTTGCCGAAACCATCGCCCGCCGCATGAGCCTGTATCGCGGTGTCGACCAGGGATTGGTCGATGCGCGCGTCGAACGGTTCAATGACGGCGAGATCTTCGTCGAAGTGTTCGAGAACGTTCGCGGCGAGGATATGTTCATTATCCAGCCGACCTCGAACCCGGCCAACGACAACCTGATGGAGCTGCTGATCATCGCCGACGCACTGCGCCGCTCGTCGGCGCAACGGATCACGGCCGTGATCCCCTATTTCGGCTATGCCCGCCAGGATCGCCGCACCAAGGCCCGCACGCCCATCAGCGCCAAGCTGGTGGCCAATATGCTGACCGGCGCAGGGATCGAGCGGATTCTGACGATGGATCTTCATGCCGCGCAGATTCAGGGCTTTTTCGATATGCCCGTCGACAACCTGTACGCCTCGCCGATCTTTGCGCTGGATGTCAAAAACCAGTTCAAGGACAATCTGGATGAGATCATGGTGGTTTCACCCGACGTGGGCGGCGTGGCGCGCGCACGTGAATTGGCCAAACGCATCAATGCCCCCTTGTCGATCGTTGACAAGCGGCGCGAGAAAGCAGGCGAAGTCGCGGAAATGACCGTTATCGGGGATGTGAAGGACAAGATCTGCCTGATCGTCGACGATATGTGTGACACCGCCGGAACACTTTGCAAGGCCGCGCAGGTCCTGTTGGACAATGGCGCCAAGGAAGTTCATTCGTACATCACGCATGGCGTCATGAGCGGCCCCGCGGTCGAACGGGTGACGAACTCGGTCATGAAGTCGCTGGTGCTGACCGATACGATCCAGCCGACCAAAGAGATTTTGAAGGCAAAGAATATCCGCATCGTTCCGACTGCGCCGATCTTCACCCAGGCGATCCTGAACATCTGGAACGGAACCAGTGTGTCTTCGCTGTTCGAAGACAAGACGCTGACCCCGATCTACGAATCCATGTACCAGATGGATTGAGCAACAGGGGCGGCCGAACATGTCGCCCCCTGATATCTGAAATACCGATTGCGCGGATATCTGACCATGCGGCGCGATCGGCGACACAAGTGGAATCACCTCCATGACTGCCAACAAACGTATTGTTCTTTCCAGCGATCACGCGGCGATCGAGCTGCGCCAGTCCGTAACCAACCACATCGCGCAGCAAGGTTGGGACGTGGTTGATATCGGCCCGACAACCCCCGAAAGCACCCATTACCCCAAGCACGGCAAGGCCGCGGCGCAGGCCGTTGCCTCGGGCGATTGCAGCTTGGGTATCATCCTCTGCGGCACCGGGCAGGGTATCATGATGGCTGCGAACAAAGTGCCCGGCATTCGCTGTGGCGTTTGTTCCGACGCATTCTCGGCCCGCATGATCCGCCAGCACAACAACGCCAACATGTTGTCGATTGGCGCGCGGGTTGTCGGCGAAGGTCTGGCGCTGGACATCGTTGACGCGTTTCTGAGCGCCGAATTCGAAGGCGGCCGCCACGCCACGCGCGTGGACATGATCGAAGCGCAGGACGACTGAGCCCAATCAGTCGTTCAAACGCTTGAAAAAATGGCGAACCCGGATCAGGAAATATTCCAGTCGTCCGGGTGTGCCACCTCTCCAATCGCGGTCCAGCTGGCCCGGATGCGGGCAATCCGAGTGTCGGACCAAGTCCGGAATACTGCGTCAAAACCCTCGGCGGTGATATGTTCGGCCTGAACCTCTGCGCGCAGCGCCGAGGACGTGTCGACATCCCACAGCGAGATCCCGATCTGCACCATAGGCGGGGTTCGAAATGCTTCTTTGAACCGAATGTGCGTGCGACGTTCACGCGGCCCCTGCCCGGTCCACATATCGCCGCCTTCGGCAAACTCCGAGAACAGGACATTTTCACCCTGCTCAATTCCAATGGGATGGGTTAGAAACTTTTTCATCTTATCATCATTATTCTTGAATTCCCGCAACTTACCCCGGCATTTCGGCAAAAGCACGACAAAAAAACGGCCCCGCAAGTGCGAGGCCGCTCAAATTTTTTTCTGGTGGGCCCGTTACAGGCTCATATGCGTTCCAAGCGCTTCCATATCGGCCAGCAGCTTGGCTGCATCGTCGACAATGGTCTGTTCGCCGTTTTCCTTCGCCACCTCGTGCGAGGCGCGCGCCTCGGCGATCAGCTCGTCCAGATGCGCGCGGGTTACTTCCGCCACCGGGATGGCCTTTTCGGCCAGAACCGACAGGCTGTCGCCGTTGATCTGGGCAAACCCGCCGGTGACCAGGTATTCGCTGGACCCTTCGGGTGCCTCGACCTTGAGCAGACCGGGGCGCAGCGTGGTGATGGTGGGGGCATGATCGGGCATTGCCGTCATGTCCCCGTCCGCGCCGGGAATCTGGACCGCGCTCGCCTGCAGCGAAGCAAGGCACCGCTCGGGGCTGACGAGGTCGAATTGCATCGTGTTTGCCATCAGGGATACTCCTTAGGCGGCTTCTGCGGCCATCTTCTCCGCTTTGGCGATCACTTCGTCGATGCCGCCAACCATCAGGAAGGCCGCTTCGGGCAGGTGATCGTATTCGCCGGCCACAACGGCCTTGAACGACGCGATGGTCACATCCAGAGGAACCTGAACGCCGGGCGAACCGGTGAATACCTCGGCCACGTCGAACGGCTGCGACAGGAAACGTTCGATCTTACGGGCACGGGCCACGGTCAGTTTGTCCTCTTCCGACAGTTCGTCCATGCCGAGGATGGCGATGATGTCCTGCAACGACTTGTAGCGCTGAAGGATCTGCTGAACGTCGGTCGCAACCTTGTAGTGCTCTTCTCCAACGATGGCCGGATCAAGCAGACGCGAGGTCGAGTCGAGCGGGTCAACGGCCGGATAGATACCCTTTTCCGAGATCGCACGGTTGAGGACGGTGGTCGCGTCCAGGTGCGCGAACGAGGTTGCCGGCGCGGGGTCGGTAAGGTCGTCCGCAGGCACGTAGATCGCCTGAACCGAGGTGATCGATCCCGACTTGGTCGAGGTGATGCGTTCCTGCAAGGCGCCCATGTCGGTGGCCAGCGTCGGCTGGTAGCCCACCGCCGAAGGAATACGACCCAGCAGAGCCGACACCTCGGAACCCGCCTGCGTGAAGCGGAAGATGTTGTCGACGAAGAACAGAACGTCGGTACCGGACTGGTCGCGGAACTGTTCCGCCAGGGTCAGACCGGTCAGAGCGACCCGTGCACGCGCACCCGGAGGCTCGTTCATCTGACCATAAACCAGGGCCACTTGGCTTTCCGACAGGTTGTCGGGTTTGATGACGTTCGATTCGATCATCTCGTGGTACAGGTCGTTGCCTTCACGGGTCCGTTCACCAACACCCGCGAACACCGAGAAGCCCGAGTGCACTTTTGCGATGTTGTTGATCAGTTCCATGATCAGAACGGTTTTACCAACGCCGGCACCGCCGAACAGGCCGATCTTGCCGCCTTTGGCGTAGGGGGCCAGCAGGTCAACAACCTTGATGCCGGTCACTAGGATTTCCGACTCGGTCGACTGTTCGTCGAACTCGGGCGCGGGCTGGTGGATGGCGCGGGTTTCGGTGGCTTCGACCGGGCCCTTTTCGTCGATCGGTTCGCCGACCACGTTCAGGATGCGGCCCAGGGTGGCGTTGCCGACAGGAACCGAGATCGGTGCGCCGGTGTCGGTCACGGCCTCGCCGCGGACCAAACCTTCGGTCGCGTCCATCGCGATGGTGCGGACAGTGTTTTCACCCAGGTGCTGAGCAACTTCCAACACTAGGCGCTTGCCGTTGTTGGTGGTTTCCAGCGCGTTCAGAATTTCAGGCAGCTGATCTTCGAAGTGCACGTCGACGACGGCCCCGATGATCTGTGTGACTTTGCCTTTTGCATTCGCCATGTTTCGTCTCCGGTTTTCTTACAGCGCTTCGGCGCCGGAAATAATTTCAATCAGCTCGTTGGTGATCACAGCCTGACGCGAGCGGTTGAACTGGATCGTCAGTTTGTCGATCATCTCACCCGCGTTGCGTGTCGCGTTGTCCATCGCGGACATCCGTGCACCCTGTTCAGACGCCCCGTTTTCGAGCAGAGCCGAGAAGATCGCAGTCGCAACCCCCTTGGGCAGCAGGTCGGCCAGAATGGCTTCTTCGCTGGGCTCGTAGTCGAAGATGGCACCGCTGTCGTCACCCGCCGCTTCGTCCTCGAACGAGGCAGGGATGATTTGCTGTGCCGTTGGGATCTGGGTCACGACGTTGACGAACTTCGAGTAGAAGATCGTGGCCACGTCGAACTCTCCCCCGTCGAAACGAGACAGGATGTCCTTCGCGATGTCCTGCGCGTTGGCATAGCCCAGACGCTTGACTTCGCTCAGGTCAATATGTCCAACGAACAGATCGCCAAAATCACGCTTGAGCGCGTCGCGGCCCTTCTTGCCGACAGTCAGAACCTTGACCGTCTTGCCTTTCAGGCGCAGCTCTTCCGCCTTTTGGCGGGCCAGCTTGGCGATGTTCGAGTTGAAGCCGCCGCAGAGGCCGCGTTCAGCTGTCATGACAACCAGCAGATGGACATCATCGCTGCCCGTACCACGGAGCAGCTTGGGGGCGCTGTCGCTGCCCCCGACCGAAGCCGCCAGCCCTGCCATCACGGCATTGAACCGTTCGGCATACGGACGCGAGGCTTCGGCAGATTCTTGGGCGCGGCGCAGTTTTGCAGCCGCGACCATCTGCATGGCCTTGGTGATCTTGCGGGTCGATTTGACCGACTCGATCCTGTTTTTAAGGTCCTTAAGATTTGGCATATGCCCGCCTCTCCCTTAAGCGAAGGTTGCGGCGTATTCGTCCAGCGCAGCCTTGATCTTGTCGGAAGCGTCACCCTTGATCTTGGGGTCTTCGTCCGTGATCCACTGAAGCAGATCCGCGTGCTTGCCACGCAGGTGTGCCAGCAGGCCAGCTTCGTAACGGCCAACGTCGGACACATCGATCTTGTCGAGGTAACCGTTGGTACCTGCGAAGATGACGCAGACGATTTCAGCGTTGGTCAGCGGCGAGTACTGCGGCTGTTTCATCAGCTCGGTCAGACGCGCACCACGGTTCAGCAGCTGCTGGGTTGCGGCGTCGAGGTCTGAACCGAACTGCGCAAAAGCAGCCATTTCGCGGTACTGAGCCAGTTCCAGTTTAACCGGACCGGCAACCGACTTCATCGAGTTGGTCTGAGCCGAAGAGCCCACACGCGAAACCGACAGACCGGTGTTCACGGCAGGACGGATGCCCTGGTAGAACAGTTCGGTTTCCAAGAAGATCTGGCCATCGGTGATCGAGATCACGTTGGTCGGAATAAACGCCGAAACGTCACCACCCTGAGTTTCGATAACCGGCAGAGCGGTCAGCGAACCCGCGCCGAAGTCTTCGTTCAGCTTCGCCGAACGTTCCAGCAGACGGGAGTGGAGGTAGAAAACGTCGCCAGGATAGGCTTCACGTCCGGGCGGACGACGCAGCAGCAGCGACATCTGACGATAAGACACAGCCTGTTTCGACAGGTCATCATAGATGATCAGCGCGTGGCGGCCGTTGTCGCGGAAGTATTCAGCCATCGCAGTTGCGGCGTAGGGCGCCAGGAACTGCATCGGAGCCGGGTCCGAAGCGGTTGCGGCCACAACGATCGAATATTCAATCGCACCGGATTCTTCCAGTTTCTTCACCAGCTGTGCAACGGTCGAACGCTTTTGACCGATTGCAACGTAAACGCAGTACAGTTTTTTCGACTCGTCGTCGCCTGCTGCGTCGTTGTAGGTTTTCTGGTTCAGGATTGCGTCCAGAGCAACGGCGGTTTTGCCGGTCTGACGGTCACCAATGATCAGCTCACGCTGGCCACGGCCGATCGGGATCATCGCGTCAACCGATTTCAGGCCGGTTGCCATCGGCTCGTGAACCGATTTACGCGGGATGATGCCGGGCGCCTTGACGTCTGCAACGCCACGCTTGGTTGCGTTGATCGGGCCTTTGCCGTCCAGCGGGTTGCCCAGGCCGTCAACAACGCGGCCCAGCAGCTCGTCACCGATCGGAACGTCCACGATCGAGTTGGTGCGCTTGACGGTGTCACCTTCTTTGATGTCACGGTCGGACCCGAAGATAACGACACCGACGTTGTCGCTTTCCAGGTTCAGCGCCATGCCCATGATGCCGCCGGGGAATTCGACCATCTCACCGGCTTGCACATTGTCCAGACCGTATACACGGGCAATCCCGTCACCGACGCTCAGCACGCGACCGATCTCGGCCACTTCGGCTTCCTGACCAAAATTCTTGATCTGGTCCTTCAGGATTGCAGAAATCTCTGCAGCTTGGATTCCCATTTATCCGACCTCTTTCATTGCATTCTGTAGGGAGTTCAGCTTCGAACGGATCGAACTGTCGATCATTTTCGAGCCCACTTTAACGACAAGACCGCCGATGAGGCTATCATCCACGGTCGCATTGATTGTCACCGTCTTGCCCACACGCTCGGACAGTGTCTTGGACAGTTTTTCCATCTGGGTCTTGGTCAGTGCCTTGGCCGAGGCAACCTCGGCGGTCACTTCGCCGCGCTCTTCGGCCAGCATGTCGCGCAGAACCTTCAGCAGTTGCGGCACGACGAACAGGCGGCGCTTCTGCGCCATCAGACCCAGCGTGTTGCGCAGGATGGGGTTCAGACCCATCTTGTCTGCGATCGCAGTGATCGCGCCTTCCTGTTCAGCGCGGGAAACCAGCGGCGATGCGATCAGGTCGCGCAGCTCTGCACTGTCGTCCAGCGCGGCTGCCAGATCATTGATGCCGGATTCCAGACCTGCAAGGTCGTTGTTCTCTTTTGCGATCTCGAAGATCGCGGTGGCATAGCGCTCGGCGATGCCAGTGGAAATCGAAGCTGGTTCGGACACGTCCACCCTTCCGATATTTTGGGCCCCGAATTCGCGTGCGGCAGCTACCCCGGGGGCGTGAAGAAACCCCGGCCAGACGGTCGGGGATCAAAATCACCGGGGATGTAGCAGAGCCGAACCAACCAAGCAATACGCTATAGCGGTAACAGATTTATCCACAAATTGTTATTTTTCATTAACTTACGGCAAGTGCGACGGTTTGAACACATTGGCCCAGTTGAAAAATGTTACGAATATGCAGGTTTTTGCGATTCCTGTGACTTTTTTTCCTCAATTTTTCGCATGGAATTGCCCGGGGTCTCAGGCGGGCTTCAGCAAGCCGTCCAGCGCCTTGATCGGTTTTTTGACCGCATCCTTGGTCACGCTGCCGCTTGGCGGGCGGATATGTTTGCTGACTTCGACCATCAGCACCCCACCGGCCATGACCGTCGGAATCCGCTGGCCGGCCTTTTCGATCAGGTTGCCGGATTTCAACCAGAATCGCCGGAACGACGGAGGCATATACAAGGCCGAGCAATGCACCTCGGGCAGGAAGTGATGCGCCTTGAGCTGGTTCTCCAGCTGAGTTGCCGAGTACGGGCGCCCGAACCCGAACGGGGTCTTGTCCGACCGTGACCACAGACCCGCCCGGTTGGGTACTATGAAGACGGCCCGGCCACCGGGGCCCAGCACGCGCCAGCATTCGTCAAGCAACTGGTTTGGCCGTTCCGACGTTTCCAGCCCATGCATCACCACAAGCTTGTCCACGTGGCCGGTCTCGATCGGCCAGAGTGTTTCTTCGGTCAGGACCGAAACGTTGGGCATGCCTGCCGGCCATGGCATCACGCCCTGTGGTCCCGGCATCAACCCGATGACCCGGCGCGCATCCGATAGGTAAGGGCGCAGCAAAGGCACCGCAAAACCGAATCCCGCCACTGTCTGGCCTTTTGCTTCGGGCCAAAGCTCGATCAGACGCCCGCGAATAGCCGCCTGCGCCGCACGCCCCAATGTGCTGCGGTAATAGAAGTTCCTCAGATCCTGTACATCAAGATGCATTGCGGACATCCGGTCAATCGGCTTAGCTGGGCGTAGTCTAGCAATGAAAGGGCAAAAGGCCATGCCTCTTGAAATCGTTACAATCCCGTGCCTGAGCGACAATTACGCCTTTCTGGCGCATGACGCCGTCACTGGCCAGACCGCCCTGATCGACGCGCCCGAGGCCGCACCGGTCCTGAAGGCGCTGGATGACCGAGGGTGGACACTGTCGCATGTGCTGTTGACCCATCATCACTGGGATCACGTGGACGGGCTGTCGGGGATTTTGGCCAAACAGCCGGCAAAAGTCATCGGGGCCGCCGCTGACGCAAATCGCCTGCCGCCGCTGGATCAGCAAGTCACCGAGAGGGACAGTTTCGAGATAGGCGGCGAACCGGTTCAGGTTCTGGACGTTTCCGGGCACACGGATGGCCATATCGCATTCTACATGCCGCAGAGTTCCGCCGTGTTCACCGCCGACAGCCTGATGGCGCTGGGTTGTGGGCGCCTGTTCGAGGGCACACCCGCGCAAATGTGGGCCTCGTTGAACAAGCTGGCCGCCCTGCCGGATGACACTTTGGTCTGTTCAGGGCACGAATATACACAATCCAACGCCAAATTCGCGATTACAGTCGATCCCGAAAACCAAGCCTTGAAAGATCGCATTGCGGATATCGACCGCGCGCGTGCGGCCGGAAAAGCCACTGTTCCTTCGACTCTGGCCCTTGAAAAGGCCACAAATCCGTTCCTGAGGGCCGCCGATCCGGCGATTCAGGCGAAATTGGGTATGGTGGGTGCTGACCCCGAGGCCGTTTTTGCCGAAATTCGGGCTAGAAAAGACCGGTTCTGATGCCTATTTGCTCCTCTTCAGGGCCACGGTCACAACAAATGTGACTGTCAAGTGAAAGAAAACCCTTGAAGCCGGGCCACGATCAACCAAACTCTAATAGTATGAGGACATGGTTGGGATGGGGTTCCGGCCAAGAAACCGCCCCCTTCTGACCCAAGACAGAGGAGCACCCGCGTGCCTTCATTCTCGAGCACATTGGAACAAGCCATCCACGCGGCCCTGGCGGCTGCGAATGAACGGCGCCATGAATTCGCAACGCTGGAGCATTTGCTGCTGGCCCTTCTGGAAGAACCCGATGCCGTGCGCGTCATGAAAGCGTGCAGTGTCGATCTGGACGAGTTGCGCAGCACTTTGGTGGAGTTCATCGACGAGGATCTTTCGAATCTGGTCACGGATATCGACGGATCCGAAGCCGTACCCACCGCGGCGTTCCAGCGCGTCATCCAACGCGCGGCGATCCACGTTCAAAGCTCGGGCCGGACCGAAGTGACCGGCGCCAACGTACTGGTCGCCATTTTCGCCGAACGCGAAAGCAATGCCGCCTATTTCCTGCAAGAGCAGGACATGACCCGTTACGACGCGGTCAATTTCATCGCGCATGGCGTCGCCAAGGATCCTGCCTATGGCGAAAGCCGCTCGGTATCCGGTGCGGATCAGGTGGAAGAAGACGCCCAGACCACATCCGGCGAAGCCGAACAGAAAGAAAGCGCGCTGGGAAAATACTGCGTGGATCTGAACGCCAAGGCTCGAGCTGGTGATGTCGATCCGCTGATCGGACGCTCGGATGAGGTGGAACGCTGCATCCAGGTGCTGTGCCGCCGCCGCAAGAACAACCCGCTGCTGGTGGGGGATCCGGGTGTGGGCAAGACCGCCATCGCAGAAGGCCTTGCGCACAAGATCGTCGGTGGCGAGGCCCCCGATGTGCTGGCCAATACCACGATCTATTCGTTGGACATGGGCGCGCTGCTGGCCGGAACCCGCTATCGCGGTGATTTCGAAGAACGTCTGAAAGCGGTTGTGACCGAACTGGAGGATCACCCCGACGCGGTGTTGTTCATCGACGAGATTCATACCGTGATCGGTGCCGGGGCGACCTCGGGCGGGGCGATGGATGCGTCGAACCTGCTGAAGCCTGCGCTTCAGGGCGGCAAACTGCGCACCATGGGCTCGACCACCTACAAAGAGTTCCGTCAGCACTTCGAAAAGGACCGTGCGTTGAGCCGCCGGTTCCAGAAGATCGACGTGAACGAGCCTTCGGTGGAGGACAGCGTAAAGATTTTGCGCGGGCTGAAGCCTTATTTCGAAGAGCATCATGACATCAAATATACCGCCGATGCGATCAAGACGGCGGTTGAGCTGTCGGCGCGTTACATCAACGACCGCAAGCTGCCCGACAAGGCCATCGATGTGATCGACGAGGCCGGCGCGGCGCAGCATCTGGTCGCGGAAAGCAAGCGGCGCAAGACCATTGGCGTCAAAGAGATCGAGGCGGTTGTCGCCAAGATCGCGCGTATTCCGCCCAAGAACGTCACCAAGGATGATGCGTTGGTGCTGAAAGACCTCGAAGCATCGCTGAAACGGGTGGTGTTTGGTCAGGATCTGGCCATCGAGGCGCTGTCCAGTGCGATCAAACTGGCCCGTGCCGGTCTGCGCGAACCTGAAAAACCCATCGGCAACTATCTGTTTGCCGGTCCGACGGGGGTTGGCAAAACCGAGGTGGCGAAACAGCTGGCGGATACCTTGGGTGTAGAACTGCTGCGTTTCGACATGTCGGAATACATGGAGAAACATGCGGTTTCCCGCCTGATCGGTGCCCCTCCGGGCTATGTCGGGTTTGATCAGGGTGGTCTGCTGACCGACGGTGTCGACCAGCATCCGCATTGCGTATTGCTGCTGGACGAAATCGAAAAGGCCCACCCGGACGTGTTCAACATCCTGTTGCAGGTGATGGACCATGGCGAGCTGACCGATCACAACGGGCGCACGGTGAATTTCCGCAACGTGGTGCTGATCATGACCTCGAACGCGGGCGCGCAGGAACAGGCCAAGGCCGCCATCGGCTTCGGTCGCGATCGGCGCGAAGGCGAAGACACGGCCGCGATCGAGCGCATGTTCACACCGGAATTCCGCAACCGTCTGGATGCCGTGATCTCCTTCGCACCGCTGCCGAAAGAGGTCATTTTGCAGGTGGTCGAGAAATTCGTCCTACAGCTTGAGGCACAACTGCTGGATCGTGGCGTGACCATCGACCTGACCCCGAAAGCTGCCGAGTGGCTGGCCGACAAGGGATATGACGACAAGATGGGTGCACGCCCGCTGGGTCGTGTCATTCAGGAGCACATCAAGAAGCCGCTGGCCGAAGAGCTGTTGTTCGGCAAGCTGGCCAAGGGCGGCGTGGTGCGTGTCTCGGTCAAGAAAGGCGAACTGGATCTTGAAATTCTTGGCCCGGACCAACGGCGCATTTCAGGAGACAAGCCACCTCTGTTGACGGCAGACTGACCGGAAAACAGACAACTCCTTCAAAGCCCGGCGATCCCCATCGCCGGGCTTTTTAAGTGGCGGCACAATAAAATGCGACGGAAAAAGACGTCTGTTGCGTGTCATCTTCAATGATGAACGCAAGACAGGGATCGACACGTGAGCAAAATTTCAATCCTCTGGGGCGCCGCCTTTGCCCTATCCGCCGTTGCCGCTGTGGCAACTGCACAGCACAGGTTTCGCTATCACGACGAAACGACCGCAGAACCGCTGAGGTTGGTGCCCGCAACCGAAAACCCCGGGAAAAGCAGCGCCTCGTTGAAAGAAAAAGGCGGAAAAATCAAATTGACGGGCAACGGCATTCCTGATCATCTGGTTGGTCGGTTTCCAAACCAAGGCAACCCGCACCAGATCGAACAGCAGAAGGTCAGGTTGAAATTGCCTGCAAATCCAACGGCCAAAGGTGCAATCACGCCGCTGCAAATGGGGTGGAACTTTGGCGTGTCACTCAACGGGGTTGTATTCGACCCGCTGGCGGCCGAGTTCTGGCATGGCGACCCCAGGTCCGGGTGGTCCTACAATGCCTTGGGTGGCGCTGTTTCCTTGGGATTGGACGCCAATTATGCCCATGTACAGCCGAACGGAAAGTATCACTATCACGGTGTACCGACAGAGTTGGTTAAGCTGCTGGGATGGTCACCGTCCGAGCATTCGCCCCTGATCGGCTATGCCGCAGATGGTTTCCCGATATATGCCGTCACTGGCGTCGTAGGGGGCGAAGTGACCGAAATGACGTCGTCCTATCGTCTGAAACCCGGCAACCGGCCGGGTGGCGCTGCGCCGGGCGGGCGGCATGGCGGCACCTTCAACGAGGACTACGTTTTTGTTCAGGGTCACGGCAATTTGGACCAATGCAACGGCGCCTTCACCGTTTCAGCAGAATACCCTTCAGGAACCTATGCGTATTTTCTGACCGAAGACTACCCCGTGGTGCCCCGGTGCTTCAGGGGCACTCCGGATCAAAGCTTTCGCTTTGGCAGACGGTAATCGGTTTGACCCCATCACGCAGATTACCCAGGCAAGAGGCAAGAGTTTTGCTATCTTTCCGTGAGTTTCAGCTCGATCCGGCGGTTCTGTGCCCGCGCTTCGGGCGTGTCAGCCGGATTGACCGGCTGGAATTCACCAAACCCGTTTGCCGCCAGACGATTGGGCGGGATGCCCAGCGCGTCGACCATATAGCGCACGACAGACAACGCGCGACCCTGGCTGAGTTCCCAGTTGTCCCGGTATCGGCCTGAACCGGCCAGCGGAACATTATCGGTATGGCCGTCGACCCGGATCACCCAGTTCAGACCGGGTGGAATTTCAGCGGCGATACTGCGCAGGATGTTGGCAACTTTCGCAACCTCCTGCTGCCCTTCCACGGACAGCACGGCTGATCCTGTCGGAAACAAAACCTCGGACGAAAAGACAAAACGGTCGCCTTCAATCCGCACACCTTCCTGATCGCCAAGGACATCCCGAAGACGTCCGAAAAATTCCGAACGATAGCGTTGCAGATCTTCCGCTTGCGCTGCCAGTTCCTCATTCTGACCGGCCAGTGCTTCGGCCTCGGCCTCGAGACGCAGGCGTTCGGCTTCTTCCAGCAGGCGGCGGCGGCGTTCTTCCGAAGCGGCACGGGCCAGCGCGGCATTCAGGTCCTGACCCAAAGTCTGGATTTGGATTTCGGCGGCCTCGTTGCGTTCTTCGAAATCATCCAGCAGGGCCTGCAAGGACCCCAACTGCCCGCGCAGGGCGGCAATCTGCTGGTTCAGCAAAGCCGCCTCACGCTGGGCCTCGGCTGAGATTTCTTTCTCTTCCGACAATGTCGATTCGGCCAGAGCCAGCAAAGCCTGCCTTTGTTCGGCCAAGGTGCGTTGTTCATCAGCATCCGCCTGCGCTTGCGTTTGCGCCTCCAAGGCGGCTTCAAGCTGGGCGCGCAATTCATCAGGATTCACGTCGCCGAATTGCCGCTCAAGCTCGGCCCGCGCGGCTTGCGCGGCGGCCAGAAGAGTCAGCGTCTCTTCGGCCTCTTTGCGTTGTGCCTCCAACGCGAGCGTCATGGCCGTCAGTTCGGCATCCGCATCCTGAAGACGGTTTCGCAATGCCTCGGCAGCAGAGGCTTCGACCAGGCGGGCGGCTTCTTCATCGCTCAGTTGCTGTTCAAGAGTGGCGATTTCCGCCGCGCGTTCCTTGCCGCTTTGCTCCAGATCCGCAACCATTGCTTCCAGCGCCTCGCGGCGGGCGGCTGCCAATCGGGCCGCTTCTGTCTGCGCATCGATTTCCTCGCGGCTTTGTGCAAGGGCAAGGTTCAGCGCCTCTTGTTCCGTCAGCAATTGCTCGCGCTCAGTCTCAAGCGCTGCGATGTCGCCCAAAGCCTGTTCCTGCTCGGCAAGCAGCGCCGCAACCTGTGCTTCGAAATTCGTGATACGGGTCTGCGCCTGATCCAGCGCGGCGGCCTGACGGTCGCGTTCGGTGGTCAGTGAGGCGATCAGCGACTGCGCTTGCGCCAGATCGTCTTCGGCCTGCGACAGCGTCGTGTTCAACGCACCCAGCCTTGCCTGCAAGCGGCTGTTTTCACGCTCTTCCAAACCCAGCGCGCCCGCAAGCGCGGCAACTTCGTCTGCCAGTGTCGTCAGTTCGTCTTCCTGCCCCGAAATGGTTTCGCGCAGAACAAACTGAATCACCATGAAAATGGTCAGAACGAATGTCAGCACCATCAGCAGCCCGGTCATCGCGTCCACGAATCCGGGCCAGACCGAGCCCTGGAAGCGTTGACCGGTGCGGCGGGACAGCGCCATGGGTTACTCTCCTTCCGGCGTGGTGCGCACCGCGCCCCGCGGCAGGGTCAGGGCCTTGACCAGCAGTTCGATATCCTTGCGGAATTCGTTCATGCTTTCCTGACGACCCGCCGAAATCTCTTCGAGAATGCGCAGCAACTGCACGTCCATCGAGCGCAGGCGCATCCGGCTTTCGGCATCGATGCCATCGCCTGCACCGTGTTCGCGCATGTGGTCAAGCAACGCATCCTGCCCCAGCGCGACACGCTCCAGAGCCGAAGTGACGCTTTCGGTATTGGCCTGGCGATTGTTCATCTCGGCAATCACATCGACCAGTTGCCCCAGCTTGGCCGAAACCTCGGCCCGCTCGCTTTCCTGAGCGGCAAACAGATCCTGCAACGCATCCATCTGTTCGGACATGGCATCCAGCACAGGTGTCAGTACGGCGATCTCTGCCCCGCCTTCTTCACCACCGGCGAATCCAACGCGGGTGATCGTGGACAGCCATTCTTCGAGCTCGCGATAAAAGCGGTTCTGCCCATGCCCGGCAAACACTTCGAGCAGACCAACGATCAGCGATCCCGCCAAGCCCAGCAGAGACGACCCGAACGCAACACCCATCCCCTGCAACTGCGCCTCGAGCCCCGTCATCAGGCGATTGAAAACGGCCAGCCCCTCTTCGCCTTCCTGCGGGTTCAGGCTGCGGATGGTGTCGACAATGGCTGGAACGGTTGTCGCCAGGCCAAAGAATGTACCCAGCAGACCCAAGTAGATCAGAACGTTGGTAATATAACGCGTGATTTCCCGTTCTTCTTCGACACGCTCGGCCACGGAATCCAGAATGGACCGGGTTGAGGTGGAACTGATCTGTGAGCGCGCGCCTCGCTCGCGCAGCAGCGAAGCCAAAGGCGCCAGCAATTGCGGTGTGCGCGCATCTTCGCGAACGACGCCCCCGACAAAGGCCTCGATCCAGCGCACAGACCCGATCAGTTGCGTGACCTGATAAAAACAAGCGAGGACGCCGATAAGAAATACGATCAGAATGAAACCATTCAGATACGGATTGGCATAGAAAACCGGCAATACGTAAGGCAGTGCCAGAAACACGCCCAGCCCGGACAAGCCGATCGCCATCAACATCAACAGAATTTGTCGAATGGGATGCGAGAAATGGGGTCTCGCGCCCTGATGTGCCTGCGCCATGCGCGTGGTTCCCGGTATTTGCCTGCTTTGCGTCGAATCTAGCGGGATTCCGCGCGTGACGCCAAGAGTTTATGCGGTGATGTCCCGCACCCGTTGCGCCAACCACTCAAGATCATGGTCACGCAGCCCGATCTCGGCCAGATGTTCTACGGTGTTGTAAAGATATTCGTCATTCGGACCGCGCCCGCCAACCGCATGGGCGATGATCCGGGCCTGTTCCTCCAACGGCATCCCGCCGCAATACTGAACGTGGTCGGCATCGATCACATAGGTAACGGCATTGACGATTTCGCCGTTTTCCAGGTGCACATCCAGCATACGTTCAACATAGGCCGAGGAAATCAGCTCGCGCTCGCGCAGCTCGTGCAGCGTACGGTCTTCGTGACCGGCCTCGACCGCAAGGGCCAAACCGGTGCAACTGGCGTTCTCCTGTTCGTCCAGTGCCAGCACCAGGCCGGGTTTTTCTTCGGTCCCGCGATGGTGGATCGAGCTCATGCAGAAGGACCGGGAATAACCATGAAGTGTCGCGCGTTCACTGCGTGCCACCGGAAAGCCCGGATTCCACAGCAGCGATCCATATCCGAATACCCACATCGTCATTGCACTGGTCCTTGCCTGTTTCGGCCTATAAACATCAATTCCAAGGCGGGAAAAAGGGCCTTTCGAATGCGTCTGATACGAGTGTTGATTTTTGTTTCCCTGGCATGGAGCGCCTATTGGTTCGTGGCCGGATATGGCCTGCGCTCTGCTATCACTGGCTGGTTCGAACAGCAGGAGGCGCGCGGCTGGCAAGCGGATTTCTCGAATGTCGCAACGGCAGGCTATCCGACCCACCACATGACCCGCCTGAACAATCCGGCACTGGCGGATCCGGTGAACGGCACGGCATGGAGCGCGGATTGGATCGAATTCAAAAGCCCCGCCATCTGGCCCGGTCGTCAGGTATTGCGGTTCGCGGACACACCGCAACGCCTTTCATATTTCGACCAGACATCAACAATTGTGGCCGACGAATTGCTTGCCGAGCTGCAATTGCAGCCCGGCGTCTCGCTCGTGCTGGAGAAAATGGCTTTGACGGCCGGAGCCTGGTCGGTGACGGAAAACTCTACCACGCTGGCCTCGGGCGACACGCTGAGCCTGATCATGGAACAAACGCCAATTTCCCAAGCCTATTCCATCACGGCCCGCGCGGATGGGTTCACACCGGGGGAAAAACTGCGGGCCCTGATGCATTCCGCAAGTTCGTTACCGCAGAGCTTTGAGACGCTGGAACTGGATATGGTCACCACATTCGACAAGGTTTGGAGCCGGTCCGCCCTCGAAGACAGCCGTCCGCAGCCCGTGGCCATTGATCTGCGTCTGGCCGAGATCAAATGGGGTGAGCTGCGCCTGTTCGCGACCGGCGATCTGGACGTGGACGCCCAAGGTATCCCGACCGGAGAGATTGCCGTCAAAGCCGAAAACTGGCGGGATATGATCGCAATGGCAAACGCGGCGGGGGCCCTGCCCGATCAGGCCGTAGATCCCGTCACCCGAGGGCTGAACTTTCTGGCAGGGCTGGGCGGAAACCCCAACGCGCTGGATCTGCAACTGAATTTCCGCGATGGTTTCGTGGCGCTCGGGCCATTGCCTTTGGGCCCTGCCCCGCGCCTGATCCTGCGTTAACGGCAGTAGGGTCCGCTGCGATAGCGGGCCGTATCAAGGTGGAAATGATCCTTGTGATAGCGATCGGAATTCGGCCCCAGCACGGTACCAAAGGGGCCGCACGCCCCGCGCCAGATCTTCTTGAGCTGTTTCTGAGACGGGTTCTTGCGCCACCCGTTCAGGACGGTCACCACCTCACCGTCGGCCATTTTGAAACCTGAGATATCGATCGCACGGCCCTTGCCATGTTCGGATATCCGCGCGCCTTTGCGGTTGTTGCGGGTTCGGCAGGCATAATGGGCGGCGATTTGCAGCTCGACCACGGGTCCGCGGCGTTTGAAGGTGGGTTTGACGGTCTTGTCGACCCACTTGTTCAACGCAATGGCGGTGCCGCAATCCATCGTCGAGGGGCGGCTGAGCATCACACCCGAAACCGAGGTGATCTGTACCGCATCCTTGACACCGCAGGCTGAATTCTTGCTGCCCACCCGGCCAACAGGCTTGCCCTGAATGGCAATATCCCCGCAAACAGACCCTTTGCGCAGCTTGCGCCTTTTGAACAACACCTGCTGCTCGACAGACTCGGGCCGCAAATAAGGCATCAAGGATGTGTCCGGTCCCAGAAGTGGCAGCTCCGACGGGCGCGCCGCCGCAGCCGTGACTTGCGGCGAAACCGGACGCGAAACCGGACGCAGGTTGGCAATGTCAGAAGGGGCAGGCGCGCTGACAGCCTGCTGAACAGTCAAAGGGCGCATGAGGGGCACCAAAGACTGGTCAAGGGGCGCGGCCTGAACCGGCGCGGCGCTCAAAGCCACGACCCCGATCAGAATATGCCCCCAGCGCAGTCTCATGAACTTGTCTTTCCCCGCCCAAAGTCCGGCGCATCCGTATCCTGCCCGGCATCGATGATGCCGCGACGAATAGCACGGGTGCGGGTGAAGTAGTCAAACAAATGATCGCCGTCGCCGGTGCGTATGGCGCGTTGCAGGGCAAAAAGCTCTTCGGTGAACCGGCCCAGGATTTCCAGCGTCGCATCCTTGTTGGACAGGAACACATCCCGCCACATGGTCGGGTCGGACGCGGCAATCCGGGTGAAGTCGCGGAAGCCGGCGGCCGAATATTTGATGACTTCGCTGTCGGTTACCCGTCGCAGATCGTCGGCCACGCCAACCATCGTGTAGGCAATCAGGTGCGGCGCATGGGACGTTACGGCGAGGACCAGATCGTGATGATCCGCATCCATCTCATCGACATTCGACCCCATACCCTCCCAAAGCGCGCGCAGGCGGGCAATGGCATCCGGGTCCGAACCCTCGACCGGGACCAACAGGCACCAGCGATTGTCAAACAGTTCGGCAAACCCGGATTCAGGACCGGAATGCTCGGTCCCTGCCAAAGGATGCGCGGGGACGAAATGCACACCGTCGGGGATATGCGGTTGCACCGCCCGAATGACGCCCCGCTTGACCGAACCCACATCCGAAACGGTGGCACCGGGTTTCAGCACGGATGCAATTTCTTCTGCAACTGCGCCCATAGCCCCCACAGGCACGCAGAGAACGACAAGATCGGCGCCTTCGACCGCCTCGCGTGCCGTGTCGCAAACACGGTCACACAATCCGATCCTGCGCGCGGTTTCACGGGACTTTTCAGACCGGGCATAACCCGTCACTTCCCCGGCCAGCCCTGCACGTTTCATCGCCCAGAACATGGACGAAGCAATCAGGCCCAGCCCGATCAGCGCAACGCGGTCGTAAATCTGGCTCATGCTGCGCCCTCTTTGAATGCAGTGATCGCCGCAACCACACGGCGGCAGGCTTCTTCGTCGCCCACGGTGATCCGCAAGGCGTTCGGCAGGTTGTAGCCTGCAACCCGGCGGACAATCAAACCCTGCGTTTTCAGGTAGTCATCGCAGGCCTCAGCCTCGGCCCGATCGGCGAAACGCGCTAGGATGAAGTTGGTGCAGGACGGGTCCGACGGCACGCCTGTCTTGGCCAATTGATCGGCCAGCCACACGCGAAGGCGCGCGTTTTCGGCCTGACAGAAGGTCAGGAATTCCACATCGTTTACCGCAGCTTCAGCCGCCGCCAATGCGGTCATTGACAGGTTGAAGGGCTGGCGCACCCGGTTCAGCACGTCGATGATCGGGCGGTGCGCATAGCCCCATCCGACACGCATTCCGCCCAACCCGTACACTTTTGAGAAGGTGCGCGTCATGATTACATTCTCATGGGCGTCAACCAGTGACGCCCCGCCATCGAACCCTTCGACAAACTCCGCATAAGCGCCATCAAGAACCATCAGGCAGGTGCCGGGCAGACCCAGCGCCAGACGTTCCAGTTCGTCGTTCGGGATCATGGTCGAAGTTGGATTGCCGGGGTTGGTGACAAACACGATCCGCGTCTGCCCCGTCACCGCGGCGAGAATGGCATCCACATCCACCTTGCGGTCACGTTCGGCCACCATGACCGGCGTCGCGCCGGCCATGCGGGCGATGATCGGGTACATGGAAAACCCGTGCTCGGTATAGATCACCTCGTCCCCCGGCCCCGCGTAGGCCTGGGCGACGAATTGCAATACCTCGTCGCTGCCGACACCGCAGATGATCCGCGCCGGGTCCAGCCCATGGCGTGCGCCGATGGCCGCGCGCAGGCTCGCGTGGTCGGTGCTGGGATAACGATGCAGAATGGCCGCGCTGTCGCGCACCGCCTCTATTGCCTTGGGGCTGGGTCCAAAGGGGTTCTCGTTCGAGCTCAGCTTGATCACATGCTCCACTCCCGCCACATGCGACTGGCCGCCCTGATACAGCGCGATGTCCATAATGCCGGGTTGTGGGGTGATCTTGGTCATGAGAGGCTCCGTTGAATGGGCCTCTCATACCTGTCTCAAAGGGTTGAGAAAAGCGGCAATTCCCTCATGCGGCCTTGAAGCGCGCTGTTGCCGGGTCAGCGTTGTAGTAAGGCGTGAATTCTTCGGTCCGGTGCGACAGGTCATTGACGCTGTCGATGATGAACTGAACCGTCTCTTCGCTCATCAGATATGAGAAATTCAGACGCACCCAGCCGGGTTTTTTCATTTCTTCCCCGGCGGACAAGGCAGCGTGCAGCGCCTCTGAAGTTGTCCGATCGATCCCCAGCAAGCGGTGGGCGTAGGGTCCGGCACAGGCACAGCCGCCCCGCGCCTGAATGCCGTAGATATCGCTGAGCATCCGCGTGAACAGCTGCTGATGCACGGGCTGGCCCGCATTGTCGCGCACCAGGAAGGAAAAGATCGGCAGACGGTGCGCTTTCTCGACCCCAAGCAGGGTCAGGTTCGGGTTGTTCTTCCAGCCGTCCAGCGCCATTTGATTATACTGCGCCTCACGCCGGGCGATTTCGTCCGTTCCGACGACATCCTTGACGATGAAGGCCAGCGCCGCACGAATGTCTCCGATCACGTTGGGCGTCCCGGCCTCTTCCCGGGTGGACAGATCGGTGCTGTAGTCATGCCGCCACGGTGACACGAAACTGACGGTTCCACCGCCGGGCCAGCTGGGGCACGTCCGTTTCACGGCCGATTGGTTCACAACCAAAACGCCTGACGCGCCCGGGCCACCGGGAAACTTGTGCGGCGAAACCACAATCGCATCCTTTCGGGCCCCTTCCGGCCCCATGTCCATCGGCAGGTAGGGCCCACCACCGGCATAGTCCCAAAC
Source organism: Ruegeria sp. H8 (assembly GCF_056532905.1). Taxonomy (NCBI): domain Bacteria; kingdom Pseudomonadati; phylum Pseudomonadota; class Alphaproteobacteria; order Rhodobacterales; family Roseobacteraceae; genus Ruegeria; species Ruegeria sp. H8. The sequence continues at coordinate 77,799 of NZ_JBQFNY010000002.1, read as the reverse complement.
GGCCAAGGCACCATACGCCTTGAGCATCCGCGTGACCGGATCAGGATCGGTGACAATGCCCGTTACGTTGGACGCGGCAGAAAACGATCCGACCACCAAATCGGCATCCACATGGGCCTCCAGCGCGGCTTTCAGCGCATGCAGGTCCACACCACCGCCCTCGGCCTCGGGGATTTCGATGACACGTGCCTTGCTTTCGCGCCACGGCAGAATGTTCGAGTGATGCTCGTACGGGCCGATCAAGACAATCGGCTGGTCAGCCTCTGCCACCCCTAGCAGGCTGACCAACCGATTGAGCCCCGCAGTGGCGCCGGACCCGGTAAAGATCACCGCGTCCTCTTCCCGCGCGCCAACAATGCGGGCTATTTCCGCCCGCGCTTCGCGGCGCAGACGTGTCATGTAGGACCCACAGTAGGAGGCCTCGGTGTGACTGTTTGCGTAAAACGGCAATACGTCCTGCGCCACAAAATCCTCGACCTGCCGCAACGCGCGGCCCGAAGCGACGTAATCCGCATAGACAAGCGGCACGTCTCCAAGCAGACCCGGGATCAGAACGTTCTCGCCGATCAGCCCATCGCGCAGATTTGAATTGTGAGCGGTGGAACAGAGTTCCGCACGAAATTTGGACAGGGTCATGACATTGGCTCCTTACTGCTATACCAATGTGATATTTCTGGCCCGAGGAAACTTCACATATCTTTGCGTGGATTTTAAAAAGTTTGTGTCATATGATCAGTTATGACATCAAAAATAGATCAAATTGATACACGCATTCTGAAAGAGCTGCAAAAGGACGCCACCCTGTCACAGCGGGAATTGGCGGATCGGGTTGGCCTGTCCCAGAATGCCTGCTGGCGGCGCTTGAAGGCCCTGAACGAAAACGGTGTGCTGATCGGATCCACGGCCCGCATCGCACGAGAAGAATTGGGGTTGAGCCTTGTGGTCTTCGTCATGCTCCGCACCCGACACCACTCTGCCCAGTGGCTTCAGGCGTTTCGGAGCCATGTTCTGACAATCCCGGAAGTGGTGGATTTTCATCGGATCGGAGGGGACTACGACTATCAGCTGAAAGTCGTAACGCAGGACATGTCGTCATATGACAAGGTCTATCAACGATTGATCGAAAAGGTCGAGCTGGACAGCGTAACCTCGTATTTCGCGATGGAAGCGATCGCCGAAGGCAGGCCCCTGCCGATCTGACACGCACTTCATTTGCCCAAAAACACCCTAAGGAGTCGCGGGCAATGTCGCGATGACGCCTTCGCCATGGGCAAACCATAAAAAAAGACCGCGCCAAAAGCGCGGCCTTTCAGAATTCGATTGCGGCGAAGATCAGTTCTTCGCGTAGAATTCGACGACCAGGTTCGGTTCCATGACGACCGGGTACGGCACATCGCTGAGGCCCGGCGCGCGCACGAACGTCGCGGTCATTTTCGAGTGGTCGGCGTCGATGTAGTCAGGAACATCACGCTCGGCCAGCGCAGCGGCTTCCAGGACAACAGCCAGTTGCTTGGACTTGTCGCGCACCTCGATCACGTCGCCTTCTTTGACTCGGTAGGACGGGATGTTGACCCGCTTTCCGTTCACTTTGACGTGGCCGTGGTTCACGAACTGGCGTGCGGCAAAAACAGTTGCGACAAACTTGGCGCGGTAGACCACAGCGTCCAGGCGGCGCTCCAGCAGGCCGATCAGGTTCTCACCGGTGTCGCCCTTCACACGCTCGGCTTCGGCGTAGATGCGGCGGAACTGCTTCTCGGTCAGGTCGCCGTAATAGCCTTTCAGCTTCTGCTTGGCACGCAGTTGCAGACCGAAGTCCGACAGTTTGCCCTTGCGGCGCTGGCCGTGCTGGCCGGGGCCATATTCACGACGGTTGACCGGGGATTTCGGACGACCCCAGATGTTTTCGCCCATCCGGCGGTCGATTTTGTACTTGGCAGACGTGCGTTTGGTCACGGCTGATCTCCTTCGTTAGGTCGAAGCCCTGACGGGCCACTATGAAGGGCGTTGTCCTCTTGAGGTCTCCCCCATGACAGGCATCCCCTTGCGGGGGCCACCAACACCAATGAAGCCGCGCTTATATCCGCAATGCTGGCGGAGTCAACACAGCATTCCGCAAAGTTCAGAAAAACGATCAGGGCAGACAGCCAGCGGACCCGGCAGCGCGCCGAAACCGTCTGGCGGCGCCTTGAAATCCTAGTTTGAGGCCGGGAAAGAAACTACCGTCGCGCCGCTTTTCGCGGCGGGGTTTGGGATCATCGCAAGCTCGGTCACTTCGACAATCCAGAACTCTTCGTCCCGTGGCGGGCAAGCGCCTTCGAACACGAGAGCCCGCGACGTATCGTTGCCATCGGCAACAAGCTTGGCAGAGAACTTCTGCGCACCATTGGTAAGGGTAAGGGTTCCGGCCACGTGGCCTGGAATGTCACGGACAATTGGAAAGTGGCTGTTCACCTGGCTGGCAGCGCCCCCGACATTTCCTATTTTTTCGATGCTTTGCTCGGCAGCCTCGCTCATGACGATTGCTTGACCACGCCATGACCACGCCGATCCGACCGCCAAACAGGAAAGAGGAGCGTCTTCAAGCCCGTCAATTTCCGTCTGACACCAGGAAATAGCTATTTGACCGTTTGTTCCGGCTCTCATCTGCCCACTCGCACTTACAACACCCCAACACTTAATTTTATCCTTATCAGCACAAATTCCGGCGGAAAAGAGACAGAACTGCAGCAATCACAAGATTGTTGTTAATGTGACTCAATATTTGGCGCCATCCGTCAGGGGTGACGGCCCGTCGATGACGGTTGTGGTCAGCGATGGCCGAAACCGATGCCAGATATCAATTCCAATTCATCGGAGAACGTGTGGAACGCGGTTCCGACAACTGCGGGTACAACGCTCAGAGCAACGGGGCAGTGTTCCGGATTTCCGTCAGCCGCGCGCCCAAGAACGGTTTCCTGAGCAAAGGCTCTCATCAAATCAGGCCGCAAAAACACGCGGGCCCTGAGCGTCAACGGGCTGAAGGGCCTTTTTTTGAGGCAAATTTCAAATGGCGCAAGAAATTCATCCACGTCACCCTCGGGGTGCCGGGATCACCGGTGCGCTACTGCCAACGGAAGCCTGACTCCGACAATTGTCTTTGAACCCGCCCGGGATAGTCGGATACGATTGCGTCTACGCCCAGATCGATCATCCTGCCGATATCTTCATGTTCGTTGACTGTCCACACGACGACGCACAGGCCCAGCTCTTTTGCGCGCGTGACGTTTTCGGGCGTTACATCCGCAAAGTACGGGCACCAAAGCGAACCGCCAGCCTGCTTTACCAAGTTTGGAATTTCGTCGCGACGGCCACGAAAGTCCGGGCAAACGGACTTTGAGGAATCCTCGCCAACATCGTCGGCATTGTCCGGAAGTTGCGTCAGGTAGGATGAAGGCATATCCGGAGCTTGCCTCTGACACTCCGCCAACAGGTTCCAATCAAAACTGTGAAGCACCGCGCGCGAAGATAACCCTTTGCCGCGAACATCCCCAAGTACTCTGCGGACAAAGTTCTCTCGGTACAGCGCATCATGGGCCAGGTCGGGGTCCGACTTCAGCTCGAGCATCAGATGGGCATCACGGTATTTCGGGTCATCGACCAAATCGAGCAGATCCAACAGCCTTGGAACACGAACATCGTCTATTTGCGCCTGATCCGGGAAGCGTTGGCCATAAGCGGAATGGCCGTCCAGACGCCCGATATCAAATTGTCGGATCTGTTCGTAAGTCAGCGAGGATACTTTCGGCTCTTCCCCGGTCAGAAACAGGCCATTGCCATCGCGGAAACTGGCCGAATGCAGGCGATGATTGTGCGTAATGACCGGCACATCATCGGCTGTCAGGACAACGTCAAATTCAAGAAGCGGGACGCCAATGGAAAGTGAAAAATCAAAGCCGATCATGCTGTTTTCAGGCAACACGCCCCGTGCCCCACGATGCCCCACGACCCGGATCAGGTTCTCCCCGCCGCGAAAGGCCTCAACCTGTTGAAACGCCATCAGCCTTCCAGCCTTTTGCCTGTCGCGTGGTCAAACAAATGCATGTTCTCCGGTGCCACCGAGAACCGCATAATCGGATGGCGTCCTTCGATCGGGTGAACACCGGGAAGGCTTGCCGTGATCGCGCTTTCAGAGCCCGACAGGTGACCGTGCAACAACGTGTTGGCCCCAAGCGGTTCAGCCATCTGAATCGCGGCTTCAAGCGGGCCATTGTCATCCGACAACAGATGCTCTGGTCTTATGCCAAGCTTCACGGCGCAGTCCGGACCCACAGAGGGGCCGACTTCGACTTTTCCGATCTTGACCGCCCCGTTTTCGCGCCGCGCTTCGAATATGTTCATTGCCGGGCTGCCGATGAACTGCGCGGCGAACAGCGTCTGCGGAGTTTCATAGACCTCGAGCGGCGTGCCGATCTGCTCGGCTATGCCGCCGTTCATCACGATCATCCTGTCCGCCATTGTCATTGCTTCGACCTGGTCATGCGTGACATAAAGTGACGTGATCCCAAGTTTTTCCTGAAGTTCGCGTATTTCCAGACGCATCTGAACACGAAGCTTGGCATCGAGGTTCGAGAGCGGCTCGTCAAACAGGAAAACGGCGGGCTCGCGGACAATGGCCCGGCCCATCGCGACCCTCTGGCGCTGACCGCCGGACAACTGCCTGGGCTTGCGGTCCAGCAAAGGTTCAAGCTGCAACAGCTTTGCCGCCTGGGTCACCTTTTGATCGATCTGAGCCTTGGGCAGCCCCGCGATCTTCAGGCCGTACCCCATGTTCTGACGCACGGACATATGTGGGTAGAGCGCGTAGTTCTGGAACACCATGGCGATGTCGCGATCCATGGGCTCTTTGTCATTGGCGCGTTCACCGCCGATTCGGATTTCCCCGGACGTGACCGTTTCCAGCCCCGCCACCATCCGCAGCAATGTGGACTTGCCGCAGCCTGACGGGCCAACGATCACGATGAACTCTCCATCGGCGATATCGACATCAACGCCGTGGATCACATCCGTCGGGCCAAAGCTCTTTTTGACATTCTCTAGAGTAACTGTTGCCATTTCTTACTTCTCGCTATCGACAAGGCCACGGACAAAGAGCTTTTGCATCGACACCACCACGATGACCGGCGGGATCATCGCCAGAATGGACGTCGCCATGATCGTCGGCCAATGCGCAAAGTCGTCACCGGACGGGAACATCTGCTTGATACCCATCACGATGGTATTCATATCGGGATCGGTCGTGATCAGCAGCGGCCAAAGATATTGGTTCCACCCATAGATGAACAGGATCACGAACAGTGCGGCGATGTTGGTCCGGCTCATGGGGACGACGATATCGATGAAGAACCGCATCGGTCGCGCGCCGTCGACCCGGGCTGCCTCGGCAAGCTCATCGGGGATGGTCAGAAAGAACTGACGGAACAGGAAGGTTGCCGTGGCCGAGGCGATCAGGGGAAAGATCAGCCCGTAATAGCTGTTGAGCATGCCGAACCCGGCGACAACTTCGAACGTCGGAACGATGCGGACTTCGACCGGCAGCATCAGCGTCAGGAAGATCAGCCAGAAGAACGTCGTTCGTCCGGGAAAGCGGAAATAGACGATCGCGAAAGCCGACAGCAGTGAGATGATGATTTTGCCGACTGCAATTCCGATTGCCATCACCAGACTGTTGAACAGCATCGTGGCAACGGGCACATTTACCCCCGAGAACAGCGCCGCCTTGTAGTTCACCCAGAACTGATCGCCGGGCACGACAGGCATCGGTGGCGAGACGATCTCGGCCTGGGTCACGGTCGAAGCCACGAAGGCAAGCCATATCGGGAAAAATATGATCAGGACACCGAGGATCATGAGGGCATGGGACAACCAGATGCCCGCGCCGCGTTTTTGGACCATTCCGTGTTGTTGGGCCGCCATCAGTAATGCACCCTCTTTTCCACGTATTTGAACTGGATGACCGTCAACAGTCCCACGACGATCAGCAAGATGACTGATTGCGCCGAAGACGAGCCGAGGTCCTGCCCCACAAACCCGTCCGAAAATACCTTGTAGACAAGGATTGTCGTCGACTGTTGCGGCCCGCCGCCGGTGATCGTGTGGATCACGCCAAAGGTTTCGAAGAAGGCATAAACGACGTTCACCACCAGCAAGAAGAACGCCGTCGGCGACAGCAGCGGCAGTACGATCGTGAAGAATCGGCGCCAGAAATGCGCGCCGTCAATCGCCGCCGCCTCGATCACGGATCTTGGAACGGATTGCAGGGCAGCGAAAAAGAACAGGAAGTTATAGCTTATGCGCCCCCAGGCCGAAGCAACGACCACCAGCCCCATGGCTTCGGTGCCGTTCAGAACGTGGTTCCAGTCATATCCAAGCTGGCCAAGATACCATGACACGACGCCGACGCGCGTGTTGAACATAAACAGCCACAGAACGCCCGCGACCGCAGGGGCAACAGCGTAGGGCCAGATCAGCAACGTCCGATAGACCCCGGACCCTTTGATCAATCGATCCGCAATGACCGCAAGAAACAAGGCAGGGATCATCGAGCACAACGTGACCAGCGTAGAAAACACCGCCGTGGTCACGAAAGAGGCGCGATAAAACTTGTCACTCAGCAGGAATTCAAAGTTGCCGAGCCCCACGAACTGGGACGACAGCCCGAACGGGTCTGGTATGAACAGCGACTGCCAGATGGCCTGACCGGCAGGATAGAAAAAGAAAACAGCGGAAATGATGACCTGAGGGGCGATCAACGCCAACGGCAACAGCCAGCCGCGAAAGGTGACGCGTTTTTCCATCCTGAAAACCCACCGAAGAAAGAAAATGCGGGCCCCGAAAGGGCCCGCATAACGTTACGACTTATTGATTGGCGGATTCGAACCGGCGCAGCAACGCATCACCGCGTTCCTTCGCGCTGTCCATCGCTTCCTGAGCGGTCTTCTCACCGGACCAGATCGCCTCAAGCTCTTCGTCGATGATGCCCCGGATCTGGTCGAACGATCCCAAGCGCAATCCTTTCGAATTTGCGGTCGGCTCTTTCGCGGTCATCTGGATCACTGCGACGTCGGTACCCGGGTTTTCGTCATAAAAACCAGCGGCACGCGTAACCTCACCCGCTTCTGTCGTGATTGGAAGGTAACCGGTGTTCTGGTGCCATGCCGCTTGTACATCAGGTGATGACAGGAAGCTCAGGAACTCTCCGACGCCCTTGTACTCTTCGGGCTCATGACCCTCCATCACCCAAAGAGACGCGCCACCGATGATGGTGTTTTGCGGCTCACTGGTGACGGATTCCCAATAGGGCAGCGGACGCACGTCGAAATCGAACTCGGCCTCTGCCTTGATGCCGGCGTATCCGGCCGAACTTTCGGTGAACAATGCGCACTCACCTGACCGGAAGTTCGCACCACCTTCGTTTCTGCGGCCGGTATAGATGAACTTGCCGTCCTTGGCCCAGTCACCCATCGCGGTCAGATGTGCTACCTGCACCGGACCGTTCAGCAGCAGCTCGGTATCCAGACCGGCAAATCCGTTGTCCCGTGAGGCAAAGGGAACGTCGTGATAGGCTGAAAGGTTTTCAAGGTGAATCCAGCTTTGCCATGCTGTCACCAGCGGGCAATCCTCGCCACCTGCCTTCAGCTGCTCGAGCACTTCGCCGACTTTTTCCCAAGTGGACAGATCCGTGTCCGGATCAACGCCTGCTGCTTGCATGGCATCGCGGTTAACCCACAGGACCGGCGTCGAGGAGTTGAAGGGAAGCGACAGCATCTCTCCGTCAGTGGTTGTGTAGTAGCCTTTGACGGCGCCAATATACGCGTCGGGATCAAAAGGCGCGCCGCTTTCGGCCATCACTTCATAGACCGGTTTGATCGCCCCTTTGGCTGACATCATTGTCGCCGTGCCGACTTCGAACACCATCAGGATATGTGGCTGTTCACCGGCCCGGAATGCTGCAATCCCGGCATTCAGGGTTTCCGAGTAGTTGCCCTTGTGGCTTTCGACCACGACGAACTCATCCTGACTGGCGTTGAATTCTTCAACCTGTCCTTTGACAAGTTCACCTAGGCGACCGGTGAAGGCATGCCAGAACTGGACTTCGGTTTGCGCCATTGCCGCCAAGGGGGACAAGGCTGTGGTGATGGCAATCGCGCCAAGCAGATTTTTTTTCATGATTCCTCCCATGCATCAGGGTTGATGCTTCGTTGAATACCGACCGCAACGCGTAAACGGCACACATGACGATTTCACGACGTTAACGTTACAAAAATATAATTCAAGGCCTATCTACTTGGTGAAAAAATAACATAGTGTTATGAAATGGCGCAGCAGATCGGGATCAGCAATGAGTCAAATTCTGAGAGTTCGGCAGTTGGAGGCCCTGATGGCCGTGACCACCAATGGGTCTGTCACGGCCGCTGCGGCTGATCTGGGCGTGACCCAGCCAGCTGTCAGCAGATTGCTGTCCGATCTTGAAAAGTCGCTCGGGTTTCAGCTTTTTGACCGTCGGGAAGGCCGATTAGTACCAACGCAGGAGGTTCGCTATCTCTTGCCCAGCGTCGAGCGCGTTCTCGAATTGATGAGACAAATTTCGGATGTCAGTCAGGATATCACACAACGCAAAGCAGGGCACATCCGTGTCGCTTGCCTGCCGGGATTTGCCACCAGCCATTTGCCCAAAGTCGTCGCCGGTTTCCTGAAGGATCGGCCCGGTGTCACCCTGACGATCGAACCAGACAGACCTGAACGCATTCTGGAATGGATGATCGGTGAGCAGTATGATTTCGGAATCACTGACAGCTTTCACGGTCATCCGGCAGTAGAAAGCAGGGACATCGACGTTCGCACGGTGTGCGTGTTCCCCACCGGGCACGAGTTGGAAAGCCTTTCCGAAATTACGCCGGCGGATCTCGCACATAGCAAAATCATCCACACCCGACGCGACAGCGACTTTTTCGGGCGGCTTTCGAAAGTGTTTCAACATGCCAATGTCGAATTGAACTCGCATATCGAGGTCAGGCAGTTCACGGCAGCATGTGAATTGGCGCTGGAAGGTGTCGGAGTCTCGGTCGTAAGCGAACTGGATGCCGTCCAATACACGTCGAGGGGATTGAGTTATCGGCCGTTCAAGCCGTCCTTGACGCATACCCTTTCGTTGGTGCGTCCAATTCTGAAGCAACCGTCATTGGTAACGCTGGAATTCATCGAACAGTTTCAGGAAAGCCTGAGCCCTTTCAAGGTCGGGTAGCCCCGCCTTCAACCATATTCCTGTTACAAAGCAGGAACTGGTCCCACAACAAGACCGGTGTCCCGCCAGAAAGTCGCATGTGATCTGCTCGTGCTCAGCGGGGTCTACAGCGAAACTCCCTGCACTGCCACCGGGACCCGGCTGATGTTGGCACGGCGCCGCAACAATTTACTGCGACGCCGTTCAACTTGGTGGTTCTTCAGATCGCGGCCTTTCGGCTTTCATCCAGGTAAATTTCACGAAGGCGTTTGGCAATCGGACCGGGTGTACCATCACCCAGCGTGACACCGTCGATTTCCACTACCGGCATCACGAAGGCACTGGCCGAGGTCGTGAACGCCTCATCAGCCTCTTTGGCTTCGTCGATGGTAAACAGGCGCTCTTCAACTTCCATCTGTGCTTCGGCTGCCATGCGCAGCACGGCCTTGCGAGTGATCCCGTGCAGGATGTCGTTGGACAGCGGTCGGGTCACGATCTTGCCGTTCTTGACGAAATAGGCGTTGTTGCTGGTGCCCTCAGTCACAAAGCCGTCCTCGACCAGCCATGCATCGTCGCAGCCAGCTTTCTTGGCCATCATTTTGCCCATCGAAGGGTAAAGCAGTTGCACGGTTTTGATGTCGCGGCGCCCCCAACGGATGTCCTCGATCGAGATGATCTTGGCACCTTTCCGTGCCGCCGGGCTGTCAGCCAGCCCGGGCTTGTTCTGGGTGAACAGAACCAGGCTGGGTTTGGTATCGGCCGAAGGAAAGACAAAATCCCGGTCACCGTCACTGCCGCGCGAAACCTGAAGGTAGACCAGCCCCTCTTCGATGCCATTCAGATCAACCAGCTTGCGGTGGATTTCCAGCAGCTCTTCCTTGGTGCAGGGCTCGGCCATCTCCAGCTCGTCCAGAGACCGCTTCAGGCGCACCGCGTGGCCCTCGAAATCGATCAGCTTGCCATCCAGTACACTGGTCACTTCGTAAACCGCGTCTGCAAACAGGAAGCCACGGTCAAAGATGGATACCTTGGCCTCGGTCTCGGGCAGGTATTCGCCATTTACATAAACGGTACGGGTCATGTTTGTCTCCTCAGCCCCAGAGCGCCGCTTCGGGCGGGTGAACTCCGGCGTCGTCAAAAATCAGCGGGGTGTCGCGGTCTTCGGCCAACAGAAGCGGTCCGTCAAGGTCCGTCACCATCGCACCCTGCGCCAACAGTGTCGCGGGCGCCATGGCAAGCGAACTGCCAACCATGCAGCCGACCATGATGCCATACCCTTCCGCGATTGCGGCTTTGCGCAATTCAAGCGCCTCGGTCAGGCCACCGGTCTTGTCGAGTTTGATGTTGATGACATCGTATTTCCCCTTCAGCCCGGGCAGGCTGGCGCGATCATGGCAGGACTCGTCGGCGCAGACGGGCACCGGGCGGTCCATTCCGATCAAAGCGTCGTCGTCACCGGCCGGCAATGGCTGCTCGACCAGCGCTACGCCCAAACGCACCAGATGCGGGGCGAGGTCGGCGTAAACCTCGGCCGACCAGCCTTCGTTCGCATCCACGATGATCCTGGCGTTCGGAGCACCGGCGCGCACGGCCTCGAGCCGGGGCATGTCATCTGGCGTGCCCAGCTTGATCTTAAGAAGCGGGCGGTGCGCGTTCTCGGCCGCCTGAGCCTGCATTGCCTCCGGAGTATCCAGCGACAGAGTATAGGCCGTGACCTCGGGTCCGGGCACCGGCAGGCCCGCCAAATCCCAGGCGCGCTTACCCGCGCGCTTGCTTTCCAGATCCCACAAAGCACAATCCACGGCGTTCCGGGCGGCACCGGCAGGCAGAAGATCCATCAGTGACCGGCGGCTGAACTCAGCAGGCAGACCGGCGATCTCGGCCTCGACCGACTCGAGCGTTTCGTCATACCGCGCATAAGGAACGCATTCGCCCCAGCCCTGATGCGTTCCGTCCGACACCCGCACCGTCAGCACCTTTGCTTCGGTCCGTGACCCGCGCGAAATGGTAAACACCTGCGCCAACTGAAACACATCGCGAGAGACCTCTATCTGCACGCACCTGCTCCTTCATCTTTTCCAAAATACTCCCGCCAGAGGCGGAACCGGCCCGCCACCGGCGGGCCGGTTGGATCACATCGCGGCCAGCGCGTCCACCAACTTGCCCGAGCCGAACCGGAACGGATCGGTCGCCGGAAGCCCCATATCTGCTTCGATCTTGGCCAGATATACTGTCGCGTCCTCTTCGGACATGTGCTGCGTGTTGACCGAAACGCCGACGACCTGACAATCCGGGTTCGCCACTTTGGCCAGGGCCAGCGCGGTGTCGCGCAGGGTTTCGAGCGTCGGCAGCTGATAGGTCGGCAGACCGCGCATGTGCGCGCGGGTCGGTTCATGGCTCAGGATCAGCGCGTCGGGCTGGCCGCCGTGAATCAGCGCCATAGTCACGCCGGAATAGGACACATGGAACAGCGATCCCTGACCTTCGATCAGATCCCAGTGGTCGTCATCGTTGTCAGGTGTCAGCCATTCGATCGAGCCGGCCATGAAATCCGCAACAACGGCGTCCAGCGGCACGCCATCGCCGGTGATCAGAATGCCCGTCTGGCCGGTCGCGCGGAAGGTCGACTTCATACCACGCTTGCGCATTTCGGCATCCATCGCCATTGCAGTGTACATCTTGCCCACAGAGCAGTCGGTGCCGACGGCCAGACAACGTTTGCCCCTGCGCTTGATCCCGTTGGCGATCGGGTAATCGACCTCGGGTACACGCACGTCGTGCAGCTTTCGCCCCGTTGCTTCGGCCACCGCCACCAGATCGGGCTCGTCGCGCAACAGGTTGTGCAGGCCAGAGGCCAGGTCAAACCCTTCCTCAAGCGCCATGACCAGAACCTTTTTCCATTCCTGGCTGATGACGCCGCCACGGTTGGCGACACCGATAACCAGCGTTTTTGCGCCGGCCGCTTTGGCCTCGGTCAGGGTCATATCCTTCAGGCCCAGATCAGCTTTGCAGCCGTCCATACGATATTGGCCGACGGCGTTTTCCGGGCGCCAATCCTTGATGCCCACAGCCACTTTGGCCGCCAATTGGTCGGGCGCATCGCCCAAAAACAGCAGGTACGGTGTCTCGATCATTGCGGTCACTCCTTTGATTCCCGCCCAAGCTAGAGAAGCGTTTAAACGAGCGTTTCGCGTTTTGATCCGCCCAACACGGCGGGTACGCGAGTTTCTTGCACCATTGACACTAAAGGCGCAAAATTATTCGAAGCTTCCAAAGTGATTAAACTTTAATCACCACTTCCCAGCCGCTGGCACGCAGCATTCTGCAACCGCATTGCCGCAGATGCACAATCTCCCTTGCGTCAGGTTGCGCAATTTAATACCTCATTGGGCAAGAAAATCGCAATTTCATTACCCACACGAGGTCCAGATGAGCTTTCGCATCCAACCCGCCGCGCCTGCACGACCCAATCGCTGCCAACTGTTTGGTCCGGGATCGAATACCAAACTGTTCCCGAAAATGGCAGCTTCTGCTGCGGATGTGATCAACCTTGACCTCGAGGATTCGGTTGCGCCTTCGGACAAGGACATCGCCCGCGCCAATGTCATCGAAGCCCTGAACACTGTTGATTGGGGCAGCAAATACATGTCCGTTCGCATCAACGGATTAGATACCCCCTATTGGTATCGTGACGTTGTCGACGTGTTGGAGCAGGCAGGCGACCGTCTGGACCAGATCATGATTCCCAAAGTCGGCTGCGCATCGGATGTCTATGCCGTGGATGCCCTTGTCACCGCCATTGAACGCGCCAAGGGCCGGACCAAACCTATCAGCTTCGAGGTCATTATCGAATCCGCTGCCGGTATCGCGCATGTGGAAGAGATCGCAGCCTCCTCGCCCCGTTTGCAGGCCATGAGCCTTGGGGCTGCAGATTTTGCGGCCTCGATGGGGATGCAGACCACGGGCATCGGCGGCACACAGGAAAACTACTATATGCTGCGTGACGGCGAAAAACACTGGTCTGACCCGTGGCACTGGGCCCAAGCCGCCATCGTTGCAGCGTGCCGCACCCATGGGGTGCTGCCAGTGGATGGGCCATTCGGGGATTTCAGCGATGATGAAGGGTACATCGCTCAGGCGAAACGCTCGGCCACGCTGGGTATGGTCGGCAAATGGGCGATCCATCCCAAGCAGATTGCACTGGCCAATCAGGTCTTTACCCCGTCGGATGAGGCCGTTTCCGAGGCCCGCGAAATCCTGGCCGCAATGGAACAGGCCAAAGCAAACGGTGAGGGCGCAACCGTCTATAAAGGCCGCCTTGTCGACATCGCCTCAATCAAGCAGGCCGAAGTCATCGTGGCGCAGGCCGAACTGATTGCGGCGGGCAGCTAAGCCCCCAAAAAAGGGCGCTCGATCGAGCGCCCTTTCATGAATTCTTCAACGGCCAAAAACGTCATTGGGCGTCCATGTGAAGCGTTCCCCCTTCTTTCCTGACTTCATCATCAGGCAAGAGGTTCCCAGTTTCTGGAAATAGACGATCTTCAGTGGATACCAACCCGCCTTGGGCACTTCCACTTCGGTGCGTTGATTGGCTTCACAGCCCTGAATGCCATTTACCCGGCCAATCTGCTGACCGCCAACCCAAGCCTCTATACCGTCATTCGACCACGTTTCCAGCTCGTAAACGCCCGGCGAGTCAAACCGCATATATCCCGTGACCTCGGCGGCAACGTTGTAGGCCTGGTCGAAGGTCAAGACATCCTCACCCTTGCTGGTGTCCCGGTAATCCAACCCGCGCAACGGCTTTCCGGGCTTCGCCTTAGACAGCATGCTTTTTGCCTGACTCAAATCCCGGATCTTCTTGTGCTGATTGCCTGTACCGAAGTATTTGACATTCAAACCCGCCTTCGGAGACGGCTGTGGATTGGCGGGTTGCAGTTTCAGCGGGGCAGACAAAGCGGCCCCGGCAATGACCGACATGGCAACTGCGGTCGCCACTGTTCGAACGAGTTTCATCGTAATCTCCCTGTTTGCGTGCCGTTTTGGCTGGGCGTATCCCCTGGCAGCGTCATTACAAAGACACTAGGCCCTGAAAATTTGCGCTGCAAGAGAGTGTGGCTTCACATTTCCAGTGGCTACGCACGCAGATCCTTGGGTGACCCCATGACCACATAGGATGTGATCGACGTGACATGAGGCAGCGTTCCCAGCACCTCGGTATGGAAGGTCTTGTAGGACGGCAGATCGGCGCATTCGACGCGCAGCAGGTATTCGATCGTACCGGTGATGTTGTGGCATTCGACCACTTCGGGGGCTTGTTGCAGGGCACGCTCAAACCCCTCCTGCGCCGCTTTCGTGTGTTCACCAAGACCGACCCCGATATAGGCGACAAAGCCGACACCCATCGCGGCCGGGTTCAGAACCGCTCGATAACCGGTGATCACGCCGGCCTTTTCCAACTCTTGAACGCGACGCAGGCAGGCGGACGGAGACAGCCCGACCCGTTCGGCCAATTCCAGATTGCTGATGCGCCCATCGCGGGTCAGTTCCTGCAATATCTGGCGATTTATCTGATCATTCTTCATCATAAGTTGCAGAAATAGCGGAAACGCGCACGAAAAAGCAATTTCATTTGCTGCCGGTCAGACGATACTTCGCAGCATGACTTACGACATCCTTCTGGCGCTCATCGCTTTTGCCTTCGTGACATCCATTACGCCCGGGCCGAACAATCTGATGCTGATGGCATCGGGTGCGAATTTCGGCTTTCGGCGTTCGATCCCGCATATGCTGGGCATTGGCCTTGGCTTCACGCTCATGGTGTTGCTGGTCGGTGCAGGGCTGGTTCAGGTCTTTGACCGGTACCCGGTCAGCTATTCAGTGCTGAAGGTCGTGTCGGTGATCTATCTGCTCTATCTGGCATGGAAGATCGCGCATGCCGCGCCAGCCACAGGCGATTTGGCAGCGGGGACACCCATGACGTTTCTGCAAGCCGCCGCCTTTCAGTGGGTGAACCCCAAAGCCTGGGCCATGGCCCTGACCGCCACAACCGCTTACACGCCCAGTCAGACCCTGCATGCGATTGCGCTTGTGGCGTTGGTTTTCGGGGCGGTCAATCTGCCATCGGTGAGCACATGGACCTTTCTGGGGCAGCAGATGTCGCGGGTGCTAACGAACCCGCGCAGGCTGGGTGCGTTCAACTGGACAATGGCGGTGCTGCTTGTGGCTTCGCTCTATCCCGTTCTCTGGCCCAGTTGACCCAGACAGGTTTCGGCCAACACATTCTCGGGCGCGGTTTCGGGTGGGTACAGGGTCAGACGCCGCGTTAGATTGTCGTGGGTGCAGGTCAGAACGCGCAGCGCGGGGTCTTTCTTGGCGGCGGCCATCAGTATCCGTTTTTCCATTCGCCCATCTGAAATCGAACATCTTCACCACTCGGATCTTGCCGAGTTGCATCCGGAGCACCGTCAGGCCATATAGCAGGGAACTTTCGCGTTGAGAGGCGTCATGACCCAGTATCTGGATTTCGAAAAACCGCTGGCTGAAATTGAAGGCAAGGCTGAAGAGTTGCGTGCGTTGGCCCGAACCAACGAAGAGATGGACGTAACCGAAGAAGCCGCCGCGTTGGACGCCAAGGCCGCCAAGCTTCTGGATGAGCTTTACGCCGATCTGACCCCATGGCGGAAATGCCAGGTCGCCCGACACCCGGAACGCCCGCATTGCAGCGATTACGTCGATGCCCTGTTCACCGAATTCACCCCTTTGGCCGGAGATCGCAATTTTGCCGATGATCTGGCCGTGATCGGCGGGCTTGCACGTTTCAACGATCAACCCGTCATGGTGATCGGCCATGAAAAAGGCAGCGATACCAAATCGCGGATCGAACGCAATTTCGGCATGGCCCGTCCCGAAGGCTATCGCAAGGCAGTCCGCCTGATGGAGATGGCCGGGCGGTTCGGCCTGCCGGTGATCACCCTGATCGATACCGCCGGCGCCTATCCCGGCAAAGGCGCCGAGGAACGCGGTCAATCCGAAGCGATTGCCCGCTCGACCCAGATGTGTCTGAAGATCGGCGTGCCCCTGGTGTCGGTCATCATCGGCGAAGGCGGCTCGGGCGGGGCCGTGGCCTTTGCCACCGCCAACCGCGTGGCAATGCTGGAACACTCGGTCTATTCGGTGATCTCGCCGGAAGGTTGCGCATCGATCCTTTGGAAAGATGCAGAAAAGATGCGTGAAGCGGCCGAGGCGCTGCGTCTGACCGCTCAGGATCTTCACAAGCTTGGCGTTTGCGACCGGATCATCCCTGAACCCAAGGGCGGCGCGCATCGCGATCGTCCGGCCGCCGTCGAGGCTGTTCGCGCGGCTCTTACCGATATGCTGGCGGAACTGGACGGCAAAGACGCGGCGACCCTGATACAGGACCGCCGTCAAAAATTCCTCGACATCGGCTCGAAAGGGTTGGCGGCGTAACCGTCAGCCGCCCAACCTGCGCAACAACGCAACCGAAGGTTCTCCGGTGACCGCTAGGCCATTGGCGCTTTGATACGCGCTGATGGCAGACGTCGTGTTTTTGCCGATCACCCCATCCGCGCCTTTCGTATCATACCCTTGGGATGTCAGCCGCCGTTGCAATTCCTTGCGGTCGTCCAATGTCAGACCGTTTGCATCTGGCCCGAACGAGGCCTGAAACGGCGCGCCACCGGCGATTCTGTCCGCCAGATGACCGACCCCGATCGCGTAATTGTCCGAATTGTTATAGCGCTTGATGACCTGAAAATTGCGGAAGACGGCAATGCGCGGCCCGGGTTTCTGTGGTTGCAGCACGTCGACCGGTGTACCGGAAACGGTTCCGACCTCGCCCCCCCAGGGCTGCCCCCGCACCCAGCCTGCGCGTGACAGGTAAGCAGCGGTCGAAGCCAGCGAATCCGTCGGATCGTCCGACCAGATATCGCGCCGCCCGTCGCCGGTGAAATCCACGGCATAGGCCAGGTAAGAGGTTGGAATGAATTGCGTGTGCCCCATCGCACCGGCCCAGCTGCCGGTCATCTTGTCAGGCGTGGTGTCACCATTCTGAAGAATCTTGAGCGCCGCGATCAACTGGCTTTCAAAGAACTGACCACGCCGCCCGTCATAGGCCAGCGTCGACAGAGCTGATACAACGGGCACATCGCCCCGACGCGCGCCATAGCGGCTTTCCAGCCCCCACACTGCAACGACGATTTCCTTGTCCACCCCGTACTGCGCCTCGATCTGCGACAGCGTCCCGTTGTATTGCCGCAGCATCTTCTGGCCGGTGCTGATCCGCTCGTCCGAGGCGGCAATGGCCAGGTAGTCTTCGAGCGAACGCTTGAACTCTACCTGATTGCGGTCACGCTCGATGACATCGGGCAGGTACCCTGCCCCCTGAAAAGCGCGATCAATCGTGGATTGTGAAATACCTTGCGATGCCGCCCTGCCCTTGAACCCGGCAACCCAGGCATCCCAACCCGCGTTGGGAACAGCTCGCATACGCGATGCAGGCGCGCTGGATGGCGCACCGCCACGCGTGCAGGCGGCCAACAATGTTGATCCAAGGCAAATGGAAAAAGTCCGTCGAGTGATCATGGCTGTGGTCTGCTCTTGTTTGTGATTTGCCTCAAGAGTAACCCAGTCGGGTTGAACAGGCCAGAACGGTGAAACCTTGCGCAGTGGGCGCGGGAATGTCGGCGGGATGCCGCTCAGCTCACCAGCAAGCGCAATCCCTGCGTCACGTCCGAACGGACCGCCAGGCGCAAACCCGGTTCGTCCCCGGCCTTGAGGGCAGCAATGATCAGCTTGTGATAATGCGGTGGCTCAGTGCGCCTGAGACGCCCGTAAAGCGCCCTCATCGTCGGCCCGAGTTGCAGCCAGACCGTTTCGGCAATGGCCAGCATCGCGGGCGCCTGAGCCCGCAGGTACAGGGTGCGATGAAATTCCAGATTTGAGCGGATGTACCCAACCGCGTCCCGCTTGGTCACCATCTCGGCAACGGTCATGTTGATGGTCTGCAACCGGTCGATCAGCGCAATATGCGCCCGGGGCAAAGCCCGGCTGGCCAGCTCGACTTCCAGCAACGCGCGCAACGCCGCCAATTCTTCTATCCGGTCGTTGGTCAATTCAGGTGTCGAGACCCGGCCGGAATTGGACAGGAACAAAGCGCCCTCGGCGGCCAGACGGCGCACGGCCTCCCGCGCCGGGGTCATCGAGACGCCGAATTCCTTGCCGATGCCACGCAAGGTCAGCGCGTGTCCCGGCGCCATCTCACCATGCATGATTCGAGATCTCAGGACCCGGTACACCCGGTCATGAGTGGCAGTTTGGGTGTCAGACGGGCGTGTGCTCAACATCCGCTTATGTGATCACAAATCTGCGCAAGGTCAACTCGGCTTTGCGTCAAACCTGTAACGATG
Source organism: Ruegeria sp. H8 (assembly GCF_056532905.1). Taxonomy (NCBI): domain Bacteria; kingdom Pseudomonadati; phylum Pseudomonadota; class Alphaproteobacteria; order Rhodobacterales; family Roseobacteraceae; genus Ruegeria; species Ruegeria sp. H8. The sequence goes on along the minus strand of NZ_JBQFNY010000002.1, from coordinate 59,112 downwards.
CAACTCTGCCCCATTGTCACGCAACCAGCGGCGGGGCTGCTGACAGGGGCCGAAAATGCGTTCCACCTGTTCCCAGAACGCGGGCGAGTGGTTCATCTCGACAAGATGCGCCACCTCGTGCGCGGCCACATAGTGCAGCACCTCGGACGGCGCGAGGATGAGCCGCCACGAGAACATCAAGCCACCCTGCGAACTGCATGATCCCCAGCGTGACCGCGTGTCGCGCAGGCTGAGCGTGCTGTACGACCGCCCCAGCATTGCCGCGTAATCATCACACGCGCCAATCAATCGGTCTCGCGCCAATTCCTTCAGAAACCGGGCCAATCTGCGCGCCTCGGCCCCTTCGGGCACTGCGACCTCGTCCGCCATCAACTGAACACGCCGACCCTTGGCGGGCACGATTCGCCGGACAACCCCTTCAATCGGTATCTTCTGTCCGAACTGCGCCACGGCCGTTTCCGGCCTGTCCTGCAAATGCTGACGAATCCACTCTTCCTTGGTACGTGCGAAACTCAGCGCCTCGGATTCAGGCACACCGACCGGATAGGTCAGCGTAACCCGGCCGTCCAGCTGAGAAATTCGCAAACTTATGCGCCGCGCCCGGGCGGATTTGCGCAGCCTCAGCGGCACCGGCGGTGTCCCTGGCAATGCGTGCTCTCCCATATCGCGACCTCTCTTGCGCAAAGACTTTGACAGTGCTCTCTGCCTGTGGCAGGTGAGCTGAATCATTTAGACGACTCACCTGATATCAAGGGGATTTGACATGCCCAAGGAAGAATGGGGCGTAAAGCGCGTTTGCCCGACCACCGGTAAGCGATTCTACGACCTGAACAAGGACCCGATCATCAGCCCCTACACTGGCGAGATCGTGGAGCTTGAAACATCCAAAAGCCGCATGATCGCGGCGGATGCAGAAGATGCCGCCTCGGTCAAAGCGCGTGAAAACGCGTCGGATGGGGAGCTGGTACTGGATGACGACGACTCTGTCGACGTCGAACTGGATGATGATCTGCTGGATGACGATGATGACACCAGTGATGACGTTTCGCTGGATGATATCACCGACATGTCTTCGGAAGACGAAAACTGATCAAGTCAAAGGCGACCACAGCGTCGCCTTTTTCGTTCCACGGACAGCTTGGTGCGGAAATTCGCGTTCGATTCCATTTTTGGACTTGCACTCGTCGTCACTGTCTCCTAAACGTCCGTCCACCGCATCAGCGGTACCTAGATGGGGCCTTAGCTCAGTTGGGAGAGCGCTTGCATGGCATGCAAGAGGTCAGGGGTTCGACTCCCCTAGGCTCCACCAAAACCCAACAGAACAACTAGATAGCAAGCATTAGAGCGGTGTGACACACAGGTGTGACACAAAATGAAGCTGCATGCGTATCTCTCACTGTCCCGACACGGCATCTACTACTTCCGTTGACCACTGCCCGAGACAACTCCAAAACCCCGCACTAGACCAAGCACAACACGTGGGACCCTTCGTATGTCTTTGCGTACACGATGCCCTAAAGAGGCTGGTACTCTGGCACGGCGTCTTGCAGCGTGCGGCGACGCAATAAAGAAGCACAAATAACAGTCGGGCATGAACTACGCACAATGATGCCCGGGGTCTCATGAGTGCTTTGGCAAGAACAAAGGCGCGCGGGATAAACTCGGCCCTTTCAGTGAGTCTCAGAGGGAGCGCATGATTGATACCATCCGATACTGCAAATTGGGCCATGAAGACTATGGTGAGAATGCAGCGCACAAAACCGCATCGCAGTCACGGTTTGCTTTTTTTTGCATAGCAGACCACAATTGAGCGACCCTGTTTCGGGGCGATGAATTGTGTGGCGTTGTATCGTGCGCTTGCGTGCAGTAACGTCCAGCACCATGGTCATCCGGCGATATTCACTTGTTCTATTGGTTGGCGTTCTGGTCATCCTGACTGGCCTTGGCGGTGTTGCGCACGCGCTGTCGAATGGTTGTGTGGGCCTTCACTGTGAGCACCATATGCAACCTTCCGAACACTCTGCATTGGCAACGAGCGGTGACGTCTCGGCTTCAGGTCATCATCATGACCCGGAGAGTTCCGAAACCGGAAAGTGCAATCCCTTTATCTGCCAAGCCGTTGCATTGCCGTTCCAAGTCAGTGAAGTTGCCAAGGGTCGGCGTGATACTGACCCGGAGTTCCATGTTGGAACTCAAGTCAAGCTGAGTGAACCAGACGCACTCTACAGGCCCCCTGACCTTTGAAGCAGCACAAATCCCTGCGGATGTAAGCGACCAGCACGTGCGGTTGTTCGCGATGTGCCGCAGCGTTGCCAGCTTCCAAAATGTCAGGACCAATCCATGAAAAAAAGTCACTTGCTAATCGGCGCATGCGCTGTCGCTGCCGTCGCCGCCTTCATAACTCTTCGCTCCGGCGCAATTGAAGAGGCCGCACCGCATGAAACACGCACAGGCGACGCCATGGTCGCAATTCAGATGCCGGCCATCGAAGGCAATGCCGCAATCGGACAGCGTGTTTTTGAGGTCTCATGCGCGTCATGCCACGGCGCCAATGCGGTCGGCGTAGAGGGCGCCGGGCCGCCTCTGATCCACAAAATTTACGAACCCAGTCACCACGCTGATGAAGCCTTTCACAGGGCGGTTTCACAAGGTGTAAGAAGCCACCATTGGCAGTTTGGCGACATGCCCCCCGTGGAGGGCCTGACACGAGGTGACGTTGCCATGGTGATCGCCTACATTCGCGAAATCCAGCGTGCCAACGGAATAAACTGAGGGTAACCCAATGAAGAAGATCATGACATTCGCGCTTATGGTTGCGCTTGCCAACGGCGCACTGGCGCATTCCAAAATTGAAGGAACAACCCCTGCCAACGGCGCCACGATAACCACTGTGCCCGCTGAAATTGGCCTCGACTTCTCAAAAAACATCCGGCTGACACGGATAGAGATGGCCCATGAAGAACACTCGGCAGTAAGCCTGGATTTGGGCGACCAGACAAGTTTCAGTCAGGCGTTCACGATCCCACTGCCGAGCAATGGAACGGGGACCTATGTCATCGAATGGCGGGGTTTGGGTGAAGACGGCCATGCGATACAGGGCGCGTTTTCCTTTACCGTGGAATGAGCATGCCAGACATCTGGGCGATTGCCGCGATCCTCGCAAAGCTGGTGCTCTACATCGGCTTTGCGGGCTCTGCCGGGCTTGTGATTGTTGGATGCCTCTATTCCGGCCTTGTCGCGCCGGTGAACCTTGCGATGACACGTCAGGCCAGGGCCTTGGCATGGCTTGCTCTTGTCGCGACAGCAGTTGGCTTCTTGCTTCGTGGAGCCGCCTTGACAGGCGGGGTTGACGGCATGGTCGATCCGAAGATGCTTGGCCTGCTGTGGCAGACATCCGTGGGCGACGCACTTGTTTACCGTCTTGCGGGCGCAGCGTTGATCCTTGTGGGGCTGTCCGTTCCTCGCTTTGGTCAGTGGATCGCGCTGTTGGGTGGCACGATCGCTCTGTGGTCGTTTGCGCAGATCGGGCACGTGCCGGAACTGGAGAGCTTTGGTATCCAGCTCCTTCTCCTGCTGCACTTGTTATGTGTAGCTTTCTGGGTGGGCATCTTCAGCCCGCTGCGGAATATGGCCCTTGCTCCTGAACACCTGAAGGATGCTGCTGAACTCGGTCATGTCTTTGGGCAAGCTGCCACTTGGCTTGTGCCGGCATTGATCGTGGCGGGCCTTTGGATGGCCTGGTTGCTTGTCGGCAATCTCCAAGGGCTTCTGTTCACTGGCTACGGGCAGTCGTTGTTGCTCAAAGTGTTTTTTGTGGCACTGCTGTTGTTTCTTGCCGCCGCAAACAAGCTCCGATTTGTTCCGGCCATGCAAGGTGGAGAGGTCAAGGCAGCGCAACGCCTCGCCCGCTCTATCGAGGTTGAGGCATTGATGGTGTTGGTGGTGCTGGCAACAACGGCAACACTCACGAGTGTTCTGGCGCTTCCGAATTCGGGCCATTAGAGCGGGCCAGACACCGGTGCGCGCGCAATGTGCAGCAATGGCAGCGGCGGTGCACGATCCGATGCGAACAAGGAAGACAATCCTACTCAGGACCCGCCGACCCTTGCCGCGGGGCCCAGCCATTGGGCTTTGGCAAACAGGGTTCAAACAGTGCCACCTGCGCGCCGGTCAACCGTAAGAAATCAAGCTTGTTCACCGCCTGTCTTTCGAACCATCAACACGCGACCTGCCGAATTCACTGGGATCTGAACCCTGCAGCTGCCCCTCAGAACCTTAATGAAAGACAGGACATGCCACCATCAAGCTTTGCACAATCGGTATTGTCAATTTCAATGACCTCATATCCTTCGCGGTCCAGCATCTCTGCGGTGCGTGGGAAACCAGCGGCCATCAGCACCAGATTGTTGAACCGGATCGCGTTTGCCGCTGCTTCCTCTCCGTCAGCAACATGCAGCACCCGGTAGCCTTTAAAGCAGCCCGAAGCGTCCAATCGCCGGGTCGCAAGGATCGTCTCGGCGTCCATCAGCGAACAATCCGTTTTGAAGTGCAAAACGCCCTCGGGCGTGAACACTTCCCGCAGTTTGTGACTCCATTCCGAGGTGATTTTCGCCAGTTCCTCAACACCTTCCGCGTCAGTGCGGTCTGACCGGCCCACAAGAATTTCGCTGCCGGTTACAAGGATGTCTCCACCCTCGATATGGCCGGGACCATTGATCTGTGTGACCGTTTCATAACAGGCCCGCAGTGCCGGGGCGATCTCGGCCACTTCCCCCATTCGCGAAGGCGCGCCCGGCCGCATGAGCACAGCGCCCTGCGGCAGGCACAGGGCCGTATCTTCCACAAACTGCGCGTCTGGGAACGCATCCAGGGGATCAAGCTCGATCACCTCGGCCCCGGTGCTTTTCAGTGCTGCCACGTATGCCCCATGCGCGGCCGTCATCCCATCGAAATCCGGGTTTCCGATATCTTCTGCGCGCAATCCGTCAGCGATGGTCGGTGCCGGGCGGCGGGTGATGGCGCGGGAAAACTCAAAAGTCGGGTCTGACATGTTTCAATCTCTCTGAGGTTCGAATTTTCGGGCGGTGACTTCGATCATCGCGGGTCCGCCCAGGGCGGCAGTTTCGCGTAATGCATGCGCGACGGCCTGCGGCTTGTCGGGAACCCGGGTGTGTGGAATGCCAAAGGATCTGGCCGTTGCTGCAAAATCGGGGGGTGTGGGGTCACATCCAATGACCGTCACGCCTGCATCCTGCATCGATGTGGCGATTTCCCGGTACCCGTGATTGTTCCAGATCACGAACGTGACCGGCAGGTTTTCGTCTACCGCGGCCATTGCTTCCGGCATTGAAAACTGCGCCCCGCCATCGCCGACGATGCATATTACCCGCGCCGTTGGATCGGCAATCGACGCACCGATGGCTGCGGGTATGCCATAGCCAAGCGCACCATACCCCGTTGCCGCATTGAACCAGCCACCTGCCCGGTCGTGATCATAGTAAAGATTGCCGGCGTAAATGGGCTGGGTGGAATCCCCGACCATCAGAGAATCCGGAGACGCCGAGCGCATCGCATTCAGTATCTCCACCTGTTGGCGATAATCCGGACCAATCTCCTGCCAGGCCGCATCGCGCGTTTTTCTGGCACGGTCCGCACCGTCGCTTTGCCGTGCCCTCTGCGGCAGGGCCTGACACAGCGCTGGCAATACCAACCCAACGTCACCTTGAATGGCAATCGCTGCCTCATGCCGCGAAAGCTGATCGCGGCACCGATCAACCCGTATCAGGTTTGGCAGTTTCGCAAACTGACCGGTGGCATACATGTCATAATCGGTTGGCCCCAGCTCGGTTCCCAAGGCCAGTACGCAATCGGCGCTTTCCAACAATGCGCGCACCGCGTTCAGGCTGGGGCTGGCCGGAACGGTCAGAGCATGTCCGTGCATCAGGCCGCGCGCGTTGACGGTTTGCACAACCGGAGCATCCAGAGCTTCGGCCAGTGCCTGCAATCCCGCCTCGGCACGTTTCGCGCCGCCGCCCGCCAGAATGACGACTTTCTTTGCCTCAGCCAGTTGCCCTGCGGCCTGCCTGATCAATGCCGGGCTGACCGGAGGATCAGGGTTAGGCGTCTCGATTGCTGTTTCCTGATAGTCCGCCGCTGCGACATCCAACGGAACCTCGATATGCGCCGGCCCGCAGCGACCATTGCTGAGGCCGTGAAAAACGCGGTCCAAAACTGGGGCCAGAGCGCTGGGGCCGGTGACCTGTTCGGACACCAACGCAACCGTTTTCGCCAACCCGATTTGGTCTGGCAATTCGTGCAGATGCCCCAAACCCTTGCCAAGCGATCCGGTTTTGTTGACGCCGGACACCACCAGCATCGGTATTGAATCGGCCCGCGCCTGCGCCATCGGCGTCAGCGTATTGGTCAGTCCGGGGCCGGTGATCACAAAGGCAACACCCGGTTTACCCGACACACGGGCATAGCCATCGGCCATGAAACCCGCCCCCTGTTCGTGTCTGGGCGTCACATGTCGTATGCCCGAAGCGGCAAGCCCTCGATACAGTTCCACCGTGTGAACGCCCGGAATTCCGAAGACGCAGGTCACATCCCGCTGGCGCAGCCCGGCAACCAGAGCTTCGCCAATTGTCATACTGCTCATGCGACCTCGCGTGATTTGCTGTTGGCGTGTTCGATGATACGGGAAACCGCGGTACCAAAGTCCGTGTCATTGATCGTCAAAGCAACCCGCACCCAGTCCTTAAGGCTGTCACCAAAGGCGGATCCCGGCATGACGGCCACCCCGGCCTGCAGCAGATCCCAGGCATAGGCTTCGCCATCCAGCCCGGTGGCAGAGACATTGATGAGTGCGAACATTCCCGCCTCGGGCCGGTGAACAGTCAGATCCGTTTCGGCTTCAAGACGATCGGCCAACAGGGTGGCGCGGCCAGAAAAGCGAGCGGCCATACCGGGGGCAACCTCGGATCCGTCACGGATCGCCTTTTCGGTCATGTCCGCGATGAACGGTTGATTGCCAAAAAGCATGGTCTCGGAATAGGGCAGCAACGCCTCGCAGAACGGGGCGGGCCCGACACACCAGCCACTGCGGAACCCCGGAGCGGCATGAGATTTCGAGATGGATGATACGCCAATAACACGATCCGCCAGTTCCGGATCTGCCAATGGTGAAACAAATCGGGCACCGTCAAAGATCAGTTCTTCATAGACCTCGTCCGAGATGATCCACAAATCACGCGCAATCGCCAGTTGCCCGATCTCGGCAATGTCCGCGGCGGTCAGAATCGCGCCCGTCGGGTTATGCGGCGTTGTCAGAAGAATGGCGCGGCTGCGCGGAGTGATGCGGGCCGCGATATCTGCGGCCTGCATGCGAAACCCTTTCTCGGGCCGCAGCGGTACGGGCACCATCTCGGCCCCGGATGCACGAACAACACCTTCATAGGTCGCGTACAACGGATCGCCGACCAGAACTTCGTCGCCCGCCTCGGCGACCCCGGCCATGGCTGCAAACAAGGCGGTTTGCGTGCCGGGAAAGCACAGAAAATTCCCGGGCTCGAAAGCCCGCCCGCAAGAGACAGAATAGCGCGCAGCCAGCGCGTCAAGCAGCCCTGCTTCACCGCGCCCGTTGGAGTACCCTGTCCGCTGCGCCCGCAATGATGCAACGGTGGCTTCGACCAGCGCGTCCGGCACCGGCACGTCCGGTTCTCCAATCGTCATCTCGACGATGTTCGCTCCGGCCTTTATAAGGTCGCGGGCTTTCAGATGTACGCCCCATTTGGCGCCACCCAAGCCCGCCAACCGTTCTGTCACCGATGTGGTTTTCATGACTGCTCCACCTCTTTGGTCAATGGAATCCCGACGATGGCGCTGACGGAATCCAAACCGATCCGCGCCAGATGGCCTTCGCAAAACGCATCCGGAAGCGCGCCCCCTTCAAGCCACAGGCCGTCGATCACCGCGTTGCAGGCGATGGCCAGTTGCATTGCCTCTGACGCATCAACCGAACGCCCGGTTTCCTGCAATGCCGCGACGATCAGCTTCTCGAGGTGATCCCGGAAATAGTCATAGGTTCGCTGGTGAATGCGCTGCATTTTCGGGTCATGCTGCACTTTGTTCAGGAAACCCGCCCACAACGCCACGGCGCTTGGATCGACGACCGGCGGTCGCAGTGACGCGTCCACGAAGTTGGTCAACTGAGAAACCGCGCTTCCGGTTCCTGATGACGCCGCGGTCTGGTCCGTCAACGTATTCATGTGGTGCTCATACGCCGCCTGAACCAGTTCGTCCTTGGATGAGAAATAGTGCCGGATCAAACCTTGGGTCACATTCGCGCGGGCTGCGATCTCGCGCACCGTGGCACCCCGAACGCCCATCTCGGCGATCAGGTCCAAAGTCGCCAGAATCAGCGCCTCGCGGCGAAACTCGGCAGACTCACGTTTGAATTTGCGGCTGTCGTCCTGCACGTCAGTGTCATCCATGGCACGGAGTTATTATACACTTGCATAATTGCGAGATTCGGGGCTTACTGCAAGCTGAAATCAGAAGATTCTTGGATATGGACACAGCCAAAGCAGTTTCACCCGCACCCGAAACAACCACGCCCGATGAGGCGATCAAGGTTGAGGATCTGCACAAATCCTTTGGCACGCTGGAGGTTTTGAAAGGCGTATCCCTGACCGCAAACAAGGGGGATGTTGTTGCCATTATCGGGGGCTCAGGCTCGGGCAAATCCACCATGCTGCGCTGCATCAACTTTCTGGAAACGCCGAGTTCCGGAAAGATAACCATCGGCGGGGAACCGGTTGAAATGCACACCGATGGCAGCCCGTCCAACCGCCGCCAGATCGAACGTATCCGCACGCGTCTGGCCATGGTTTTCCAGCAGTTCAATCTGTGGACACATCGCACACTTCTTGAGAACGTGATCGAAGTGCCGGTGCATGTGCTCAAGGTGCCAAAGGCCCAGGCGATCGCGCGGGCGCACGAGCTGCTGACGCGGGTGGGCCTTGGCGACAAGGCCGACACCTATCCGGCCTATCTTTCGGGTGGTCAGCAACAGCGCGCCGCCATTGCCCGGGCGCTTGCGGTCGATCCTTCGGTGATGCTTTTCGATGAACCGACGTCGGCGCTTGATCCCGAGCTTGTTGGCGAAGTTCTGACCGTGATCCGCGATCTTGCCGCCGAAGGGCGCACAATGCTGCTTGTCACCCATGAAATGAAATTCGCACGCGAAGTCGCAGACCACGTTGTATATCTCTTCGAGGGCCGCATCGAAGAGCAGGGCCCACCTGCCGAGGTCTTCGGAAACCCGAAATCAGAGCGCCTGAAGCAGTTCCTCAGTTCGGTCGCCTGAACCTAAAAAACAAAACAAAATGAACCAAAAGGGAGTATCAAAATGAACGTCAAGAAACTGCTCGCGTCCGGCCTTGCCGCCGCTGTCCTTTCGGCTGGTATCGCCAGTGCAGAAGAGGTCAAGATCGGCATCGCGGCCGAACCTTACCCGCCATTCGCGTCGCTGGACAGTTCAGGCAATTGGGTCGGCTGGGAAATCGATGTCATCAATGCGGTCTGCGCCGCTGCGGAACTTGACTGTGTCATCACGCCGGTCGCCTGGGATGGTATCATCCCGTCGCTGACCGGACAGCAGATCGACGCCATCATGGCGTCTATGTCGATCACCGAAGAGCGGCTGAAAACCATTGATTTCAGCGATCCTTACTACAACACACCTGCCGTCATCGTCGCGGACAAATCGATGGATATCGAAGCGACCCCCGAGTCGCTGGCCGGTAAGGTTGTCGGCGTTCAGGCGTCGACCATCCACCAGGCTTATGCGCAGGAATATTTCAAGGATTCCGAACTGAAGGTTTATCAGACGCAGGATGAGGCCAACCAGGACTTGTTCGCAGGTCGTATTGACGCCACTCAGGCCGACAGTATCGCCATGGCGGACTTCGTGAACTCGGATGCCGGGGCATGCTGTGAAATCAAGGGCGCCGTCGCAGATGATCCGGCCATCCTGGGCCGGGGCGTTGGTGCCGGTGTTCGCAAGGGCGATGATGACCTGCTTGCGGCGCTGAACAAAGGCATCGCGGCAATTCTTGCCGATGGAACGCACGAGAAGATCACTTCGAACTATTTCTCGGCCAGCATCTACTAAGCGGCTGCCGTGACCGGACTGTTGGAATCGCTTGGATTGGCGCAGAGCGCAGAGCTTCTGTCGCTGTCGCCACCGGGTTGGGGGGGCAATCTGCTGCGCGGATTGTCCCACTCATTGCAGATCGCTTTTGGTGCATATGCGCTCGGCCTCGTGATCGGATTGTTCGGAGCCTATGGCAAGCTTTACGGCGGGAAGGTCACGCGCGATCTTCTTGCCATCTACACGACCGTGATCCGGGCCGTTCCGGAACTGGTCCTGATTCTGATCCTGTATTACGTGGGATCTGACATCATCAACAAAATCTCTGCTGCAATGGGCGGAGGACGGGTCGAGGTCAATGGCGTCGCTGCGGGCATCTGGGTTCTGGGCGTCGTTCAGGGCGCATATGCAACCGAGATCCTGCGCGGAGCCATTCAGGCGGTTCCACCCGGACAGATCGAGGCCGCCAAATCCTACGGGATGCCCGCCTTCATGACCATGCGCCGCGTGACGATCCCCGCCATGATGAGCTTTGCCGTACCCGGTCTGGCCAACTTGTGGCTGATCGCCACCAAGGACACCGCCCTGCTCGCGGTCGTGGGATTCAATGAACTGACACTGGAAACCCGGCAGGCCGCCAGCAGCACACGCGCCTATTTCACCTTCTTTCTGGCGGCGGGTTTTCTCTATCTCATGGTCACCCTGTTTTCGGGCGCCATCTTCGCGCGGATCGAAAAATGGGCGCGTCGCGGTCAACCTTCTCTGAAAGGAGGTGGCAGATGATCGATCTCAGGTCTTTGATGCAACCCCATCGTATCGTGATGATGCTGATCTTTGCCGGGATCGTGATCTGGTGTGCCATGTCTTTGCGATGGGACTGGTTGCCAAAATACGCACCGCTTACGTTGCACGGAATCTGGACCACGCTCTGGCTGCTTGTTGTCACCGTCGTTCTCGGGTTTCTGCTGGCCGTACCACTCGGGTTGGCCCAGGCCGTTGGGCCCTGGTATCTTGCGGCTCCCGCCAAGGCGTTTTGCACCATCATTCGGGGCACACCCCTGCTTTTGCAGCTTTGGTTGCTGTATTATGGCCTCGGCTCATTGTTCCCTCAATTCCCCTGGATACGATCATCCGAGCTTTGGCCGTATCTGCGTCAGGCCTGGCCTTATGCGGTGCTGGCACTAACGCTTTCCTATGCCGGCTATGAAGGTGAGGTAATGCGCGGAGCCTTCAAAGGCGTCGCCAAAGGTCAGCTGGAGGCGGCAAAGGCGTTTGGCATGCCCAGGCTGACGATGTTCCGCCGCATCTGGCTGCCGCAGGCAATCCGCAACGTTCTGCCCACCCTGGGCGGTGAAACCATCCTCCAGTTGAAGGCGACGCCCTTGGTCGCCACGATTACGGTGGTGGATATCTATGCCGTGTCATCGCGGGTGCGGTCCGACACGTTCATCATCTACGAGCCGCTCATCCTGCTGGCCGTATTCTACATTCTCGTTGCCGGTATTATTGCCATGATGTTCCACTGGCTGGAAATGAAGGTGCTGGGAACCGAAAGCCGAAATGGGCCAGCCGGATAGTACAAGCCGGAAGTAAAGCGAGATCCACGGCCCCACTCCGGGCACAGATTTCGTCGGCGCGTTTTCAGGCCGATTGAAACCATGGGCCCACGATCAAGACGGTTGCCCGAAATGATTTAGGGCAGGTTCGGCTTGCAGGCCCCTGCGGCGCGGCACTGGCAGCCCAGGGCCAGAGCCTGACTTTCTTATCCATTGCACAACGACCTGGAACACCGTGCCGCAATCGTCTGGTCGGCGCAGTGGCGGATGTGGCGAAGCATTGCAAACTTGCCCCCTCGTCCTTTGGGGCGCGTTCCACGAGGCGCGCATTCAGCGCAGGCCCGACAGAACCTGTTGCCGCAAACCCGCATTCGGGTTTGAGCCAACGACAATCATTTTTTGGGGTGAAACACCTTTGATCGCGCGAGTGGGCAGTATCTGCCCTGAACGCGGGTCATGGTGAGCCACGAACTGGTCATACCCATCGGGTCTGTTTGCCAATCAGAATAACGCTTAGATCGCCAGATACTCCTCACGAAGACCGGTGTCCTCAAGCACTTCTTTTGCCGTTCCGTCGAACACGATGGTACCGGTATCAAGAATGATCGCGCGATCCGCCAGTTCCAAAGCGCGCACAGCGTTCTGTTCAACGATTATCGTGGTCATACCCTGCTGCTTGACATGTATGAGGGTTTTTTCGATTTCGTCGACGATAACAGGCGCCAAACCTTCATACGGCTCATCCAAAAGCAGCACCTTGATGTCCCTGGCAAGCGCTCTGGCGATTGACAGCATCTGCTGTTCGCCACCCGACAGTGTAATCCCTTCCTGCTTCCTGCGCTCACCGAGACGCGGAAACAGCTCGTAAAGCCGTTCAAGGGACCATCCGATCGGAGGCGCAATCTGTGCAAGTTGCAGATTTTCTTCGACTGTCAGGCCGGGAATAATGCGTCTGTCTTCTGGTACAAGACCAAGGCCAGCCGCTGCTGCTTCATAGCTTGTCATGTTGTGCAGCGGTTTGTGGTCCAACCAGATTTCGCCATGTCTTACTTCGGGTTCTCCAACCCTTGCAATCGAGCGCAGTGTCGAGGTTTTGCCCGCACCGTTGCGCCCAAGAAGAGCAAGAATCTCGCCTTCATGCACATTGAAGCTGACACCCTGCACGATATAGCTTTCTCCATAATAGGAGTGCATATCCCAAACGGAAAGAAACGCAGGGGCGGTGCTGGCCATATTGGCGTTTTTCGAAAAGTCAGGTTTCTCGTTCATAGCTTTTCCTTACGCAGCCTCGCCCAGATAGGCTTCGCGAACCTTTGGGTTTCCGCGGATGTTTTCAGGAGTATCTTCAACCAGGGGTGTCCCCTGGGCCAGAACAGTGATGCGTTCGGCAAGGCTGAAGACAACATGCATGTCATGCTCGATGATCGCGATGGTGATATCACGTTCTTCCTTGATCTGTTTCAGCAGGTCGATCGTGTTGTTGGTATCCGCCCTCGCCATCCCCGCCGTCGGTTCGTCCAGCAGCAACAACCGCGGATTCTGGCTGAGGCACATGCCGATCTCGAGCCGGCGCTTGTCACCGCGCGACAGCGAAGCCGCGTGCATCTCACGCTTGTCGGCCATGTTCATCTCTTCCAGCATCGCTTCGGCCTGTTCAACAACAGCTTTTTCGTTGGCGATGGTCTCGTACGCATGCATTCGGAACGCCCCATCCCGCATGGCGAAGATCGGAATCAACATATTCTCCATCACCGTCAGTTCACCAAAAATCTCTGGTGTCTGAAACACGCGGCTTATGCCCATCTGGTTGATCTGGAAGGGTTCAAGCCCCAAGACCGATGCGTTGTCGAACAATACGGACCCGGTATCTGGCATGAGCTTGCCGACCAGACAATTCAGCAAGGTCGACTTGCCCGCACCATTAGGCCCGATGATTGCGTGAACCGAATTCTCCTCGACGCTGAGATTCACATCCGTGAGCGCCTTGAGGCCGCCGAAGCGCTTGCTGACGTCTTTGACTCTTAGAATTGCCATGGCTCGCCCCTTATTCCGCCGGTTCCGTTTTGCCCGACGTCGCGTCGTCGGATTTTGATTTCTTGCGCTTGAGCCGGTTCAGCAAACGCTGACCACCTTCGACAAGACCACCCGGCAAGTAGATAACGACAAGCATGAAAAGAATGCCCAGCGTCAGATGCCAGCCCTTGCCGATGAACGGATGAATCAAGAAAACCACCGCGTCCTCCAGCCCGTCAGGCAGGAATGCAAACCAGCTGTGCAACACGTTGTCGTTGATCTTCGAGAAGATATTTTCGAAGTACTTGATGAAGCCCGCACCCAGCACCGGCCCGATCAGTGTGCCGGTGCCGCCTAGGATCGTCATCAGAACGACCTCGCCCGATGCGGTCCACTGCATACGTTCGGCACCTGCCAGCGGGTCCATTGCGGCCATCAGCCCACCAGCCAGGCCGGCATACATGCCAGAGATGACAAAAGCTGCCAGCGTGTAGGGTTTCGAGTTCAGGCCGGTATAGTTCATCCGCTGCTGGTTTGATTTGACGGCCCGCAGCATCATCCCGAAAGGTGAACGGAAAATTCGGATGGACAGATAGAATACCACCATCATGATCACCGCACACAGATAGTATCCCGCGTTGAAATCAAAGCTCCATGCGCCCACGTCCAGCGTGTAGGTTGCGCGCATCGGCAACCCGAACAGATGCGGCAGGTCCGGCGAGTTCGCCCCTTGCAGAATCTGTGGATCATCCGCGTAAACCTGCAATCCCGTTTCCCCGTTCGTCAGGTTGAATTTGGGGTTGGACAACACCGAATAAGCCAACGCAAAGCTCATCTGGGCGAAGGCCAGCGTGAGGATCGAAAAATAGATGCCCGACCGGCGCAGGCTGACGAACCCGATCAGCAATGAGAATACCCCGGCGACCACAACGCTGAGTGCGATGGCCGGGATGATGTTGTAACTCAGCAGCTTGAACATCCATACGGCGGAATAGGATCCAACGCCCAGAAAGGCCGCGTGACCGAATGACAGGTATCCGGTAAGGCCGAACAGGATGTTGAAGCCGATGGCAAAGATGCCAAAAATGACAAAACGCTGCATCAGATCCGGATAGCCCGCGTTGAACTGCGCCATGGCGCTGCCTTCCGGGAACGGATTCAGGATGAAGGGTGCCAGCATCGTAAGGATGCCGACGATGATCAGCAGGCTGGTATCTTTTTTGTTCAGTCCCAACATCGATTATTCCTCCATCACGCCTTTGCGTCCCATCAAACCGCGCGGGCGTGTGAGCAGCACAATAATGGCAACAAGGTAGATGATGATTTGGTTGATGCCCGGGATCGTCGTTGTGGCCCAGGTCGTAGAGGCGAAGCTTTCAAGAATGCCCAGCAGAAAGCCAGCCAGCACCGCGCCGGGAAGAGACCCCATGCCACCAACAACAACCACAACGAAGCTGAGGACCAGAAAATCCATCCCCATGTGATAGTTTGGTGGGTTGAGCGGCCCGTACATGACGCCCGCCAAACCGGCCACCGCGGCAGCGATCCCGAACATGATCGTAAAGCGCCGGTCGATGTTGATCCCCAGCAAGCCCACAGTTTCGCGATCCGCCATGCCGGCGCGCACAACCATGCCGAAGGTGGTGAATTGCAGGAATGAGAAGACGGCACCGATAATGGCAACTGCAAAGCCAAAATAGACGAGGCGCCAGATCGGGTAGATGATCGCGTTGGGATCAAACCCGATCATGGTGCCAAGATCGATAGAGCCACTCAGCGCGTCGGGCGGCGGGGTCTGGATGGGGTTGGCACCAAAGAAATACTTTACGATTTCCTGCAACACGATCGCCAAGCCGAACGTGACAAGGATCTGGTCCGCGTGGGGGCGTTTGTAGAAATGCTTGATAAGCCCGCGTTCCATCACATAGCCAACCGCCAGCATGATCGGGATCGCAAACAGGATTGCCAATGGAACGGACCAGTCGATGATCGTCGCCCCGAACTCCGGGCCGAACCATGCCTCGACATAAGGTGTTTCCACCTTCAGCGGGTTGCCAAGAAAGTCGGTTTGGCTCTCGTCGATGGTTACAAAGCTCAGGTTCATGAGCTTTTGCAAAGTGACGGCACAGAACGCACCGATCATGAACAGGGCCCCATGGGCAAAGTTCACAACGCCGAGCGTCCCAAAAATAAGCGTCAGCCCCAGCGCAATCAGCGCATAAGCCGACCCTTTGTCCAGACCGTTCAGAATTTGCAATAGGATGGCGTCCATTGGCCCACCTCAGGGTTGGTCAGTGTGAATTGAGTGGCACAACAGGATCAACCCTGCTGTAGATGTCTGGCCACCATTTTGGCGGCCAGACTTTGATACGCGGTCTTATGCGCCCGGGTTACACTCACCCAGTGCGCCACCGGCAAACATCGGATGCTCCGGATCGTATTCGACCTGCGCGCGTGGGGTGATCTCGACGATCTCCAGCGTGTCATAGGCGTTGGTCGGGTTCATGTTGCCACGCACGACCAGTACGTCCTTGAAGCACTGGTGATCCGCGCCGCGATACCAGGTCGGGCCGTTGCCCAGGCCGTCGAACTCGAAGTCTTCCAGCGCTTCAACGACACCGCATGGGTTGAACGTACCGGCACGCTCGCAAGCATCAGCATACAGCAGAACCTGTGCATAGCAGGTTTGCGCCGAATTGGACGGCGGCTTGCCGTATTTTTCGCCGAAGGATTTCACGAAGGCTTTGGTGCCTTCATCCTGCAACTGCCAGTTCCAGTTCATCGAACCCAGCACGCCTTTGATGTTCTCGCCAGCACCGGCGGCCATCAGTTCCGAATACAGCGGCACGACGATCTTGAAGTCCTTGCCGTTTGCGACTTTGTCGAGCAGGCCGAACTGAATCGCGTTGGTCAGCGAGTTCACCATGTTGCCGCCATAGTGGTTCAGAACCAGAACGTCCGCGCCCGAGTTCAAAACCGGAGTGATGTAGGACGAGAAGTCTGTTGACGCGAGTGGCGTTTTGACGGTGTTGACCGTTTCCCATCCCAGGGCTTCGGTCGAGGCGACGATCGACTCTTCCTGGGTCCAGCCCCAGTTGTAGTCCGCCGTCAGGTGATAGGCGCGGCGGTCATTGCCCATCTCGGCAGCCAGCACCGGCGCAAGCGCAGCGCCCGACATGTAGGCGTTGAAGAAATGGCGGAAACCATTGGCCTTCTTGTCCTTGCCGGTGGTGTCGTTGGCATGGGTCAGGCCCGCCATAAAGATCACACCCGCTTCCTGACACAGGCCCTGAACCGCAACGGCCACGCCCGAGGACGACCCGCCGTTGATCATGATCGCACCGTCTTTTTCGATCATCGACTTTGCGGACGCACGTGCGGCGTCTGACTTGGTCTGGGTGTCACCTGTGACGAACTCGACCTTCTTGCCGAGGATGCCATTGCCCTTCAGCGCCTTGGACGTGAAGGTGTTCAGGCAACCGCCGTCACCCTCTCCGTTCAGATGTTCCACCGCCAGCTGTTGCGCCAGCAGCTCGTCATTGCCCTCTTCCGCATACGGCCCGGTCTGGGGAACATTGAAGCCCAGGGTCACGGACCCTCCGGTTGGTTCGTTGGTGTAAGCGGCCGCCGACGAAGCCGTGAAGATCGTAGGCAGGGCCAGACCGGTACCTGCAACGGCACCAGACTTCAACACGCCGCGGCGTGTGACAGATTTGTTGGTCATTAATTCCTCCCATTTCCCTTTCTCTCGTCGTCTGGCTCCTCTTCCAGCAGACGAAAGCGCACTTATGTGCATTTCAATAATGGAAAGGCGGTGGAAAATTTCACAACAAATTACTGGATTTGAAACAAAATTTTGTAAACGTCTTGACGAAAATCAAGATCGTTTGAAAAGCTTTTTCGCTTGCTCACATTTAAACATATATTTTTCATATATTTAAATGTAAATATCGGGGACATATTTGTCAGGCATGACACCAATATTCGTTCTCTGCGGCACCAAAAGCCGATTTGCAATACAAAGCCAGCATTTTCAGCACGCTAAATGGAAACAAGCTCGTCGCTCATCTGACGGGTCCAGTTTGTTTGTTGGCGCATGATCGTCCATGAGTCCGCCGGTATGATCGTGTCCTGCACGCGTGGGCGACATCCCAGTGCGCCGAGCGGTCTTTCGTGTTCCGGTGTTCCGTCCATTCCACGATCAGGATCCGTTTGCCTAAGCCACCACCCTAATTTCGGATGCTGACGTCCGCTGTGACTTGTCAAGCCGGTGCGGAGCGCGACAGACCATTGGTCAGGGAACCAAAACCGCTGCCCCTTGCAATCGTCCGGCGCTCAGATCCGCGAGGGCTGTGTTGGCGTCCTTCAGTGAATATCCTTGGGTTCGTGTCTGGATGCCTGCGGCTTGGGCCATTGCAAAAAACTCCTCACCATCCTGACGCGTCAGGTTTGCGACGGACAGGATTTGGCGTTCCCCCCAAAGATCGCTGTAGGGAAAGGACGGAATGTCGCTCATGTGAATTCCGCCGCAAACCACGCGGCCGCCCTTGCGGACAGCTTGCAGCGCTTTGGGCACAAGGGCTCCGACGGGGGCGAATATGATTGCAGCATCCAGTTCCGCCGGTGGTCGTTCGTCGGACCCACCAGACCAAACCGCGCCAAGGTCACGCGCAAACTCCTGCGCCTCGATATCGCCGGGCCGGGTCAGCGCATATACATTCCGGCCCTGCCAGACGGCCAGTTGTGCAAGGATATGCGCGGCAGCTCCGAAGCCATAAAAGCCGATATTCTTGGCATCCTGGGCCATTCGCAGACAGCGAAACCCGATAAGCCCGGCACATAACAACGGCGCCAGTGCAACCGGATCGGCAATCTCTGGCAGGGCAAAGACATACCGTGCATCCGCAAGGCAAGCTTCGGCAAATCCTCCGTTTCGCGTGTATCCCGTGAACACCGGCGCGTCACACAGGTTTTCCTGTGCTCGATGGCAATACGGACATTTACCACAAGTGGACCCAAGCCAAGGCACGCCCACGCGCTGACCGGTTTCCAGCCCTGTTACGGCATCCCCCTTTCGAACGATCCGCCCAACGATTTCGTGGCCCGGAACCAGTGGAAGTTCAGGATGTTCGAGGTCACCATCGACGATGTGAAGATCCGTGCGGCAGACACCACAAGCCTCGATCTGGATCTCGATATCATGAGCGCCCGGCGCCGGAAGTTCGATGTCTTCCAGTTTCAGCGCGCGGCCGGCCTCGTTCAAAACCATTGCGCGGGTCATGGTCCAACTCTCCAGATACATCCGCCCGAAATCATCTGTTTATTGCCTCTTGTCGTTGCAAATTTCGGGCTCGGCCTTCGACAAAACCGTAAGTGTGGCACTAGGTTCCGACGACCTGAACGATAGCACACCTGCGCCGCAGCAAGGCTTGATCCATCGCAAAGTCTCAGATCCAACTCAGCGACCAAAATATCAACTGCACCTGAAGGGCTTGCGCAGGATGTCCAAAGGAGATCGACCGGGCACTGACGGGTCTGACCCTCGCCACCGGTTTCAGGTCAGATGAATGTAGCTGCCCGGCGCTTTGAGCAGGTTTTCAGCCCCCCTTCGTTTTCCGCCCATCGGCGGCGGCGCAGTTTCGCCCGATGAACGGTCTTTGATCCAATCCACCATCGCAGGCCACCAGGAACCTTGCTTTTCTTCGGCCGACTCAAACCACTCATCCGGCGAGGTATACAGCGCGTCGGCCGGCCTGTGGCCCAACCGATAGTGGCGGTGCTTGTGCCCCGGCTCGCTCAGGATGCCGCCATTGTGACCACCGTTGGTCAGCACGAAGGTGAGGTCTCCGTCGGTAAACAGCCGAATTTTGTACACTGATCGCCACGGAGCAATGTGGTCGGATTCCGTTCCGACCACAATCATGGGTACGCGTATGTCCTTGAGCGCAACGATCCGACCTTCGACAGAAAAGCGCCCAGCGCTCAGCCGGTTTTCCAGGAACAAACCGCGCAAATACTCGGAATGCATTCGCGCCGGCATCCGGGTCGTGTCATTGTTCCAGACCGTCAGATCCGTAGGCAGGTCGTCTTCACCCAGAAAATAGCGACGGACAGCCCGGGCATAGATCAGATCCTCGGCGCGGATTGTCGTGAAAGTTCGCGTCATCTGAGGGCGATCAAGATAGCCCTGCAACCACATCAGGTCTTCGACAAAAGCGACCTGGCTGTCATCGATAAACAGCAAAAGCTCACCGGCTTCGGCGAAATCAACCTGCGCCGCCATCAGCGTAACGCTTGCAAGCCGGTCATCGCCATCGCGTTGCATCACCGCAGCTGCAATCGCCAAAAGCGTGCCGCCAAGGCAATACCCATTGGCGTGGATCTTTTGACCCGGAACGATTTTTTCGATGGCCTCGATCGCGGCCATGACACCGTTCAGACGATAATCCTCGAGGCTGAGATCCGACTGATCAGCGGTGGGATTGACCCAAGAGATCATGAAAACGGTAAAGCCCTGCTCGACCAGATAACGCACCATGGAGTTTTCCGGCGAAAGGTCGAGCACATAGTATTTCATGATCCATGCAGGCACGAAAAGGATCGGTTCGGCCTGTACGCGCTTGGTGCGTGGAGTGTATTGAATCAGCTCGAACAGCGCGTTGCGATAAACGACCCTGCCGGGGGTCGCGGCAATGTCTTTACCGATTTCATAACCCTGAGGGGCAGGTTCGTGCTGTTGCGTTATGGTATGGGCAACATCCTCAAGAAAGTGGGCGGCGCCCTCTATCAAATTGCGACCGCCGGTCTGGAACGTGCGATTGATGATTTCCGGGTTTGACCACGGAAAGTTCGAAGGAGAGACAAGATCAAGTGCTTGGCGAATCTGAAATTGCGCGCGTTCGGCGTCACGGGGGGCGATGCCCGGCATTTCGTCCGTTGCGGCCTGCCACCAATCCTGTGCGCTCAGAAAAGTCTGCTGCCAAAGGGAAAATGGCGCCTTTTGCCAGCCGGGCGCATTGAAACGGTGATCCTGCTTACGTGGCTGAAAAGGCGGAGTGGCCTTCGCGCCGGTCGCCATCTCGCTGGCATAGACCCAGAGCTTGGCCGCATCGCGTGCCGCGCGTTCTGTCAGTTCAAGCTGGCGTCCGGGTGAACGACCCAGGTGCAGGGCCCAATCCATCCAGGTGGCCATTATCGAATGCGGGGAAACACCGGCGGTGGCACGGGCGAGGGCCGCGCGCGTTGCGCGGTCAAGTTTCTCATAGGGGTGTGGCGGGGCATTCTCGTCGGTATCTGCCGCACAAACCCCGGCCTCGGCAGACAGCTTGTCAGGTGAGAGTTCGGTCATCTAGGTTCTCCGATCCGGGCAGAGTGCTAAAATGCTGCAAGCCTTAATCCATCTGTCCATCAAGCCCCGGACCGACCAGTCAACCGCCCATTTTGATTGGACGTACTTGATTGCAGCGCCGGACCTGGCGAGGCTTCCTGAAATGGCCGCAAGCGCTTGGGAACCCGTGTTGCCAGGCACCGTTCGCTATTTTGGCAACATAAAGAACTCTTCCAGTACAATCTTGCCATCTTCAACGGAATAAATGGCAATCTCGCTAAGGTTCATTCGTTGTCCGGTGTCTTTCTGCACGACCTCGGCATTGAAACGCACGCCAAAGCGATTGGGCGGATGAACAAAAGGACCATCTGCCGTAAGCGTTTGGATTTCATGCGTTTTCAGCCAGTCTTCCCGCTTTGCCTTGATCGCGTCGCGACCCTTTGTAATCCGAAATTGCCTTACCGGAGGCACAACCGCCTCTATGGATTGAGCGTTTTCCGCATACATCTCGTCAACACTTACCAAGCCATTGCGATCACGCATCGCCTGAACAAATGTCCGCCCAATTTCGACCAGTCTTTCCATGCAAGACCTCCTGATACATTGGTGACTGTATCTCGTCGGGCCGCATCCAACCTTGACAAAGATCAAAATGAGACGGTCCTGCAAAGATTGGCCCCTGCGCTGATACTTCCGGGTGCTGAAGAGCGGAATTGGTATGGGAAACCTATTTCTGCACGCCCCTTGTTTCAGACGGCAGCTCTCGGAAAAACAGCCTGTAGTCGCGCGCGAACTGGCCCATATGCCAAAATCCGAGCCGGTTTGCAGCATCGGTTATTCTTCCGCTGAAAGACCCTGAAAGAAGGTCCTCGCGAACACGGTTCAACCTGAGACGCATATAATACGACTTGGGGCTTTGTCCGAACTGTTCCTTGAACGCGCGATCCAGAGTTCGCCAAGACGCCCCGCTTTCTTTACAAATCTCTTCAATTGAAATCGGGTCTTCCAGATTGGCAACCATAAGATCGGTTGCGCGATCCAGGGCACGCCGCCTGGTGCCCGCCTGACTTCTGTCAAAATGCGCTTCGTCGTCGGTCAGGATAACCAGGGCTTCAAGCATCAGGGCTTGCTCAGCCGCCTCAGACCACTGCGCATCAACACTGTTAAGATGCCCGGCTACGCGACCCTCCAGATTCGCCATGCTGGCCAAACCTGCTTTGGACCTCAGTCTGTGGGCATCCGGGTTGTCGCGCGCCAGGTGAAATCCGCAGGACTCTGCAAAATTCTCCAATCTTTGGGTTTGGAAGGAAATGACATTTCCCGTGAAACCGGCCGTCGAAATACCGTCAAACCCATCACTGTCCCCGAAGGACAGGAATGCGTTATCGGTTACGTCCTTTGCCTGCCATTTGTCGACCGCACCATTTGACGGAATCCCGAACGTCATCCAGCCCTTGGGCGAAACACCACGTTGATGAACGCGTTGGTTCATCGCGATGCTGAGAGCGGAGACCGATCGCCCTGAGCGCACCCTTATGGACGTCGACAATCGACCGGGATCGAGCTGTCGGAAGTCTATCTCCCACGGCGTGATTTCCCCGATTTTGTTGGGATGTTCGAAATTCAGCACGGCTGTGGGCGTAACCCCGTCTGATACGGAAGGGACACCCTTTTGCGAATTTGGCGAATTCTTGATGTGGTCCATTCCCAGAGCCTGACACTTTACCGGTAATGTAGCGAATTCGAACCGCGGGGAGTCAAGTGTCGGCAAAAACTCCAAACCTCGCCACCATGGGCCGACCACGGCTTCCTGAGGCCGACGCCCGATCAGAGCGCGTGGTGACGTTTCTAACGCCACCAGAACACCAGCGGTTATCTGAGCTGGCGCATCAGTCAAACCAATCTCTTTCAGCAAAATGTCGCGACCTGATTGTTCAGGCGATGAACTTTAGGAGCACCAAAGGGGGAACGAAGAATGACTAATGTTGTCCAAAGGACTGGCATCGCAGCCTGTTTGCTAGCAGCGTTGAGCACCACACAATCGGCCGCACAACAAGACGCGATTGTGCATGACGGTGAATTTGCGTTCCTGCGCGCCCAATTTGGCGAGCAATGGGATGCGCAGGACGTCGAGATTGATGCGAGGCTGGCTGAACTTCGGGAAGCCAACGGCGGCAAACCCCCGAATTTCCTGTACATCCTCATCGATGACATCAGCTTTGGCCAGATGGGCGAACGCAAACTCAACTATGTGATGGGCATTGAAACCCCGAATATCAATGACTTTGCCAGCGAAGGCATGTCGTTGATGCGGATGTACACCGAGCCCTCATGTACACCCACTCGTACGGCTATGCTGACCGGGCGCCACCCGATCCGGGCCGGCGTGGAAGAGGTGAAAGTGGCTTTGGTAGGGGAAGGGCTTCCTGCCAGCGAAGTGACGCTGCCGGAAATCCTGAAACAGGCGGGCTACAACACCTCGCATGTCGGCAAATGGCATCAGGGCGATATCGAAGAGGCCTACCCACACAATCAGGGATTTGACTGGGCGGCCTTCCCGCTGCATCAGCAGGTTCAGCTGAGCCTGATGACCCGCGAGGCGATGCGGGCCAACAACATGTTGGGGTACCACGCGTCGGGACAGAACAATGCCCTTCTGCTGGATGAGCGTTTCAAGCCCTATGGTTTGGTGACAGGTGTCGAAGCCGAGGCAGGAGGGCAAGCCCGCGAAGTCGACATGGCCGCAGGTGAAGAATGGACCCAAGCCAAATACGAAGAGATGAACGAGCGCTACCAGACGCAGGCAATTGAACAGCTCGAGCGTGTCGCAGCCTTGGATGAGCCGTTTTTCCTGCAATACTGGCCGCTTTATCCGCTGAACTTTGTCTATCCCGATCAGGCGCTGTCACGTAACGGAGGCTTCCACGCGGACAAGTTGCAGCTTCTGGACGGTTGGATCGGCGAAGTTCTCGACGCGCTGGAGAAGACCGGCGAGGCGGACAACACCATCGTCATGATCATGGCCGACAACGGGTTGATGTACCATTACGAAGGAACATCCGGGCTGAACCAACTGATCTATCGCGGCGGCAAGACTCAACATCTCGAAGGGGGTGTGCGCACTGATGCATTCATTCGCTGGCCCGGTGTGATCGAGGCTGACAGCGCCGCCGGTGACATTTTTCATGTCTCGGATATCTACACGACGATGGCGCGTATCGCTGGCGCCACCGACTATATCCCGCGTGATCGGGTGATCGATGGGATCGATCAGACGGCCCTGCTGCTGGAAGGCGAAGGCAATGGGCGACGCGACTACGTTTATGTGTACGAGGGCCCGGTTCTTCGCTCGGTCGTGAAACAGGAGTTCAAGATGCACCTGCCTGCTCCGGGCGCACCCGGCGCAGCCGCGCCAACGTACAACATCTATCGCGACCCGCGCGAACTGCATCCGCTGGTCGGGTACTCCCTCTGGGCCGGCGCATCGTTCCAGGACATGATCAAGCGACATCAGAAGATGATCGCCAAGTATCCGAACTCGGAAATCGGTAAAGACGTCCCCTATGGCGGCATCGAGAACCTACGCCCCGAAAGCGAAAAGGCGCGGCAAGTTTTCATGGGCTGGCAAGAGTGAAGCCTTGATGGCGCGCGGAACCTGCCCGCGCGCCAACGACAACCTATGCAGTCAAGACAACACTGAGCCACTCCCCAATGCTTGGACAAGCTTCCGCGTGGCCCAAGCCAATGAAATCCGAGGAAGGTAATGTTCTAAGGCAATCTTTGAACGCATCGGCGCCAGTGTTTGCCCTGATATTGTTCAATCTGGTAGCAACTGGCTTTTTAGGCTTTTACCGGATGTGGTTTTTTGCGGATCGTTTGACCGATGTGCCAACCGCATTCCAACCCAGCTGGACAAATCACCGTGCCCAAAAAACCTCTGCTTTGATTACTGACTACCTTAGCCGCCGCAGCTTTTTGAAAGCCTCCATGAGCGTGGCCGCATCGCCTGCGATGCTGGTCGCTGCCTGGAACAGCGTCACAACCAAGGTTGAGGCCCGACAGTCCGAACAGGGGCTTGAATGACCTTTGATCGGGTACTCCTCACGGTTCTGCTGCCGTCGAGGAGACGGGATCGAAATCAAGGTCAGCGCTTTCAACAAAGATATTGATCCGAACGCGGCCCGTATCACATCGCCCAGCATAGGCGCCACGGTGGCCGAGCAATACATCGTATCGCGCTAGGACACGGTTTCGCAAACCGGTTGGGCGCAGCTGATCGAAGGCCAGGGCGAGGTCTTCTGCGCGGGCACCATCTATTGGTTCCTGGGTCTCAAGTGGAAGGACCGCACCACTCAGCAAATCCCGCATAACGTTCTCAGCCGTTTTACAGCCTGAGCCTAAGCAATTGCAGATGGGCTGGCTTGGCTGATCCTTCCCAGCCGGAAAGATCCCGCCGACGCCGTCTTGGCAAAGCTACAGCCTGTACGACATTCCATTCAACACTCTGACCTGCGCAGAGACACTGCCATTGTTTCGAAACCTGCTTTTCCCGCGTTGCAGGCCTCTGACACTTTCGCCGCAGAGCCATCGTACCGAATATCTGCCACGAAGGACTGCCCTGCCGCATGCCAGAGGGTAGCTCAACGGCGGTCACGATACGACCAACACCTGATTGCAACACCCGTTCCACGCAACTTGCAGTTTGAAAATCTGATCATCCTCTCTGCAATCGGACCGTGATTTCGGACAGCCGGGACCAGGATTGGAACGTGATCGGCAAAGCAAGTGCGGCTTCAGCAAATTCCCATGAGTAGCTGACAATCGAAAAGATCATTCCGGGTGTCGCATCCAGATTTTGCGTCGCGAAC
Source organism: Ruegeria sp. H8 (assembly GCF_056532905.1). Taxonomy (NCBI): domain Bacteria; kingdom Pseudomonadati; phylum Pseudomonadota; class Alphaproteobacteria; order Rhodobacterales; family Roseobacteraceae; genus Ruegeria; species Ruegeria sp. H8. The sequence continues at coordinate 33,195 of NZ_JBQFNY010000002.1, read as the reverse complement.
CACAGGTTGAACAGGATCAGACCTATCAGCAGAACGAAGATCACACCGTACAGGTAGGCTTCGGTATCCGAGAGCTTCACTTCGAAACGACGCAGTTTCATCAGGTGGACAAGCACCGGGCGGACGCGGCGTTGCTCCAGAATGCTGACCTGATGTTCCATCTGCTCATTCAGGGCCCGGTTCCATTGCCAGAACGTCGAATGAAACAGGGCGTAGATGCATATCATTCCCACAAGCACCCCGCAGGCTGACAGAGCCAGCACCGGCGAGAAGTAAAACAGCAATATTGCTGAGACGACGAACTGCATGATTCCTGAAATGGCCGAAGGCAGGATCTCTTCCAGAAAGTCGGCCAGTTCGCGCCCCATTCCGATCCGGGCGTTCAACAAAGAAATCGGCAGGTTTGAAAAACGCGCAGCAAGCGCCTTGCCCAGTTCGACGCGGATCGTTCCGTAGACACGCGTATCGTATATCCGCCGGATCACGCCGATCAGCGTGAGGGCGACCATAAGAGCGCCCAAATGCACAAAGGGCTGAAACTGTCCGCTCAGCAATCCATCTATGGCAAAGCCGATAAACAGCGGGATCAACACGGTTAATGCAGTTTCCGACAGTATCAGAAACCATGTGATCCCGACACGCCACCGAAACACGCTCAGCAACGTACCGATAGTCAGTTTTCTGTCCCTCAGCATGCGGCATCACTGATCATAGTGGACACGAACGCGGACATCGCCCGGCCAGACCGAGGCGGCCTCGAAATCAGGCATGTCCTGAGGGTTCGGGGCGCCGGTTGAACCCAGCCCCTCCAAAAGCTTCGTCTCGGTCATGTTCAGGTCTTCGTCCTTGTTTTCGTCGTGAAACAGCAGCACCGCATAGGGGCCGGCCGTCAGGTCGGGAAACTCATGGCTGACACTGCCTTTGCGGGACGGAACCTGGGCGTAGTCAATCGCGCTCTGGACATCCAAACCGTCAAAGGCGCGCGCGTCGTCGAAAACAAGGATCACAATGTTTCCCTTGGCGTTGCGGATACCCTCCACAATCACGTTCAGACCATCAGATGCGGCAGGCGTTGCAAGCGCCATCAGGGCGAATGCGGGGGCCAGAATGCTACGTGTCATAAATATGTCCTTTCTCCGGAAGGGTGCGGCGGGGCTGGCTTGAAGACGACAAGGACATCTTCGGCAATGGCGATCAGCACGGGCACCAGCAGCAGCATGAGGGCGGTGCCGAACAGTTCGCCAAAAGCCAGAGAAATGGCGGCAGGGATCAGATACTGCGCCTGTTCCGAGGTTTCCGTCAGCAAGGGCAGCAAGCCGATCACCGTCGTTGCGGTGGTCAGAAAGATCGCCTTGAAACGTCCGATGCCGGCGCTTTTCAGCGCCAGGTTCACGGGCTGACCTTCCTGGCGCGCCTGATTGTATCGGGTGATCATGACCAGACTGTCGTTCACGATCACGCCGGTCAGCGCCAGCATGCCGAAGAACGAAAACAGCGACAGCGACACATCCATGATCAGGTGCCCGACCGCAGCCGCGATAAAACCAAAGGGCACGATGGCCAGAATGACGAAAGGTTGCCAATAGCTTTTCAACGGCACGGCCATCAACACATAGATCAGAACCGCCGCCAGCAGCAGCGCACGTTTCAAGCCACCGCTGATATCGGCCATCTCTTCCAGTTCACCGGCGGGCAAAACTGTGACGCTCGGGTACTTTTCGCGGAGTTTCGGGACCAGCTGATCGAACACTGCCTGACCAACCTCTTCGGGGGCAACACGGTCACGGTCGATGGACGCGGCCACGATGTTCATGCGCTTGCCATCGCGGCGATCGACGGTGCCAGAGGTGTAGGTGCCTTCGATTTCGGCAACCGTCTCAAGCGGCACCCAGGCACCGGATGCACTGCGCAACTGGGTCTGCATCAGATCGGCCAGCGTATCGCGGTTTTCCCGCGCGTTCTGCACGACCACGCGAATTTCGGACCCGTCGCGCCGAACCTTGGTCACCTCGGCCCCGCCAAACCCATAGCCAATCTGTCTGGCCAAAGCCTCGGCATTGAAGCCAAGGTGCCGCGCGTCCGGACGCAGGCGGAGCTTCAGTTCGGGCTGGCCGCCCGCCAGCCCATCCCGAACATTCGCCACGCCCTCGATGTTCGACAGGAAGTCTTTCATCTCGGTGCTCGCCTGTCGCAGCAGGTCTTCGCCTCTTGACGCCAACCAGATGCGGAATCCTCCGGCGAGCGTTTCCGATCCGGTGAACTCCAGTTCGGTTGCGCCTTCGACCGCTCCGACCCGGTCGCGCCATTCGCGAACCACGGAAAGGATCGGAACATCCGGTCGTTCGGCCACCGGGATCATCTCGGCGTATATTTGTGCGCTGCCCGCGCTGTTGATGATGCTGAACACGGTCTGAACGGGCGGCGCGGCCATACTTGCGTCTTCGGCAAGCTCGGCGTTCAGATCGCTCAACACAGTTTCGATCCGATCCACGTTCGCGCGGGTCAGTGCAAAGGGCGCGCGGGCGTCCATTTCCAGGTTCATCGTGATGATCTGACCGGGCACTTCGGGAAAGAACACCGTTCTGACCTTGCCCTTGTACATCAGGCCAAGCCCCAGCGTCGCGGCGGCGACGAACAGGATCAGCACGGCATAGCGCTGCCGCACTGCCGCAACGAGCAGCGGCTGATAGATGCGATCCCGCCCCCAGTCCAGGCCGCCCTGCGCGGTATCCTGTACGCGGCCCCAGAGGCGGGACAGCAGGTACCTTCGCTCTTGCCTCATCGAAACCTGCGCAAGATGGGCGGGCAGGATGAACTTGCTTTCGATGAGCGAAAAGACCAGCGTCAGGATCACGATCCCCGCGAACCCGGCCAGCACCTTGCCCAACGGGTTGTCGATCAGCAGCATCGGGAAGAACGCCGCGATTGTCGTCAGCACGCCGAAGACTGTTGCGACCGCCACGCGGTGCACGCCGCGTTCAGTGTCCTGTATCGGGTCCGTGCCCTTTCGACGTTCATCGTAAACGCTTTCTCCGACCACAACGGCATCATCGACCAGAATGCCCAGGGCGATGATCAGACCAAAGGTGGTGACATCGTTGAGCGAATAGTCCACCCATTTTGAACCCGAAACAGCTATGGCCCCCATGACCGAAACCGGAATGCCCATGGCGACCCAGAAGGCCAGGCGCACGTTCAGAAACACCGACAGCATCAAAGTCACAAGGATCAGCCCCTGCACCCCGTTGGACCGCAACAGCGCCAGCCGGTCCGAGATATAGCCGGCGCTGTCGCCCCAGACATCGACCTGAACCTGCGACGGCAACTGGCGGCTGAACTCATCCACCGTGCGGCGCACAACGTCACTGATCGTCAGCAGGTTCTCTTTCTGCCCGACCAGAACCTCCATCCCGACGGTTGGTTTGCCGTTCAGCCGAAACAGGTACTCGCCGTCCTGAAACCCGTCTTCGATCTTGGCGATATCACCCAAGGGCACAAAAGACCCGTCGTCACGTTCGATGATCGGCAGGGCCGCGTACTCAGGAGCGTATTTTGCGCGATCATCGGCCCGCATATAGATCGTGCCGCCCTCGGTCCGCAAACGGCCTGCCTGAAATGTCACCGAGTTTTCCTCGATTGCGCGGGTCACATCCGCCACGGTCAGGCCATAGTGGCGCAACAGCGCAGGGTCGATTTCGATGCGTAGTTCCCGCGGGATCAGACCCCAGATTTGCAGCCGGGACAATTCCGGTTGCGCCAGTAGCTCTTCCTTCAGGCGCTGCGCCAGGCTCTGCAATGTGGCCGGGTCTGTTTCGCCGTAGAGGTTCAGATAGAGCGCTGGAAAATCGAAACCCGACGCTTCGATCACAGGGCGGCGCGCGGTATCGGGCAGATCGGTCAACCCATCGATGCGAATGCGGACACGATCCAGAACGGCTTGCAGTTTCTGGCCACCCGCGCGGCGGACGGTCACGACACTCAGATCGTTTTGGGATCGCGAAGTCACACTGCGCACGCCCTCCAACCCTTCCAGCGCCTGCTCAACTTTCCGGGTCACCAATTCATCGACCTGTTCGGCAGTGGCGTCCGGGAACTCGATCGAAATCGTAACGCTTTCCGCAGGAATGCGAGGGAAGCCCTCGATCCGAATATTCAGCAGCGTCTGCACCCCAAGAAAGAGGATCAGCGCCATCATCAGATTGGCGGCGACAGGGTTGCGGATAAACCAGGATGTCAGTGCGTGCATGGCTCAACCCCCATCCGAAAGCGGCGTGACGCGCTGACCCGGCAGAAACGAAGCCAAAGGTGTCTTGGCCACGCGCCATGGGCCGTTCCCGTCGGGGGCCTGTATCGTGACAGCACCTTCGCTGCGGAACAGGATGTTCGGGCTGAACCTCTGAAGGTGGTCGTTTTCATCCACTATCCAAATGTACCCCGCGCGCGTCAGGGCGCTTTCCGGCAGGGTCACGGTGTCAGCAATTCGCCGTCCGGGAATGTGCACTTTCAGCAAGTCTCCGGCGAGTATGCCGTCACCGGGGTTTGCGACATCCAAAAAGACGCGCACCTGTCGTGTGTCCTGATCCAGAAAACCGCCTCCACGCCGGACGCGTGCCTGACCCAGGTTTTCGCCCGAACGGTGCGTCAGTTCAGCAGCAACGCCAGAGATCGGATGATCGAACAGCGCCCAATCCGCTTGGCTGAACCCGGCAACCAGTTCGAATTGCCGGTTGTCCGACAGGTGTATCAGGGGATCGCCCGGGTTGACCGTCTGGCCAAGGCTGGCAAAGCGGCGGGTGACAAAGCCTGAAAACGGGGCAACAACTTCTGCGTCCTTCAGGTCATTTCTCGCCGCATTCAGGCGGGCCTGCGCCGCTGCAACGGTTTTTTCGGCAACGCGCAATTGCGGCAGGTTCACGGCCAATTTGTTTGGCGGTTCCACCCCGTCTCGTTCGAACTGCCGTTTCGCGACGGTTACGTTGTTCTGCGCGCGCAACAGTGCAAGCTCCGCTCGCTCAAGCTCCATCTCGGCGGCTGCAACGGCGCTTTGATAGGGGGCATTTTCGATTGAAAACAAAGGGTCGCCCCCTTCCACCTGTGTCCCGGCCAAAGCGCCGGCATGGACTGCGGTGATGCGCCCGGACACAGCAGACCGCAGCTCGGCATCCCAACGAGGCCGAACTTCGGCAAATGCGGAAACACGCGCCTGCACGGTTTCCGGAACAACAGTTACGACAGAGACGGTCGGTGGCGGAGGTGAGGTGTTTGCTGCCTGAACATCAACCGTATCTTCCGCGTCAAATAACAGGATGACGACCGCCACAAACAGCATCAGCGACAATCCAATCCAGAGCCATCGTCGGGCTGGTCTTCGCTGAGCTTCTGAGGTTTTGTCTGTCATTGTCCTGTTTTTCCTGAGCCGCCTGAACCATTGCGCCTTGTGGGGCACGATTGGATGTCATATATTATGAACGATCGTTCGTTCAATATGAAAAAACCAAAATGCCCGAAAACACCAAAAAACCAGGGTCCACCCGGGAAAAGGCAACAGCCAAGCGCCGCAACCAGATTTTGGAGGCCGCCGTTATGTGTTTTCTCGAACGCGGCTATCATCAGACCGGCGTCCGCGATATCGCATCGCGGGCGGGCGTCAGCCTTGGAAACCTCTACAACCATTTTCGCGGCAAGCATGACGTGCTTGTGGAAATCGCGATGCTTGAACGCCGCGAGCTGGAGCCGTTTCTGAAAGTCCTGAATTCAAATGCACCCGCACCCAAAGTGTTGAAAAAGTTCATCAAGGCCTACGCCAACTATCTGGCTGCGCCGGAGAACGTCATCCTCACCTTGGAGATTTCGAGCGAAGCCGTTCGTCAACCGGATATCGCGCGACTGTTCGTCGAAAACCGAGCCAGACTGACCGAGGCGCTTGAAGAAGTAGTGAAACGCGGAGTTGACGCAGGAGATCTGCGCGCTGTTCCGGATCCGCTACAGGCGTCGCAATTGGTGATAGAGGTTCTGGAAGGAAGCGCGTATCGCAGCGTCCTGTCGGAAACGCCCATGAGCAAAATCGCTGGAAGCATGGAGGATTTCATTCTGAGCTCGCTGCTGGCGCGTCAATGAAGCCTGTGTTGCGCGTTTACCTGAAGCTGATGAAAGCCTGCGAACGGGAAGACGCACTGTGGCAATCGTGCGGATAGCTGAGTTCAGCTTTCCGCCCATCCTTCAGGAAAACGAAGCCTCCCCAACTTACCTTTAACCCAATTTGGGAAATCGGCGAGATGCGCATATTTTTTCATCCAAGCCAATGGTTGCTGTCTAAAATTTAATCATATGATGGGAAATTAAGCAGATTCCGACGCTGCAAGTTAGTGTTCCGATACTTCAACAGAGAAACAGGTGGCAGCAAACCGAAGCGCTGTAGGTGCCCTATTACACAAGTTGCAACCATATTACCCGCGCACAGCGCAGTACCACCGCGCGCAGCAGGCACCGTCAGCTTAAGCACCAAGCAATTGGGCAACAGGACCGTGCTGAATAAGTTTCGCCAATCTGGGTCTTTCAAATGCCTATTCCCCAGAACCACGACACCTGAACTTGATGCGGTTCTGCTAAACTCGGCAGGCGGAGTGACCGGAGGAGATTCATTTCGGTTTTCTTGCAAGGCAGCAAAAGGCACGGCGCTGAACTTGACTACGCAAGCTTGCGAGCGCGCTTACAAGGCCCAGCCCAAAGAATGGGGCCAGGTTACAAATCATTTGACGGTAGAGGCTGGAGCCCGGCTGAACTGGTTGCCGCAAGAGACCATTCTTTACAATGGCAGTGCGTTGGACCGGCGCCTCAGGATCGACCTGTCACCGGATGCCGAAATGCTGATGGTGGAACCGCTTGTTTTTGGACGCGTCGCCATGGGTGAAACGTTGACTGAAATCCGCTTGCGCGATCAAATCGAGATTTGGCGCGAAGGAACGCCGGTGTTTCTCGATGCGATTAGGTTTGCTGGTGATTGGCACACTCACTTGGCTAAGCGGCATATTGCAAACGGCGCAGGGGCGATGGCCCTGATCGTCTTAATGTCGGGTTCCGCCGAAGGTCATCTGGAGCCTGTCAGGGAATTGCTACCGGACGCCGCCGGGGCAACTCTGATCCGGAAAGACCTACTGGTCATTCGCATTCTGGCCGGCGACAGCTTTGCACTGCGCCGCACATTGATGCCGGTTCTGCGCCGGCTGAACAACGACACATTACCCCGATGCTGGATGCTTTGACATGAACCTGACCCCTCGTGAAAAAGACAAACTACTGGTGGCCATGGCCGCCGAGGTCGCTCGCAAACGGCTGGCGCGTGGCGTCAAGCTGAATCACCCCGAGGCCATTGCTTTGATTACCGATGCCGTGGTCGAAGGCGCGCGCGATGGCCGTTCGGTCGCCGACATGATGCAAGCTGGGGCTGAAGTGATCTCTCGGGAACACTGCATGGAAGGCGTGCCCGAGATGATCCACGAGGTGCAGGTCGAAGCCACTTTCCCGGATGGCACAAAACTTGTGACTGTCCACAACCCCATTCGCTAATTTCCAAAGGAGTCACCCATGATCCGCATGCTGTTTCCCGCTCTCATTCTGGCTGGTCCGGCCACGGCCCATTCGGATACCCATATTCACGCCCATGGCAGCGATTACACCGCGCTTGCAGTTGGGTTGGCTTTGATTGGGGTCATCGCCATAACCGTGATTTTGAAGCTGCCGAAATGATTCCGGGCGAGATCATTCCTGCCGAAGGCTCTCTGACGTTGAACGCGGGACGCAGCACCCGTCTTGTTATTGTCGCCAATACCGGCGATCGACCCATACAGGTCGGCAGCCACTACCATTTTTCTGAAGCAAACTCGGCCCTGGATTTTGATCGGTATGCAGCTTTGGGTATGCGGCTGGACATCCCGGCGGGTACCGCGGTGCGATTTGAGCCAGGCCAAACTCGCGAAGTTATTCTGGTGCCATTTGAAGGGCGCCGGCACATTTACGGTTTCAATATGCATATCATGGGGGCTCTGAAAGATGCCGGGCAAGATCAGTCGGAGTGACTATGCCTCCATGTTCGGCCCAACGGTCGGCGACAAGGTACGATTGGCAGATACCGATCTGATCATCGAGGTAGAAAAAGACCTTATCGTGGAGCGCGCAACAACTGCGCGTTTCAGTGAAACCGGCCACCGCGAAGATGTCTATGGTGAAGAGGTCAAGTTCGGTGGCGGCAAAGTCATTCGAGATGGGATGGGGCAGTCTCAGACCACGCGTGCCGAAGGTGCCGTGGACACTGTGATCACCAATGCTCTGATCGTGGATCACTCGGGCATCTACAAGGCGGATGTCGGTCTGAAGGACGGGTGCATCGCCAAGATCGGCAAGGCCGGAAATCCAGATACGCAACCCGGAGTAGACATCATCATCGGTCCCGGCACAGAGGCCATCGCGGGCGAAGGTCGCATCCTGACGGCTGGCGGGTTCGACAGCCATATTCACTTCATCTGCCCGCAACAGATCGAGGACGCGCTGCATTCTGGCCTGACGACCATGCTTGGCGGTGGCACCGGCCCGGCACATGGCACTCTGGCGACCACATGTACCCCGGGCCCGTGGCATATTGGCCGGATGTTGCAGGCGGCGGATGCTTTTCCCATGAATCTTGCTTTTGCAGGCAAGGGAAATGCTTCGCTTCCCGCTGCTTTGGAGGAACAGGTCAAAGCCGGGGCTTGTGCCCTGAAACTGCACGAGGACTGGGGTACGACCCCGGCGGCCATCGATTGCTGCCTTTCGGTCGCTGACGCGATGGACGTTCAGGTGATGATCCACACTGACACGCTCAACGAATCCGGGTTTGTTGAAAACACGGTTGCCGCGATAAAGGGTCGGACTATCCACGCTTTCCACACTGAAGGCGCGGGCGGCGGCCACGCACCAGATATCATCAAAATCTGCGGTGAGGACCATGTCCTGCCCTCCTCTACCAACCCCACGCGGCCTTTTACGGTGAACACGGTCGAGGAACATCTGGACATGCTGATGGTCTGCCATCACCTCGACAAATCCATCCCCGAGGACGTGGCTTTTGCTGAAAGCCGCATCCGGCGTGAGACCATCGCGGCTGAAGATATCCTGCACGACATGGGCGCGTTCAGCATCATTGCGTCCGACAGTCAGGCTATGGGCCGCGTGGGCGAGGTGTTGATCCGGACGTGGCAAACCGCCGACAAAATGAAGAAACAGCGCGGGCGCCTTCCCGAGGAAACAGGCGAAAACGACAACCTGCGCGTCAGACGCTATATCGCCAAATACACGATCAACCCGGCCATTGCTCATGGCCTGAGCCGCGAGATTGGCAGTATCGAAGAAGGCAAACGTGCTGATCTTGTTCTATGGAACCCTGCCTTTTTTGGTTTGAAACCCGAGATGGTTTTGCTGGGCGGTACGATTGCTTGTGCCCAAATGGGTGACCCAAACGCGTCGATCCCCACACCGCAACCAGTCTATAGCCGCCCGATGTTCGGGGCCTATGGCCGCTCGGTCGAGCATTCGGCAATCACATTTGTCTCTGAGGCCGCACAGGCCGACAGGATTGGCGATACACTGGGCTTGGCGAAGCAGACCGTCGCTGTCCAAAACACACGAGAGATTGGCAAACAGGATCTTTTGCTCAACAACGCGACGCCGCATGTTGAAGTTGATCCGGAAACCTATGAGGTCCGGGCAGACGGTGAATTGCTGACCTGCCAACCGGCCGAAGTGCTGCCGATGGCACAGCGATATTTTATGTTCTGACTAAAAATTATGCTGCATTGCACCGTGCGCAAGGCAGAAATGACCAAACACCCACTTCAACGTGAGGCCGATATGACAGATATTAATGCTCAAGGGAGGACCAACGTTTACGAGGGTCCAAATGGCACACTCAGCAACACAATCACACGCAGGCTTTTCGCTGCCCGGTCTGATCGCGTCCATCGGATCATCAATCTATGGGGCTCTGATCAGTGTGGCCGAAGCTCAATCGCGCGTGCGGCAAGTCGAATTCCTGCAATCGCTCAGCGACGAAGAGTTGCAAAAACGCGGCCTATCACGCGAACGGATCGTGCATCGGGTGTTTTCGGATTCGATCTGGCTCTGACCATTTCTGCTCCAGAGGAGGCGACGGTATGACCGCCCTGCTCTGCACCGCACGCCGTTACTCGGATCACATGCACGACGACACTGCCGATTGCCTGTCGTTGACCTATGACGATCGGTTTTTGCGCCGAAAGGTTTTAACATGCGAAAGCGGCGAACAGATTCTGGTCGACCTGGCTCAGACAACCTCACTGGATCACGGCGGCGCGCTGATCTTGGACGACGGGCGCGCGGTTGAAATCCAGGCCGCGCCCGAAGCCTTGCTGGAGGTCTCGGCTCCTGATCTGGCACGTATCGCATGGCATATCGGCAATCGCCACACGCCCTGCCAGATCGAAAAGGATCGTCTGTTGATCCAGGTCGATCATGTGATCCGAGACATGCTTTTGAAAATCGGGGCCACAGTGCGCGAGGTGCACGAACCGTTCAACCCCGAAGGCGGAGCCTATGGCCATGGCAGAACACATGGCCACGCCCACTGACGCCGATATCCTGACTCTGACCCAGTGGTTGTCTCCGGCATACCCTGTGGGGGGCTTTGCTTATTCTCATGGGTTGGAAGCTGCAATTGACGAAGGAGCAGTCGCCAGCTCCCAAGACGCCGAAGCCTGGATTTCTGATGTGCTGGAACATGGGTCGGGATGGAATGACGCTCTGTTCGTAGTGTCCGCTTACAACGCCCAGGATAATGATGAGCTTATCAGCGTTGATACCAAGGCACGGGCGATCTGCGCATCATCGGAAAGAAAAATGGAAACCGAATTGCTGGGGCAGGCATTCGGGACCGTCACAGGAGACGTCTGGGATTTCGACATCCAACGGCTTTCCTACCCAGTGTCTGTGGGCTACGCCGCGCATCTGCAGAGCCTTCCCATACTGTTAACGACACAGCTGTATCTACAAGCATTTGCAAGCAACTTGGTCGCGTGCGCAACGCGCCTTGTGCCGCTGGGGCAAACCGACGCTCAAAAACTGATCCGTAATTTGACACCGCTATGTGCTCGTATCGCTGAACAAGCGCAAATGGCAGGCTTGAACGAATTGAGTTCGACTGCGTTCCTAACGGACATCGCGTCGATGAGACACGAAATACAGTATTCAAGGATATTCCGAACATGAGCAGTTTGAACGGCCCTCTTCGCGTCGGCATCGGTGGTCCGGTTGGAGCCGGAAAGACCACCTTGACGGCTGCCCTATCTGAAACCCTGCGCGATGTTTGTTCAGTGGGCGTTATCACCAATGATATTTACACTCAGGAAGACGCCGAGGCGCTGATGCGCTTGCAGGTCTTGCCAAGGGACAGGATCATCGGCGTCGAAACGGGCGGTTGTCCACATACAGCTATCCGTGAGGATGCATCGATAAACCTTGCAGCGGTCGCTGAAATGCGAAACCGGCATCCCGATCTTGACATCGTTCTGATCGAAAGTGGCGGCGACAACCTGTCGGCTACATTCAGTCCAGAACTCGCAGACCTTACAATCTATGTGATCGACGTCGCAGCAGGAGAGGAAATCCCGCGAAAAGGCGGACCGGCAATAACGAAATCCGACATCCTGGTCATAAACAAGACCGATCTGGCGCCGCATGTTGGCGCTTCACTGGAGGTCATGGATAGAGATGCAGCCAGAATGCGCAAAGGGCGGCCCTTTTTGTTCACGTCCCTTCGTCACAAAAAAGGAGTCGGCGCAATTGTCGACCTTTTAGTGAAGAAGGGGGGGTTAATGATTCCAGAAAGGAATTAACGCTCAGAACGAAGATGCCAATCTGTCGACACCTGTCATCGGCTCTGCCGTTCAGAGGCACCTAATTCATAGATTTTTCGTCATTCTGTTTTCGATTGGCGCAAAGGCTTTACCACGCGCGACTCCAAGCTTTTCCATCAATTCCGCACCTTTCGTGGCGGTATCTTTCAGTGCCGCTGAGAAATATTCACGCGAACCCTTCGGGACGTTGGCTGCCACCCGCGACACCGCGTCCTTCGATAATAAATGCGTTTTCCTTTGCCTCACTCAGGAAATGCGGGCTGCTAGCGGACCACCGACACATCTCTTTTTCGTTGTGCATCCCTGACAAGGGCAGCAAGCCGATAGAAACCGTGCGCCATTTTTGTGTAAGGCGTAAGAAGGAAGAACGCGAGGACCGACCCCAGATGGACGGCAAGCAGCGCAGGCATTACTGCGGATGAACCGAAAGCGTAAAGAACAAGCCCGCTCAACGCTACAAACCCAAGCAGTAGTATAAATCCGATTTCTCCGCCCCAAGCTGAAACATCGCCGAGATTGCGGTCTGACTTGTGTTTCAGCCGGACCATCATGTAGCAGCCAACAGTGAGCAAAACGCCCCCTGTGACTCCAAACAGCTTCGGCAATGACCAGAACCGGTAAGGTGCGTGCAGATCGAACCCATAATGCATGATCGTCGCCACCGAAGTCGAAGCAAAACACAGCAGAAACCCGTACATTATCGCATGATGCACGTGGCGGCGGGCCTGGCTAAAACGGTCTTCGTCCTCGAAATTGCAACCCTCCCCGTGGCCAGCAGCCAGGTCCTGCATTTTGGCCGTTCGACTTAGCGCGGCTTTCAAGTCGCCCAGTTGGATCGGCTGGCCTCCAACTGCGTGCCAATAGCGCCGCAAGCTGATGCCAATGCTGAACAACGGCAGAAGGAATGCCGGAGCAAAAATCAACACCATCGCATTGTGAGAGAGGACAGAGTAGAAGCCTTCGCCTCCGGTCGAGCCGATCGCGCGAATGGCCCAAAAAATAAGCGCGAAGCCGACGACCAGAGCCAGGGCGATCGCTCCACCATGGCTATGGAAGCAGCGCGCCACTGGTTGCGGCCAGGCGAAGCTTTCCCAACTGTCGCGCCGGACCTCGGCCAGAGCCTTCGGCAGGTTGAGGTCGAACTCATGCGGCGCCGTATATTGGCAGGCATAGTAACATCCTCTGCAGTTATGGCAGAGATTGGCCAATTGCGTGATATCGCCGTCCGAGAATGCGCGTTCAGCGTGAAGCGACGGAAAGACCGAGCAATAGCCTTCGCAATACCGGCAGGCATTGCAGATCTCAGCCTGACGGCGGGCTTCCTGTATCAGTTCAGTTCGCATAAGAAGCGGCCTCTCGTCCTGCAATGCGTCCGAAGACGGTTCCGATGGTCATGCCGAACCCGGCCAGATAACCCTGCCCCAAAATCGACCCAGCCATGGTTTCGCCCGCCGCCCAGAGGTTCTGGATTTTGCCGTTTGACAATGAACATTGCGCAGATTCATCCACCTTGAGCCCCAGATAGGTGAAGGTCACACCGGTGCGCAGCGAGTAGCCATAGTAAGGAGGCTCGGTGATCGGGCGCGCCCAATTGGTTTTGGGTGGGGTCAGGCCGGTAGTTGAAACTCCGTCCAATTCCGTTGGATGAAAGCCACTTGTGTCACCGCAGGCGGCGTTGAATTCTGCGACGGTCGTGGTCAGTTTATCGGCGGGCAGACCCATCGCTTTGGCCAGTTCCTCGAGCGTGTCGGCCTTTAACGGCGGAAAAACCGACGGCATGAACAGGTTCAGCGATTTGGCATCAATGATCACATAGCCCACCTGATCCGGCTGGGCTGCGACTAGGCGACCCCAGATCGCGTAACGCTTTGGCCAGACGTCCTCGCCCTCGTCATAGAACCGCTCGGCATCTTTGTTGACAACAATTGAGATTGGAACGCAGTCCAGACGGGTGACGATGCCGCCATCGAATTTCGGAGCACGCCCGTCGACGGCAACCGCGTGGCATTGTGTCGGGTCTCCAACGCTCTCGACGCCTTGATCCAGAAGATCGGCCAGCACGACACCCCGGTTATAGGGCGTGCCCCGGATCAGGAAGTTGCGTGCCGCAGGTCCCCACGCACGCGTCAGCCAATCGGTGTCAGCCTGAAAGCCGCCCGAAGCGACGATGACCGCTTTGGGCGTTATGCGATGGGATTGGCCTTCGCAGGTGAAGTCTACCCACTCAATCCGGTCTCCGTTCAATTCGAGATGCGTGACGACGGCTTCGTACAGGACTTCGACGCCCAGCTTCGCTGCTGTCCGGTAATAGGCATTTACCAGCGATTTACCGCCGCCCATAAAGAACGCATTCGTCCGCGCCAGCGATAGCGTCCCCGACAAAGAGGGCTGGAACCGAACTCCGTGGTCCTCCATCCAGGGAAGACATTCCTCGGACGTGCGAATTGCGAGGCGCGCCAGATCTTTGTCGGTTTTGCCCCCGGTAACCTTGAGCAGATCTGACAGGTATTCGTCTTCGCTGTATTCCTCGACCAGCGGGCCCAACGGGCTGGAATGCATACAGCGAAAGTTTCGGGTGTGGCGAGAGTTTCCGCCACGATAGGGTTTTGGCGCCGCTTCGAGGATAAGAACGCGCGCGCCTGCTTCGGCGGCGGTCATCGCAGCGCACAGGGCGGCGTTACCTCCGCCAATCACAGCGATATCGTAGGCTTCCTTTTGGGTGGCCATGTGGTTTCCGCCTATTGAGTTTGGTCCGTTGTTCGGTCGCGCCCCTGCAAGGCGCGAATGCGCATGCGTTGTGCTGCGTGGATATGAGCGCGCATCTCTTTCTCAGCCGCCGCGCCATCCCGGGCTTTCAAGGCGGCCATGATAAGGCGATGCTCGGCTACTGCGACCTCGGCTCGGTCGCCGTCCAGCAATTGCGACGGACCCAGGATCAGCAACGCCTTTTGTAAAGACAACATGGATTTAGCCAGAAACCGGTTCTTGGCCGCATCCAGAAGCGTCGCATGGAAAATCCGATTGATCCGCGCGGCCTCCGGACCGGTGCCTGCCTCGGCCAGCCGGTCATTCAGCACATCCAGCTCATCCAGTTCGACATCGGACGCCGCCCTTGCCGCCAGACGGGCCGCAGTGCCCTCGAGCACAGCGCGCATCTCATAGAGCTCCATCACTTCGGCGTAATCCAGGCTGCGTACCGTCGCGCCTTGACGGGGGATATGTGTTACCAAGCCATCCGCTTCCAGCTGTCGGATCGCTTCGCGCACAGGCGTGCGGCTAACTCCCAACCTCTCGGACAACTCAATCTCGCGCAGGCGTTCGCCGGGCGGCAGGCTACCTTCGCGAATCTCATCCAGCAGGCGCTGATAGGCGGAATTGCCTTGTGGGCCAGGCTGTAACGGGTCGTCCTGCAGGGTCATCACGCGCTCACTTGTGTTATTGCGTCCATTTGTATACATTTGGATACACACTAAGTCAACCGCACCGGAATCTACATTTTGCCCACCCAGATCAACGCACCCTCCTCAGCGAAAAAACGTGCCGTGACCTTCGTGCTTGCAGTGTTGGGCACCGGAGCATTCTGGTTAATGAGTTTGCCCCTGCCCTTCCTGTTCGGCCCAATGAGCGCCTGTCTGATTGCAGCCCTGGCGCATGCGCCGATGGAGGGATTCGGGCAGGTCTCGGTGGCGGCACGCACTATCCTGGGCGTTGCCGTGGGAGCATCGATCACTCCGGCCCTGTTTGCCGAATTGCCGAAAATGGCCGCGTCGATTGCGCTGGTTCCGTTCTTTATCCTGCTGATCGCACTGGTCGGAGTGCCATTCTTCCGCAAGGTTTGGGGCTTCGATACTACAACCGCTTTTTATGCTGCCATGCCCGGCGGGTTGCAGGACATGATCATCTTCGGATCCGAGGCGGGTGCCAATCCGCGCACGTTGTCGCTGATCCACGGCACACGCGTGCTGATCATAGTGACGTTGGCCCCGCTATTTCTGACTGTTTTCTATGGCGCTGAATTGACCAACCCAATCGGTGAACCCGCACACGCCCTGCCGGTTCACGAACTGGCCCTGATGGTGTTGGCCGCCTTTATCGGCTGGAAGGGCGGCGAGCGCATCGGTCTCTTCGGCGCGTCGATCCTGGGACCGATGATCCTGACAGCTGCTTTGTCACTCGGGGACTTCATCCATACCCGCCCCCCGCGCGAGGCCATCCTGGCCGCGCAATTCTTCATCGGTTGCGGAATCGGAGTGAAGTTTGTCGGTGTCACCTGGGTGGAATTGCGCAAGGTCGTGGCAGCGGGTTGCGCCTATGTGGTTGTTCTGGCCGTGTTGGCTGCGGCCTTCACTGCTGTTGTCACCACGTTAGGGCTTGGCAAGCCGGTCGAGGCGTTTCTGGCCTTCGCGCCCGGCGGGCAGGCCGAGATGACAGTTCTGGCCATCGTTTCAGGCGCGGACCTGGGCTTTGTGATCACTCACCATCTGACAAGGATTGTGCTGGTGATCATCGGCGCGCCCATCGCCGCCAATCTTATTCTACGGTGGTCCAAACCTCGGGGTTGATCATGTGGATCGGCGCGCCGTCAGCGTACGCATTTACCTGATCGAAGATATCGGCAAATTGCAGGTCGAACTCATCCTCGGTCACAAAACCAATATGCGGCGTCGCGAGCAGGTTGGGATGTGCCAGCAAAGGATCGGTCGCGTCAGTCAGTGGCTCGGAATCGAATACATCAATCGCGGCTTTGCCGGGGCGACCGGCGTTGAGCGCTTCAAGCAAAGCGCCCGGAGCAATCAGCCCGGCCCGTGAAGTGTTCACGAAGATCGCCCCGGGCTGCATCTGCGCAAAATCCGATGCGGTAATGATCGCACGCGTGTCCGGTTTCAGGCGCACATGGATCGAAACAACATCACTATCGGCAAAAAACGCCTCGCGGCTCGGCGCGACCCTAGCGCCATCCGCTTGCGCACGCGACCGACCTTCATCGGACGACCACCAAACGACATTCATTCCGAACGCCTCGGCATAACCCGCAACCGCACGCGCGATACGGCCGTAACCATAGAGCCCCAATTGACGACCGCGTAGCGTCTTGCCTACCCCTGCCTGCCAGTGCCCTGCCTTGACCGAGGCCATCTGAGCGGGCAAATCCCGCATCCCAGCCATGATCAGCGCCCATGTGAGTTCCGCCGCAGCATAAGACGGCGTGCCGCTATGCATATTCGAACACAGTAAAACACCCTGATCTGTACAGGCCGGCACATCAACATGGGGATAGACGCTGCGCTGGCTGATCAGCTGCAAATTCGGCAACTTTTCCAGCAAGGCGCGCGTGACTTTGGTCCGCTCTCGGAACAGCACCAGCACCTGAGCCTCCTGCAAACGCTTGGCCAAGATGTCAAGATCCTCGACATTATCCGTCCACACCGTCACTTCATGAGCGTTGAGTCTCTCAAAACATGGCAGCCCACGCAGCGTGTCGAACCAATCATCCAGAATGTGTACTTTCATCGGCTTTCTATACTCTGCCCGGTGGTCAGTTTTCTGGGTGTCGGCACAAAATGCTGCACGTCAAGTGCTGCCAGCGCGTTTCGGACGCGTTCGCTTTGGTCCAACAGATGATTGAATTGCTCGTCGCATCCCGCGATTGGCGTGGGGTATTCGGCCATATCCCGTCGCAAGGCAGCTTGCGCCAACCGGAGCTCCTGACGCGCGATATCGAGGCATTCCGAGTAGTCGTCCATCGTAACCTCTCTCATTTGTATACAAAAGTATACCAATTTGGAAATGCCTAATCAACTCCCTTTCCACACGGATTGTGGAACGTACACATGGCCGTCTGCCAACTTGCGCGCGGTACGAACCAAGCCTGCTGCGTTTACAGTGAACCCATTCTCAGTGGTGAAATCCACCAATACGTCGATCGTGCCCGAGGCATGTTCCAATATGACTTCAGCCGGGCTTGTCGTCGGGCGATCCAGCAAACCGTCCGCGACCGTGCCGGGCGTCAAAGCGCAGGACGCCATGCACTGCGCACCGGTAACCGCCATGGTCGGGTGGGTCTTCCACGGCATGAAATACCGCACTGCAAGCGTTCCGCCCGCTTTGGCAGGAGCTACAAGGCCGAATTTGGGGGTCACGGATTTGGACACATCCCCCATCCCCATCCGTTCCCCGGCTTCGATCCGAACGGCTTCCATCCGGTCAAAAAAGGCGCGGTTGGCGTCCAGATCCTCGGCGCTTTCATAACCCGTCAGTCCGAAGTCGGCGGCGCAGGCAATGGCCATTGGCATAGCGACGTCCATGCAAGTCAGTTCGATCCCCTGTACTGTGTCACGCAGGTTGCCGGTGGGCAGGAAAGCACCGGTTGCTGACCCAACCACCCCCATGAAACTCAGCTGCACCGGTGCAGATTGGCCGGGCACCCCGGCAATGCCTGTATCACCCTCATAGGTCAGCCTTCCCCCGGGTGTCTGAATCCGGGCCACTACACGGGCCCCGGTGTTGACCGCCCGGATACGGATTTCGGTTTCATCGCCTTGGGGCTCAAACAACCCCATTTCGATTGCAGCGGGGGCGACACCTGACAGGATGTTGCCGCAAGTTGGTTTGAAGTCGACCAACTTATCCTCGACCGCAACCTGCGCGAAGAAATAGTCGATATCGGCCCAGTCATCCTCGCTGACCGACAGCATCGCGACCTTGGTCGTGACCGCCGCGCCACCGCCGATACCATCAATGTTCAGCGACTGCCCGGCCCCGAGGGCAGCGATCAGCACTTTGGCCAAAGTGTCCAGATCCTCGGGCAAATCCGAGCGGCGGAAATACGGGCCCCGAGAGGTTCCGCCCCGCATGAATACATATGGGATCGCTGTTTGGGTCATCGGGTCCCCCCTGGCCAAGACTGAGTGGTGTTTCTTCTGCCCGGCCCGGTACACAGGCCGAGCGATGTCATCGGGCTGCTCATTTCAATGGCCAGGGCAAGCTGACCATGTCCTGCAACAGACCAGGCGGGAAATCGCGGTTCAGAGCACCCGCCATCAGGCACATAAAGCCAATACCGCAGGCGGTCAGGATCAGCGCCATCTGCCAGCTGGCCCCCGCCCGAATACGGAAAAACGCGATCAGGAAACCCAGCAATGCAAGGATGAACCCCACCACCCATGTCGCCGCGATGAGACCGGCGAACCACGCCAGCGTGGACCACAAACCATGGGGGGCACTGGCGTCCTCACCCGCAATTTCCTTGTCTGCAAAAATCGCGTCGCCCTCGGGCCGCCGCATCATCTGGATCAGCAGGATCACGCAGCAGAACAAAGAGATACAGCCGATCACCAGGGGGATGATTTTGTCGGTCATGTTGTAGTCAGGGATCATGTTAGCATTGACCAAAGCCACGATCAGATAGGCCATGATCACCAGTAGAAAGACCAATGGCGCACGCTTTGTACCTGCCTGGACCTCACCCTCGGCCATGATCATCTTGGCTTGCCGGATGCCCAGAATAACCGAGGCAACCGTGACGACGATCAAGACAATGACGATGGGGCTGAAGACATATTCCATCCCTTCGCCAAAGCTCTTTCGGAAACGGAACGATGCAATCTGGAAGGCCTGATTGGTGAACTTTTCAACCGGGTTCGACAGAACAAAGCCGATCAGGAAAGCAGGGCGCGACCAGTCGAACCGTCGCAGGAAGATGCCGATCAAACCAATCACAAACAAGGCCAGCAGGTCTTCGAAGTTCTGACCGGATTGGAAGGCTGCAAAGCTGATCAACATGAACAGGAACGGCGCCAGATAGGTAAAGCGGATCGTGGTCAGCTTGGCGATCCCGCCCGAGGCCGCGATGCACAGGATGGTGCCCACCACGTTGGCCAGCGCCAACAGCCAGACGATCGAATAGGTGATATCGAGATTGTCCTGAAGCATGCTCGGACCGACTTCGATATCTCCCGACCCCAGCAACGCAACCGCACCAATGAAGATTGCCATCGAGCCCGAGCCCGGAATTCCGAACAGAAGCGTCGGCACCAGACCGCCGCCTTCCTTGGCGTTGTTCGAGCTTTCCGGGCCGATGACCCCGCGCACTTCGCCTTTGCCGAAATTACTTTTGTCCTTGGTGGTTTGAACCGAATGGCCATAAGCGATCCAGTCAACGACCGAACCGCCGAGGCCCGGAATGACGCCGACGACGACCCCGATGATCGAACAGCGGACCGACAGCCAGATATTCGCAAACCAGTCTTTGACGCCGTCCAGCCATCCAGCACCTATCGAGGCGCCTTTCGCAATCGACCGATCCTGCCGCAGCAGCGAGACGATTTCGGGCACCGCAAAAATACCCAAACCGACAATGACAAGTTTCAAGCCATCGGTAAGATAGGGAATGTCATAGGTCGCCATCCGAAGCGATCCACCGGCATCGGCCTCGCCAATTGTGCCGACCATCAGGCCTAATCCAGCGGCGGCGACGCCTTTCAGTGGGATACGTCCTGCCAAAATGGCGACCATCGACAGGCCGAGAATAGTGATCATCAACATCTCGGGCAGTCCAAAGGCCAGAACGATTGGGCGCGCGATCAGAATGAACATGGTCAGAAAGGTCGCGCCGACCAGCCCTCCGAACAGGGACGAGGAAAAGGCCGCCGACAGCGCCCGCGCGGCCTCGCCCTTTTTGGCCATGGGGAAGCCATCCAGCACTGTGGCCTGCGAGGCCGAACTGCCGGGGATGCCCATCAGGACCGATGCGAAAGTGTCAGAGGTCGGAACCACCGCCACCATCCCGATCATCAGGGCCAGACCCAGGATCGGGTCCATGCCGAACATGAAAGGGAGCAAGAGCGACAGGCCGGCAATGCCTCCAAGCCCCGGGAAAACACCTACAGCCAGCCCCATAACGACGCCGAGCACAAGATAACCCAGAACGATAGGTTGCAGGATAAGACCCCACGCATC
Source organism: Ruegeria sp. H8 (assembly GCF_056532905.1). Taxonomy (NCBI): domain Bacteria; kingdom Pseudomonadati; phylum Pseudomonadota; class Alphaproteobacteria; order Rhodobacterales; family Roseobacteraceae; genus Ruegeria; species Ruegeria sp. H8. The sequence goes on along the minus strand of NZ_JBQFNY010000002.1, from coordinate 12,316 downwards.
ACCAAGCGCAGGAAGAGCGGTGGCGAAAACCTCCATAGCGGCCGCCTTTCATAAATTGTCTTGTATGTAGAAAAGCGCGCGCCCTTCGTTGGGCGCGCGACGACGTGTCGGCTTAGTTCAACTCGACACCATAGGCTTCCTTCAGCCAGTTCAGGACATATTGCTTGGCATTGTCATCCACATTGGTCGCGGTTTGCAGCGCAGCTTTTGAGCCGTCGCCGACGAACACCGGATACTTGCCTACGCGTTTGGACGAAATGTCTGCAAAGTCACCACGCTCGGTTACAGCTTGGAACGCCGCGGTGTAGGCATCGACGACCTCTTGTGGCGTGTCACCGGGCAGGAAGGCCAGTTTCTGAACTGGGAAGCCCGCCACGAAGAAGGCTTTCCATGCGTCCCATGCTTCACCGCTGGTTTCACAGCCATCGGTGGCCTCGCAGACCTCTTTGAAAGTCGGGATATCCGGAAATGTCGGATCGCGCACGATGTTGCCGTCTGCATCCAAGGCACCCCATGTCATCATCGGCACGGCCTGACCAGCCTCGACCAGCGGCGCCGAACCGCCCAGATAGCCCGAGGAGGTTTGATAATCGATGTTGGCCTCTCCACGTTCGAACATCAGGCGTCCGTCTCCACGGCCTTTGATGCCAAAGACAGGCTCAACATTCATACCCAGCATCTGCCAAGCCAACAGCGGCACCAAATCCAACCGGGTTGCACCCTGCGAGCCGTAGATGAAGTTGGTGTCTTTCAACGCGTTTGCGGAGCCATCAAACTTTGCGCCATCCTCAGCGTTCAGATAGGCGACGCCACCGGTTCCCGATGCCATAACCGGAATCCAGTCGTTATATTCATAACGCACGCGCGGATCGTTCAGCAGATACGGGAATTGAGTTGAACCCGAGGTGCCGAACAGCAGCGTACCGTCATCATGGCTTTGCTCCTGAAACCAGTTCGCACCCTTGGTCGAACCCGCGCCCGGCATAAATTTCACCACCACTGTCGGTTGACCCGGCAGCGCCTCGGACAGAAGCGGCGCAAAGAAGTTGGCCCATTTGGCAGACCCGCCGGTTTCCGAGAACGGGATGACCCATTCAATGGTCTTGCCCGAGAAATCGACCTCGGCTGCGGCGGGTGCTGCGATACCGGCGGCGGCGATCAGCCCCACGACGGCGCGACGGGTGAAGTTGGAAATGGCCATTGGTTCCTCCCTGTTGACCAGACAACCACGTCGGCGCCCTCCGCGCCACCGTGATCGCAAATAGAACTGTGGGGTTGATTCCCCCTCCCATCTGGCAATCATGGAACGCCAACCTTGCGCGAAACTTGCAGGAGCCCGAATGCGGATCGTCATCGTCGAGGATAATGAGACCCTCGCCAACGCCATTGCCTATCGCTTGCGGGATCGGGGCCATGCTGCTGATGTACTGACAGATGGCGATGCAGCCGATCTGTATCTAGAGCAGGAAGGCGCGGACCTGATCGTTCTGGACATCAACCTTCCGGGTCGGTCAGGGCTTGAAATCTTGCGGTCGTTGCGCAACCGGGGTGACAGCGCCCCGGTTATTCTGCTGACCGCGCGCACCGAGACCAGTGACCGAGTGTCTGGTCTGGATATGGGCGCTGACGACTACCTGGTCAAACCTTTCGAGATGGACGAGCTCGAGGCGCGCATCCGCGCCCTGTCTCGTCGCAAGCAACTGGATTACGGCTCGCAAGAGACCATCGGAGAACTGGAATTTGACCGCACCGCGCGGCAGGTCAGCGTAAAGGGACAGGTGCTTGACGTGCCACGCCGAGAAATGGCTGTGCTTGAATGCCTGCTGGAACGGCGCGGCAGAATTGTCCCCAAGGGCCAGCTGACTGACTATGTCTATGGCGTGGGTGCGGATGTCGAAGACTCTGCCGTTGAACCTCATGTATCGCGATTGCGCAAACGCCTTCAGAACCTTGGCATTAGGATCAAAACCGCCCGCGGTCTTGGGTATCTGCTTGAGGTGCAGAAGTGATCAGGCATGGTTCGCTCCGGCTTAGGCTGTTCATTCTGATCCTGACGCCCTTGGTGTTGCTCGCGATTCTGCTTGGATATTGGCGCTACACGGTTGCCCGGGAAACGGCGCAAGAGCTTTTTGACGACAGCCTGTTATCTGCTGGTCTGGCGATCTCGCGCGATGTGGCGGTGTCAGACGGCGATGCTTTATCGCCCACCACCCGCAGCTTAATCCGCGATGCATCGGGGGGAGAGATTTTTTACCACGTGACCGGACCCGGCGGTATCTACGTAACCGGTTACGCATATCCACCTGCCTCGGCAAACCCGACAAAACAGGACGTTTACCAACCCCAGTTTTTCGAAGCGGTCTATCGTAACGAGCCGGTGCGCGTATTGAAAATGACCGAACGGGTCACTCTGGATAACCTTGTAGGAGATGCGACGGTCACCGCATGGCAACGCATCGCGGATCGCAACGCGTTTGCCAATGAATTGTCGATCCGAGCAGCTATACTGATGGGCATCCTAATGGCCACCCTTGGCTTTGTCGTCTGGTTCGGCGTTGCGCGCGGCCTGCGACCGTTGCTGGATTTGCAGGACGCCATTGACCTGCGTTCGCCCGACGACCTCAGCAAGATAAAACGCCCGGTCCCGACCGAAGTCCGTGGCATTGTTCAGACCCTGAACCGGCTGTTTGGGCAGGTCGAAGACAGTATTAACGCCCATCAAGTGTTTATCTCAGAAGCTGCGCATCAACTGCGAAATCCAGCAGCCGCAGTCCAGTCCATGGCCGAGGCGCTGCGAGATGCAAAAACGGATGAAGACAGGGACAAACGCATTGTCGAGCTTGTGGCAGCAGCAAAGAACTCGGCCACTGTGGCGGAACAGCTGTTATCACTGGAACGGCTGCGGCAACCTACGCATCAGGATCAGATGGAAAAGATTGATTTCCGCTTGGTCGTGGAAGAAGCTTGTGCAGAGATGGGCGTACACATTCTGGCAAATGGGATCGATTTTGAGGTCACGATGCCGGAGTCTGCAATCATGGTAACAGGGGATCGGGTATTTTTGACTGAGGCCATCAAAAACCTGCTGGACAATGCAGTTAAGCATGGTGGCGCTAAGTTGAGCCGAATTTCAATTGTGCTCTTCTGTGACGGAGGAAATGTCAATCTTACTGTGGCCGATGACGGAACTGGTCTTTCACCCGCCCAAAGCGAAGCAGCATTCAGTCGGTTTTCGCAGCTAGAGTACTCGGAAGGCAGCGGCCTTGGATTGTCAATTGTCTCAGCGGTGGCAAAACGCCATGGAGGAGTGGTTGCAATCAACCAAGTCGAAAAAGGAGCAAGCGTTACACTTGAGCTTCCCATAGCCCTGTAAGTCGTTTCCAGCATTTAGAAGCCCTAAACTCTTCAATATCAAAGGGTACTCTTTGCGGTTGCAGCGAACTGTTGCTTCGTTGCGCATTGCGGTTGTTTCCGGACTATGTTCTGAACGGCTGGCCTCGCAACCATCGGCTAATTTTCCGCGTCATAACAAACCGCCAACGTCGATAAAACCGATGTTGGGTTGAGCCTCCCCAACTGAACGGGTCCACCGTTATGTTTAGGAAACGGAGGACTACGAATGGCAAACAAGCGACCGAGGCCCGAAGAGATTGTCTCGAAGTTACGGCAGGTTGAAGTTCTGATGGGGCAAGGGATGTCCCGTCTTGATGCGATCAGGCAGATCGGCGTTGTTGAACAAACCTACTACCGCTGGCGAAAGAAGTACGGCGGAATGGGTGTGGATCAGTTGAAGGAACTGAAGCGGCTTCAGAAAGAGAACGAGCGGCTGCGACGCGCGGTGTCTGACCTGACGTTGGACAAACTGATCCTCACGGAGGCGGCCAAGGGAAACTATTGAGCCCCGCTCGTCGTCGTGCCTGCATCGATCATGTCCGCAGCCAGCTCAAAGTATCTGAGCGACGCGCCTGCCGCGTGCTTGGACAACACCGGTCCACGCAACGGCGTGTACCACAAGGTCGCGCAGACGAAGACCGATTGGTGGCCGACATGATTGAGCTGACCCGTCAATACGGCCGATATGGCTATCGCAGGATCGCTGCACTACTGCGAGAGGCTGGATGGTCTGTCAGCGATGGGCGAATTGAACGGCTTTGGCGACGAGAGGGGCTGCTCAGTGCCAGTGAAACAACCGAAGAAAGGACGGCTCTGGCTGAATGACGGATCATGTGTCCGGCTGAGGCCGGAGTATCGCAATCATGTATGGAGCTATGACTTCGTTCATTGCCGAACCGATGATGGCAAAGCTTTTCGGACGCTGAACATCCTTGATGAGTACAGTCGGGAATGCCTGGCGATTAAAGTGAAGCGCAAGCTGAACTCGGTCGATGTGATCGATGCCCTGACGGATCTGTTCATACTTCGCGGCGCGCCGAGTTTCATACGTTCTGACAATGGACCGGAATTTGTTGCCCAAGCCGTCCGAGACTGGATCGCCGCAGTTGGCGCCAAGACGGCTTACATCGAACCTGGGAGCCCTTGGGAGAACGGATACTGTGAAAGTTTCAATGGTCGGTTCAGGGACGAGTTGCTCAACAGTGAGATCTTCTACAGCCTGCGCGAAGCTCAAATTCTGATCGAACAATGGAGGAGACACTACAACACAAAGCGGCCCCACAGTGCACTGGGCTATCGCCCGCCAGCGCCCGAAACCATCATATCAATGGATCGCAGGCCGACGATGCACTAACAATCAATTTGGACCAGTCAGATGAGGCTGCTCAAACTGACCCATATGTTCACAAAGATGGCGACAAGGTAAAGGCTGCGACCTTGGTGTGTGAGAAAACCGCCAAACTAGATACTCTTGACCTAAATGAAAAGGTAGAAGAGTTGGTTACAATGATCCGACGAGCAAACGGTTTGGATGATCAGTGACCCGTCAATATCGATCCGATGTGAACTTCTACGGATAAATGGAACGGCTAAGTTAAAGATTCTGTTGAAGCATCAGGATCTTCCAGTCGGTAAAGGTTTACAATTCAGCGCACGGCTGAGATTGAGACGTCTCAAGTAACCGTTGTCGGACCTGCCCCAAACCCCTCTACCCGTACATGTAACGACTTGACCTCTGATTCCGTTACAGTAAGTGTCGTACTCGAACCACGAGGGTTCACCTGAGAAAACCGCAGTTGATGCTTTGGGAAAACACGCACAATCCGTCACGGGTGATTAGCTCAGACAGCGGAGCGTCTGTGCAACAGTTGGTAGAGCGCTTCGTTTACACCGAAGATGTCGGGAGTTCGAGTCTCTCATCACCCACCATCCCAACTTATTGATCTCGCTAATGTTCCTGATATTCAGGGCCTTGCGCTGCCTCAACTAGTACATAGAGGTGGTACACGATGAGATTCGCAATGCCTAAGCCTGTTCTGATCAGATCGACTTACTATTTACGTGTCCATGTCCCTAGAGACGTAGTCAACCAAGCTGCAGGTACCACAGTTGTTCTACCTGTCGGCGATAGGGACTGTCGGGTAAAGCTTACGACCCACGCCAAAGTTTCATTGAGGACGAAAGACTGGCCAGAAGCAAAGAAACGCTTTGCAACAGCATATGCTGCGTTAGAGACCTACTGGGATACACTACGCTCTGGCTCAACTAGCCTAAGTCATAAGGACACAGTTGCGTTAGCTGGCGAAGTCGTCGCAACGTTCCTTCAGGTACTTGAAGAAGAACCCGGATCACCTGAGGTGTGGAAGCAGGTGGCAAAACTGGATGCCAACGCTAGGGAGGGCAAGAGCAATTCCTTGGCGGTCCCTACACCTTCGACCAAGGTTACAGACATGGAGCATCGATTTGGCGAGTTAGCAGATGCTCAGTTGGCTAGGCGAGGTCTGATCGTTGACAACGAGTCTCGCAACCGTCTCATTCGACGCATTGCTGTGGCCATGGAGGATGTCAGCCGGGTGAGCTTTGCAAGGGCGACGGGTGACTACTCTGAAATAGATACTCTCAAGAAGTACCCAAATTACGAGCCAAAACCCAAACAACACCCGGGTGTTCACGATGAGCGCGGTGGAGTTACGTTTGACGAAGTAATTGACGAGGAAGTACGTCGCCGATCCGCAGGCAGAGATGCAAAGCCCATGTCCTCCAGTGCAGAGCGAAAGTTTCGAAGAGCCGCTGACGAGTTTGCGAAGCACCGAAAGAGCAAACGAGTGGACACTCTGACAGCGCAACAGGCAGACGACTGGAAGTGGTCAATGCTGAATGAGGGAAAGCTGTCTAACTCGACGATAGCCCAGCGTTTGCAGAACGTAAGGACGGTTGTGGAGTGGGCGCGTCGTCATGCCCTCGGTAGTCTTTTCCCCGACGGCAACCCCTTGGAACTAGTTGAGCTACCGCAGCGACAGGGCGTCAACAGCGCTGATCGGACGTATCGGTTGAGTGAGGCGAAGTTGGTCCTTAAAGGGGCGAGGCGTGAGACGAAGCCGGAGCTTAGATGGTTGCCGTGGATGTGCGCCTACTCGGGCGCTAGGATTGAAGAGGTTGCGCAGCTAAGGCCCGATGACTTCTTCCAGTCCGCTGACGACTGGTTCTACCGGATCACGACGAAGGGCGGGAAAACACTGAAGAACCAACACAGCAAGAGGACTGTTCCCGTACACCCTGACCTCATAGCTGAGGGATTGATCCAGTTTGTTCAGGCGCACAGCGGCACCCCCACTCAAAGATTGTTCCCCCGGCGATCACAAGGAAACGTAGCTGGGTGGGTACGAGGTAAGCTTGGGCTTAAAAGAAAAGACCTAGCACCCAACCATGGGTGGAGACATCTGTTCGAAGACTTGGCATTGAGGGCGGGTATCTCGGACAGCGCAAAGACATACATCACAGGACGATCAACTGGGCGGTCAGCTGAAGGGTATGGCAAGAGCGACGCAATGCTACCAGGGTTGGCGACGGAGATGCGTAAGCTTCCTTCATTCCTGCCCCGCTAGAGCCGCTGAGCGAGTCACTGAGTGACCTTTCGTGCGCTTCAGCTGGGTATATAGCCTAGAGCCTTTAGCGAGCGCTCCAGAGTCTCTCAGCGCGTCATTAGGTTACTTCGGTTTAGGTGCCACCATTACAGAATAATCGTTTCTGTGGGGGCCTCTCTGGGGCAACTACAATCTGAAGCTGTAGCTTCGATGTTAGTCGCCAGACCTCCCTTACCGTTCTTTCAGCTTTCAGCTTTGGGGGGTAAGGGGGGCATCTGGGGATACATCTGAAGCTATTTTGCTTAGGTAGCTTAAGCTATTGCTGAAGCTTGGGTCGTCCTCGTGGTGGAGGAAAGACCCATTATCCACATCCTCATAGCTCAAGCTATGTTTGCTGAAGGCAGCTTGAAGTTTGATCACCACGACGAGATTGACGCTAGCGCAATCAGTGAAAGAGCTGACATTAGTCAACCAAGCAAAAAATATCGCAAAAATCTGAGAGCCTTATCCATATATCGTATTAATCGATAATACCCCCATACCGGGTCTTCGACGGGCTGGTAAGGCGCAGTCAATTGCCACGCCTTCCCAAGCGAATACTTAGACTGCTGGGGCGCGTCCCCTCGTCACAAACAACTGCACCAAACCAAGGTCAAACAGCAACTCTGCGTTTGTCGCTTCGACCTTTGGCATAAGCAACGGAACGTTAGAACGTACGACCAGCGTCGTATGGAAAAGAACGAAGGATGCGGTGTAAGCTTTCATTTGCGAAGTCCTCTTTCGTTTGAACTGCGCAAGGAAACGAACTCATGCCAGTTGGCATAGAACGCCTTGCCCTAATCAATAGCGAATGTGTCTCTGAAATCGTCGCGACAACTTGACTCAGGTAAGCGCATTTATCGCTTTGTCCGTAAGGGTATACCTCAAAGTACACCTACAGCACCCCAAAAAGACTGTCCGTAAGGGTTGACTTCTTTAATCGTACATTCCTATCAACGTACAGCACCTAAACGGACACGAAGGCGACATGAGCAAGACTATCCTATACGCACGAGTTTCGACTGCTGACCAGACGCTTGACCATCAACGGGCGCAAGCTGAGGCTGCTGGGTTTGAGATCGACGAGGTGGTATCCGACCACGGGGTTTCGGGTGTCAGCACTACGCTGCAAGACAGACCTGAGGGGAAGCGGCTGTACGATAAGTTGCGCCACGGTGACACGCTAGTGGTCCGCTGGGTAGATCGCTTGGGTCGTAACTACCAAGACGTGACCGACACGGTCAGGCACTTCATGAGGCAGGGAGTAGTCGTGCGCACGGTGATCAACAACCTCACGTTTGACGGGGCAACAACAGACCCCATGCAAGAAGCCGTGAGGGACGCTCTGATAGCCTTTATGGCTGCCACTGCTCAAGCTCAGGCTGAAGCCACAAAGGAGGCCCAGAAGGCAGGTATAGAGGCTGCGCGTCATGATGAAACCAAGTACCGTGGCAAGAAACCCAGCTACGACAGGGAAACGCTCACAAGGGTTATGGACATGCTGTCAAAAGGTGCAGGTGCGTCGGAAATCTCGAATGCAATGGCACTTACGCGTCAAACTATTCTACGGATCAGGAAAGACCCAGCGGCGGCAGAGAAGGCTTTGGCGAAGTGGGGGCTTTGAAATTGCTTTCTTTTATTGTTTGTTTTTTGCGACGATCACTTTGACGTTCATAGATATTTTTGTCACCTGCAATGCCGCTTTCAGACGACCAAAAACAAAAACTCTTAGATGGATATGCTGCTGCTGAAAAAAGACTTCGGTTCGCAAAGCAAGACGTCAAAGAAATGGTAGCCAACTACGGCAATTTCGATGCTTATGGAAGCTGGATTAGCTTCCTCATGAGTTCAAACTCTTTCTTTTCCAAATTTGAGCAGAGTACAAAAGCATCCTTTCATGCGAAAGCCTGGTATGCGCTTGTGAAAAACCGAAGGAAGCATAACGAGGTAATGCAATACCTGCGGCAAGCTCGTCACTCTGATCAACACTCGATTGCTCAATCTGTACATTTACCCCGTATATCAGGTCCGAAATTGAAGATCGAAGTGAAGGTACTTACCTTAGAAGAAGCGAGAGATAACGCACGGCACCGCGCTGAGCTTGTCAAACTAATTCCGGCAGAGGGACAGCCCGGCTACCCGATGCTTGCGGTGCTTGCCCGTCGTCAGGGATTTTGGGACAGATGGCCGCCTGAGCTAAGAGAGGATCTGGCGCATCTGTTTGGTTTGATTATGCGGCGGATTTGCGGTGGAGCAAGCGCCGGGTTTCGATTGTCTTCCGTTTGATCCTTTCTCGTTGTTTCAGAATGGTGTGGCCGCGCTCGAAGTAGACATCGACCGGGGTGAGGTTTTGCAGGCTCTCGTGATAGCGCCGGTGGTTGTAGTGATCGACGAAAGCATCGATCTGCTGCATGAGATCACCGGGCAGGTAGTAGTTTTCCAGCAAGATGCGGTTCTTCAAGGTCTGGTGCCAGCGCTCGATCTTTCCCTGAGTTTGCGGATAGTATGGTGCCCCTCGGACATGATCCATTTCCTGATCTTCCAGCCATTCAGCAAGTTCACCAGAGATATAACTGGAAGGGTTCAGCCTTACCGCAACGTAGGACTTCCAACTGGATTGCGGATGCTCTGGCCGAGAGGCTGATCGGGGAATTCTGTTTGGTTACGATGCATCGAGACTATTTCGATCTTGTTGAAACAGCTGTGCTGGGGTATGGGATGCGATGACTACTTGTAACGTGCTAGCCGCCCGCACACGAAAGCCTTCCAGTAAGTTGATGAAACTAGCGCCGCCAGAATTAATCGTTTGCAAGCGGCTAAGCACTTGTGCTGACGTTACCTACTCGAGTGGATCGTATTAGCAGGACATGTCGATCGAAGCGGGAAAACAACGGGCTCATGGCCTTGATGCTCTGCGCGGTATTGCCGCGACTGGAGTGGTTTGCCTACATGCGGTGTATATTCACCCGCTCGGGGTCGAGTTTTTCGGGTGGCATGTGAACTACTTGACCATGGGAGTTCCGTTGTTTTTCATAATCAGCGCCTTCTCTATGTCACTTGCCTATCCCAATGGAGTGACGATCCGTAGTGGTTGGAAATATGCGGTGCGGCGCTTTCTGCGGATTGCTCCGTTGTTCTTTTTCATGCTGTTCCTCTGGCATCGCAAGGGACCCTGGCCAGAATTCGATACAATCATAAGGAACCTCACATTCACATTCGGTTTTGTTCCCGAAGAACAAAACAGTCTCGTACCTGCGGGGTGGTCACTGGGTGTTGAAGCGATCTTCTACCTACTCTTCCCATTCTTCTGGATCTGGCGAAACATGTCGGGTGCTCTCATCCTGTTTGTGGCGTCATGTATCGGATGGGGAATTTTGAATCTTCACGGTTCCACCGAGGTTCCATACGGGTACTATTGGCACAACTTTCTTACCAATGCCCCATACTTTGCACTTGGTCTGTTGGCATGGAGTATTTTCCATAGGATCGAGGGTAGCTGGGAGCGAGAGATCGGGCTGGCCGCCCTGGTCATAGGTTTGGGTGTCTTATCAGTGGCGTTTCTGTATGGACCTCACCCAGACGCTTCAACGAATCCAATTTCCTTAATTTTCATTCTAGGATGGGGGATTGGGTTTGCATGCCTCGCCCTATCCCAAGCGCTCTATCCCGTAAGCTTCTTGGTTAATAGATTTACCGAATTTCTTGGAAAGATAAGCTATAGTCTTTATTTGATGCACCCGTTTTTAATTTACAAGACGGATCTCACTAGACAGGCTGCAGAACTCACGGAAAAACCAATACTGGTTGTGCCAATTGTCTGCGCGATAACCCTTGTCGCTGCTGTGCCGATAGCAACTATCTTTTTCTATACTATAGAGCGTCCCTTTATGCGCCTCGCCCGGCATATGACCAAACCAAGGTCCAATGAGCCTGTTCTGAATCGCCGTTTCCAGTAGTTGAAGTTACCCAGCGGCAAGTTTGATCCGTTTCGCTGAACGCTTAATGTTATGATGTAGGCTATCATTTGCAACGGTAATTATCTGTCAAATAAGTCGGCGAAACAGCAGGGGTCTACCCCAACTTATTAAATGCAATGGTGTCAACTGCACTGCCGCGAAAGCAGGCGTAGGGGCACGCTTTGAAGGCCGATATGGTGAGCGAGGAAATCAAGCCGCTGTGCCACGAACGGGTCGGTCATTGCAGGCCTCGACCACTAGCGCTCAAAGAGCGCGGGTACTTCTTCGAGCGAAAGAAGAACATGCACATTGATGCTCCGGTAGAGAAGAGGATTGACGCCTTAAAGCTTGGGCGATTTTTCTGGCGTTTGAACTACACGAGCCAGACAAAGCAATGTCAGAATCCGATTCCATCTTTGACACTCGTTTCAATGCCATTTTCCACGAAAGACAAAACATAGATGAGTTAATACGACTATTCGAGATTTATCGACTTATTGAGGCAATGCGCGATGCCTATATTTCTGAGTTTGGGTCGTCACCGGAAAACGGGCATAAACATCAGCACCAGTATCTTGTATACGGTTATTGGTTCGTTTTTTATGCCTGCAAGTTACTTCATGTGAAAAGACAAAACGCGGTACTGCCGAGTGGAGATGCCGCAAGAGAATTGGTTGAAGACGCCATTCGTCGTGTTGCCAACGCCTGCAGTCAGCCAAAAGCGATTGCTCACTATCAGATGTTTAGAAGCCCAAGAACCAAAGACAAAATATTGGGGGAGATCAGCGCTAAACAGGAAGACTTCTTTGACCTGCTGTCGTCGTCTTGACGGACGGTCTTTGACAACGAGTACATCGCAATGGTACATCGTCTTTAAGGCAGCGACCATTAAGCATCATAAAAATAAGGCTGTTGTGGTGAAGTTGTGGGAGTTCGAGTCTCTCATCACCCACCATCCTTTCCCCGCAGTGTATCAAGGTCTTACGCGACTAGCACCTCTTGCTATGCTGCGCATGAAACTGTGTCCGCTGCGCCTCCGCTGCACTTGAACGGAAAAGATATCTCCAACACAGGAGATTTGGGCAATGGCAACAATCGTAAAACGACCTGGGGTCAGGACCCATAACCAGTAAATTACGGTTGCCGCGAGTGCGATGGCTGATAGGAAGACCTTGGGACAACGGTCACAGCGTGTCGCCACGCGCCTCCAATCCCTAAGCCTGCCAATCATAATCTCAATGCGGTTTCGCCGATTGTATCTGCGCTTGTCGTACTCGACAGGCGTCTTTCGCTGCTTTCGCCCGGGGATGCAGGCGCGTATCCCTTTGTCTTTCAACGCTTCTC